>JBBSCB010000001.1:0-282241 GCA_038250675.1 Gemmatimonadales bacterium
ATGGTGGACGTGGGCCGCATGGACCAGCCCCGGCCCGTCCCGATCAAGCACGAAGTTGTGGTCATAGCCGCCCGCGTACGCCAGTTGCGCGTTAGACGCCGCGATCCGCGCCCCGATCGCAATCGGCGACCGGAAGTCGAAGGGGGTGCCCGCCACCGCGGCGAGCTCGCCGGTGGGAATGAGCCCGGCGTCCACCGGCGTGTAGCGCGCGGCGGGAATCGTCAGCTGGTGGTCGAGCACGTCGACGCCCGGGTCACCGGCAAGATTGAAATAGCTGTGCTGCGTGAAGTTCACCGGCGTGGGGCGATCGGTGGTGGCGGCGTACTCCAGGATCAGCGTGTTGCGATCGGTCAGCCGGTACGTCACCTCGACGGCGAGATTGCCGGGATAGCCCTCGTCGCCGTCCGGGCTCCGATGGCCCAAACGCACGCCGGCGCCGGCGCCGCCATCGGCCAGCGGCGCGATGCTCCAGTCGGCCTGGTCAAAGCCGCGGCGCCCCCCGTGCAGCGAGTTGGGGCCGTCGTTCCGGGCCAGCTCCCAGGTCCGCCCCTCAAGCACAAAGCTCGCCCCGGCGATCCGGTTGGCATACCGCCCGATGAGCGCGCCGAAGTACGGCCGGTTGACGGCGTAGTCGGCGGGTGTATCGTGGCCCAGCGTGACGTCTCGCATCCGGCCATCGCGGTCCGGCGTCTCGATCGAGAGTATGATCCCGCCGTGCGACATGGCGCGTACGCGCATGCCGCCGGCGCTGGTGAGCGTGATGACCGAAGGTGTCACGCCTGATACAACATCGCGGGCCGCTGAGCGGCAAGGGCGCCGATTCGTCCCCCTTCCGGACACCGCCGATGCTCCCCATCTTCTCGGCACCCCCGCAAACGCTGGAGGAATGCATGCTGCGCAGCATTGCCGTGGTGCTCGGCGGGTTCATCGTGATGGCCGTGGTGGTGATGATCGGCACGGCTGCGAGCGCCGCCGCGCTGATCCCGGGAGGCGTGGCGTCCATGCGTGCGGGCCGCACGGAGCCGCTGCCCGGCCGCTACCTCGCCGCGAACCTGCTCGTGTCGTTCCTGGCCGCCGTGGTGGCTGGGTGGTTCGTTGCCCGCTACGCGCCAGGCCAGCCGGACATTCACGCCGCGGCGCTGGCACTGGTGGTGCTGGTCATCGGTGCGATCAGCGCGATGATGACGCCGCGATCCGGCGGAACCCAGCCGGGCCAGCCGGGATGGTATCAGTGGGTCATCCCGATCGTCGGCGTGGCGGGTGTCGCGGTGGGCTGCCTGCTCCGGATGCGCTGAGTCACCGGTCAATCGCCGGTTGAATCCTCCGCGATCCCCTTGATCGGCTCGCGCGGGATGTGGGTATTGGCAAAGACGCTGTCCACCCGTACCCGCAGCGCCAGCTTGCCGCCGCCCATCGCCTGTGCCCGGAACCCGGACGCGGTGGCGCGCGCCGCAAGCGCGTGGGCCGACCCGATCCGGCCGGACAGGTGCACCCCATCGGTGACGTCGCGGGTAATCTCCCTGTTGGCCGCGCCCCGAACCGCGTCGAGCAGCGCACCGGCCGGCACCCGCGCCTTCCGCCGTAGATCGTCGCGCAGCTTGTCGCCGCTGAGCCAGCTGATACCCTGCACCAGAATGTTCGAGGTCTGCACGTCGTAGTCGAGGTCCGGAACCGAGATGGCGTCGGTGGCCGGATCGTACAGCGGTGTCCCCACGAAGTAGATTCTGCCCTCCACCGCGCCGGAGAGCTGCACGCCGAGCGCCACGCGGTTGCGTCCGATGTAGCTCATGGCCACGTCGTCCACGGTCAGCCGGCGGCCGCGGACGCGGAGCTTGTGGCCCCGGAGCTCGCTCCGCAGGATGTCATTGGCTGCGCCGTAGGTGAGCTCCCCACCGATCATGGCGATCAGCGTATCGCCCACCGGCACCTTCGTGAGCGGCGGCAGCGGCAGCGAGTCGGCGGCGGGACGGACGCCGGCCAGTACCTGGGGCCGCGCCAGCAGCGTCAGCATGGCGCTCGCCACCGAATCCTTGACGGTGACCGGTCCCACGCCGATCGCCTCCGGATGCAGGGAGAGCCAGATCGTCGAATCGCGGGCCGAAATTGGCTGCTGCAGCGCGGCCCACGCCGGGGCCACCGCGCCCCGCACATCCACCGACGCCAGGCGGGCATCCGCCACCTTGAGCTCTTTTGCGATTGCAGCGCGCGCCGCATCGAGCACCTTGTCGGTCACGTCGAGGCCGAGAAACGTCACGTGACATTCGTCGGCCGGGTCGGCGGTGGCGCGCTCGACGGTGAGCACCTGGCTGCGGGTCCGGATCCGCCACTGGGTGTCCAGCCGGTACGTTGTGCGGATGCGGATGCTGGCGAGCGGGGCCTTTTCGCCGGTGCCGCACGAGGCGGAGACCGTGGTCAGCAGCACCTTGCGCCAGACCCGGCCGCGATATGCGACCCGCGTCGCCAGCGTGACCGACCCATGGCCGAACGTGATATCGAGCGGCCCGCGCAGCACCTCGATCGCGACCCAGGTGCGCGGACTGGTGGACACCAGGAGCCGGTTGTCGAGACTCCCGATGTGGGTGGGGATGGTCTGCTCGATCTCGCCGAGCAGCAGGCGGAGATCGAGGCTGACCGGCGCGCTCGCGTAGGTGGGCGCGAGGGCGATGGCCGAGTCGGCCGCGAGGGCGGCGTCGGCGACCGACGAGGGTGGCGGCGCGTCGATCCGGGCCGGCGGCCCGCAGGCGGAGAGCATGAACGCCAACGCGGCCGCGATGCCGGCCGGCCCGACTGCGCGGGGATTCAGGTGCTCACCGGGTCAGCAACCATGCGAGTGCGGCATCGTGATCCCGAAAGATCCGGAACTGCTCTTCGTCTCGGTCACCCATGATCGCATACATCCATACCATGCCGTACACCACGTCGCTGGCGACGACGATCGCGCGATCACGCGCTGCTCGGGGTCGACCCGGTGTGCGGCGGGCATGGTGGAAGATATCTCCGAAGCCGACAATCGGCGCCACCGGGGTCGAACGGGTCGGCCCCGTCTGCTACCTTCCCCCGGACGGCGCCCCCCAACGACATCTACCGCCCTTGCCGGAGACCCGGATGCCACGGACCCCAACGGAAGCATCTCGAGTCGATCCCGGCCGTGTCGCCATGCTCGAGCAGATCAGCCGAATGGAACGGGCGGCCCGCCCGCTCGACCCCGGCGCCCGCCGCCGCCGGGCGCTCCGTCACGCCGTCGTTGCCGCGGCCGAGCGGTTTCTCCGCCGTCTCCGTACCGCACCCGCCTACGTCGAGACGCCGGACAAGGCGCGGGGACTCCTCGATGCGCCGATCGCGGAGCATGGCATCGCGACGGATACGATGATCGAACTTCTGGAACGCGAGGTGATCCGTCCCGGCGGTCATCCCGCGTCCGGCGCGCACCTGGCCTACATCCCCGGCGGCGGACTCTACCATTCCGCCCTCGGCGACTACTTCGCCGCCGTCACCAACAAGTACGCCGGCATCTTCTTCACCGGGCCGGGCCCGGTTCGCATGGAGAACATGCTGGTACGCTGGGTGGCCGACCTCGTGGGCTATCCCGCGGCGGCGGGCGGGAGCATCGCGTCAGGCGGCAGCATCGCCAATTTCACGGCGATCGCGACGGCGCGCGATGCGCATCGCCTCCGCGGGGCCGACTACGCCTCGGCTGTCGTCTACCTCACGCGGCAGGCCCACCACTGCATCGACAAGGCGCTGCGCCTCGCTGGCATGGCCGAGGCACCGCTCCGCTACGTGCCGATGGATGACGGCCATCGGATGCGGCCGGACGCGCTCGCGGGGGCGATCAGCGCCGATCGAGCGGCCGGCCTCACGCCGTGGCTGGTCATCGCGGCCGCGGGAACGACCGACACCGGGGCGGTGGACCCGCTCGACGCGATCGCGACGATTGCCGAGCGCGAGCGCTGCTGGTTCCACGTGGATGCAGCATACGGCGGCTTCTTTCTCCTCACGGATCATGGCCGCGCGATGCTCCGGGGGATCGAGCGCTCGGACTCCGTGGTCCTCGATCCGCACAAGAGTCTGTTCCTGCCGTGGGGCGCCGGCATCGTGGTCGTCCGGGACGTTGCGCGGCTGGCGGCGACGCACGGGTACGCCGGCCATTACATGCAGGACGCGCTGGGGGAACCGGGCGAAATTTCGCCGGCGGATGTGTCGCCCGAATTGTCGAAGCCGTTCCGTGCGCTCCGGATGTGGCTGCCGCTGATCCTGCTGGGAACGGCGCCGTTCCGCGCGGCACTCGAGGAGAAGCTGCTGCTGGCCCGCTATTTCCGCCGGGAAATCACCGAGGCCGGCTTCACGGTGGGCCCCGAGCCCGACTTGTCGGTCGTCACCTTCCGCTGGGCGCCCGCCGGCATGAGTGACGCGGAGGCGGACCGGCTCAACCAGCGCATCGTGGACGGCGTGCGGCGGGATGGACGGGTGTTTCTCTCGTCCACCCTCCTGGGCGGAAGGTTTACGCTGCGGATGGTGGCGCTGTCGTTTCGGACGCACCGCCGGACGATTGACCTGGCGGTGCGGGTACTCCGGGAGCAGGCCGCCGCCGGCGACGGCTGACCGCTGCCGGCCGGGCCGGCGGCATCAGGGGAAGATGCCGAGCTGGCTGTAGCTGGTGGCGATCTTGTCGATCGCGACGATCATGGCGGCGGTCCGCAGGTCCACCTTGCCGCCTTCGCGCTTCCAGACCTCGCGAATCGGATGGTAGGCGCTGACCATCGTCTCCTCGAGTCCGGAATTGACGAGGTCCTCCTCGCTGGCGCCCTGGGTGACGCGCTCGATCTCGTCCGGGCCGAACGTGCTGCCCGTCATTCCCTCCACCGCCCGGAGCAGCCGGGCGTAGGCCCGCTGCTCGAACCGCTTCTGCATCCGGCCAAAGCGCACGTGACCCAGGTTCTTGACCCACTCGAAGTACGAGACGGTGACGCCGCCGGCGTTGATGTAGGCGTCCGGAATCACCACGATCCCCCGCGCGCCGAGGATCTCGTCGGCTTCCGCGGTGGTGGGGCCGTTGGCGGCCTCGACCACCATGCGTGCCTTGATCCGTGGCGCATTCTCCGCCGTGATCTGCCGCTCCAGCGCCGCAGGGATCAGGATGTCGCAGTCCAGCTCGAGGGCGTCCTCCCGCCGGGCCAGGTTGGCGGCGCCGGGAAAATCGAGAATCGCCCGCCGCTCGCGGCGGTGTGCCATCACGGCATCGACATCGAGTCCCCTGGCGCTGCTGATGGCGCCCTCCGACTCGGCGAGGCCCACAATCAGCGCGCCGCTCTCCTCGAAGAATTTCGCGGCGTGATAGCCGACATTTCCCAGCCCCTGGATCACCACCCGCTTGCCGGCGAGCCCGGTGCCCATGCCGGCGAGCTTCATGTCCTCCGCGATGCCGCAGATCTCGCGGACTCCGTAGAAGACGCCGCGCCCGGTGGCTTCGGTGCGCCCGCGGATGCCGCCCGCACTCTCCGGCTTGCCGGTCACGCAGCCGAGTGCGTCCACCTCGCCCGAGCGAAGCTGGCCGTAGGTATCGGCCATCCAGGCCATCTCGCGTGAGCCGGTGCCGACGTCCGGCGCCGGCACATCGAGGCCGGGGCCGATGAAGTTCTTGCGGACCAGCTCGAAGGTGTAGCGCCGCGTGATCCGCTCCAGCTCGCCCTCGGAGTAGGTCTTGGGCTTGAGCCGGATCCCGCCCTTGGCACCCCCGAACGGCACGTCCACCAGCGCGCACTTGTAGGTCATCAGCGCGGCCAGCGCCTGCACTTCATCGGCGTCCACCGACTCGGCGTAGCGGATGCCGCCCTTGCACGGGAGCTTGTGGTGGCTGTGCTCGGCCCGCCAGGCGTGCATCACCTCGATGCGGCCGTCGTCGCGCTTGATCGGAAAGCTGGTGTAGAAGAGGTTCTTGCAGGCCTTCATGTTGGCGAGCAGCGTGGGCTCATAGGGGGTAAAGGCGGCGGCGCGGTCGAACGCCCGGTCCACCTGATCGAGAAAGCTGGTGCCCAGCGACATGCGGCTCTCCTTGGCGCGCGAGGGTCTAGGAGTGATAGCCCTGCGAGGGTCCCGGCGCCAGAGCGGCGAGCCTCCGCACCGTCGTGATGTTCCGCGCCGTCGCCGGGCCGCCGAGCGCCCGTTCCAAACGGGCGCCGCTCATGCGGGTCTCGTGCTGGCGGACGGCGCAGCGCCAGTAGACCTCGCGGCCGTGCAGATGGAAGGCGTCCACGTCGGTGGTGAGCTGCTCCACCCGCCGTGTGATTTCAGCATCGACCGCGGTCTTGAGAAACACCGCCGACAGCGCGCCGCTTCCGGCCGCGGGCTCGGGCAAGTCGAACGGCGTGTGCGCGGCCACGGCCGCGATTTCGGCCGGCGTGCGGATGAACGTCGTGACCTCGTAGCCCAGCGCGGCGTGGAGGTGCCGCTCGATCCGCGTCTCCAGCGCGGCGGTGTTCCGCGCGCGGGAATCGAGCAGCGCGATGCAGTCCCAGAACACGTTGCCGTGCGGCGTCCGGAGCAGCAGCGCCCGCTGGTTGATGGCGAAGTCGGGCGCTGAAAAGCGTTGCGGTGTCGCTGGCGCAGGTCGGGGAGCGTGGTCCACGCCTGGCTCACGGTCAGGTCCGTCGCGGGATGATACTGATCGTCCGCACCCGGGCGGTGAAGCGGATGGCGAGATAATTGATCAGATCGCCCACGATGGGGCTGGGATGGCGGGCACTGCGGGTCACGACGCGGCAGGTCAGGATCGACGCGCGGGCGTTCCATTCGATGTTCACGGCGCCGGGACGCGGCGGCTCGGCGGAGCTGTGGAGCTTGGACCAGCCGGGGGAGCGTCCCGCCGTCTGCTGCTTGGTGACCTGAAGCTGGAACTCGCCGATCCGCGGATCCGTGCCGATGGCATCGCGCAGACTGATTCCCGGCGTACAGATGACCTGAACGATCGTTTGCATGGCACCTCCCTTCGTGGGCCTCCGCCCGTCAGTACCGCTCCAGATCGTGCCCCACCACCACCCGTCCCGAAAACCCGCCGGCCCGCACGCCGGCGATCAGCTCGGCGTCGCTTGCGCCCATGCGAATGATGTGCGTCAGCACCAGCAGGTGCGGCGCTGCCGCGGCGGCGATGCGACCCAGCTCCACGTCTGAAGTATGGAACGCACGCATATAGGCGGGCCAGTCCTCGCCGCCCGGCCGATTTTCCGGCGTCAGGCGGCTCGCCGCATACACTTCATGCACCAGCACGTCCGCGCCGCGCGCCGCGTGCTCCAGCGCGGCGCTCGGGCGGGTATCCCCGGAGATGACGATGTGGCGATCGGGAGTGTCCACACGGAATCCGTAGGCGTGATGCCAGTCGCCGTGCTGGACGGCGATGGCGGCCACCCGCACGCCGCCGCTGTCGTAGACCACGCCGGGCTCGATCTCGTGCACGGCGACCGCTTCGCCGTGCCTCGCTTCATGTTCGAGGCCGCCGGTGCGCATGGTGATGTCCTCGCGCCAGGCCTCCATCACATGGCGCGACATGTCGCGCGTTCCCGGCGGCCCGTACACGGCCAGCGGCGTGTGCCGCCCCATCACCCAGGACGTGAGCACCAGGTCGGGATAGCCGAGGGTGTGATCGCTGTGCAGATGGGTGAGGAACAGCGCCGTGACGCCGTTGATGGGCAGGCCGGCGGCGCTCATCCGGCGCATGACCCCGGGCCCCGCATCGAACAGAAAGACGCGCCGCCCAACGACCACCGCGGTGGCCGGCCCCGATGCCGCCGGATCCGGACGGGGCATGCCGGTGCCGAGCAGCACGACAACCGTGGTGTCGGGAGTGGGCACGGTCTGGCCACCGGCCGCCCGCGTCAGCCCGATCCCCAGGACTGCGGCAATCACCTGCCATCGCATTACTCTGCCGGCGCCGCGGCGGCCGCGCACAGCCGTCGGCGCAGGTCGTCGGCATCCTCGGACGATGCCTCCGCGGCGCGGCGCAGATATACACAGGCACTGTCCCGCTCGCCCAACTCGGCGCGCACGCGCCCCCGCTGGAAATCGAGCGCAGGTGAGATCATCCCCACAGCTGCGGCCCGGTCGAAGTCGGCGCGGGCCGCCGCCGCGTGGTGCAGCCCCATGCGGGCCAGCCCCCGGACGTACCAGCCATCCCACGCCGCCGGCACCGCAGCAACATACCCGTTGAGCTCGCGCTCGCTCTCGGCGTAGTTGCCGCGGGCGCCCTGAATCATCCCTGCGACCAGCATCAGCTGCGGGTGCGTCATGCCCAGAGCGCGCGCCCGGACCACGTCGACCCAGCCAGAGTCCGGCTTCTGCAGGAGATACCAGGTGTACGCCCGCCCGCCGTACGCCACGGCCAGCGCCGAGTCGAGCGCGATCGCCTCGTTGTATGTCTGCAGCGCCGGCTGGAGCCGGCCTTCGTCCCGCAGCATCCGGGCGATTGCCGCCAGGCTCTCGGCCGGCGCCGCAGTCTGGGCCGTGGCCGCGACCGGTGCCAGCGCCGCGACGAGCCCGAACCAGATGCGGAGGCCCGCGCACGTCACGGGCGGGGTGGGTCCGCGTGCGTGCTGTCGGCCGGGGCCTCGAGCCGCGCCTTGACCTGCGTCAACAGGTTCTGGTAGCTGGCGTTGTTACGCGAGGGATCCTGCGGCCGGCGCTGCTCGAAGCTGGGGCCTTCACCCACGAGCGTCTCGCTCGCCACGGTGATGCGGGTGCTGTCGCCCTGCTCAGCGAGCGTGAAATCCACGTCCAGCCGCACCCGCACGATCTCACCGGTGGACTGGGCCACGCTGCCCCGCGGCTGGGTGATCGTGATTCGCTTCCGGTTCACGCTCGCAACCTTGAACTTCTGCGGCTTGAGGATCTCGCCCATCACATCGGCGATCGCCTTGGGCGTAGCATGGGACACGGTCACGCTGGCGTGATCGTCCTGCGCTGCCAGCGAGGGAACGGCACCCAGCACGAGCAGCAGCCTGACGGCGGCGCAGAGTCGCATGACGTCTCCCGGAAGGGCGGCTGAATCGACCGACGAAGCATATGATCGGGTGATACCGGCTACCTGGGCCAGAGCCAGCCGAAGGTGCCGGCGGTGACCAGGGCATAGATCAGGCCGTCGAACGTGGCCTTGGCCGTGAGGGCCCATCCGCGCCGGTACCAGATAGCCATCTGCCAGAGGCCCAGTGCGTACCCCGCGAAGCTGACGCATGCGACATAACGGAAGACGGCGAGATAGTCGGCGCCCGGCGCCAGCGCCCGGCTGGCGATGTACGCGCCCAGGAGTCCCGTCACCATGATATAGAGGAACCAGAGCACGAAGTTCCGGCCCATGCTCATCATCGCATTGGGCATGACCGTGAGGACCATGACCGGCCCGCGGGCGATTCTCGCGGCGAACTCCGGCGTCTTGTAGTCCTTCATGTCGGCGGGGCGCGGCACCATGTAGTCGCCCGGCGGGATCGCGAACGGGCGCACCGCGTCCATGAAGCGGTCCTGGTCCGGCACGGTGCCGTAATCGCCCTTGTGCCAGGGCAGCACCATGTGAATGATGGAACTCACGAGGAAGACGAACACCGACGACAGCAATAGCGGAAGCCACAGCGCGGACAGGGTGGTCATCCGATCTCCAGTGAGCGGGACGATCCAAGATGCGTCCCGGATGGCGTCCGCGCTACCAGTCTGTGGGTGCGTAGTCCTTGAGGAACTGCCCCCAGACGTGGTGGCCGGTGTTGAGGCCCGACATGATCGGGTCCACGATCCGCGCGGCGCCATCCACGATGTCCAGCGGCGGATGGAACCGGTGTTCCGCCGTCTTGCGGGCGGCGATCTCGACCGGGTCTTCGTCGGTGACCCAGCCGGTGTCCACGCTGTTCATGTGAATGCCGTCGGCGTGGTAGTCGGTGGCCGCCGTGCGCGTCATCATGTTGAGCGCCGCCTTGGCCATGTTGGTGTGCGGATGGCGGGTCGTCTTGCAGTTGCGGTAGAACTGCCCCTCCACCGCCGAGACGTTCACGATGTGCTTCTCGCGCCCGGGCGTGCGCAGCATGAGCGGCTTGAGCCGGGCGTTGATGACGAACGGCGCGATGGCGTTGACGAGCTGGACCTCGAGCAGCTCCACCGAGGGGACCTCCGCCAGGAGCATTCGCCACGAATTGCGGCCGCGCAGGTCGACCTGCTGGAGATCCTGGTCCAGCCGCCCCTCGGGAAAGAGAGCCTTCTGCGCCAGCCGCTCCTCCGGCAGCAGCGGCACCTGCGAAAGCTCGGCGGCGTGGGTCAGGCCGGAGATCGCCGCGGCCGGGCGTGCCAGCGCGCCGCCACCCGGTTCCCCCGTCGCGGCCTCGGGCAGCATGTGGTAGCCGCGGAGCCCCTCGTAGGTGCCCAGCAGCCGGCGCGCTGCCTCCGGCAACTCGTGGAGTGCCGTCGTCTCGCCTTCCATCATATGGGCGTAAAAATCCGGAGGACGGCGCACCGTCTGGCACGCGTTGTTGATGATGAAGTCGAGCCGCTCGCGGGTGTGCAGGAGCTCCCGGCAGAACGCCTCGACGCTCGGCGTGTGCCGCAGGTCGAGCCCGAAGATTTCCAGCCGGTCCCCCCACTCCGCAAAATCGGCCTCGCGCGCATAGCGCGCCGCCGAATCGCGGGGAAAGCGGGTGGTGACGATCAGTTGCGCGCCCGCGCGCAACAGTTTGAGCCCCGCCTGGTACCCGATCTTGACCCGGCCGCCGGTCAGGAGCGCCACGCGGCCGGTGAGGTCCGCCAACTCGGTGCGCTTCGCAAAGTTCAGCGCGGCACACCCGGGGCAGAGCTGGTCGTAGAAATGGTGGATCTCCGAGAAGTCCTGCTTGCAGACGTAGCAGTGCTGCGGCTCCACCGCTTCGCGGAAATCGGGATCGGCCACGTCGCGCTGGTCAAAGTTGCCCGGCGGAAACACGTTGGGTGTGGTGAAGACGGTCTGGCGACGGAGCGTCCGGATCCCGGTCCGGGTGAGCTTGTCCTCATCACGCTGGACCCGGGCCGCCTTGCGCTGACGCACGGTGGCCTTGACCAGTTGGCGGCGGGCCGCCGCGTCCGGGTGATACACCAGTCCGGCCGCCTCCAGCAGCCGCTGGCGATCGTCGGGGGGGAGGCCGGCCAGGAGGCCGCGGTCGGCCACGATGGAGTCGAGCAGGGCGGTCGCCGCGCGCAGGCGGTCCAGGAACGGCGCTTCGGTGCCGGCGGCGGCCGGCGCATTCTCGGTGGTGGACATGGGGGAAAAGGCTAACGCATTGGCGGGCGACATCAAGGCGGATGCCGGCGCGACCGACGCCGGTCACGCTCAGGGGACGGCCGCGCGATAGGTTGCAGCGTCCCTTACCTGAGGCACGCCGTGAATCGCCATCCCGCCGCCATCGCCGTCGCGCTGCTTCTGAGCGTCGCCGCGTTCTCCGGCGCCGCCGCGCAGGCACCCCTGCGTCTGGCTGATCGGCCCGTCCCCCGCTTCGTTGTCTGGACCCCGGGGGGATCGCCGGGCGTCATCGCGCCGGCCACCATACCGGTCGCGCCGGAGCACCGCCTTCGCCATGGCCTGATCGGCGGTGCCATCGGCGCGGTGGCCGGGTTCGCCGCCTGCACCGTGATCGCCAACCTGGTCGCCGACCCGGGCAGCAGCTTCACTACCTGCCCTGCCGATACCTACGTCGTCATGACGGGCGGAGGCTTTGCGCTGGGATTTCTGGTGGGATGGCTCCTGTGACGCGCCCGGCCGGCGGCCGGCGGCCGCGGAGCTCGCTGGCCAACTGGATCACGCTGGCGCGCTTCCCGCTGCTGCCTGTGATCCTGCTGCTGCTCACACTCGGAAACAGTGCAGTGCGCATGGCCGGCGCGGCATTGCTGTTCGTCGCCCTGATGCTGGATACGGTGGACGGCGTCGTCGCGCGCCGCCGCGGCGAGACCAGTCTCCTCGGCAGCGTGCTGGACATCGCGGCCGACCGGGCCTACGAGCTGACGCTCTGGATCTGGTTTGCAACGCTGGGGATGGTGCCGGTCGTGATCCCGCTCATCGTCGTGGTGCGCACCGCACTCACCGATGCGTTCAGGGGCGTGGGGGTGCGCGCGGGTACGGCGCCGCTGGCGCAGCACCGGACGGCACTCGGGCGCTTTCTGGTGGGCTCGTCGTGGATGCGTACCGGCTACGCAGCGACCAAGATCGTCACGTTCTGCGGATTGGCGGTGGTATTGGCGATACCGGAAGCGGCGGGGATCGAGTCAGCGACGGGCATGCTGCGCCCCATCGCCTGGATGGCGGCGGGATTGTGCGTGCTCCGCGGTGTCCCGGTCACGGTGCACGGGCTCCGGGAGCTCGCGACGCCCGCATGAAGCCGAGGGTTCCGATCACATCTTGCGCACTCCGCACCGCGCCCTTACTGCTTAGCCGTTCAACGTCGCCGCCGGTCCGACCCCGCGCGTGCCCGCACTCCGAGCTCAATGCCACGACCGAGGAACCCTCATCCATGGCGGTGATCTTCAACCAGGTTGCGCACACCCCGGCCGCCGATGACGGGGCCGGCGGCACCGCATGAGCGAGGCGCTCAAGCACTGGCTGCTGGATCCCACGGTGGGCCGGATCGTGGCCACCGTGGCGGGAATCGCGATCATCGTGGCGATCGTTCGCGGGCTGTCGAGCTCGGTAGGCCGGCATATCCACGACAATGACGCCCGTTATCGGGTCCGGAAGCTGCTGAGCTTCGCCGGCTACGTCGCGGCCATCGTGCTGGTGACCACGATCTACAGCAGCCGGCTCTCCGGACTGACCGTGGCGCTGGGGGTCGCCGGTGCGGGGATCGCCTTCGCCTTGCAGGAGGTGATCGCGAGCGTGGCCGGCTGGATCGCGCTCACGTTCAGCCGCTTCTACTCGCCGGGTGACCGGGTGCAGCTCGGCGGCATCAAGGGGGACGTTATCGATATCGGTGTGCTCCGGACGACACTGATGGAGATCGGCGACTGGGTCAACGGCGATCTGTATAACGGCCGGATCGTGCGGGTGGCCAACAGCTTCGTCTTCAAGGCCCCGGTCTACAACTACTCGGGCGATTTCCCGTTTCTCTGGGACGAAATCCGGGTGCCGATCCGCTTCGGGAGCGACCGCGCGCTGGCGCGCCGGCTACTGGAGCAGACGACGGTGGCCCTGGTGGGCGACTACGCTGCGGACGCGCGCGAGTCGTGGGAGCGGATGCTTCGCACCTACCGGCTCGAGGAGGCGCGGGTCGAGCCGATGGTCACGATGGTGGCCACCGACAACTGGCTCGATTTCACGGTGCGCTACGTGGTGGACTACCGGCGCCGCCGGACCACCAAGGACGAACTCTTCACGCGCATCCTCGATGCGATCGACGGGACCGGCGGACGGGTGGCGCTCGCCTCAGCCACGTTCGAGCTCGTGGGAGCACCCGCCTTGCAGGTGCAGGTGACCCCGCCGGCCTAGCGTCGCCCGCCGTCCCCAGGCACGTCGAAGAAGTCCACCACCCCGGTTTCCAGCGAATACTCCGCACCCACGACAAGCAGGTCGCCCGCCTGAATCATCTGCTCCAGAATGGCGGAGCCATGGCGCAGATGGTCCGCCGACGCCCGGATGTTGGACCGCACCGCCTGCGCCACGAGTGCGTCCTCGTTGCCGGGCGTGCTGGCGGCAAACAGCGCCGTGACCGACGGCCGTACCCGATCCACGATCGACTGCAGATTGCGGGACTGACTGCCCGACGGCTGGCGCAGCTCGTCGATCGTCGCCAGGATGGCGCCGCACTGCGTGTGACCCAGCACCACCACCAGGCGGGTGCCGAACCGGGTCGCGGCAAACTCCACGCTGCCCACCAACGAGGGTGCCACGATGTTGCCGGCGACGCGGATCACGAACAGATCGCCCAGCCCCTGATCGAACACGATCTCGGCCGGCACCCGCGAGTCGGAGCAGCCGAGGATGATGGCAAACGGCTGCTGCGTCGTGGCCAGCTCGGCCCGGCGCGCGCCGCCGCTGTAGAGATCCACGGCGCGTGTGTCGGTGACGAACCGGTGATTGCCCTCGCTGAGCCGTGTGAGTGCCTCCTGCGCCGATACCATCGCTACTCCGGGGTGCGGGACGTGGCACTGCCTTCCGGGGTGCGGGGGGCCGGAAGCCGCTGCGCCAGCGCGCGCTGTTCGTCACCCAGCGCGCGGACCTGGGTCATGAGAAAGTCGAGCCCCTGCTCCAGCCGAGCCATCTCGCCGTCACCCACGCCTTGCGCGGCAGTGGCAAGCTGCGCCTCGAGCTCGCGCACCCGGCGCCGTGCCCGCCACCACGCGATGCCGGCGCCGATCGCCATCAGGCCAAGGCCCTTTACCGACGCCACCAGTGCGCCGAGCACGAACGCGGTCTGGGTGTCCATCCAGCCTCCAGTGGAAAATGTCCGCGCGCGTCCGGCCGCGACGCTAGGGCGTGGCGGCCGGGTGGTGCAGTCCGGCCTGGAAATCCGCATACAGCCGCTGGAGCATCGCGACCGACTCGGGATCGCTGCGCGAGAGGAAGGTGATCGCGGCGTCCCGCTGCTGAAGCACCCGCCGGAATTCGGCCGGCGCATCCGCGCCCAGCGTGCTGACGCGCCGCTGCAGGCCGGTGAAGAACTGGCTCGCGTGCTGCCGGGCGAGCTCGGCGTTGCCCAGCTGCGCTTCGATGAGTGCGTTGGCCAGCCCGGCGTCGAGCTGCGACTGCGCCAGCGATTCCTGCGTTGTCGTGAGCTCGCCGGCCAGGCGCTGCGCCCGGGTGTACTGCCAGCCAAAGCCGATCGCGAACGCGATCACGGCGGCAAGCGCGGCAAACAGCAGCAGCCGCCCGCGGTCGGACGACGCCGACGCGGGGGCGCTCACCGCGCCCGCCTGCGACGCGGCATATCAGAGACATACATGGTGGTCCTCCCAGTAAAATTCAGATCCGAACGTGTAATCTAACATATTGTAAACACTTGACTTATGTCAACAGTCATGGTATACTACACTTGTCGCCGGAAACGGTGCCGCCCCTCCCCTCGGAGGCGGACATCACCGGCCGCAGCAGGTTCTGCATCCTCGCCGGGGGGACGGAGGGTACACTATTGAACACTGCCACTAACACCCCGATGAAGACCGCCCGCAATGTCACGTTCGACATCAAGCAGGGCAAGCAGGACGAGTTCACCCGCCTGTTCAACAACGAAGTGATTCCCACACTGAAAAAGCAGGCCGGGTTCCATTCCGAGCTGGCCCTTGTGCATGATGGCCACGCATCGGCGATCAGCGTCTGGAACGACTCCAGCAGCGCCGACAAGTACCAGAAGGACATCTATCCTCAGCTGCTGCGCCAGCTCGAGCCGATCATGTCCGGCGCGCCCAGTGTGAAGACGTACGAGGTTTGCGCCTCGACGCTCTAATAGTCACGTCGTGTGCGCGAAGGGAGCCCCGAGGTCCGGGGCTCTTTTCGTATCCGCGCGGTCCAGAGTTGCGGACCGGGGGTGCGGGACGCACGTTAAGCGTACCTGGTTCCCTCACTACCGCGGACACCGATGACCGCCCAACGCGCGTGACCGGCCGGATCCTGCTCACCGGCGCCACCGGATACGTGGGCGGCCGGCTGCTCGCCTCGCTCGAGGCGGGTGGCCGGCCGCTTCGCTGCCTGGCCCGCCGGCCCGGTCATCTCCAGGGCCGCGTGGGCCCCGCGACGGAGGTCGCCGCCGGCGACGTGTTCGATCCCGCATCACTGGCTGCGGCGCTCACCGGGGTGGACACCGCCTACTATCTGGTCCACTCGATGGAATCGGCCGGCGGCTTCGCCGCGGCGGACCGCGAGGGGGCCGGCAACTTTGCGCGCGCCGCCCGCAATGCCGGTGTCCGCCGCATCATCTACCTGGGTGGACTGGGTCACGGCGACGCGCTGTCGACCCACCTCGAGAGCCGTCAGGAAGTGGGTCGCATCCTGCGGGACGAGGGCGTACCGACGCTGGAGTTCCGCGCGGCGGTGATCCTGGGCTCAGGCAGCCTCTCGTTCGAGATGATCCGCGCCCTGGTTGAAACGCTGCCCGTGATGATCACCCCGCGCTGGGTGGCGACGCTCACGCAGCCGATCGGGATCGAGGACGTGATCGCCTACCTCGCCGAGGCGATCGACGCACCGATCGGGGGAAGCCGGGTCTTCGAGATCGGCGGCCCCGATCGCGTCTCCTACGGCGACCTCATGCGGGAGTATGCCCGCCAGCGCGGCCTCCGGCGCCGCTTCATCTCGGTGCCGGTCCTCAGCCCGCGGCTCTCGAGTCTCTGGCTGGGACTGGTGACACCGGTCTACGCCCGCGTGGGCCGGGCGCTGGTCGAGAGCCTGCGCAACGAGACGGTGGTCCGGGACGACGCGGCGCGCACGACGTTTGCCGTGCGGCCCCGGCCGATGGCCGTCGCCATGGCGCGGGCGCTGTCCAACGAGGACCGCGCCTTTGCGGCCACTCGCTGGTCCGACGCGCTCGCGTCCTCGCGCAGCCGGCCGGCGTGGGGCGGTGAGCGGTTCGGCACCCGGCTGGTGGACTCGCGAACCGTCACCGTGCCCGTCTCGCCAGCCCAGGCGTTCGCCCCGATTCGGCGGATCGGAGGGCGCGCCGGCTGGTACTTCGGCCCGTGGCTGTGGCGGGCCCGCGGCTTCCTTGACCTGCTGGTGGGCGGTCCCGGTCTCCGGCGCGGGCGGCGCGACCCCGACCGGCTGGTGCCGGGCGACGCCGTGGACTTCTGGCGCGTCGAGGCGGTCGAGCCGGACCACCTGCTCCGCCTGGCGGCCGAGATGCGGCTGCCGGGGCGGGCGTGGCTGCAGTTCGAGGTGGATCGCGACGGGAGCGGGAGCACGATCCGGCAGACGGCGATCTTCGATCCCGCCGGGCTCACAGGGCAGCTCTACTGGTACCTTCTGTGGCCCCTGCACCAGCTGGTGTTCGGTGGGATGCTCCGAGGGGTGGCGCGGGCGGGCGGGACCACGACCCCGCCGGGCTAGTTCGACGTCCCCTCGACGTTGCGCTTCAGCCCATCGAGCGCCATGCACCGGTTCCGGTCGAGTTCCGCCTTGGTCAGGGAGTCCCGAAGCGTTGGGATCCAGTGCCCACCTGGCGCCCGTTCAGCATCATCGCGGCCCGCCCCGGACTGGTTTCACCGGGCCCACCGCGCGCTCGGCATCGGATCGGAGGTGACGAAGACCGGACGAGCCCCGAGCATGGCGATCACGCGCTGCCCTCCAGTGGTGAGGGCCTGCGGCGACCCGGGCCCGGCCGGCAGGAGGATCGAGACGAGTGCGGCGTAGTCCTCATGGGCCTTCTGACTCTCCGTGGTGCTGGTCCCTACCTGCAGGAGCAGCGCGCCGGACGGCAGCGCCACCAGTGACTCCACATGATCCCAGGCATCCCCCGGCTCCATCCGGTAGCCCTCGTTGGGCAGCTCGACGACGTCGGACCTTCGCGCGTCGGCAAGGACAGTGAGCCGCACCGTGCGGCCGTCCGGGGTGAACTCGCGCAACACCTTGCGGCCACCTGCCAGCCAGCCGATCCGGCGCGCTGCCGGCAGGCACGCAATCCGCCCGCGATTGAACTCGTGGTTGATGATCTGCGATGGAGACCGATATCCCATCCCAAACTGTCGCACCGCAATGCCATGCGTCGTGTAGACCTTGATGGCCGACGAGTCATCGACATTGAGGCCGTGCACGATGAGCAGCGTGTCCAGGACGCACAGCCCCAGCGGTGAGACGGTGAGCGGGAGCACTGTATCGAGAACGAACCCGGTGCCATCGGGCCGGAACCGCTGCGCGCGACGGAGCAGGTCGCCGATGTAGACATTCCCCGCGGCGTCGGTGGCGAGACTCTGTGGTTGATAGAGGTCACCGGGGCCCCGTCCGGCGCGACCGATCGTGCCGGTCTGGTGGCCGGCGGCCGAGACGATCCGCACCACCCCCGCAGCGGCATCGAGCACCACGAGACGGCCGTCCGGCAGCGGTGCGGCGGCATCGACCGCGCCGAGCGCGTCGGCGCCGCTGTCCGCTCCAGTGAAGGTGACGGCGTCCGGGGGGACGGTCAGCATCGCGCGAAGCGCGGTGTCATCGGCGGGCGGGAGTGGGCGGAGCCAGATGGTGTCCGTCGGGACGATCTCGCGCACTTCGAACCGGGAATCGGGATGATGCCCGGCGATCCCCGAGTAAGCCGTCACGGTCCCGCGCCGGGTGGGCGGGTCGTGGTGGGCACATCCGGCCGCGCCGGCGGCGAGCATGAGCATCAGGCCGGCTCGTGAGAAGCGCCCGATGACTCCGGCTGATGCGATCACCGTGGCGGTGGCGGTACGGGCTGCGATCGACCCGGCCTAGGCATCCCGGCCCTCTGCCGTTTTTCGGAGCCCGTCGAGTACCATCGTCCAGTTCTTGACCAGCTCGGCGCGGGTCTTGTCGGTCAGCGGTTCGGCATCGTTGCGGTTCGTCCGCGTCAGCGTGACTCCGGTTTCGCCGCCATGCGGCGCGAGATCGAAGCTGACGACGTGATAGTTCTCCTGCGCGTCCGCCATGCCGGACAGCGGGCTCCAGTGAGTGAACGCCAGCCGTCGCTCCGGCTGGACCGTCTCCAGCACGCCCTTGTCCTCATACGGCTTGCCCTTCCACTCACCCCGGAAGCGGATCGGGCTGCCCTCGTGCCAGTCGGTGATCACATCGGAGCCAAAGAAAAACTGCTTCAGCTTCGACGCCGTCGTGAGCGCCTGCCAGACGGCAGCTGCCGATGCCTGAACCACCGTGGATACCCGTGATGCCTCGGTTGCCATTGTATCACTCGCGTCAGGAAAGGAAACTCAAACATCGAAAACGGGAAGCGCCGCGAGCGGGCAACCGGTATCGTGGGTCCGGTCACCAACACGAGCCCGCTCCGCGAGGAAATATGCACGCCGTTCTCGATCCCGCGATCCTGTACTTCGGAACGCCCGTCACCCTGATCAGCTCGCTCAACCCAGACGGCTCGCCCCATCTGGCACCGATGTCGTCCGCGAACATCCTCCGCACCGGCGAACGCGTGCTCAACCTGCCGTCCGCCGCGCTCGTGGATGCCGTGGACCGCTCGCGCGCACGACGGGGTCCTCGCCGGTGCCGACCCACAAGGTGACAATGGGATACCGTCACGTGCGGGAGAAGTTCGCGCTGGCCGGCGTCACAAGTCACCCTGGATTAGGTTGCACGAGACGAAACTCCGGCCCGAAACTACGATGGTGCCACGGACGTAGGTCGGCAAGCCCGTCCGGTCCTGTGCGGCGGCCGGCGGCGCCCGCAACCCATGGATTCAGCTGAAATGAGGCAGTAGATGCGACACGGCTCGACGCGATGGCTCCGGCTCGCGACACTCGCAGCGACGTCACTGGCACTCCTCGCCTCGGCGGTGCCTCGAGACGCCGCCGCCCAGGGGCTGTATGCGCCACACGCCGTGAAGCAGGCCTACGCCCACGGCACCCGCTCCCGCGATGGCCGGCCCGGACCGAGGTACTGGCAGAACCACGCGCGCTACGCCATCACGGTGGCCACCACACCACCGGACCGTACCATCACCGGCAGCGAGCAGATCGTCTACTTCAACAACAGCCCGGACACGCTCCGCACCCTCGTCTTCCGACTCCTGGTCAACATCCACAAACCGGGCGCGCCCCGGGCCGGCGGCGCCCCCACGGACTATCTCACGTCGGGCGTCCATATCGACAGCTTCGGCGTCAACGGCCAAGCCGCGCCGTGGGACAGCAGCGGCCGCTATTTCACCTGGCAGCCGGTGCGGCTGGCCGCGCCGCTGATGCCGCACGATTCGGTGCACCTCAGCCTCAACTGGCACTACGACATGTCGCGCCAGAGCGGTCGCGAGGGAGCGATCGACTCGACCACGTTCTTCCTGGCCTACTTCTATCCGCGGGTCGCGGTCTACGACGACGTCAACGGCTGGGACACCCACAACTTCGACGACGCCCTCGAGTTCTACAGCGATTTCAACGACTACGACGTGACCGTGAAGGTTCCGGCCAACTACGTGGTCTGGGGCACCGGCACACTGACCAATGCGCCCGACGTGCTGCAGCCGGCCGTCGTGCAGCGACTCCGCGCCGCGGAAACGGCGGATACGACGATCGTGGTCGCCACCGCTGCGCAGGTGGCCGCGCAGGCGGTCACCGTCCAGCAGCCGGCCAACGCGTGGCACTTCACGGCCACCAACGTGCCGGACATGACCTACGCCGTGAGCAACCACTACGACTGGGATGCCACCAGCGTCGTCGTCGACGCTGCCACCGGCCGGCGCGCCGGGGCACAGGCCGCCTACAACGACACCGCAGCGGATTTTCATCACATGGCGGGCTACGCGAGGCACGCACTGGGCTGGCTTTCGCACAATTGGCCGGGCGTGCCCTATCCCTACGAGAAGACCACGGTGGTCGAGGGATTCGCCGGGATGGAATATCCCATGATGGTCAACGACGAGAGCTACGCCGACACTGTCTTCTCCCGGTTCGTGGCGGAGCACGAGATCGCTCACACCTGGTTCCCGTTCTACATGGGCATCAACGAGACCCGTCACGGATTCATGGACGAGGGGTGGGCCACCACGTTCGAGTACCTGATCTCGGTGGCCGATATCGGCCGCGAGCAGGCGACGAAGAACTTCCAGCAGTTCCGCGCCTCCGGCCAGCTCAATGAGCTGCCCATCGTCACACCATACGTCTCAGGCGATAATGCCTACGGCAAGCCGGCGCAGGGCTATCTGGCGATGAAGGATCTGCTGGGGGATGCGCTCTTCGGGAAGGCCCTGCATGCGTACATCGACCGGTGGCACGGCAAGCACCCGATCCCCTGGGACTTCTTCTACACCTTCAATGACGTCACCGGCCGGAACCTCGACTGGTTCTGGAACAACTGGTACTTCAGCACCGACTACATCGATCTGGGCATCGCGAGCGTCACCCGCGCCGGGAGCGGCTACCGGGTGGTGCTCGACAACATCGGCGGCATGACGGCACCGGTGGACCTCACGCTGACCTACGCCGACGGCAGCACCCGGACGCTGCACCAGTCGCCGGCGATCTGGCAGGCCAACCAGCAGCGGGCAACCGTCGTGGTGCCGGGCGGCAAGGCGCTGCGCTCGGTGGCGCTCGACGGCGGCATCTGGGTGGACGCGGACACGACAAACAATACGTGGACCGCGCCGAAGTAGGCGCGCCGATGGCGGGCCGGCCCTGCGGCTGGTCTCGTCAGCGCGTCGATTTCCGCGGCATCGGCGCATCGCTCATCGCCGCGTGCCAGGCGTACGATGCCATGATGACCGCGTTCTTCATCAGATCGTCCCCCTGGATCGTGTCGTAGAAATCCAGGTTGGTGTGCCCGCCCTCCGCCGGTATGCGGTCCTGCAGGAACTGGAATCCCGGCAGCCCCACCTCGTCGAATGAGACGTGGTCGGTGCTGCCCACGCTCTGGTTGGACACCGCGGTCATCCCCATGTCATGGAACGGCTCCATCCACGCGGCCAGCAGCGTGCGGGCCGCCTCGTTGCCCTGCAGGTAGATGCCGCGGTACTGGCCGGCGCCGTAGTCCTGGTTGAAATAGGCATATAGCTTGTCGTACTCCGGCTTCCGGCCCACCGTCGAGTCGTGCGGGTTGCCGAAGTGCTGCCGCACGTAGGCCCGGGACCCAAAGAGCCCCTGCTCCTCTCCGGCCCAGAGCGCCACCCGGATGGTGCGCCGCGGCCGCGCCCCCACCGCCTTGAGTATCCGCGCCGCCTCGAGCGCCACCGCCACGCCGGAGGTGTTGTCGCTCGCGTTTGGGCTCGCGTGCCAGGTGTCGAAGTGCGCGCCGATCATCACCACCTGGTCCTTGAGATCGCTGCCCGGAATTTCCCCCAGGATGTTCACCGCCTGCTCCACCCGGTCGCCGATCCGGTTCCGGACCTCGAGTTCCACCTTCACCGGAATCCCGCGCTTGAGGATCCGGTACATCCGGTTGTAGTGCTCCGGCGTGATCGCGATGATCACCGGCGAGGCGCGGTCTCCCTCGGCGGACCAGTGATCGATACGCGTGCCGGGACGCGAATAGCCGCGCACGGCGCCGAGCCATCCGCTCTCGCACTGCAACACCGCCACGACGCCTTCAGCTTTGTAGAACGCCATCTTCTCGTCGGCCGTCAGCAGGTCCGGGTTGCGCGGACCGCGCGCGGTCGGCCGCACCGGCGCGATCACCGTCTCCTCCAGTGCCCTGAGCTCGGCGTCGGTGCGGCGGGGCACGCCGTTCGTCAGCGGCGCCAGATCGATCGCGGCGGGCGGCGTGGACAGCACCGCCAGCCCGCGGAGCTTGCCGCGGTACGTCTCGAGGTCCTGTCGCGTCTGCAGCTCGGCGATCATTGCCTGCGCCACCTGCCGGCCGTCGGTCCCCGGTGTGTGCGCCAGCGGGTAGCCCACCATCGGCGAGTAGTCGGGCTCGAGCATGTGCAGCGACACGTACTCGTTGTCCCACGCGACGCCGTAATCCATGAACGGCTCAGCCCGGACGTTGACCAGCCCAATGCGCGTCATCTCTGCCCTGGCCCATTCCTGCGCCCGCTGCATGTCACGCGAGAGCGTGAGCCGGGCGCCGAGCACGTCGGTCATGTAGCTCTCGAGGTCCATCACCCGGGAGTGCTGCAGCCCCTCCTCGCGGATGCGGGCGACCATCGGCCAGTCGATGGGGACCGGCCCGCCGGCAAAGGCGGCGGTGGCGAGCAGCAGGACGGCCGGGAGCGACCGGCGGCGGAGTGACGTGCGAATCGACATGCGGATCGACATGCGATGCAACCTGGGTGGCGGTTGGGAAAGCGGAGATCGTTTCGGAAGCGGCTATCGCACCCCGGAGCCCACGTAGACCGACTCCAGTACCTGGCGGTCATCAGCCAGGGAAGGCAGCGCAACCTCCTGGCCGGTCACGTCCCCGGCACGATGGGCGGCCTCGAACAGCGGCAGCACGTCGGCCTGGAACCCGGGGTCGGCATCGGCATGCTGGATCAGGAGCGTCGCCGCATTGACGCCGTCGGCCCCCACCTGCACGACGAGACTGTCGCGCACCTCCTGGTCCTGTGCAACACGGCGGAGCAGCTCGTCCCGGAGCGCCGGCTGCTCGATCGGAGGCGGCGCGGCACCGCGGGAGGAGCAGGCCGCGAGTGCGAGGCAGCCGAGGAAGGAGATTCGCAAACGGAGCATCACTCAACGTGCAGCGCAGCGACACATCTCACAAGGTGATGTCCGCCGCGCGGCGAAGCCGGGCGGCCCGCGTCGTGAGATAATTCCGCTCGGGGATGCTGGTCGTCCCCTCCGCGGCGGCATCGTCTCCGCCGCGTCCGCCGGCGCGTGACCAAAGCCGTTCTCGAGTTCGGCCGCCACCGGCAGGTCGCCTGGAATCGCCTGGCCTTCTCGAGCAGTGTGACGGACATGAGGTGTCTCCCGATGGCGATCGCACCGGGCGGACGGCCGGCTCGGCTAGGTGGAGGGCGGCAGCATCACCGTCGCGGCGCAGCGCTCACAGATGCCGTGGGTGGTCTCCGCCGCGTGCTGGCGCTCGAGGAACTCTTCCACCGTGAGCCACTCATCCCCGTCACGCACCCGCCGGCACCAGGCGCACAGGACGACGAGCGACTCAAGATACAGGATGCGGCGGAACGCCCGCGCGGTCACCACGACGACCACCGCGCCGAGCGCGAGCGTCAGGACCGATTCGAGGGTGCCTTCGGCAATGCGGACCGGCGTGGGCGGTGCCCCGAACACGCGATGCGGAAGATCGAGCAGCTCGTCGAGCCAGATGATGACGCTGACGATCAGGAAGCCGGCGGCTTCCAGCGCGAGGAGGCGGCGGAACGTGGTGCGACGCGGTGTCACTGGCAGCTCCGGAACGTGGCGCCCGCGGGTGCGCGGCCCATATGAGCATGGAAAACAGTCGCGCGGTCCGGCGCGGCCCCCGAGCTCAGATACGCAAGAGCAGGGCCCGTCGCTGAGCAAGCGACCATGCAACCTTTTGGCTGGTCAGCGGTTGATCTGCGGTTGATGGCGGGCGCCACATTGACTCTTACGCGAGCCAGGCGTGACTGCAAACTGTCTCACTCGAACGACCCGCACCACCCAGCGAAGCGAAGCACGAGGCCGGCCAGTCCGGCCGGCGGGTCCTCCGGGATTCGCCGGCCGACTCTCCGGACCGTCAACGCGGACCGGGCTGCGGACTCCCGCTCAGGACGCCCAGCGCGTCCATCGCTTCCGGCAGCACCAGCGCGGCCCACTCCTCAAAATGTCCTGCCGACGGATGCAGGCCGTCGTCGGCCGTCAGCGCGGGATCATCCAGCGCGCGGCGCGAGGGCGTCGTCACGTCCACGTACCGCATCCGCCATCCCAGGCACTCGCTGCGATTCACCGCGTTGAACGCATCCACCGCCTGCGTGATGGCGGCACGATCGCGCCCGCTGGCAAACGGGGTCGCGCCCCAGTCGGGGATCGAGAGCACGATGATGCGGCCGGGCCCGACGGCCAGGCCGAGGGCCGTCTGCAGCAGTCTGCGAAAGTCGTGGCGGTATTCCTCCAGGGGGCAGCCCATGTACTGGTTGTTGAACCCGATGAGGAGCGACACGAGCTCGAAGCGGCCCGCCGGGGGCTTGTCACGGAGCGATTCGGCGAGGTCGGCGGCGGTCCAGCCGGTGCGGGCGATGATCGTGGGGAACACCGCGGGGAGTCCGCGCTCGAGGAGCATCCGCTGAAGCTGGGCCGGCCACGACTCGGTAACGGCGATGTCCTGGCCCGTGGCGTACGAATCGCCGAGGACCAGATGCCGGATCATGGACGGATGGGTCGGCAGGTACGGCATGTCCGGCATCGACGTGTTGATCGTGTTCACGTACGAGAGCTGGGCCACAGCGGAATTCCTCGGCGAAAGACACGTCGGTCGCGTGGGACATCGACTGGGGAGGGATTCGGTCGCGAAGGTACTGCGTCGTACGGATGGGGGCCAGATGTGGCTGCAGCGCCGCAGCAGTGACCAGGAATTGACGTGTACAGCTTCTGGGCGATCGGGCGGCGCGAGGCCGCCATTCGTCACTCTCGTCTGGTTTCCTCTCTGGACGTGGCGTCAGCGCGGCCGGTCTCGCAAGGGCTCCAGTCGAGAAATTTCCGGTAGAGCAGTTCGGAGGCGCCGGGCATCAGATGGTCGCGGAGCTCGCGGATGTACTGGTAGCCCAGCCGCTCGTACAGCCGGCGGGCGCCATCGTTGAAGGACGAGACGCACAGGAAACGCACCGACCATGCACAGGATCAGGAAACCTGCGAGCCCCCGCTCGTCGTCCGCCACGTACACCTCGCGCGTCGGATCCTCAATGATGCCGAGCGACTCCTCGACCGAACGACCCAGCGTGACCCACGGCTCCGAGCCGGCCATCAGCCATCGGTCGGCGGTGCGCCCGAGGTAACCACGCGCCGGCGCGCCTGCTCCAGCGCGGCGCGGACCTCGTCCCGGTTGTCGAGGTCGGACAGCCTGATGCGGCGGCTCCGGTGCGGCGTGTGGATGATCGCGTCTGTCTCGGTGATCGTGATCTCCGTGATGTCGCCCCACGCCGCGCGGAAGCGCCGCCACGGCGGCCCGCCGATTCGGAGTCCGTCGTCGCTCACCCGCAGCGCGCGACGGCCGAGCGACCATCGGGTGACCCGCGCGTGGGCCAGCCCCATCGTCAGAGTGACGGCGGCGAGCAGGATGATCGGCCGCGCGACATGATGCGCCACGTGCCATCGTTCCCACGCCTCGGCCAGCAGCATGGAGCCGGTCCAGATGGCCACCCAGTCCACCCGGCCTGGGTGGGCGTGATGGTGACCTCCGGCGGGCGGTACGAATGAGTGACGCAGATGGCGGGCGAGGGAGATGAGCAGCAGTCCGCTCGATACGACTTCGACGACGGCCAGGGAGAGCGCGCCACCGGTCGCGGGCTCCGAGAGCCCCTGGATGCCGGTCACGAGCAGCGCGACCGCCGGAACGGCGTGCTGCAGGTGCTGCACCGCGCGGGCGCGTTGCAGGCGGCGGGAGTGGAGCGGGATGATCAGCGTCTGGGTCAGGGCGCCTCCCGGCGCGTCAGTCGGAATTCGTGGAGATGGGGATACTCGCCGGTCTGATTTGCTCCGCCGACACGGTCATCGCTACAGACGCCGCACGCGAAGTTTCACCACGTGAATGCTGCCGTCGGCCGCCTGAATGGCTCCGATGAGGTGGTCATGCCCAATCTCGAAAACCTGGACTTCGCCTGCGATCCTGAGATCGCCGATGATCACGTTGTCGAGGGTGAGTCCCCGAAGCCACGTCACGCTATCCCCAGGTATGCTGAGTTGCACCCAGATGATGCCGTCCGTGTCCGCGAGGACTGCCTGATAGGCCGGAAGATGCTCGGGCATCGGCAGCCGATGGAGCATCTGTTCGCTCATGGCACGAGTTGCCGCATTGCGGAACACCGCCGACTGGAGCGCGGTGGCGCGGTCGAACTGGCGCGCGTTCGGCTGCCGCACGGCGACGCGCGTCGTGAGTGGCGCACCCGCTTTGCCCGCGAAATCGAGCACCAGAATCGTATCCGAGTCCGCGGTGCCGACGATCAGCCTATCTCCGGCCACCGCCAGCGCGGTGATCCGGCCCAGCGGACGGGCCTGGCCCATCGGATAGACGCCCAGGGCATGCACTGTGTCGGCAACCGACACCATGGCATACAGTTGGCCGCGAAATTCTGCCGTAGCCATCTGGGCGACTGAGGTCGGTACCGCCTCCGGCGGGCCGAAGTACGCTACCGCACCACTGCGGCTGCAGGTGATGGCGGTGGGAACCGGCCGGAGCTGAAATTCCCGAGCCACGTGCCGGTCCGGTCCGAGGACCGTCATCCGCTGCGTCATCCGGTCCCAGACGAACACGGAGTCATGCGCGCACTGGCCGAGCCGGCCGGTCGACGAGAGGAGCCGACCACTCGGCACAAAGAATCGTACGGCGTACTCACCTCGGTCTGCGACGGCGATCGATCCATCAGGCAGTTGCGTGGCACCCACTGGCTCGCTGAGCGTCGACTCGCCCAGGTCGAGTATTGCGAGGCTGTCGATCGTAATAGCATGGGCAGGCGTCTGCTGACGTTCTGTGCGGCACGCCGCGCTCGCAAGAAGCATGGCCAGGAGGACACGGCAGCGCTCACCACGTCGCTCGCCACGACGACCGTCAGCGGTCATCGAAATCGCGACCGACCCCAACAGTCGCCACCAGGTGATACCACCTGCACGCCCGCCATCCGCCGACATTGGCGAATACCGTCGCATCGCGACTCCCGTGATCGGGGCAACTGCAAAGATGGCCATCATCGTCAGATTGAACCCGGGCCACCCTGCGAGCGCGAGCACGGGCAACATCCCGGTGACGATCCACAGCAGGGCGACCGCCCGCCCCCCGCCCGCCCGCGTCACTGCCACCCACTCACCCCGCTGGCTCGTCCAGTATCGGCTCTTCCAGCTCGATCTCGATCCCCCCGATCCACCCGGCCACCATGTTGTAGACCGCGCACCCGAGCGCCGCGAACACGGCCCCCACCACCCCGTAGAGCACCGGCATCGCCAGCGCGAGACCGACGCCAAAGCCCGAGCGTCCGGGCGCAAACGCATTGGCCAGCAACAGGAAGGGGATGAAGATCAGCCCCATCAGCGCGTACATCACTCCCATGACCTTGGCGGTCTGGCCGATCCCGAATCGCTGAATGCGCTGTCCCATGACTGGAAGCTCCCGCGTAAGGGTGAAGAGGTCCCATGACGTGATAAAACGATCACCGGGGTCCGCACCCGGCGAATTTCGCCTTGATGGGCGCGAGATCGATCGGGTGCCAGCGTGTCGTCGTGTCGCCCGCCACGGCGGACGTCGTATCGGCCACCTGCAGTGAGTCGACTCCGGTCCCGGCGAGCATATACATGGTGGCGTCCGACTGCTCCTCGCGCACCCCCGGGCACTTTCCGGCGGTGAATATGGCCCACCCGGTACGGCCGACGTGCCACGCCTTCTCAGGATACCTGGCCCAGAACCGGACCAATGCTCGTTCAGGCGGCAGCGAGTCGGCCAAGGAGGGTGCCGGCGACCGATGTCTGGGCGATCGATGTTCCGGCTGCTGGGCAGCCAGCGGACCGGCAACGAATGCGAGCGCTGCGTACACGACGAGACCCGTGCGCATATGGCTCCCTCCCCTCGAGCTATTGCACATCGAACGCGACCGCGCCCTGACCCAGATACTCCGGCGGAATCGGCTCACGCCGCCGCTCCACGTGAAATGCAAGCGCACTGATGCACCATGTGCCTTGCACCCGGATCAATTGAAAGGCATGTACCGTGCGCCCGGTCAGCGCTTCCGCTGCACCGATGACGCGCACCTCGGTGGTGCTGAACACTTGCGCGATGTTGCCGTAGGCGTGCGCGTGGTGCCAGAGCTCCGCGTGCTCCTCGCGGATCCCGGCCGCATGTTTGCCCTCACGCACCGGCGCGCCCAGGTCGAGATACTCGGTGATGGAGAGGTCAGCGCGGTCCTCCACGCCGGCGTTGTCAGCCATGACACCCCGGATCCGGGCGTCCGGCAGGAAGAGCCGCGTGATGGCTGCCCGGTCGCGCGCAGCCGGCGGGGCCGCCCAGGTCAGGCGGAAGAACTCAGCCACTGTCTCATGTGCATCGGTGATCGGCATGAACCTCCGGGCGCGCGCGCGCCAGTTCAGAAGACGAATACGTCCGCACCGAGTGAAAGCCGGACCGGGTGGACGGTGTTGGCCCCGGTCCAGTAAGACGTCGACCAGCCCTTCCGGCCAGTCAGGTCCACCTCGGCGGTGAGCCCCGCATGCTGCGCCAGCCGTGCGGTGAGTCCTCCGCCCAGGACCGCCTCGAAGCTCACCCCCGATGTGGCGACGTCGAACGTGTGGTCGGTGCTGTTGGTGGACAGCAACAGGAGGCGACCGGTGGCGTACGGCAGGAAGCGGCTGCCCGGGCCCGCGAGAAAGTACGTCGCCCCCGGCCCGAGCCCCACCACGTGCGTGTTGCCGAACAGACTGGTGTAGCGCTCGAACGTGATTGCACCTGCCAGCGCCAGCTCGGGCCTGATGAAGTAGCCGGCGTTGGCATCGAGCGAAAAGAGCTTGATGTTCGATTCATAGCCGCCCTTGATCTGTGTGCCGACGTGCCCGATGAGGCCGATGGCGACTGTGCCGCGCCCGGTGGCGTAATAATCCTGCCCGTGCGCCGCGGCCGGCAACGCACCGGCCGCCAGCGCAATCAGCACAGCCGGACGCACGCAGGAAGGAAGTCGCATCAATCGCCGTGAAGTTCCGGATCGCACCGGCCCAGCGAATCCAGCTGGCCGCGTGGCACCGCAACCCACGAGCGCTCGGATGGGTGGTCCGCCGTCGTGATGTATACGTCGGCCCGGTGGATTCCGGCGAACATGAGTGCCATGAACCGGGTCTCTGCCGCCTCGTCCCGATCGAGCCTGACGGCCAGACAGCGTCCCACCCGCATCACGTGCCCCGTCTCATACGTGACCAGCGCGGTGTCCGCTCCCAGCTGCATTCTGATGATCATGCCGGTCTGGACGGAGGGCCCGGTGGAATCGGCGGCGGCCGCCGCCTGCTGAGCGCGTAGCACGCACGGACCGGCCAGGGCCAACACTGCCGCCGTCAGCACCGCGCGCAGGAATCGATGCCAGCCGTCGCGCGATCTCACGGGTGGCCCGCCATGATCCAGTCCCGCAACAACCTCCATGTCCCCATCGAGACCGCCGGGGACAGCGTCATGGCGAGCGTACCCGCCATCCCCGCCACGACGGCGCCGAGCGTCCACCGGCCGCGCACCGCCCGCCGCCAGACCGCCAGCACGACCAGCAGGATCACGAGCGGGACCAGCACGGCCAGCGTGATCACGACGAGCTCCCCGACCCACAGCCGTGGAGTTGCCGTACGCAATCGGCCCAGATGCAGCATCACATAGAGCCCGGCGACACCGCCGAGCCATGCGACGAGGAAGATCCAGGGAATTCGCTCAAGCCGGCCCCGTGCGTACGCCACGGCGGTGGCTGCCGCAAATCCCACCGCCACCGCCAGAAACACCGGCCACCCCTGCGTGTGCGCGTTGACCCACGGTGATACGGACACGACGGCCCCCTGGTGACGAGGACGGGTTGATCAGCATGTCATGCGAGCGGAAGTCGGACGAGACACACGATACACTCTGCGACTTTCCAACGTGGGGCGCCACTGGGGAAAGCCCTGGGCTCACAGCCCGTCGGTTTCCATGACCCAGACGTTGCTCTGGCGCTCCTCGACCGTGAAGTAAATCCGGCCGCGACCGAGCCCCCAACCGGGGCGGTAGGACGGCCGCAGCGGATCGTCCAGTCGCAGCAGCTCGCGCGGCGCACCACCCTCGACGGGCACCGACCAGAACGACGCCACCCCGTGACGGTCCCAGCTCTTGAAGTAGATGCTACGGCCGTCCGGCGCCCAGACCGTCGTGGCCGCGCGGGGAAAGCCCGGCTTCGACGCATCCATCACCGTGCGCACCGGGCCCGAATCCACCGGCACCACCATCAGCGGTGACGGCCCACCGTCGAACCGCATGCTGAACGCCAGCGACCGCCCGTCCGGCGACCAGGTGGGTCCGATCCCGTATGGCACCCGCTCCACCGGCGTGCCCCAACTGCCGTCCGGGTGCCGCCGGACCACCCAGATCCCGCCGGCCGTGGTGAGGTCCATGAACGCGAGCGCCTTCCCGTCGGGGGACCAGTCCGCCAGCGCCTCCTGGCGCGGGGACGAAGTCACCTGCTGTCGCGGCCTGCCGTCGAGTGGCTGCACGTAGATGTCGCGTGAGCCGTGCCGCCACGAGTGAAAGACGATCTCCCGTCCGTCGGGCGACGGCACCGCCGCGAAGTCGTCGCTCGAGTCAGCGGTGAGCCGCTCGGCCTCGCCGCCGGACAGCCGGAGCCGGTAAATGTCCGAATGGCCGTTGAGATTCGAGTCGTAGTAGAGCCACTGGCCGTCGGCCGACAGGCGCACCGTTTCGATCACCTGGTTGCCGCGCGTGACCTGCACCGCCTGCGACTGGCGGACCGGCGGGCCGCCCGGCGCCGGCAGCGGCAGCCACCAGATGTTGCCGCTGGTGCTGTAGACGTTGTATGCCAGGTGGCGGCCGTCCCGCGCAAGCGAGATTGACTGGGCGCCGAGCCCCACGGTGAGCCGCACGGGGCTGCCGATCGGGGTGCCGTCGCGTCCGATCCCGAGCATGAAGACGTCCCGGGGCCCGCTCCGGTCCGAGATGAAGTAGAGGTGATGGCCGTCGGGCGACCAGACCGGAGACTGGTTCAGGGTCGTGCTGTCGGTGACCGAGACGACGCGCCCATCCGCGACGCGGCAGACGACGATGCGGCTGGGCGAGAGGTTGCCGAACGTCAGCCCCAGGGCGATGTAGCGCACGTTGCCGGCGGCACACGCCAGCAGCGTGGCATCGGGTGACCAGGTGCACTGCGAGGGTTCCAGCAGCACCGCGAGCCGCCGCGCGGCACCGTCCCGTGGCCGGACCAGAATCGAATCTCCCATGACATAGGCGATCGTGGCGCCGTCGGGGGACCAGGCCGCGGACATTACCCCGGCGTCGGGACCCGCCGGGATTTCCTGGTGCGCCGCGCCGCCCGATGCTGGTGCGCTGAAGACGCCGCCGCCGCTCAGGAAGAGCACCCTGGTGCCGTCGGGCGACCACGACGGCAGACTCTGAGCCTGGGTGGTGTCGTCGGTGAGCGGAATCTGGCGGCCGCCGGCCACCGGCCGCACGTACACCCGCGCATCCACCGACGTGCCCGCCGCGTATGCCACGCTCCTCCCGTCGGGGGAGATGGCGGGCTGGACCTCCAAGCCGGGATCGGACGTCACCTGCCGGGACTGACCGAAGCTGGCGCCGGCGGCGGCGCTTGCGGCGGGCCGCAGCCAGCCCCAGAGCGCCAGCACGATCGCCACCGCGGCCAGCGTCCAGCCGGCAAGCGCCCCACGGGCGAGCGCCGTCGAGCGCCTGCCCGCGTCGCGCCCCGCGGTTGAATGGTCGGCGGACCGCGCTCCGTCCCGCGTTCCGCCGGCGAGCGCCGCCGCAAACTCAGCGGCGGTGGCGTACCGGTCCGCCGGCAGCTTTTCCAGCGCGGTGAGTACCGCATCCTCCACCGCCTGCGGCACCCGCTCCCGCTGCCGGCGGATCGGGGCCGGCTTCTCGGTCATCACCTTGGCCACGATCGCCTGAGGGGTGGGGCCGCTGAACGGCGGCTCGCCGGTCAGCATCTCGTAGGTGACGCACCCAAGCGCGTAGATGTCGGCCCGGGCATCGAGGTCGCGCTCGCCCATCGCCTGTTCGGGCGACATGTAGTGCGGCGTGCCGAGCGACATGCCGGTCTCGGTCATGCGCGAGCCGCCGGTCCGCGCCGCGGCCAGTGCGATCCCGAAATCGGCCACCAGCGCGTGGCCGCCGTGGAGCAGGATGTTCTCCGGCTTGATGTCGCGGTGGATCACGCCGTGCTGGTGGGCGTACTGCAGCGCGTCGGCCACCTCGCGCGCGATCCGGAGCGCATCCTCGATCGGCAACTGCTTTTCCCGCGTCAGCCGGTCCCGCAACGACTCGCCCTCGACGAACGGCATCACGTAGAACACGGTGCCGTCCACCCGCCCCGAGTCGAACAGCGCCAGGATGTGTGGGTGCTGCAGATTGGCCGTCGTCTTGATCTCGGCCAGGAAGCGGTCGGCACCGATCACCGCGGCGAGCTCGGGCCGGAGCACCTTGACCGCAACCTTGCGGTCGTGCTTGAGATCCTGAGCCAGGTAGACCGTGGCCATCCCGCCGGCGCCCAGTTCGCGCTCGAGCTGGTAGCGCTCGGTCAGGGCGGTGCGAAGCTGGTCGGGGACGTCGGTCACGCGCTGAACGCCGCCGTGAGCTGCCGCGCCCGTTCCGCGATGTCGGCGAAGCGCGGCAGATCCCGCAGCGGTGCCATGAAGGGGCAGTGCTCGGCGATGTATGGATAGGGATGGAACCCCTGCTCCACCGCCTGCTCCAGCAGGTCGAGCGCCCGGTCGGTGTCACCCGCCATCGCGAACGATTCGGCCAGATGGAACTTGTGGTGCCCATCGAGGCCGGTGACGCCGGCCAGATGCGCGAGCGCGTCGTCCCGGCGCCCGGACAGCGCGTCCACCAGCGCCAGGATCTGGAGCGTGTACGGCATCTCCGGCACCCGTGCCGCCATCAGCATGGCGTGGGTGCGTGCCTCGTCCACCGACCCCACGAGCGCCAGGTTGTACGCCAGTGACCAGCGACCGATGATGCTCTCGGGATCCAGCTCCACTCCCGCCGTCGAGCTGGCCACGCCATCGGCCGGATGCCCGGTGAACCAGGTCGGGATGGCCGTCAGCATCCACGCCAGCGCCGAGAGCGGGTCGCACGCCATGAAGCGCCGCGCGACGTCCTCCGCGGCCTCGTTCTGCCCCGCGCCGATATAGCTCACGCCGAGGTGCAGCAGCGCGTCGGCATCGTTGGGTGCCCGGTCCAGGGCCGCGCGGAAGTGGCGGACCGCGTTCGCCAGGTGACCCCGCTCGTAGCCGATCATCCCCAGGATCGCATGGCCGTACGGCGCTGCCGGCGCCTGTACCAGGAGCGCCCGCGCAACGGCCTCCGCATCGTCCAGTTCCCGCGCCGGATGCTGCGCGGTGCCGGAGCGCACCCGGACCACGCTGGCCCAGGCAGCCACCCCCTGCAGCGGCGGCGTGCGCCCCTCGATGGCAATGGCGGCATCGAGAAACGCCATCCCCCGGTCCACGTCGTAGCGGGTGATCTCCTGGCGGGCCCTCAGGTAGAGCTCGAACGCGCGCACGTTCCGGATCGGACGGTCGGTGAGCCGCGCGTCCTCCTCGGCGCCGAGCGTCAGATCAAGCGCCTGCACGATGGCGCGCGAGACCCGCTCCTGCACGTCGAACACGTCGTCCATGGTGCCGCTGTACTTCTCGCCCCAGAGCTGCGCATCGTTCTGCGTGTCCACCAGTTGGGCGGTGATGCGGAGCGCGTTGCCCGCCTTGCGCACGCTTCCCTCGAGGGCGTAGCGCACACCCAGCTCCCGCCCGATTGCGCGGACGCCCTTGGTGGTGCCCTTGAGCTGCATGGACGAGGTGCGGGAGATCACCTGCAGCGAGCGGATCGCCGCCAGATCGCTGATCAGCTCCTCGGTCAGCCCGTCGCTGAAATACTCGTGGTCCGGTTCGGCGCTGAGGTTGGTGAACGGGAGGACCACGATGCCGCGGCGGTCGAGTGTGGCGGTCGGGGCCTCGGGGGCGGCCAGCGCCTCGGCCAGCTCGCGGCAGGTGGCGAACCGATCGCCCGACGCGGTGGCCATCGCCTTGCGCACCACGTCGTCGAGCGCAGCGGTGACCTCGCTGCGGCGGGCCCGGGGCGAGGGCGGCTCGGCGGTCATCCGTCGCGCGAGCATCGCCATCGCCGACCCGGTGAAGGGCAGCTCGCCGGTGAGGCATTCGAAAAGCATGCAGCCCAGCGCGTAGACGTCGCTCCGGCCGTCGAGTGGCTCCCCGGCCACCTGTTCCGGCGAGATGTACGCCGGCGTGCCGACCACCTCGCCCACCTGCGTCAGGCGCGACGTCTCGGGCTCGGCGGTCACCCGCGCGATGCCGAAATCCGCCACCATCGCGTGGCCGGCGCTCAGCAGGATGTTCTCCGGCTTGATGTCGCGATGCACAATGCCGGCGCGGTGGGCGTAGTCGAGCGCGTCGGCCACCTCGCCCATCAGCCGCAGGGCGTCGCCGATCGACAACCGGCCCTCGCGGGCCAGGCGGGTGCGCAGCGTCTCCCCGTCCACGTACGGCATGATGTAGTAGAGCAGCCCGTCGGAGGCGCCCGAGTCATGCAGCGGCAGGATGTTGGGGTGCTGCAGGTTGGCCGTCGTCCGGATCTCGCTGAGGAAGCGCTCGGGCCCCACCGCGCTCGCGAGCGCGGAGTGCAGCACCTTGATGGCGACCTGGCGGTCGTGCCGGAGGTCGGCGGCAAGGTACACGGTGGCCATGCCGCCGGCGCCGAGCTCGCGCACCGGGCGATAGCGGCCCGCCAGCGCCGCGGTCAGCCGATCCATCGCTTCAGCCGCCACGCGACGGACCGGCCGGCGGCAGCGGCGCGCGGGCCACGATCAGCGTGACGTTGTCGCTGCCGCCCCGCTCGAGAGCCAGCCCGAGCAGCGTGCCGCAGAGCTGCTCCGCCGACGTCATCGCCGCCGCGTGATCCCGGATCTCGTCGTTGCTCACGTGCTTGGTCAGGCCATCGGTGGCGAGCAGCAGCACGCACCCGCGGGGAATCTCCATGCGGGTGACCACCGGCATCGCCTCGTCGCCGCCGATCGCGCTGGCCAGCACGTGGCTGAACGGTGACTGCGCCATGCGGTCCGCCGGCAGGACGCCGTCGTCCACCAGTCCCTGCGCGATCGTCTGATCACGGGTGAGCTGGGTCAGCTCGCCGTCCCAGTACCGGTAGCAGCGGCTGTCGCCCACTTGCGTCACGTAGAGCCAGGGAAAAACGGCAACCGCGAGCGTGAGCGTCGTCGCCATCCTGGCCGCCCGGTCCAGCCGGGCCTTGTCGCGGACCGCGGTGTGGGCCTCGCATGCCGCCGCCGTGAGCGCCTGATGGAACTCGGCGTCGCTGGCGGTCCCGGCCGCATGATACGATCGCAGCGAGGAGACGACGTAGTGCATCGTCGCCTCCAGCGCCAGCCGGCTCGCCTCGGCGCCACTGGTCCCGCCCCCCACGCCGTCGGCCACCAGCATGAACGTGGCCATCCGCTCGCCGCGGAGCGGCAGCGCGGTCGTGTCGGGCAGGCTGGTGCCGTGCACCACCACCTGGGGGTGGACGGTACAGAGGAGAAAGTGATCCTGGTTCTCCTTGCGCACGTGACCGATGTGGGTGACGCCAAAGACGTCGAGCTCGGTGTCGAGCGGGCGAATCCAGTGTTCGTCAGTCGTCATGACATCCCCCCGGGACCCGGCATCACGGCGCCAGCCGTGCGCGGAGGTCCGCAAACCAGTTGTCCACCTGTACCAGGTGCGCCTCGTGCAGCGCTGAGAATTGCAGCGGTCCCGCAAGGAGAAAGTGCCCGTCCCGTGTGACGTCGAATCCCTGATGGTAGCCGGTAAACCCAAAGCGTGACGCGTCGAACAGCGGGTGAAGATCCGTCACGCTGAAGTCGGGACCGGGCGCGACCGACGCCGCGACCAGCCGGGTGGCGGCGCCGAGGAAGAAGAGCTCGCGCCCGTCCGGCGACCAGACTGGCGACTCCCCGCCGCCATTGGACACCTGCCACTTCCCCGCGTCGGCGGCGGAAAACGGCCGCACGTAGACCTCGTCGAGACCAGCCTCATTCGAGACGTACGCCAGCCACCGCCCGTCGGGCGAGACCGCCGGCTGCAGCTCGGCAAAGCGCGTCGTCGCCAGGTTCATCACGGCGGTGTCGCCGCCGGTCGGCAGCGCCAGGATGTCGCCGTTGCCGGCGGCACCGGTCTCGGTGCGCACCAGAAGCCACCGGCCGTCCGGCGACCAGGCGACCTCCTGGATCGCGCGGTCGTAGTGCGTGAGCCGCCGCTCGGCCCCGCCCCCGTCCGCGGCCCGCACGAAGACGTCGCCGCCAATGGCACTGTCGCGGATGAACGCGATCTCCCGGCCATCCGGCGACCACGCGGGCCGCCGGTCGTGCCCGCTGAACGTCAGGCGGGTGAACGGACCGCGATCGAGCCGCTTGATCCAGATATTGAGCCCGGCACCGGGCGTCACCACCCCCACCGCGACGCGGCGCCCATCGGGTGAGCGCGCCAACGAATTGAAGTCGCCGGTCCACGTCGAATCCACCATGGCGGCCTGCCCGTCCCGCCCGACGCGATAGATCGTGGCCCCACCGGAAATCGAGCCCGCCGTGGCATACACCAGCACCCCAGACGGCGACCACGCCAGGTCCACGATGGACTGGGTCCGCGCCACGTCCTCCAGCACCGGCGCCGCCGCGCCATGAATCGCCAGCTTGTCCAGGTCGAACGGAACGATGAGCATCACACCGTCGCGGCGGGCATACAGCAGATGGCCCGTCGGCAGATACCAGCCCATCGCGATGTCGTCGAGTAATATCTTCTCGCGCCCGGTCGCCAGGTCCAGTACGTGCAGACTCATCGTGGCGCAGCCGGAACCGCAGACCTGGTACAGCACGCCCCGCGCGCGCGGGAGCGGCGTCGGCATCAGCGGTGCCAGCCCGCCGAGCACGGTGTCGGGCAGCGCGACGGTGACCGCCCCACCGGATTGGCTCACCCGCCGAAGGCCGAGCAGCTGCGAGTTGGGAAAGACCAGCGTGCCATCGTCCAGCCAGGCGACGCCGCCGATCTCGGACGCCGAGTCCGCCAGCACAACGCCGGCGCCACCCCCGACCCGGATCTTCCGGAGGCGGCCATTCGCGATGTATGCCAGCCAGCGGCCGTCGGGAGAGAACGTGGGGTTAGTCGCATGCTCGGTGCCCGGAAGGAGCACCGGATCGGCCGCGTCCCGCCGCTTGACCCAGAGACGGGAGAGCGAGTCACCCACGAAGACGAGCAGCGATCCGTCGGGCGAGAGTGCGAGCGGGTGCCCATTCGTGAGCGCGGTCTGGAGCCCGGCGCTGTCGCCCAGCGAGAGGTAGGACCGCATGACCGGACGCACCGCGGCATTCCGCGCGCGGGCCCAGCCCCACACGCCGAGGGCCAGCGCCACGAGCGCCACCGCCGCCGCGGTCTGGAACCGTCGGCGCCACACGGCGGTCATGGCGTCGGCGCGGACCGTCCCGCCGTGGTGCAGCGCCTGTGTCGGCCCCGCACCGGACAACGCGTCGGCAAACTGCGCCGCCGTGGCAAACCGGTCCGCCGGCAGCTTCTCCAGCGCGTGCAGCACCGCATCCTCGACGTGCGGCGGGATGCTCCGGCGCTGCGTGGTGAGCCGGCGCGGGTCTTCGGTCATGACCCGGGCGATGATGGCCTGCGCGGTGGGGCCGGTGAACGGCGGCTCGCCCAGCAGCATCTCGTAGGTCACGCAGCCCAGCGCGTAGACGTCGCTCCGCGCGCTGATCTCGCGCTCGCCCATCGCCTGCTCAGGGCTCATGTAGTGGGGCGTGCCGAGCGACATGCCGGTCTCGGTCATCCGGGTGCCGGCGGTGCTCACCGCCAGCGCGATGCCAAAGTCCGCCACCAGCGCGCTGCCGTCGTGCAGCAGGATGTTCTCCGGCTTGATGTCGCGGTGGATCACGCCGTGGCGGTGGGCGTAGTCGAGCGCACCCGCCACCTCGCGCGCAATCCGCACCGCGTCGTCCACCGGCAGCTGGTGCTCCCGCGTGATCCGCTCGCGGAGCGAAACCCCCTCGACGTACGGCATGACGTAGAAGAGGAAGCCGTCCGCCTCGCCAGAATCATGCAGCGGCAGAACGTGCGGGTGCTGGAGATTGGCGGTGGTCTTGATCTCGGAAAGGAACCGCTCCGCGCCGATCACCGCCGCGAGCTCGGGGCGCAGCACCTTGACCGCCACCCGGCGATCGTGCTTCAGGTCCTGCGCCAGGTACACCGTGGCCATGCCGCCGGCACCGAGCTCGCCTTCCAGGCGATAGCGGTCAGCCAGCGCCGCCGTGAGGCGCGCGTTCGCCGGTGCGGTCATCGGTGCCGTTCCCGCGGCCGGAGGGCGCGCGCAGTGCGAAGCATGGCGCCTCGTGGTGGGCAGGGCAGCGCACCCTGCGATCGCCGGCGGCGTGTGTGAAGAGAAGTAGTCGGTATGCCCGAATCTACCGCCGGACCGGCACGGCGGCTAATGCGCCGCGGGCAGTCCCCGCACATAGCGGTCGAGCTCGGCCACGTTCCGCTCCTGCGCCCGGAACGTCCCTTCGGCCCGCATCGCCGGCGATCAGCGCGTCACTTGAGTCGCACCAGGTAGCCACCTTCGTTGAGGTCCTTGCTGTGCTCCGCGACCAGTGGCGCGAGCTCGTCGCGGAGGAGCCGGGCCACCAGCGGCCGCAGCACCGGTCGGCCGGCCGATCCGCGGCCCCGTCCGGTCACGATGTGCACCACGTCACCGGAACGCGCACCGGCCCGGCCCCGGAGCAGGCGTTCCACCGCGGACCGCGCCATGGCCGCGTCGCATCCGTGGAGATCGAGAGTGGTGGCCACCGGCGCGTCGAAGAGGCCGGGCACCGGATCAGTCGCGCCGGTCGGCGTAGAGCGCGACCCGCAGCCGGGCCCGGTCGCGCACGCGCGGGTCCGGCCATGCCGCGGCGTACCGTCGGATCTCGGACGCCACCCATATCGGCAGCGCGCGCAGCGGGGTGCCCGCCAGCAGCGCCTCGTCGATCAGCCGGTCGGGCACCAGGTCGGCCAGGGCGAACAGATCGGCCCGGCGCTCTTCGAGCGTCCCGTAGTCGAGAATGCTCGACATGAACCGGACCTCACTCTCCTGCCCCACGTCGAGCTCGCCAGCGGCGAGGTGGGCCAGCCCGTGGCGGAGTGCCAGGCGACGGAACCCGGCCGCGATGCGGCGATTGACCACGATCGCCGGCGGCCCGAAGTAGCCGGGCACGCCGATCTCCTGCGTGTTGGCTCCCAGCTCCTCCTGCACGATCATCCCGCCCATCTGGCGAGCCAGAATGTCGAGCGTGATGTCGCTGATCGGGCTCCACGTGTCGTCGGCGTAGGCCAGGCCGGACCGCTCGCGCACGCGCGCCAGCAGCAGGCGGGTCGACACCAGGACCTGCCGGTCCTCAGCCGAATTCGCCACCGATCACCTCGTTGTGGATCCGCGTGAGCCAGGTCGGTACCGGCCGCCCGGCCAGCTCGGCCGACCGCATCGCGGCTCGGCAGACGGCGAGCTGGTTGATGCGATGCTCCTCGGCCGCGAACAGATCGGGATCACCCACCATCGCCCGGGTGGTGCGCTCGATGTTGCGGAGGAAGGCGATGAACTGCTGCTCGGCAAAGGTCGGGTCGCCAAAGAGCCAGCCGTCCGGCGGGCCAGCCGCACCCGGCGCACCGTTAGCCGCGGGCGCACCCGGAGCCGGCCGACCAGTGGCCTCCGCCAGTCGGCGCAGCGTCCACTCGTTGGCATCGGTCTTTTCATGCAGCAGGCGCCAGACAGTCTCACGCGCCACACCGGACCTGGCGGCGAGGGTGCTCTGATTGAGCCCGGCCTCGTCCATCGCGCGCCGGAGCCAGCGCGAGACCGACGAACGCATACTATTGGCAGTTAATGACTTGGTAGCAGTCACACTCCGGTTCCTTGACAGCGGTAGTGGCACGTGCCATACTATGTCGAACGCGTAATAACGGTAATGCCACATGCCACATCTGTCGAGGGCCTCATCATGAGTTCGGTGCCGGCTGATACCGCCGCCTGGGCCGCGCTCGCTGTCTCGGTGCTCGGGGTGCTGCCGCGGATCATCGGCGTGCTCACCCGCTCGCGCTCGGCGGCCCGCCGCTCCGACCGCGCGCGCTTCGAGACGCTGTACGATACCCAGGACCGGCTGATCAGCCGGCTCGAGTCCCGCTGCGACGAGTTGGAGCGCCACCTCGGCCGGCTCGGCGCCGAGTCAGAACTGCGCCGTCAGACAGTTTCGAAGACGATCCGGTAATGGTCCATCAGGAGCCGCTCGAAGCAGATCGAGTTGGGACTGATCCCCGAGGTGAACGCCTGGCGGAAGGCCCGGCTCGCGAGGTAGCGTGGCACCAGCGAGAGTTTGACACCAAGCTTGGCCACGCTGAACTCGCCAAAGCGACGACGCCATTGGCGGATCGTCTCCACATAGTCGAGCCGCCCGCTGCTGCTCGACATCACCCGGAAGTACGGCGCGGCGCACCGCACCAGCTGCTCTTGGCCGTACGGCAGCCACGACCCGGGAAACTGCGCCTCCATCAGCGCCATGACATGCGCGTCCGACCCGAACGGCGCGTCGATGTCGAGGCGGGCGGGCGGCAGCGCATTGGGGCCGAAGACCATCGTCTGGAGATAGAAGCGGCCGCCGGCCGGCAGCAGGTCCCGCACCGAGCGGAAGAAATCCCCGTAGACCCGATCCTGCCGCCCCGCTACGTACTCCTGCTTGGAGCAGAAGTGCTCGAACGCGCCCAGACTCACCGCGGCGTCGAACGATCCGAAGTCATCCGGCGTGACCCGCCGCGCATCGTGCAGGTGCGCGTCGAGCCCGTTCCGGCGGCACGCCGCGGCCTGCCCGCGCGAGAGCGTCACGCCGGTACCGGCCGCGCCGATCTCGCGCGCATAATTGAGAAACGGCCCCCATCCGCAACCCAGGTCGATCACGCTCGTCCCCGGCCCGATACCGAGACTCTCGCCGATGAACTCATGCTTGCGGTGCTGGGCCTCCTCGAGCGTCAGCGAGAAGTCACCGTCATACTTGGCGCCGCTGAAGTCCGCCATCTCGCCCAGACTCAGGCGGAAGAGGCGATCGATCTGCGTGTAGGTAAAATCCAGGTCTTCGGCTACCGCCATACGCTCCTCACCAGTTCATGCATCGGGCCTGTCCCCGACGCTCAGCCGGACGCTGGCGGCCGGCACGCCAACCTGATCCCATGCAGCAGCACATCGCCGGTGACGCGGCACGCCGCGCCGCACTCGACGTCGTGCGGGTCCACCCCTTCGAAGATGTGCCGGCCCAGCGCCACGCCCATAATCATGTACGGGACCACCGCCACCACCGCCTCCGTCGCCTCCGGGCACAGCTCGCCGCAGGCCACCCGTCCCGCCAGCGCCTCCCGCAGCCGCGCGCGCGCGGGCAGCGACACCTGCTCGAAGAGCGCCTGTCGAAGCTCGGGAAACTTGGGCAGCTCCGCAATCACCAGGCGCGTCACCGCCATCTCACCCGGCTGCTGAAAATGCCGCCAGATCCCGCCGATGAACCGGGCCAGCAGATCCTCCCGCGGCGCGCCGGGTGATGCGGCCTCCAGCGTCATGGCGGCGATGCTGGTCAGCATCCGCTCCCGGATCAACTCGATGAATAGCGATTCCTTGGAATCGAAGTAGTGATACAGTGCGCCCTTGGTGACACCCGCGCGCGTGGCCACGTCCTGCAGTGTGGCGGGACCGTATCCCAACTCGGTGAACACATCGATCGCCGCCTGCAGAAGCTCCTCCCGGCGCGCGTCCGGCGCCAGCCGCCGCCGGGGCCGCCCGCTCACACACCGCGCCTCACCGCGCACTGCCTTGTCCGTCATTTACCGCCCCGTTGCCAAATGTCAGGTTGACAACATACCCGTCGGTATGTAGCTATCCCGGCCTTCGGGTGCAAGAGGCACCCGGCCGAACCGCCGCACAGGGGGCCGTGTGAGTTTCTGGAATGCCCGTCCGACACCACTGCAGGCCGCGCTCACCGCCACCAGTGCCGTCCTCCTGCTTGCCGGCTGCAAGAAGGCGGCGCCTCCGATGGCGCCGCCGCCGCCGGAAGTCGGCATCGTCACCGTGACGCCGTCGGACGTTCCCGAAACGTACGAATTCAGCGGCGAGGTCCAGCCGTACCGCCGGATCGAAGTGCGGGCGCGCATCGACGGCGTGATTCAGGCGCGATCGTTCACCGAGGGATCGGTGGTCAAGCCGGGCCAGGTACTCTACCGCATCGACCCGGTGCGATCGGGCGCGGCGTACCGGAGCGTCCAGGCGCGCTATGACAACGCTCGCCGCACGCTCGAGCGGCTGCAGCCGCTGCTCGCGCAGCATGCGGTGGCCCAGCAGGACGTGGACAACGCGCGGGCCGAGATGGAATCGGCATCGGCGGCTCTGGCAGAGGCAAAAAAGGACCTGGACGATACCGTGGTGCGCGCCGAGATCGAGGGTCGCGTGGGCCGCGCACTGCTGGACGTCGGCGCGCGGGTGACCGGTCCGGCCGACCTGCTCACGACGATCGATGTGATCGATCCCGTCTATGTGAGCTTCCGTCCGTCGGCGCAGCAGCTGCTGAGCTGGCGCCAGCGGCCCGACGCCGCCGCGCTGATCCAGCCGGGTAGTCCGCTAGCCGTTCGCGTCGCGCTGCCCGACGGCGGCGTCCTGCCCCGCACCGGCCACCTCGACTTCATCGCGCCGTCATCCGACCCCGCCACGGGCACACAGGAACTCCGCGCCAAATTCACCAACCACGATCACCTGCTCTCACCGGGGCAGTTCGTGAGAGTCAATCTCGGGGGCTTCGTGCGGCACGGCGCGTTTGCGGTGCCGCAGCGCGCGGTGCAGCAGTCGCTGGGCCGGCAGTTCGTCTACGTCGTGGGAGCGGGTGACACGGTCGCGGTGCGCGATATCGAGCCCGGCCCGTGGAGCGGCACGCTCTGGATCATCGACAAGGGGCTCGAGTCCGGTGATCGCGTGATCGTCGACGGCGCGCAGAAGGCGGGCCCGGGCCGTGTGGTCAAGCCGGTCGCGGCAGCACCCGACAGCGCCCAGGGGGATACGGCCAAGTGAATACGCCCGAGGTCAAGTACTTCTTCATCCGGCGACCGGTGCTCGCCGGCGTCATCTCGATCGTGGTGACGCTGCTGGGCATCTTCTCCATCGGCCTGCTGCCGGTGGCGCGCTATCCCCAGATCACGCCGCCGGCGGTGCAGGTGATCGCCGCCTATCCGGGTGCCACGGCCGAGGATGTCGCCGAGGCGGTGGCCGCGCCGATCGAACAGCAGCTCTCGGGTCTCCAGGGTCTGCTCTACTACTCGTCCGCCAATTCGAGCGACGGCGTGATGAGTCTGCAGGTGTTCTTCGACGTCTCGCGCGATCAGGATCTGGCGGCGGTGGATGTGCAGAACGCCGTCAAGCTGGCGGAACCGCAGCTCCCGGCCGCGGTCCGCCAGAACGGCGTGACGATCGTCAAGTCCAACTCCGACATCCTCAACGTCGTTGCGCTCTCGTCCGCCGACACGCGGTACGACGCGCAATATCTCACCAACTACATGAAGCTGTACGTCGAGGACGAGATCAAGCGGGTCCCCGGCGTCGGCAACGCCAATACTTTCGGCGCGCTCGAATTCTCGATGCTGCTCCAGCTCGACCCCGATCGGATGGCGCAGCTGGGCGTCACCGTGGGTGACGTGGCCGACGCGGTCCGCGAGCAGAACGCCACCAACCCGGCCGGCCGCCTGGGACGCGAGCCCGCGCCCAAAGGCACCGAGCTCACGCTGCCGGTGACCACGCTGGGCCGGCTGCAGACGGTGGGCCAGTTCAACGACGTCATCATCAAGGCCAACCCCAACGGCTCGATGATCCGTCTTCGCGACGTGGGCCAGGCCAAGCTGGGGGGCCGCAACTACGACCTGGTGGGCCGCCTGAACGGTCGCCCGACCGCGTTCATGCTGACCTACCTGCGGCCCGGCGCCAATGCGCTCGCGGTCCGGAAGGCGATCGAGGCCCGCATGAATGAGCTGGCCAAGGCGTTTCCGCCCGGCATCACCTACAAGATCCCGTTCGACACGACGCCGTTCGTGACGGCGTCGATCAAGGAGGTGCTGCAGACGCTGGTCGAGGCGATGCTGCTGGTGACGCTGGTGGTCTTCATCTTTCTGCAGAGCTGGCGCGCCACGCTGATCCCCATGCTCGCCGTGCCGGTCAGCGTGGTCGGCACCTTCCTCGGGCTGCTCCTGCTGGGCTTCAGCATCAACGTGCTGACGCTGTTCGGTCTGGTACTGGCCATCGGCATCGTGGTGGACGACGCCATCGTCGTGATCGAGAATGTCGAACGGATCATGGAGACCGAGAAGGTCTCCGCCCGCGTCGCCGCCGACCGCGCCATTCGTCAGGTGGCCGGCGCGCTGATCGCCATCGTGCTGGTCCTCTGCGCCGTGTTCCTGCCGATCGCGTTCCTGGGCGGCGTCACTGGCGTGATGTTCAAGCAGTTTGCCATCACCATCGTCATCGCCGTCGTGCTCTCCGGCATCGTGGCGCTCACGCTCACGCCCGCGCTCTGCGCCATTCTCCTCAAGGAATCCAACGCGGAGCACACCTCGGGAGTGTTCGGCGCGTTCAACCGCGGCTTTGGCCGGGTCACCCGCCGCTACACCGGCGCCGTGCACGGCGTGCTCGGCCGGCCGCGGACATGGCTGGCCGCATTCGCGGTGCTCATCGTCCTGACCGTCGTCCTCTGGCGGCGGGTGCCGTCGGCGTTCATCCCCACTGAGGACAAGGGCTACTTCGCCGTGGCGCTCCTGCTGCCGGACGCCTCCTCACTCCAGCGCACCGAGGCGGTCGTCAAGCAGGTGGAACAGATCCTCCGCGCGGAGCCGGCGGTGCAGAACATCGTGGCGCTCGCCGGGCTCGACATCCTGAGCCGGTCCAACCAGCCCAACGGCGCCACGATCTTCATCAACCTGAAGCCGTGGGACGAGCGCGGCCCCAACGAGTCCATCGACGCCATCACCGGCCGGGTCAACCGCAAGCTGTTTGCGCTGCGGGAGGCCAGCGGGTTTGCCTTCAACCTGCCCGAGATTCCCGGCCTGGGCGCCACATCCGGCCTCGAGTTGAACCTTCAGGACCGGTCCGGCACCGACGTGCGCCAGTTTGGCCAGCAGGTGCAGGCGTTTCTCCAGGCGGCCAATCAGCTCCCCGCCGCCGCCGGGATCGCCAGCAACTTCCGCGCGACCGTGCCGCAGGTCTATGTCGACGTGGACCGGGCTGCGGCCAAGTCGCGCGGCGTTGACCTGAACGATCTGTTCGGCACACTGCAGGCACTGCTGTCCACCCTGTACATCAACGATTTCAACCTCTACGGCCGCACCTACCGGGTGCAGGCGGAGGCCGAAGCGCGCTTCCGGCAGACGCCGGAGGACATCGGCCGGCTCCACGTCCGCGGCGCCGACGGTGCCATGATCCCGGTCTCGTCGCTCACCCGGATCGAGTTCCGCACCGGCCCCACGCTGCTCTCGCGCTTCAACGGCTTCACGTCCGCCCTCGTCACCGGCGGCACCAAGCCGGGGCACAGCTCCGGCGAGCTGCTGAATCAGGTCGAGGATCTGATCCGCACCCGGTTTGCATCTGAAGGGGTCGGCTTTGCCTACTCCGGCCAGTCGTATCAGGAGCGGATCTCCAGCGGGCAGGGCGGGATGGTCTTTGTCCTGGGGCTGGTCATCGTCTTCCTGGTGCTCGCCGCGCAGTACGAGAGCTGGACCATCCCGTTTGCCGTCCTGCTGGGTGTGCCGTTCGGCGTCCTCGGCGCATTCCTCGGCATCTGGCTGCGGGGACAGCCGAGCGACATCTACTTCCAGGTGGGGCTGATCACGGTGGTGGGGCTCGCCGCCAAGAACGCGATCCTGATCGTGGAGTTTGCCAACGAGCTGCGGGAGCGCGGCATGTCGATCCGCGAGGCCGCCACCGAGGCGGCACGCGAACGATTCCGACCGATTCTCATGACGTCGTTTGCCTTCATCCTCGGCGTATCGCCGCTGATGATCGCCGGCGGTGCCGGTGCGGCGAGCCGTCACTCGATCGGGACCGGCGTTTTTGCCGGCATGCTGATCGCCACGACCGTCGGCATCTTCTTCATTCCGCTCTTCTTCCGGGTGATCCGCGGGCTCGCGGAGCGGCGGGAAGCGCCGGCCGCGGCCGATCCGCCGGCGGAGGTGGCACCATGAGCCGGCGCACCCTCGCCACCCTGCTCTCCGTGGCGCTCGCCGGCTGCGCGGTGGGGCCGCGCTATGCGCCGGTGGCCACCCCGGCCGACTCCGCACGGATTGGCGCCGATGCGACCAGCGGCGCCACACGGGCGTTCTTCGACTCGCTGGCGCGCGCGCGGGCCAACGACTCCACCGCCGTCACCGGGCCACGGATTCCGCCGCCGCGGGATCTGGCCACCGATTCAATCGAAGCCGTCGCCTGGCGCGACATCGTGCGGGACACGACCCTGGTGCGGCTCGTGGAGACTGCGCTCCGGCAGAACCGCGACCTCGAGAGCGCCATTGCGCGCATCCGTGAGTTCCGGGCCGATGTGGGCATTGCGCGCGCACCGCTCTTTCCCGGTTTCACGGCCAACGCCGGCGCCAGCACCAACCAGATTGCCATCGGCTCCGCCCCGCCGGTCAGCTACGATGCGTTCCGTATCACCGGCGACGTGAGCTGGGAGCTCGACTTCTGGGGCCGCACCCGCCGCGGCATCGAAGCCGCGCGCGCCGATCTCGCCGGACAGGATGCGGCGCAGCAGGCGGTGGTACTGACGCTGGTGAGCGATGTGGCGACCAGCTATCTCCAGCTTCTGGAGCTGGATCAGGAGCGCGCCATCGCCGAACGCACGCTGGCGTCGCGCCAGTCCACCCTGGGGCTCGCGCGCCAGCGATTCAATCAGGGCCTGATTTCGGAGCTCGACGTCCGTCAGTTTGAGGCGCAGGTGTCGGCGCCGGCCGCCACGCTGGCCCAGGTGGAGCGTGCGCGCGGCCAGGTGGAGCACCGGCTCAGCCAGCTCATCGGCGAGGCGCCACGCCACATCGAGCGCGGCGGCTCGCTGGTCGACGCCGTCACAGCCCTCGAGGTGCCGGACTCGGTGCCCGCCAGCCTGCTCGCGCGCCGCCCCGATGTTCGCCAGGCCGAGCGCGCCTTTGCCGCCGCCACCGCGCGCATCGGCGTCGCCGCCGCGGCCCGTCTGCCGGCCGTGATGATCACCGGCTACTACGGCACCCAGAGCAGCTCGGCCAGTAACCTGTTCTCCTCCCAGGGCGAGGTCTATCAGCTCTTGGGCGGAATCTCGGTGCCGATTTTCACCGGGGGTCGACTCATCAAGCAGGAACGCGCCGCGCGGGCCCGCGCCGATCAGGCGCGGGCCCAGTACCAGCAGACAGTGCTGAGCGCGCTCAGGGATGCGGGTGATGCACTGGTGGCGGTGCGGACGGCGCGGGACGAGGTGACGGCACAGGAGACGCAGGCCCAGGCGCTGCGTCGCGCCACCGAGCTGGCCGAGCTGCGCTATCGCACCGGCGTGGCGAGCTATGTGGAGGTGCTCGAGGCGCAGCGTGGACTGTTTACGGCCGAGTTGGCGCTCAGTCAGGCGCAGCTGGGGCAGCTCAGCGCATCGGTCCAGCTCTACAAGGCGCTGGGCGGCACCTGGAGCAAATGATCCCGCGGCAGGACGGACACCACCGGCCCGGGCGGGCCACCGGCGCCGCCCGACGCAGCCGCCTCAGAAACCCGAGAGCTTCGTGATCTGCCCGCGCGGGCCCACGGCCCAGCCCGCGTGCGGCGATGCGAACGCCACCGCCCAGTATGCCACCTGATCGATCGGCGTCCACGTCGCCCCGTCGTCGCCGGACCACGCCGATCCCCTGGGGCCCACCGCGACGAGCGTCGAGGGGCGCACACCGGGAACGTAGCTCCCGCCAAAGATCGCGCCGCTGAACGGCGGCCGGCCACCCAGGGTCCATGTGGCGCCGCCGTCATGCGTCGCTGCCACCACGTCGGCGACCGCGTTGTTGTCGCCCACGTTGCCGCCCATCGCCACACCGTTGCGATCGTCGCGGAAGCTCACCGATGTGATGCCGATGGCATTGCCGGCGGGGAGCGGCGTGACCGACTCGCTCCAGGTGGCTCCGTAGTCGGCGGTGCGGAGCACGCGTGCCACCGGCGCGTTGCCCAGCCCGATCCAGGCCCGGCCCCCCGCCCGCACCACGAGACAGGTGCCGCTCGCCGCAAAGCCGCCTTCACCGGGCCGCGCCTCCGGTGCCGATGGCGGCTGGCTCCAGTGCCCGCCGCCGTCGGTCGTCGCCAGCAGCCGTACATGTCCGCCCACGGCATCGCTCACCGCGAGGCCGCGCCGCGCGTCCCAGAAATCCATGCAGTCGTAGAACGCCTCCGCCTCGCCGTTGGTGAACTGAAGCGTCCAGTTTTGGCCGCCATCGGTGGTCTTGTAGATGCGTGACTGCGCGCCGTTGCCGGCGCTCATCAGGTACGCGGTGTTGGCGTCCACGCCGTACACGTCACGAAACTGGAGGGTCGTGTCCACGCCGGGCACCCGCGCCGTTTGCCATGTTGCCCCGCCGTCGAGCGTCCGGCCCCATGTCGCGGAGTGCCCGCTGACCCATACGACCTGCTCGTTGACCGGGCTCACCGCCTGCAGCAGCGCGTGGGTGCCGCTGATCTGCTCGATCCGTGACACCTGCGTGCGCGGGAGCGGCGCCGGCGCGCCGTAGCCGCGCGTGCATCCGCTGATGCACACGGCGGCGAGCAGGGCGGCGGCGAGCAGTGTTGCCGGGTGGGGAGACCGGGTCGGACGGGAGGCGTTCGGCACGGGATCCTCGCTTGAGGTGATCAGGCGCCGGCGTACCACAGCACGGCGACGACGTGGCAGAGACTTCCGCCCAGTACGAAGAGGTGCCACACGAAGTGGCCGTACCGCAGCCGCTCCCAGGCGTAGAAGATGACACCGACGGTGTACAGCATCCCGCCGGCCACCACCCACGCAACGCCGGCCGGGCCCGCGTGCGCCAGGAGCGGCCGGATGGCAAACACCGCCAGCCAGCCCATGACGAGATACATGGCGGTGGAAAGGTATGGATAGCGAAAGCCGACGATCGCCTTGAGCGCGATGCCGGTGGCGGCGAGCCCCCACGAAATTGCGAGCAGCAGCCACCCCAGCGGCCCGCGCAGCACGCCGAGGGCAAACGGGGTGTAAGTGCCGGCGATCAGGAGATAGATCGCGGCGTGATCCGCGATGCGCCAGAATTGCTTATGGGGTCCGGCGGGGAGTGCGTGATACACGGTGGACGCGGCGTAGAGGAGCACCAGCATGGCGCCGAAGATGGCACCACCCACCACCTGCCACGGATCGTGCCGCAGCACGGCGACCACCACGAGCACCGGCAGGGCGGCGAGACTCGCGAGCAGTCCAACGCCGTGACTGATGCTGCAGGCCAGTTCCTCGCGAAAGCTCAGCACCCTGGCATCCATGCCGGCTCGCAAATCGTCGGTCAGGAGTCGAGCGTCGGCTCGAGCTCCGGAGCGGGATAGTAGGCAAACAGTACCGTGCCGCCGCCAATGAGCCTGATGATGCGCGGCGCCACCGCGGGATTGAGCGCGGGGCATCCCTCGCTCCGCCCCAGGCGGCCGAGCTGCGCCACGATCGCATCGTTGACGTAGTCGGCGCCGTGGACCACGATCGCGCGCTCAGCCGCATGGCTGTTCAGCTCGGGATCAAGGCCGTTGAGCCGGAGCGAGAGGCCGTGCTTGCCCTGATAGGTCTCCCCGGTGACGAAGGTGCCGAGACTCGACTGATAGCTGCCGACGTCATTGGAGAAACTGCGGGCCACGTCGCCGCCGGTATTGCGGCCATGGGCCACCAGCTCGTGCGCCAGCACGGTGCCGCGATCCACGTCCAGAACCCAGAGCCGGCGCTCCCGTGACGGCCGGCTGAAATCGATCACCGTGAGAATCGGACTGCTGCTGCGGCCCTCGGCGAGAACCCGCGCCCGGGCTCGCAACGCGAGCTCCAGTACCTCGTCACGGAGCCCCGCATCCTCGGCGGCTGCGAGGAGGACCGGCCCCGCGGCGGACGACGTAGGTCTCACCGCGGCGGCGGTGTCCGCCCGCATCGCAGCGGGACGCACTGTCGCGGCCGCGCGCGGCGAGGATGTGACGCAGAGAAGGGCGGCCAGCACCATGACGGTGCGGGTGGAGAAACGCTGGGGCATCAATGCTCTCAGGTGCGGCGGTGAATGGGCGACCGGTCCAGGATAGCTCGGGATCCGCCTAGGTGTCAATCTATCTCATTGGTCGACAAATAGTTGCAACGGCACGAACCGGGCCGCTCTCTATGAACACTGCCCCGGAGCCGATCGTTCCCACCATCTGGGCGCCCGATCGCTTCCTCAGCCGGCCGCGGGATCCGCCTGCATGGGGCCATGAGCGCCTGGGAGGAGCCAACCAGGCCGTCGGGATCGCCGGCGCGTACCTCGCGAAATGCGTGACCGGGCCCATGACGCCGCCGCCTGCCATCCGGCGGTCTCGGCAACCCGTGGTCAGTACCCCTTGGAATGAAACGCGCGCAGCAGGTCCGGCAGGTTGGCCGGGTCGGTCCGCACAATGTGCCCCATCGGATCGACGTAGATGCGCACGTTGGGCGCGCCGGGAATCGCGGTCGGCCCGTAGCTGAACTTCCAGACCCGCTTGTGACCCTTCACCGCGGACGATCCCTTCCATTCGAAGGCGGTGTGCGAGGTGCCCATCCGCGGTGGTGGCGCGCCCAGCAGGTCGCCGACGCCCGCGCTCGCCAGCCCCCAGGAGGCCCCGATCAGCAGCACGCTGCCGACGATGAGAATCAACAGCAGCGTCGTGAAACGCATGATGCCGCTCCAGTCGTGAAAGGCCGCGATCGACAAGACGTCGCCGCGGTGACCCGCGCTACTGAACGATCGAGTCCTGGCGGGCCTGGCGCGCCGCCGCGGAGTCGGAGACGCGCAGCGCCGCACCGACTCCGCCCGCGCCCGGCACCTTTGACGCACCCAGCACACTGTCGCGCTGGCGCTCGGTCTGCGCGGGGCGCGGCTGCTCCTTGCGGGCGCACGCGGCCAGCCCCATCAGCACGATACACGCGACGGCCACGCGGCGCATGCGGGATCTCCCGGTTGCGGAATCGGCGAGGTGGACAGAGACTGTAATGGGCAATCTTCCCAATCCATCAGATCGATCGGAGCTCGCATGCGCCCTGTGCCAGCCCTGGTGACGCTCGCTCTCCTCGCGGCCGTCCCCCTCCGCGCGCAACACCTGCGGGACAAGCTCGGCGACCTGTTCATCTTCGGCCAAGGCGATGCCCCGCTCCATCTCGGCGGCAGCGCCGACCCCAACAACCCCGAGACGATCCGCGAGCACGGCGATCACTTCATTCCCGCGGCGGTCGGCGGCAACGCGACGATCATCTCATTCCTGACCAACTCGATCGGCAGCAACGTCGCCAACCTGCCGGTGAGCGCCACCAGCGGCGGGTCCACCTTCCGCTTCGAAGGCGGCATGCCGGTGCGGACCTCGACCTCCGCCGGGCCGATCTTCGGTGAACGCGCGCAAACGCTGGGCCGCGGCCGGGTGCTGGCCGGCCTGACCCGCACCGGCGTCACATTCGCCACCCTGCGCGGCGTGGACCTGCAGAACCTCCAGTTCACCTTCACCCATCAGAACGTGAACTACGCCGGGTGCGACTCGGTGGCGGGCGGCGACTGCTCTCTCCTAGGCGTCCCGACGCTGGAGAACGAAACGATCAGTCTCAACCTCGCGCTGAACGTTCACCTCACCGTCACGTCGTTCCTCTTTACCTACGGCCTCAACGATCGGGTCGATCTTGGCGTGGTCCTGCCCGTGGTGTCCACCTCGCTCTTTGGCGAGAGCATGGCGCAGATCAACCCGTTCGGGCCGCCGCCTGCCGTCCATTTCTTCGGCGGCACGCCCACCAGTCCCATCCTCACCGCCAGCCGCTTCGTACAGGGCTCCGCGACCGGGCTCGGCGACGTGGCCGCCCGGGCCAAAATCAACCTGCGCTCCGGCGAGCCATTGTCCGTCGCGGTCCTGGCCGATGTGCGCTTTCCCACCGGCAGCGCCGACGACCTCCTCGGCTCGGGCTCGTTCGCGGCGCGCGGGCTGGCGATCTTCTCGGCCCGCTACGGCGCCTTCTCGCCCCACGCCAACTTCGGATATGCATACCGCGGGGGGCAATACCAGGCCGATGCCGTCTTGGCCACCGCGGGCTTCGATCAGCTGCTCGCGCCGTGGGCCACGCTCGCCGCGGACGTCGTGTCCGAGCTGCAGGTCGGCACCAGCCCGCTCCAGGTGCCCGCGCCGGTCGTGATCCAGGCGCCCTACGAGCGCACCGTGATCCCGACCACGATTCCCGATCGCCGCGACGACATGGTCAACGCGTCGCTGGGCATCAAGCTGACCACCGCGACCGGAATCACGGTGGTCGGCAACGGCGCCTGGCCCCTCAACCGCGGCGGGCTCCGCGCCAACGTCATCTGGACGCTCGGCGCGGAATACAACTTCTAGGTGTAATTAGTGAAGCCGTTGTCCACCGTTTTTCAGCCAAGCGTTGCGCTGGGGTCCGGAAGCCAAGTGCCGTATGCGGGCGCTCTCGATTGTAATACCGCAGCCACTCCGGCAGTAGGAGGGCGCGCTGGCGTGAGGACTGATAGGCCGCGACGTAGGCCCACTTCGCCAGACCGGTGCGGATGAAGCGCTCCGCCTTGCCGTTGGTCTGCGGGGGGAGTGCCGCGGCCGGCTCGACCGATTCTCCAAGCCCGCGACGCCCTCGGCCTGGTACCGCCGCCACCACCGGCGCACGGTCGTCGTGCTGAGCTCCAACTCCCGGGCGACCCGGGTCACAGACTGCCCCCGGGCCAGGCGCTGCACCATGCCTGCTCGCCCCCGCGGGGTCAACCGCGCTAGCTTGTGTGCGTTCACTGAGTCCTCTGGCGTTTGCCGGTGAAGGTCTTCGACAAACCCAGCTTGCAACGCTATGGCTCAGTGAACAACCTCTTCATCAATTACAGCTAGCGCACCTCCGCCATCCGCCACGTGCCGCCGTCCCGGCGGAACATCACGTGGAACGAGACCGGCTGCTGCTGCATCCGACGGGTGCTGGTGTTGACGTAGGTATACATTCCCGAGACCTGCCCCTCGGCGTCACCCCCGGTGACGCTCACCTGCGACAACGACAGCGTCACCTTGACGTCCCGGACCGTGCCGAGGAACTGCGCCCATCCGTCCTCCTGGGCCCTGCTCATCTCCGGATAGACCCGGCGCACGCCGGCCACGTTCTGCGCCTCAATCGCGGCCGCGTAGTCCGCCACGAGCGCGCGGAGCGCAGGACGCGGGTCCGGCGGCGGTGCCGGGGCCACCGGCACCGCCGCAGGCACCGATTCCGGAAAGATTTCGCCGGTGCGACCGCCGCCGGTGGAGCCGGTCGCCGAGACGCTCGCCGCGGTCTCCGCCCGCGGATGCACCGCCGCGTGGGCCGGCTCCGACACGGAATCCGGCCGGTCGGCGGCGGCCGGCAAGTGCCTGGCCGGGGTCGGCGCGGGGGCCGGGGCCGGGGCCGGCGGGGTGACGGTCGGCGACGCGCTCGTCGCGACGCGGCTGTGCCCAGCCGAAGAGTCGGTGCGCGGCGGCGTCACACCCGGCGCGGCGGCGGAATCGACCGCAGCGGGCGGCGCGGTAGCGCTCGGAGCGGCCGGGTTGGGCCGCCGGCTGCGAACGACGAGCGTGGCCGCCACCGCGAGCACCGCGATGCCGGCCGCGGCCAGGAACGGAACTATCGCGCGGCGGCGGGGCGCCGGCGTCGCCGGGACCGCCCGGGTCGGCGTGGTGCCACCGCTCGGCGTACCCAGACTGTCGAGCACGAACAGGATCTGCTCGGCGGCCTGTGGCCGGTCGGCCGCGCGCTTGGCCAGGCAGTGCATGATGAGCGCGGCCAGGGCGGGCGGCAGCGACGGTCGCCGCCGCTCGATCGCCTCGGGATCCTCGATCACGTGCGCCGCGAGCACCGCCTGCGCCGAGCGCCCGGCAAACGGCGGCTGGCCTGTGAGCATCTCGTAGGCCATGACGCCCAGCGCGTAGATATCGGCCCGGTGATCCACCTGCGGGTCGGCGGTGGCCTGTTCCGGCGCCATGTACGCGGGCGTCCCGAGTGCGACACCCATGGACGTGAGGTTGCTGTGGGTGTCGCCACCGGAGGCCGAGACCGCCTTGGCGACGCCAAAGTCGGTGACGACTGCCACGCCGCCGGACAGCAGCACGTTGTCCGGCTTGATGTCGCGGTGCACCACGCCGTGGGTGTGGGCGTATGCCAGCGCCGAGACGACGTCGCGCAGGATGTGCACCGCCTCGTTTAATGGCAGCTCGCCACGGGCGACCCGGGTGCGCAGCGACTCGCCCACCACGAACGGCATCGTGAAGTAGGGCAGGCCGTCCGATTCGCCCGCGGCGAGCAGCGGCACGATGTGCGGGTGCTGGAGCTGCGCCGCGAGCTGGATCTCGCGCCGGAACCGCTCGACGCTGACGCCGGCGGCGAGCTCGGGCAGCAGCACCTTGATGACCACCTTGCGGCCCAGCGAGGTCTCGTGCGCGACGAAGACTCGCGACATGCCGCCGCCGCCGAGCTCACGCTCGAGGCGATAGGCGTCGCCAACGGTGTGCTGGAGCTTTTCGCGCAGATCGTGACTCACGGGACCGGGCGGTTGGGGAAGATTTCCAATGTACGGCCCGTACGGCCCCGGGGCCATGGCGGTCGCGGCGGCGCCGCGATCATTGTCGCGCGCGGCGGCGTTCGTGCGCCAGCAGCCACTGCCAGAGCGCGGGGTCGGCGTAGGTGCGATCCCACGCGTTGTGACCGACCCCGGGGTATTCGGTATATCGCACGTCGCTGCCCGCACGGGTGAGCGCATCCACCATCCGGCGGGACTCGGTCACCGGCACCGTCCTGTCGGCATCGCCGTGAAAAACCCAGACCGGCAGCCCGCCGAGCCGGCCGGCGACCCAGGCATAGGGATCGGTCGTCCCCGACGGCACAGTATGCACGCGAAGGTGCGCATCCCACGCGGGCGCCAGCACCCCGCCACAGATGATCGCCGCGGCGGCAAAGAGCTCCGGCTGTGCCACCGCCAGCTCCCAGGAGCCGTATCCGCCCATCGAGAGCCCGGTGAGGTAGACGCGCCGGGGATTGCCGTGCACCTCGCGCATCGTCGCGGCCAGCGCCCGCAGCGCGACGCGCGCCGGCTGGCCAGTCCAGTAGCTGTCCGCCGGCACCTGCGTTATCACCACTGCCGCGGGAAAGCTGTCACTGTGCAGCCGGAGGTAGGCGCCCAGGGAATAGTGTGCCGGCCGCTCGTTGTCGCTGCCGCGCTCGCCCATTCCATGGAGGAACAGCACCACCGGCAGGCCCGCCGGCGGCGCGGCCACGCGCGGTATGAACAGCATGTAGCGATACGTCATGCCGTCGACCACGATGGCGCGATCCACCATCCCCGCAGGCGACGGCACCGGCATCGGGACGGCCACGCGGCACCCGGGCGCCATCAGCGCGAGCGGGGCGGCGCGGAAGAGCGCGTGCATCAGCCGGCCCCTCCTCGCTCGACGGGGGCGCCTCACAGCCACCGGCGGACCCGGCGGCAGTATTCCGTATACTCCGCGCCGAACGCGCCCTGCAGATAGCGTTCCTCGCGGTTGATCACTGCGCGGCGGAGCACGAGCAGCACCACGGGCAGCAGCACCAGCGGCCAGACGCTGTTGACCAGGGCGGTCGCCCCCAGGTACATCAGCGTCAGGCCGAGGTACATCGGATTCCGGGTCCGGGCAAAGGGGCCGGTGCGCACGAGCACCGTGGCCGGCCGCATGGGCACGATCGCGGTGCGCGCACGGAGAAAGGTCAGCGCCGCCCACACCATGAACGTCGCCGACCCCGCAATCACCATCCAGCCAAAACCCACGGCGAGTCCACGGAGCGGCGCCGTGAGCAGCGCGGCCGGCCGCGCGCGCTGGACCGCCCAGGCGAGCAGAAACCCAGCCACGAAAATGAGGGGCGGCGGCACCCGTACGCCCGGATGCGGCGGCACCGGTGCCGACGTCACAGGGCACCTCGCGTCGCGGCCCGCGATTGCGCCTCGTCGAACGCGCCTTCGCTCTTGGAGATCACCACCGTCGCCACGGCGTTGCCGATCAGGTTGGTGATGGCGCGCGCCTCGCTCATGAAGCGGTCCACGCCCAGCACCAGCGCCACGCCCTCGATGGGTACCACGCGCAGGGCGCTCAGCGTGCTGGCCAGCACGACGAAGCCGGAGCCGGTGACGCCCGCGGCGCCCTTCGACGTGATCATCAGGATGGCGAGCACGCTCAGCTGGTGGCCCAGCGACAGGTGGACCCCGTATGCCTGCGCGATGAACAGCGTGGCCATGGACAGATAGATCGCGGTGCCGTCCAGATTGAATGAGTACCCGGTGGGGATCACGAGTCCCACGACCGGCCGCGCGCAGCCGTAGCGCTCCAGCTTGTCGATCATCCTCGGGAGCACCGCTTCGCTCGACGACGTGCCCAGGACGACAAGGATCTCCTCGCGGATGTAGCGCAGGAGGCCGGTGAGACTGAACCCCCAGGCCCGCGCGATGAGGTTGAGCACGACGAAGATGAAGAGGAACATGGTGGCGTAGACCGCCGCCATGAGGCGGCCCAGGGTCAGGAGCGAGGCGACGCCGAAGTTCCCGATGGTATACGCCATCGCCCCGAACGCGCCGATCGGCGCCACCGCCATCACGATGCCGACGATGCGGAACACCACCTGGCTCAGCCGCTCGAGCAGATCGGTGAGCGGCCGGCCAGCGCCGCCGAGCGATGCGAGCGCCACACCAAAGAGCACCGAGAAGAAGACGATCTGCAGGATGTCACCCTGGGCGAACGCCCCCACCACGCTTGACGGCACGATGTGCATCACGAAATCCGCGAAGTGCATCTCGCGGGCCTGCGCGGCATACGCCGTGATGTCGGCCGGGGCGATGCGCGAGGCATCGAGTCCCTCGCCGGGCCGCGCCAGATTCATCACGATCAACCCGATCGCGAGCGCAAAGGTCGTGACGATCTCAAAATACACCAGCGCCTTGATCCCGACCCGGCCGACCCGCCGGAGATCGCTGGTATGCGCGATGCCGAGCACGATGGTCAGGAAGATCACCGGGGCGATGACCATCTTGACGAGATTGATGAACGTCTCGCCCACCGGGCGCATCGCCCGGCCCGCGGCGGGCCAGCACGCGCCCAGCAGCACGCCCAGGCTGATGGCCACCAGGACCTGCACGGTGAGGTTCCGGCCCAGCCGGGCGACGCGGGAGGGCGGCACGGGGTGCCGGGTCGGGGGCAGCTCCGGATCGAGCGGCCGCGTCACCGGTTGCGGCGCTTCTCGAAGATCTCGATGTATCGCAGCGCGGCCATCAGCAGCGGCACGGCCAGCGCGATTGCCGTCCTCGTTCGCATGCGGGCTCCTAGGAATGATTGCCGCAGGACCGCGCCGTGAACCGCCAGCTCCGCGGCTGTTCGAGGTGCATGTCGGACTCGACATGCACCCGGCCGGCGCCGCCGCCGGCCGGCATCAGGTAGACGTAGCGCCACGCGGCGCCGCCAAATTCCAGCTGCACGATGCCCGCCTTCAGCCGATGCCAGCGCCCGTCGCGCGCGTGCAGCCGCGGCGTGTGCATCGAGTCGAGCGCAAACGGTTCCGCGGTCGCCACCCCGCCTCCGGCACCTGACGTCCACCCGATCGCCGACGCGAGCCGGATCGTGTCGGCGGCCTCGGGCTGGGCGCCATAGGTCAGGCAGTACTGTACGGGCGTCTGGCGCACCGGACCTGCTGCGCCGGTCACGACGGCGACGGTCGCGCTGAGCACGGCGGCCAGCGCCGCGCCCCGCCGCGGCCGCACGCCGTGCCGCTCAGACGTAGCGGGCGACGGCCATGGCGGCGGCCGCGAGCACCAGCAGGACCGCGGCCACGGTGCTCGCGCCCGCCATCCGCCGGTGCTGCCGCTCCAGCTCGGCCATCTGCTCGGGCGACGGCGGACCCCCCGCGCTCCTCATCGCCACCGCCAGCGCCGACATCCGCTTGCCCGTGGGCGAGTTGACCGACATGCCGAGGATGACGGCAATGATCGCGAGGCCCGCGCCGGCGCCGAACGCCCGTGCGCCCGGCGTGTGCATCCAGGCGGAGCTGAAGCCTTCCGAGTCGTGCCAGTACAGCCCGATCCCCGAGAGGACCGTCAGGATCGCCAGGGACATCATGTAGAGCGGAAACCGGCGCACCGCGACGAGCTGGGCGATCACGGGCCCGCCCGCGGGGCCGATGGCGCGCAGCGACGGCATCAGGAACATCGCGACGAATACGGCGAAGCCCACCCAGATGGCGCCGAGCACGATGTGCAGCAGTCGCATCAGAATCACGGTCGCAGGCGCCATGGACACGTCTCCGGAAAAAGGATCGAAGGAGGTGTTCTGGTCTAGCGCATTCCCGGCCGGCTGAAGCGATCCAGGAACGCGCGATCGCCAGCACTCAGCCCCGCAATGCCGCGCGCAGTCAGCACGGCGCGGATCCGTTCCAGCTCGCCGCGATTCACTTCATGCAGCGAGTCGGCGCGGATCTGGCCCCAGCGCTCCAGCGTGGCCCGCTCGCTCAGCAGGCCCGGCTTGGGCCCCGGCTGTGTTTCGGCGCGGAAGCGGCGGGCCGGCGAGAGTCGCTCCATGATCGCGAGATAGAGCGCGGCGCCGGCAAAGCCGCCCAGGTGCGCCCAGTGCGCCACGTTGCCCGACCGCGTCATCCCGCCAAAGAGCGAAATGCCGGTCATCGCGACCACCAGCACCCAGGCCTCGACGGGCAGGAGGCCCCAGATCAGGATGCGGTCGCGGGGCCAGTAGCGTGCATATGCGAGCTGCACGCCGAAGACCGCGCCGGACGCTCCGATGATGCCCACCGCCGGCTCCACGAACGAGAGCGCCGCGCCGGCCAGGCCGCTGACCAGGTACAGACCGATGAAGTTCCGGCCGCCCAGCCGCATCTCGACCCGAGGCCCGAAGAAGAACAGCGCCAGCATGTTCCAGAAGATGTGGCCAAAGTTGGCGTGCACGAACATGTAGGTGAACGCCGTCCACGGCTGCGCCAGTGCCAGCGCCGGCTGGAACACCAGGTAATTGCCCAGCACCGGCGACGAGCTCGTCACCATGTAGACGACGAAGTTGGCCACCATCAGGAAGATCACCCATGGCGTCATGCGGGTGCCTCCGTCACGTCCGCACCGCCCACCACCATGCCGTCGGCATCGGCCCAGAGCCGGTCGCCCGGAACAAACCGGACGCCGGCGAACTCCAGTGCTTCACCCCGGACGCCGGCGGATCCCGATTCGCCGCGGCAGGGTGCGGTGCCGAGCGCGCGCAATCCGGTCGGAATGGACGCGGTCAGCGCACTGTCGCGCACCGCGCCGTACACCACAACGCCGGCCCATCCGTTGCGCCGCGCCAGCCCCAGCAGCCGCTCGCCGAGAATGGCACGGCGCAGCGAGCCGCCGCCATCAACCACCAGCACCCGCCCCCGTCCGGGCTCTTCCAGCTCGCGCAGCACCGGGCGGTAGTCCTCGACGCTCCGGAGCGTCGCGATCTCGCCGTGAAAGGCGTGAATGCCGCCGAAGTCGCGGAAGCCGGCGGCGATGACCTGCAGCCGTTCCGGATAGGCGTCGCACAGGTCCGCCGTCGCCCAGACCGGCGCACTCACGGCTTCAGCACCGTCCATTCGATCTCGTTCAGCAGGTTGCCCACCTCCTCGGCGGAGGACGACGTGTAGTCGTAGCAGCCGGGAGTACCCGCATCCGTCATACCGTCGAGCTTGCCCACGGTCGTCCGCACCCAGTCGTCGCGCACGTAGCCGCGCCGGAGGCAGATATGGACGTGATACGGCTTGTCCAGGACGAGCGGGTGGAGCTGGCCGGCGCGTGCGCGCCGGACGGCCCGTGCGGCCGCAGCGCGCAGCAGCTCGTGCACCCGGGCCGGCGAAAGCGCCGCCGCCGCCGCGGGCGAGAAGACCGTCTTGACGGTCACGGTCTCGATCGGGCCCAGCATCTCGCGCGTCTCGCTGGTGAGCGCGTCGTCGCCCGCCGCGAGGATCATCGGCACACCCATCTCGCCGCCGATGAACGCGGCGATGCCCGCCTCGTTGAGCTGCCGGCCGTTGATGGTGAAGGAGTCGAATGCAAAGCTGTGGGCGATGACGCCTGGACTGCCCGCGTTGGCGTGCGCACCCACGATCATCATCGCGTCCACCATCGGGTTGAGGCCGGTGGTCATCACGATCGGCTTGGGATAGCCGCGGATCAGGATCGCCGCGGAGTCGAGCTGCTCCGGGAGAATGTTGCGGAACAGCGTACCGCCGTGTCCCTCGTTGACGACGAACTGGGTGGCACCGGCCGCCCGGGCCCCGGCGATCACCGCGTTCACCTCGTCGGTGAGCTCCTGGCGAAACCGCTCGTGCTGCGGCGTGCCGCCCCGCGATTCGGGGCGCATCTCGGTCGCGTTCCGGACCACCGACGCCAGGCCCTCCATGTCGCCGATGATGTAGACGGTGAAGCCGCCCTTCTGCATGTCCAGTTCGAGCTTCTGGCGCGCGAGTTTGTATTCGGTGACGCCAAAATAGGCGGCGGGCGGCGTCGTGTCGCGCGGCGCCGCGGCCTGCTGGGCCAGCAGGGCCGGCGCCAGCAGGGCCGGCGCCGGCAGCGCCAGCAGGGCGGCGAGCAGGAGGCCCCGGCTCATCGCAGCACCACCGACTCGATGGCGTCGAGCAGGTAGCCCATCTCCCGGGCGCTGTCAGTCACGAGCCGGAAACTCCGGTCGCCGGTCTTCTCGAGCTTGAAGTCGCTCAGTGCGCTCACCTGCGTCACCACGCTGTCCGGGTAGCTGGCACGAAGGGTGAAATCCACCTGGTACGGCCGGCTCATGGTGAACGGCTTGATCTCGCCCCGCATCTCGCGCCGCACCGCCTCGGCCGCGCCGGCGCGGAGCATGGCCCGGACCCTGGCCGGGCTGTACGTGATCGCGGCCATCCGTCCGACGGCGCGCTTGGTGACGATGGGCACGAAATTGGTGCCCAGCATCGCCTTGGTTTCCTCGATCAGGACGTCGTCGCCGCTCACGAGGGAGACCGACACGCCCATCTCCCCGGCGATGAGCGCATTGATCCCCACCTCGTTCAGCTTCTTGCCGTTGACGGTGAAGGCGTCGAACGAGAAGCTGTGTGCCATCACACCGGGACTCCCGGCGTTGGCGTGAGCACCGGTAAACATCAGCGTGCCGAAGGTGCTGTCGAGCCCGGTGATCATGATGAGCGGCTTGGGAAACCCGCGCACCAGGATCGCGGCGCTGTCGAGGTCCCACGGCAGCACGTTGGCAAAGAGGTTGCCGCCATGGCCTTCGTTGACCACGAAGCTGCGGGCCCCGGCCAGCCGCGCACCCGCGATCGTCGCGTTAACCTCTTTCGTCAGGAGCAGCCGGAACCGGTCCCAGTAGTCCGGGCTGGTCAGCGTCTTGTAGTGCTCGCCTTCGTTGCCCGCGATCACCTCGTGGATGTCCACCGCGCTGCCCATGCCCTCCATGTCCGGCACGATGAAGACGCGAAAGCCCTTTTCGAACGGCACCTGTTTCGCCCGGAACAGCTCCGTCCGCGCGCGCTGCGCCGCGGTGGGCGCCGCCTGGGACTGCGCCTCCGCCCGCGCGGCACCGATTGCCGCCACCGCCGCCACTCCCAGCACCATCCGTCGCATCATGACTCCTCCGTTGCCGCCGTTTAGCCCTCAGCCCCGAGCACCAGCAGTCTGATCTCGGTCATTTCCTCGATCGCGTAGTGCACCCCCTCGCGCCCGCTGCCCGATTGCTTGACACCACCGTACGGCATGTGGTCCACCCGGAACCCGGACACGTCGTTGATGATCAGGCCTCCGACCTCGATGCGCTCGAACGCCCGGAGGATGCGCCGCACGTCATTGGTGAAGAGCCCGGCCTGCAGCCCGTAGGGCGAGGCGTTGACCGTCGCCAGCACCTCGTCAAAATCGCGGTAGCGCCGGATCGTGGTCACCGGGCCGAAGACCTCCTCGCAGTTGACCTTCATGTCGCTCGATGTGTCCAGCACCACCGTGGGGGTCAGCACGGCGCCGGTCCGCCGCCCGCCGGTCGCCACCCGCGCCCCCGCCTTCACCGCATCGCTCACCCACGACTCGGCGCGGATCGCGTTGGCCTCGTCGATCATCGGCCCCACGTCGGTCCGCTCGTCGAGCGGATCGCCGGTGCGAAGCGCCTCCACCGCCGGAATGAACCGCTCGATGAACGCGTCGTAGACCTGCTCGTGCACCAGGATGCGCTGCGTCGAGATGCAGGACTGGCCGGCGTAGACGTAGCCGCCGTAGACGCACCGCTTCACGGCGCGGTCCAGATCGGCATCCGGCTCGATCACCGCGGCGGCGTTGCCACCGAGCTCGAGCGCGACGCGCTTCATCGGCGCCCGCTGCCGGATCATCCAGCCCACCCGCGCCGACCCGGTGAACGTGATCATCCGGATCCGCGGGTCATCCAGCAGCGGCGCCGCATCGTCGTTGCTGCACGGCACGACGGAGATGGCGCCCGCCGGGTAGCCGGCGCCCGCGATGATCTCGGCCAGCAGCAGCGTCGACAGCGGGTCCTGCGGCGGCGGCTTCAGCACCATGGTGGCGCCGCACGCGATGGCGGGCGAGAGCTTGTGGGCGGCGAGCAGCGGCGGATAGTTGAACGGCGTGATCGCCGCGATCGGCGCCAGTGGAAACCGGCGCGTGATGCCCCAGCGCCCGTCGCCGTGCGGCATCAGGTCCAGCGGCATCACCGCCCCGCCGATTCGCTTGGCCTCCTCCGATCCCTGCCGAAACACGAAGAGCGTCCGGTCGATCTCGGTCCGCGCCGCGGACACCGGCTTGCCGGCTTCCCCCGCGAGCAGACGGGCAACCTCCTCCCGCCGGTCGGTCAGCGTCGCGGCGATCCGGTCGAGGACGGCCGCGCGCGCGTGCGTCGGCATCGCCGCCGCCGCCGGGGCCGCCGCCGCCGCCGCGTCGATGGCGGCCACGACGTCCGCCCGGGTGGCGACCGCCGCGCGCCCGACGATCTCCCCCGAGAAAGGGCTCCTGATCTCCGCAGTATCGGCGCTGGCGCGCAGTTCGCCGCCCAGGAGGAACGGAAAGGTGCGGATCGGGATGGATGCGGTGTCTGGCATCGTGACGGGCTCGGCGATCGGATTGCGGGGCCGCGGATCTTCGCGGCGAGGCGGCAAGACCGCAACATATGACCGGCAGACCCGAGCGGCTAGGGCGCCGCACGGAGATTCGGCACTCGTGCGCCTCCGCAACCGGGCATCCCACACTTGCGGCCGGGCTACGAATGTAGTATCATTATATCCGGATATACGGATGATACACCTGTGACGGTACTCGATCGCCTCGATGCGTTGGCGGATCCCACCCGGAGCCGCCTGCTCCTGGTGCTCGATCGCCACGAGCTGGCGGTGACCGAGCTGTGCGCCGTCGTCCAACTGCCCCAGTCCACCGTCAGCCGGCATCTTCGCATTCTGAGCGATGCCGGCTGGGTCGCCTCCCGGGCCGACGGCACCAGCCGCCAGTACCGCCTCGCGGCCCCGCTGGAACCCGCGGCCCGTCGGCTCTGGCAGGTGGTCAGGGAGGAGCTGGCCGATTCTGCCCAAGCGACACAGGACGCCGCCCGGGTCAGGAGCGTGCTGACCCGGCGGCAGACGGCATCGCGCGAGTTCTTCTCCACGGCCGCCGGCCAGTGGGACGGGCTTCGCGCGGAGCTGTTCGGGAGTCGCACAGACGTCGCCGCCCTCCCGGCGCTGCTGGACGAGAGTTGGACGGTGGGAGACCTGGGCTGCGGCACCGGACACCTGACGCAGGCGCTTGCCCCGTTCGTGCGGCGCGTCGTGGGGGTCGATGCCTCGAAGGCCATGCTGGCCGTCGCCCGGCGGCGGCTCGACGGCAGCGCCAACGTCGAGCTCCGCGCCGGTGAGCTCGAGTCGCTTCCGGTCGAGGACCAGGAGCTGGATGCCGCCGTGATGTACCTTGTGCTTCACTACGTGGCCGAGCCGGTGGCGGCGCTGACCGAGGTGCGGCGGACGCTGAAGCCAGGCTGCCGGGTGCTGGTGGTGGACATGATGCCGCACGATCGCGCGGAGTACCGCCGGCAGATGGGCCACGTGTGGCAAGGTTTTTCCGCCGATACATTGGGCGGGTGGGTTACGGATGCGGGGCTCGGGGGCTTTCGCTATCTCGCCCTCCCGCCCGATACGACCGCGAAGGGACCGGCATTGTTCGCGGCTACGGCCAGACGCGATGCATGATCAGCCGGCGGCGATCGACCGCCGGCCACACCAACGAGGAGCTGACAGATGGCGACCGCAGTCATGAATCCAAAGACCTCTCCCGCCACGGCGCGGCCGCCGTTCAAGGTGCGCGATCTCGGGCTCGCCGAGTTTGGCCGCAACGAGATCCGGCTCGCCGAATACGAGATGCCGGGCCTGATGGCGCTCCGGGCGGAGTATAAAGGAAAGCGGCCGCTGGACGGCGCCCGCATCATGGGCTCGCTGCACATGACGGTGCAGACCGCCGTCCTGATCGAGACACTGGTCGAGCTCGGCGCCAGCGTGCGGTGGGTGTCGTGCAACATCTTCTCAACCCAGGACCATGCCGCCGCCGCCGTGGCGGTCGGACCCACCGGCACGCCGGACGACCCGAAGGGCGTGGCCGTCTTTGCCTGGAAGGGCGAGACGCTGGAGGAGTACTGGTGGTGCACCGAGCAGGCGCTCGTCTGGCCCGACGGCCGGGGTCCCAACCTGCTGCTGGACGACGGCGGCGACGCGACGCTGCTGGTGCACCGGGGCGCGGAGTACGAAAAGAGCGGCAGCATTCCGGCGTTCAATCCGGCCAGCGACCCGGAGGAGTGGGGCGTGATCCTGGACCTGCTCCGCCGGACCATCGGCGAAAATCCCACGCGCTGGACCGGTGTGGCGTCGGATATCCGCGGCGTGTCGGAAGAGACCACGACCGGCGTGCACCGGCTCTACGAGATGATGAAGGCGGGCACGCTGCTGTTCCCCGCCATCAACGTCAACGATTCGGTCACCAAGTCCAAGTTCGACAACCTGTACGGCTGCCGGCATTCGCTGACCGACGGCATCCTGCGCGCGTCGGACGTGATGCTTGCCGGCAAGGTGGCGGTGATCTGCGGGTATGGTGACGTGGGCAAGGGCTGCGCGCAGGCGCTGCGGGGCCAGGGGGCGCGGGTCGTCATCACCGAGATCGATCCCATCTGCGCGCTTCAGGCGGCGATGGAGGGCTACCAGGTCACGACGCTGGACGCCGTCCTCGCCACGGCCGACATCTTCGTCACCGCCACCGGCAACAAGGACATCATCACGGTGGAGCATATGGCGCGGATGAAGGACAAGGCGATCGTGGGCAACATCGGCCACTTCGACAACGAGATCGACATGGCCGGCCTCAAGAAGAAGGGCATCCGGCGGATCAACATCAAGCCGCAATACGACGAGTACGTCTTTCCCGACGGCCACAGCGTCATGATCCTGGCCGAGGGCCGACTGCTCAACCTGGGCTGCGCCACCGGCCACCCGAGCTTCGTCATGTCGGCCAGCTTCACCAATCAGGTGATGGCGCAGATCGAGCTGCACCAGAAGGCCGATCAGTACGAGCGGAAGGTCTATACACTGCCCAAGGCGCTCGATGAGAAGGTGGCGCGGCTCCATCTGGACAAGCTGGGGGTGAAGCTCACCCAGCTCTCACCCGAGCAGGCCGCGTATATCGGCGTGCCGGTTGCCGGACCCTTCAAGCCGGAGCATTACCGCTACTAGCGCAGGTCCGCATCGCAGGTGAAGGGGGGCGGCCATCCGGCCGCCCCCCTTTTTTCATTCAAGCCGATCGTGCCGACGGGCGGCTGGCCCCCGCCGAAGATTCCCGCCATCTTGTCTGACGATGAATCCCCCGATCCCTCCCCGTGCAAATGTCTGACGGCGCGCCGCCGGCATCCGGAGTCTCCGAGGCCGGCGAGCCGGAATTCGCCGGCTGGGGCACCGCCGAGGTGGTGCGCGAGCTGCCCGAGCCGGAGCGGGTCACCCGGCTCGATCAGCCCTCACGCCACCTGCTGGGCACCTGGCGCGCCACCGCCATCTGCGGCAACGACATCACGTCGAGCGTGTTGTACGTGTCGGCCCTCGCGGCGGCGCAGGCGGGCGTGCTGGCGCCGCTGGTGCTGGTCATCGTGGCAGCGGTGCTGTACTTGTATCGCCTCATCTACGCCGAGGTCGGCAGCGCGCTGCCGCTGAACGGCGGCACGTACACCGTGCTCCTCAACACCACCAACAAGCGGCTCGCGGCTGGGGCCGCCTGCCTCACTCTGCTCTCCTACATTGCCACGGCCGTCATCAGCGCCAACGAGGCGATGCACTACCTGCATCATCTCCTGGCCGGGCTCGACATCACGGCGGCCACGATCGGGCTGCTGGCGGCATTCGCGCTCCTGAGCATCATCGGCATCAGCGAGTCGGGCTCCGTCGCGCTCGGCATCTTCCTGCTGCACATGGTGACGCTCACCGTCCTGTGCGCCGCCGCGATCTTCACCGTGGTGCGGGACCCGGCGCTGCTGCACACGGCGCGCACCATGCCGCCGCCCGGCGGGTTTGTGCACGCCCTCTTCTTCGGGTTTGCGGCCGCGATGCTGGGGATCAGCGGCTTCGAGAGCTCGGCCAATTTCATCGAGGAGCAGCGCCCCGGGGTCTTCCCGCGGACCCTCCGCAACATGTGGATCGCGGTGGCCGTCTTCAATCCGCTCATCAGCCTGCTGTCGCTGGGACTGCTGCCGCTGGCGGAGATCCGCGCGGTGCCGCCGGACCTGCTGGCCATCATGGGTACACGATCGGCCGGCGCCTGGCTGGGGTGGTGGGTGAGCGTGGACGCCGTGCTGGTGCTCTCGGGCGCGGTGCTGACCAGCTACGTCGGCGTCACCGGTCTCGTGCGCCGGATGACGCTGGATCGCTGCCTGCCCCAGTTCCTGCTCCACGAAAACCGGTGGCGCGAAACCAACCACTGGATCACCATCAGCTTCTTCCTCCTGTGCACTTCGATTCTCCTGATCACGCAGGGCAACCTGGCGCGGCTCGCCGGCGTCTACACGCTTTCGTTCCTCAGCGTGATGGCGCTCTTCGCGATCGGCAACCTGCTGCTCAAGCACTCGCGCGGACGGCTCCCGCGGTCGGTGCGTGCCAGCCGGGTGGCGGTGGTCGTGGCGCTGCTGGGCGTCGTGGTGGGGCTGGTGGGCAACGTGCTGCTGGATCCGGGCAACGTGCGGATCTTCCTCATCTACCTGTCCATCGCGCTGGGGGGCGTGGGCATCATGCTGGGCCGGGTCACGCTGCTCCGCCTCGCGCTCAAGGGGTCGCGCGCCATCGTGGAACGCGCGCTCCGCGCCAATGAGTGGATCCGTGCCACCGTGGTGCGGCATATGGAGGCGATCAACGCGCTCGCCGTCGTGTACTTCAGCAAGGGTGATGACCTCGACATCCTGAATCGCGCCGCCCGCTACGTGCTGGAAAACGAGCAGACCAATCAGATGAAGGTGGTGCACGTCTACGAGCACGAGCACGACATCCCGAAGGACCTGGCCCAGCAGCTCCAGACGATCGATGCCCGCTACCCTCACCTGCGAATCGACTTCCTCCTGGTCCGCGGCACCTTCGGGCCGATCGTGATCGAGCAGCTCTCCCGCTATCTGGGCGTGCCCAAGAATCTCATGTTCATCGGCACGCCCGGCGACCACTTTCCCCACCGCATCGAGGATCTGGGCGGCGTGCGCGTCATTCTGTGAGCGGCCGAAGCCACGGGGGCGGCAGGTAGCCCTCCGAGTCTGCCACCTCGCTGTTGACCCACTCGATCACGGCCGCGTATCCCAGGCTCTCGGGATCGTGGCGGAGATAGTCGCTTACCACCCCGAGCACGTGAAAGCCCCGCCGTAGCTGGAAGCTGAGCGTGCGGTCGGCCACGTGGCTCCGCAGGATCGCCGTCACGTACTCTTCGGCCGTCATCCGCGCCGCCACCGTGTGATAGTCGCGAAGCCGCGCGCCCGCGCGGATGCGCAGCAGGCCCAGGCGGCGCACCAGCGCCTCGCGCGCGGCATAGATCCGCGTGCCCACTCCGCACCCCTGCATGCGGGGATGGACCATGATCTCGGCGCCGTACAGCGTGCGCCCGTGTACGGGATCGTGGTTGGAAAATGTGCCATGCTCGGTGAAGTCGCGCCAGGAGGTCTCGAGGTCGTAGTCGTCCCAGAGAACAACGAGGCTCGCGGCCATCCCGACGACCACGCCGTCGGCCGGGTCCACCGCGACGAACTGCCCCTCGGGAAAGACCCCCAGGTGCGCGGCCAGCTGCGCCTTGGTCCACGACGGCGCGCCGGGGTAGACGGTGCCGCTCAGCGCAATGACACCGGCGACGTCGGCCGGGGTCGTGGGACGGACGATGACCGCCCCCGGCGCGCTCACAGGCGAACGAGCTCGACTGATTCGGTCACGAGGCGGGTGCGCTCGCTGTCGAGCAGCGGGAGCACGGTACCGGTGGAGCGCGTCTCCAGAATGGTCGAGAGGTTGAGTTCTCCGATCACCATCGCCTCCTGGTTGGGGTTGCCCTCCGCCAGAATGCCGTCGCGCGCGAACGGGTAGTCGCTCGGCGTCAGGATCGACGCCTGCCCGTAGTTGAGGTGGACCGCCGGGACCATCGGCAGCGAGCCGACGGTCGAGGAGTGGACCACGTACATCTGATTCTCGATGGCCCGCGCGTGCGCGCAGTAGCGGACGCGAAAGAACCCCTGCCGGTCGTCGGTGCAGCTCGGCACCACCAGGAGATGCGCGCCCTTCCGCGCGGCCGCACGCGCCACTTCGGGAAACTCCACGTCATAGCAGATGGCCACACCCATCGGCCCGAACGCCGTGTCGAACACCCGGAGCCCGGCCGATGGCGTGACGTCCCACTCCTCGGTCTCGAACCGGGTCATGTGCATCTTGCCCTGCCAGGAATGGGCGCCGTCGGGCCCGAAGACGTACGAGATGTTGTGCACCGTGCCGGCCTCGGCTCCGGCCACCGGAATCGTGCCCGCCACGATGTACAGCCCGTGCGTGCGGGCGAGCCCCGAGATCATTTCGACGAAGCGCGGTGCCTGACGGGCCAGATCGCGAATCTGCTCGCGCATCGGGCGGCGCACGTCGCCGAGGGTAAGAAGCTGGACGGTGAAATATTCGGGAAAGACGAGCAACTGACAATGGTAATCGGCCGCGGTTTCGATCAGGGCGGTCACCTGGTCACGGAATTCGTCCCAGGCGCGGATCGGCCGGATGAGATATTGGAGGGTGGCGACGCGGATGCGGTCCATCAGCTGCTCCCGTTGCGGTGGGGCGTGCCGCCGATCGGCAGCGCGATCTGTCCATCGCAAGGTAATCCCACCCCGACGCTCAGGCCGCCTGGAGACGCTCCAGCCGGGAGTCCACGTCCGCTACGTCGGCCCGCGCGCCGAGCTGCGCAAAGAGCCGGGACGCCGCATCGAACTCCGCACGCGCCTCGATCAACCGGCCGCGCTGGCGGTGAAGCTCGCCCAGCTCCCGCCGCGCCTCCGCCTCGCTCAGCGGACATGCGGTACTCACCGCCAACTCGATGGCCGACCGCAGCCGCGACTCAGCCAGGGCCGGCCGTCGCGTCTCGCGAAATACGACGCCGAGTATGCGCGTGGCGTCCGCCTTGTCGCGTCGCGCGTCGAGGTGGTCGAACACCGCCAGCGCGCGCTCGGCATCCTGCCGCGCGTCGTCCCAGCGGTCGAGGGCCAGGTGGACCTCGGCCTGATTGAGCCGGCAGAGCGCCTCGAGATGACGGTCGCCCAGCATGACCGCGGTACCCATCGCACGCCGGTACTGCCGGTACGCCTCCTCCCACTGACCCCGATCGGCCGCGACCATGCCGAGATTGTGGTAGGCCACGGCCGCCGCGCGGCAGTCGCCCTGCGCCTCGGCCGCTTCCGCCGCCTTCGCATAGTGCGCCGCGGCCTCCGCCCACTCGCCGCGCACGTTGTGCAGGATGCCCAGGTTGTGCTCCACCTTGCGCACCACCGAGGGCTCGCGGACGAGCTGGAGCGCCTGCTCGTAGAGTTCCTGCGCGTCATCATGCCGCCCGGCCTCGAATGCAAAGCTGCCCAGCGCGTTCAACGCCTCCGCCGCGACGACCGGCGCCCCGCCCTCGAGTGCCACGGCGACCGCGCGCTCGCCGTAATCGCGGGCCGCGTCCGGCTCGGCCCGGAGGTGGTGCAGCAGCGCGACGTGCCGCAACGCCTCGCTCAGCACTGCGGCATCGCGCGGGCCGGCGCACTCGATGGCGGCGGCGTAGAGGTCGAGCGCCTCGGACAATCGCCCATGCCGCTCGTGCTCGACGCCGCCCCGCACCAGCTCACGCGGTGACCGGACCGGTGGGGGAACGGCCGGGCCTGCAGGGTGGGTGGTCACGGGATCAATAGCTGACCGCGTACCGTGAGAAGTGCGATGTCTTGCCTTCCACGGCCATCGTGAGCAGATCATCGAGTCGGCCGACGAGCGACAGCACGCGTGGCAGTCCGGTCACGGGATCCACGGTGTCCGTCACATACACCATCACCTTGCGCCGACCCGACTTGCCATCGCATCCCTTGTACTTGAGACTGAGCCTGACCGGGGCGAGAAAGACGACGGTGCCCAGCCCATCCACCGGTGTGAACAGCACGGAGTGGAAGGCCGCACTGGGCGTCTGCATCTCGAACCTGCGGGTGACGCCCGGCAGGACCGCGCCCTTGGGGATCCGCAATTCGGCGTAGCCGATGCGGAACTTGCCGCCATGACTGGTAACGGAGAAGGTGTCCACCTGCGTGGGCTCGGGGACGCACGGGACAAGTTCGCCGCCGGTCGCCGACAGGATCGCAGGTGGAACCACGGACGGAGTGTCCCGCTTGAACGCCGCATCGGCGGGGCCGGTCGCATCGCCGCAGGCGAAACCACCCGACAGCAACAGGGCCAGCGCGATGACACGGAGCGAATTGCCCGTACGCATGCACTCCTCCAGTCGGACGAAGCTGCATCGCCGGCGGCGCGTTGGTCGGACGACCGAAACGCAACGCGCGGCGCTCCCAGTAGTCACCGAGGGAAGCACCGCGCGGGAGCGTTGCGCATCCACCTTCGACACCGAGCTATCTCGCCGACTGCTGATGGCGAGACCTCAAGTTTTGCGGCCCCGGATCGCTCCGGGTGTGCTCTTATCGGGTAGAGCTGTTGTCGATCGCGCTTCGTGAGGACGCGACCGCCCAGCCTCAAAGCAAAAGCAGGACCAATCCGGCGGAGTGGTAGTGTCAAAGTCTCGTACACAGTGCCCGCATAAATTGAGCTAAGGCGTTGAATATCGTGCTCATGATGAGCGACAATTTGGTGCCTGGTCGCATCAGAACTGCACAGCGAGTTGTCAAGCTTCTGGTCGATCTCCCTGTGGTCGAAACCGCAGCATCACGGCGCTACGCCACACCGGTTTCGTGGTTTTTGCCCCACAGTGCTGGCGAAACCGGGCCGGACAGGCGAGTGTAGGGGAGCCCCCAACCACTTCCCGCTCACCGGATTCCCATGCGACGTGCTCTCGCACTTCTCTCCCTCGCCGCCGCGTTCGTGGTCCATCGCGCCGGAGCCCAGGAACCGGCCCGGATCGCATTCGAGAGCTACACGTTGCCCAACGGGCTCCGGGTCATCCTCGCGGAGAGTCATACCGCGCAGGTGGTGGCCGTGGACGTGTGGTACAACGTCGGGTCGCGCAACGAGGTGGCGGGGCGCACCGGCTTTGCCCATCTCTTCGAGCACATGATGTTCCAGGGGTCGGCCCACGTGAAGAAGGGCGAACACATGGGCCTGCTGGATCGCGCGGGATCCGCCGGCTACAACGGGAGCACCACCGAGGACCGCACCAACTACTATGAGCCGCTCCCCTCCAACCGACTCAACCTTGGCCTCTGGCTCGAGGCCGACCGGATGCGCTCACTGGCCATCACCGATTCCTCGTTCCACAATCAGCGCGAGGCGGTCAAGGAGGAGCGCCGCCTGCGGGTGGACAACCAGCCGTATACCAAGTCCATCTTCGAGGACGCGTACACCCTGATGGACCCCGCGCGGTGCTTTCCGTACTCGCATTCCATCATCGGATCCATGGCGGATCTCGATGCCGCGCGCACCCCGGACGTGCAGGCATTCTTCGATCTGTACTACGCGCCCAGCAACGCCACCCTAATCGTGAGCGGCGATTTCCAGTCGGCCGAGGTGCGCCGCCTCATCGCGCAGTACTTTGGCGACATTCCGGGGAGCCGCGCCGCGCCCGCCGCCGTGGTGTGCGACCAGCCGTTCAACACCGGCGCGCTCCGGCGCCGGGTGCAGGACCGGAACGCCAACCTGCCCGCGGTCATGCAGATCTACCGCGTGCCGGCGTACGACAGCCCCGACTACCCCGCCATCGAGCTGCTCGGCGCCATTCTGGGACAGGGCGAAAGCTCCCGGCTCAACCGCACGCTCGTCCGCGAAGCCAGGCTCGCCGCGGCCGCGCCGGTGCTGGTCAATCCGTTCGGTCCCCGCAGCGGACCCGGTGAGTTCCTCGTCCTGGCCATCGCCAATCAGGGGGCGTCGGTGGATTCGCTCGATGCGGCGATCACCGTGCAGCTGGCCCGCGTCGCGGCCGACGGCGTGGATGAGGCCGATCTCGCCAAGGCCCGCAACATCTATCGGGCGGGGGTCATCTCCGGACGGCAGACCGCGATCAGCGTCGCCGAGGCCCTGCAGGTGGCCAACCGGTTCCTCGGCACCCCCGATGCGGTGAATACCGACTTTGCGCGCCACATGGCCGTCACCGCCGCCGACATCAAGCGCGTTGCGGCGACCTACATCCGCCCCGATAACTCGCTGACCCTGCTCATCACCGCCGAGGCCACGCCATGACGCCAGCGCGACTGCTCATGCTCGCCCTCGCGCTGGCCCCGGCCGGCGCGGCGGCGCAGGCGCCCGCGTCGCCGCCGCCGGCCGGACCGGTGCGCCCGGCAGCGTTCCCGCCATTCCAGGAGGCGGTGCTTCCCAACGGCATCCGGATGCTGCTGGTCGAGAACCACGCACAGCCCGTCGTCTCGCTCACGCTCTCTCTTCCGGCCGGAAGCAGATACGATCCGGCCGGCAAGGAGGGGCTGGCGGACATGGTGGCGGGGTTGCTGACCAAGGGAGCCGGCAAGCGCAGCGCCGACGAGATGGCCGCGGCCATCGAAGGTGTCGGCGGCTCACTCAGTGCGGATGCCGATGCGGAGTTCCTGACCATTCGCGCCAACACGCTCACGCCCGATGCGGCTCTCGGATTTGCGCTGATGGGGGACGCGGCCATCCGGCCGGCGTTGGCCGATTCGGAGCTGGGCCTGCTCCGGACCCAGACCCTTTCCGGCCTGCAGCTCGAGCTCTCACAACCCGCCTCGCTCGCCGCGCGCTACTTTGCGCGCGCCGTGTATGGCGCCCACCCGTACGGGCGGAGCTCTTCGCCCGAGTCGGTCCGCGCCATCACCCGGGACGACCTGCTGCGCTTCCAGCGCGCCCGGCTCAGGCCGGCCGGCGCGCTTCTCGTCGTTGCGGGTGATCTCACACTCAGCGCCGCGCGGCAGCTCGCGGCGCAGGCGTTCTCCGGCTGGACCGGAACGCCTGCGGCGGCGGCACCGGCCGCGGCACCGCCCGTCCCCAGCCGCACGAGCATCCTGCTGGTGCACCGGCCCGGCTCGGTGCAATCCAACATCGTGATCGGCAACACGACGTTCCTGCCGACCGACCCGCGCGGCTATGCGCTCACGGTGGCCAATCGCGTGCTGGGGGGAGCCGCCAGCTCCCGGCTGTTCATGATCCTGCGCGAGCAGAAGAGCTGGACCTACGGTGCCTACTCGGACATCAGCGAGCCCCGCAGCATCGGCACCTTCGAGGCGCGCACGGAAGTCCGCACCGAAGTGACCGACTCCGCACTGCGCGAGATACTCGTGCAGCTCCGGCGGATCCGCAGCGAGCCGGTGCCGGCATCGGAGCTGGATGCCGCGAAGAACTCGCTCGTCGGCAGCTTTCCGCTCAGCATCCAGACCGCCACCCAGGTGGCGGCCGCGGTCACCAGCGCGCGGCTCCTCGACCGGCCGGCCGACTACCTCGCGACCTACCGCACCCGGCTGAGTGCCGTCACGGCCCCGGCGCTCCGTGCGGCCGCGCGGGCCGCCATCCGTCCCGATGCCGGTGTGATCGTCGTGGTTGGTGACGGCACGCGACTGTATGACAAGCTCCGTGCGATCGCACCGGTGCGGATCATCGACGCCGAGGGGAAGCCGGTCGCGCCGGCTGACCTGGTGGTGGCGGCGGCGGCGTTGCCGCTCGACGTGGGCAAGCTGGTGGCACGGCGCGACAGCTTTGCCGTCATGGTGCAGGGACGGCCGTTCGGCGCGCAGCTCAGCACGCTGGAGCTGACGGACAGCGGCTTCCGCTACACCGAGGAGACGCACATCCCGATGGCGGGCGTGCAGCAGGTCACCACGCTCGACCTCGACAAGGCCGCCGGCGTGCGGCACGTGGTGCAGGCCGGCACGGCACAGGGCAAGGAGACGCGGATCGATATCGTCTACGCCGGCGGCCGGGCGCGCGGCTCGGCCGCAACACCGGGCAAGGACGGCACGATCCAGACGGTCACAGTAGACACGACGGTGGCCGCCGGCTCAGTGGACGACAACGGCATCCTGGCGCTGCTGCCGGCCCTGCCGTGGAAGGCCGGCGCCCGCTGGACGATTCCGGTCTTCATGTCCGGCCAGGGCACGGCGGGACAGATGACGCTGGCGGTGAGCGGAGCCGACAGCGTGACGGTGCCGGCCGGGACCTTCGCGGTCTACCGCGCGGAGCTGACCGGCGGCCCGCAGCCGCTGACGTTCTTCGTGACGACGGCTGCGCCGCACCGGCTCGTGAAGGTGACGGTGCCCGGCACGCCGATTGAAATCCAGCTGGTCAAGTGACGCCGACGGCTCGTTCGCGCGTTACGTCGTGCGGGTCCCGATCGTGCCGCATGCCGACGTAGCGCGGGTGCCGCAGCAGGCCGCCCGCCGTCCATTCGGAAAATCCCACCTGCGCCACCAGCGCCGGCATCACCCAGTGCACCTCCGCCCCGGACGGCACCACGCCGCCGAACGGCGTGGTCCGCCGCCCGAGCTGCTCGAGCGCCTCGTGCAGCAGCAGCAGCGTCGCCCGGTCGAAGCCGGTCCCCACCTTCCCCGCGTAGCGCAGCACGCCGCCCTCGTAGTATCCCACCAGCAGCGCACCGAATCCGGGGCGGCCGCCCCGCGGAGTCGTGTAGCCGCCGATGACAAACTCCTGCTCATCGACGCACTTGACCTTGACCCAGTCGGTCGAACGCGCGCCGATGTAGGGTCCGGTGGCGCGCTTGGCGATGATCCCCTCCGCGCCGCGCCGGCACGCCTCCCGGTACATCTCGGCGGACCCGCTCGTACGGTACGGCGTGAACCTCACCTCCTCGCCGTACCATACGATGTCGCGGAGCACCGCCTTGCGATCGCCCAGGCCGAGCGATGTCAGGTCCACGCCCTCGTAGAACAGGCAGTCGAACAGGTATAGCGCGACCGGCACGCCTGACCGACGCGCCATCGCGGCGTTCCGGATCCCCATGCGCTGCTGCAGCAGGGAGAAACTGGAGAGCCCCGTCGCCGGGTCCAGCGCCACCACCTCGCCGTCCAGCACCGCGTCGCCGCGCACGCACGTCGTGAGCGCGTCGACCAGCTCCGGGTAGGCCGCGTCGAGCGGCTTGCGGTTGCGGGAGTAGAGGCGCACCACGCCGTCGGCCACGAAGACGAGACAGCGGACGCCGTCGAGCTTCGGCTCATAGATCCAGCCGTCACCGCGCGGCAGGCCGTCGCCCGCCGACGCGAGCATCGGCGGCATCCAGACGGGCTGGCTGCGCCGGCGCAGCCGCGACTGCGCCGCGCCAGGCAGGAGCCGCAGCACGCGGCTCATCCGGCGCTCGCAATCACGGCGGCCAGGTCGCCCTTGGCGGCAAGAATGCCGGACCACGGATCCGGACGCGACTCGAGTACGCCGGGTGCCGTAGTGATGGTAAAGTCGGTGGGGTACGCCGTCAGCAGCTCATCCCATGTCAGCGGCATCGACACCGTGGCCAGCGGATGACGCCGCGGCGAATACGCGGCCGCCAGCGACTTGCCGCGCACATTCTGGTTGTAGTCGAAGAAAATCTTTCCCCGCCGCCGGCTCACGGCCCACTCGAGCGTCACGTCACGCGGGTGGCGCGAATGCAGGTGCCGGCCGATCGTCTCGGCCATGCCGCGCACCTCGGCGAACGTGTACTTCCGGCGGATCGGCAGGTACAGGTGCAACCCGGTCCGCCCCGACGTCTTGACGAACGCCTCGAGGCCGAGCGAACCGGCGATCTCGCGCAGGTCGAGCGCGAGACGTCGCGCGCGCTTGAACGCGGGCCGGTACAGCTCCGGCTCCGCGCCTTCCGCCTCCCGACCCGAGTACTGGTACGGATCGAGATCGAACACCATGAAATCGGGATAATTCAGGCGCGAACGATCCAGCGCCGACGCTGATGCCCCGTACGTCGTGCCCAGCGTCCGCCCATCCCGCCCCGGCGTGGTGCTGGAAAACCAGACGTGCAGCTCCAGCGCCGCCTGCTGCCCCAGCCAGAGGAGCGTCGCGAGGTTGGCGCAGAGGAGATAGTCGCGGGGCCCGTCGTTGTCGCTCGACCAGATGGAAATCGTCCGCACAAATTCGGGCGGATTGTCCCATACCTTCTGATAGAAACTCTTGCCGGCGATGCCGTTGGGATAGCGGGTGACGAACACCGGCCGCCGCGCCAGGTGCGGCAGGAGAGCCGGCGAGACGCGCGCCAGGTACATCAGCAGATCGCGCTTGGTCTGTCCCGGCCAGAGCTGCTTGGACAGGTTGGTCACCGGCAGCTCGTGCCCATCGACCTTCAGCGTGAGGGCGCCGCGCGCTCCATGGAGCTGTGACAGGACCGATCGCACCGCCGCGCGCATTATCCCGCCTTGCGCCCGTGCCGGGTCGAGCGTGCCGGCGCCGAGCGGCTCGCGGCCGCCCGCTGGCGGGTGCGGCCGCCCTTCCTGGCGGCGGCCACGCTCTTCTTCAGCGCTTCCGCCAGATCGATCACCTTGGCATCGCGTGCCGGCGGGGCCTTCACGACTTCCTTGCCCTCGAGCTTGGCCTCAATCAGCTCACTCAGCGCTTCGCGGTAGTGATCGTGATACTCCTCGGGATCGAAGGGCTTCCGCAGCAGGTCGATGAGCGTGAAGGCCATGTCCAGTTCCTTTTCCGTCACTTTCACCGACCCGACGTCCACGCCGCGCTCCATCGTCACCTCATCCGGATAAAACAGCGTCTCGAGAATGATCGTCCCCTCGCGCGGCCGGATGGCGCAGAGCTGCTCCTTCTTGCGGATCGTGATGGTCGCCAGCGCCGTGAGGTGCTTCTTCTCGAGCGCGCGGACCAGCAGCGCATACGGCTTCTGTCCCTTGGCCTCCGGTTCCAGGTAATAGCTCCGCTCGTAGAAGACCGGGTCGATCTCGGCCTCTTCCACGAATGCGCTCAACTCGATCGTGTGCTTGCTGGGGAGCGGAAGCTGCTCAAAATCCTCGTCGGTCAGCGTGACGTATTCACCCTTGGCGTATTCATAGCCCCGGACAGTCCCGCTCCACGGGACCTCGACCTCGTCGGTGGGACACCAGCGCCGCTGTTGGAGCCGGGTACCGCAGGTGGAGTGCAGCAGATGGAAACTGATGTCCCGGCTCTGGGTCGCCGAATACAGCTTGACCGGGATGCTGACCATGCCGAAGCTGATCATGCCGCTCCACATCGCTCGGGCCATCGTGGTTCCTCCGATCATGGTGTCTCGATGGTGGTATCTCTGTGGAAACTGTGCGGTCATGCGGCACCGATGTCCGGTGTCCCGGCATCCGCGCCGCAGGCTTTTCCACGCCCGTGCGCCGCTTGCCCACAGCAACCCCACACGTTCTCCACAGTGTTATCAACACAAGGCGTTATCGGACAACAACTTACGCACATGAGTATGGGGGCGGGCCCGGCGGGAATCTGTGGGATGAATCACATGGCATCCGGACAGGCGCGGACACGAGAAAGGGCGGGCCCACAGGGGCCCGCCCTTTCTGCAGCTGGTGTGCCGGCGGTTCAGCCGCCCTTGCGCTCGACCGCGGCCGCAAAGAGCGCCGGCTGACTGTGCGCGTTCTTCAGCAGCTCGAGCGCGCGCTGGAGCTGTGCGTCGACGCGGGCGTTGCGGCGGAAGGCGCTGGAGTCACCGAACGCGAGGCTGGCGACCTGCTGCTCCAGGAGCCGGTCCACCAGCGGCTCGGCGGCATCGAACTGGGCGCGCGTGACCGGCGCGCCCACCTTTCCGAGCCGCTGGTAGAAATCCTCGCGCCACGCGGGCGTCACGGTGAAATCGCTGCGCACCTGGCGCTTGAGACTGACGGCCAAATCAAACAGCGCCCGGTAGCTCTCACGCGACTTGGGCGCGAGAGCCCGGAGAAACGCCTGCTCGGGCGTCGTGATCGTGTCCGACGGAATGATCACATCCGGCGTGATTCCGCCGCCGCCGTAGACCACGCGTCCGGCATCGGACTTGTACGCGGGCCGCATGCGGCGGGCGGAGTCGGTCTCCAGTGAGTCGGGCTGCACCACGACGAGCTGGCCGTTCTGGATGACGCGCTCACGCTGGATGCTGCGTCCGCTGGGCGTATACCACTTGGCGGTCGTCAGCTTGAGCGCCCAGCCCTGATGCAGCGGGTAGATGCTCTGCATGACGCCCTTGCCGAACGAGGTCGTGCCGACGACGAGCGCCCGGTCGTGGTCCTGCAGCGCGCCGGCGACGATCTCCGAGGCCGAGGCCGCACCACCGTCCACCATCACGACGAGGGGCTCGGTGATGTGAATGCCGCGGTCCTCGGTGGTGCGCACTTCAGCCGGACGGTCGCGATAGCGGACCGACACGATCTCCTGGCCGGCATGGAGAAACAGGTTGCTGATCGCCACCGACTCCTCGACGCTGCCGCCGGGGTTGCCGCGAAGATCCAGCACGAACGAATGGGCGCCGGCGGCGCGGAGATGCGCCACCGCCGCCAGGACATCCGATGCCGAGGCCTCGTTGAACCGCTGGAGCGGCACGTAGCCTACGCCGTTGTCCAGCATCAGCGCGTAGGGCACCGCCGGCACGTGGATTACCGCGCGACTGAAGCGGCGCGAGAGCGGCGCATCCACGCCCGAGCGCCCGAAGGTCACGTTGACCGGCGTGCCCGCCCGGCCCACCAGGCGGGCGGACACCGAGTCGATCTTGAGGCCGGTGACGGAATCGCCCTCGACGGTGAGGATCCGGTCGCCCGGCTGGACGCCGCCGCCCGCGGCGGGTGAGCCGGGAAAGACCGCGGCCACCACGATGATGCCAAGCTGATCCTGGATCTGCATGCCCACGCCGGCGTAGTCGTTGCGCAGCGTGTTGCGCGAGAAGCTGGCCAGCTGCTCGGGCGAATACAGTTCGGCGTAGGGATCGTTGAGCTTGTCCACCAGCCCGCGGGCCGCATTCTCGTAGATCTGGTCGTCGGAAAGGGAATCCACCGCCCCATGGGCCACCCGGGCGCGGACTTCATCAAAGAGCAGCTGGCCGTCCACCGCCGCGTGCGAGCGGAACGCCACGCCCGCGAGGACGGGCACGAGCGCCAGCGGGGCGAGGATCCAGAGAAACTTGTTGCGCATGAGATACCCGGCAATAGGATAGGAAAACGGGAGCCGCAGATCCTCTCTACGGCTCCCGGAGACTAGTGGATTCACCCGGCGGATGTCAGCCCGGTGGGACGTTCAGCTGGGAAACGGCCTACTTCAGAAACAGCAGCTCCCGATAGGTGGGCAGAGGCCAGACTTCGGCCGCAATCGTCGTTTCCAGGGTGTCCACCACCGCCCGCAGCGCCGTCATGGCTGGGCGCACGTCGCTTCCCATGTGGGCGGCGTGCCGCATTGGATCGCTGTGCTCCACGCCGCACACCCGCTCGAGCGCCGTCGTGGCGCGACGGAGCCGCGTCACGAGATCCACCAGCTCCTGCAGCGAATCGCGGGTGTCGGGACAGTCCACGCCGGCGGCCTCGGTGGCGGCCACCGCCTCCGCCACCATCGCCTGGTGCTGCAGCGCAGCCGGAAGGATGTAGCCCCGGGCCATGGAGACCATCGTCTCCGCCTCAATAGTGAGCTGCTTGGTGTACTTCTCCACCGCGATGTGCATCCGGCTCTCGAGCTCGGTGCGGCTGAGCACGCCGTACTTCCGGAAGAGGTCCAGGTTCTTGCGCGCCTTCATCACCTGAAAGGCGCTGACCGAATCGGGGATCACCGGCAACCCGCGCCGTGCCGCCTCGCTGTGCCATTCCGGCGTGTAGTTGTCACCGTCGAAGATCACGCGCTTGTGCTGCTTGATGGTGCGCTTGAGCACGGCGAGCACGCCGCGCTGCAGGCGGGCCGGGCTGGGACGCGCGCCCACCGCCTTTTCCAGCTCGGTCGCCAGCGCGTCGAGCGATTCGGCGACGATCGTATTCAACACCGTGTTGGGCCAGGCGATGCTGGCGCTGGACCCCACGGCGCGGAACTCGAACTTGTTGCCGGTGAAGGCAAAGGGCGACGTCCGGTTGCGATCGCCCGAGTGCCGGGGCAGCTGGGGCAGCGAGCGGGCGCCGAGATCCAGGGTGCCGCCCCGGATCGTGCGCTTGGGCAATCCCTTTTCCACCTGGCCCAGAATGTCCGAGAGCATGCTGCCCAGGAAGATCGAGATGATGGCCGGCGGCGCCTCGTTGGCGCCGAGCCGGTGCTCATTGGCGGCCGAGGTGATGGACGAGCGCAGGAGGTCGGCGTGGAGATCCACGGCGCGGATCACGGCGCAGAGGAAGACCAGGAACTGCATGTTGGTATGCGTTTCGTCCTGCGGATCGAGCAGGTTGACGCCGGTATCAGTGGCCATCGACCAGTTGTTGTGCTTGCCCGATCCGTTGACGCCGGCAAACGGCTTCTCGTGCAGCAGTGCCTGGAGCCCGTAGCGCGGTGCCACCCGCTTGATCGTCTCCATCAGCACCATCTGATGGTCGCTCGCGATATGGCTGGTCTCGAACAGCGGCGCGATTTCGTACTGACCCGGCGCTACCTCGTTATGGCGGGTCTTGACCGGCACACCCACCCGGTAGAGCTCCCGCTCCACCTCGGACATGAACGCCAGCACCCGCGGCGGAATGGTGCCGAAGTAGTGATCCTCGAGCTGCTGTCCCTTGGGCGGCTTGGCGCCGAACAGCGTGCGCTCGCAGGTGAGCAGGTCGGGCCGCTGATAGAAGAGCTCCCGATCCACCAGGAAGTATTCCTGCTCGGGGCCGACGGTAGTCTGCACCCGGCCCACGCCGGCGTCGGTGCCGAAGATCCTGAGTACGCGGAGCGCCTGGGTGGACAGCGCTTCCATCGAGCGGAGCAGCGGAATCTTGGTGTCGAGCGCCTCGCCGGTCCACGACACGAATGCCGTGGGAATGCAGAGCGTGACGTTGTTCTCGCCCCGCATCAGGAAGGCCGGGCTGGTGGGGTCCCAGGCGGTGTAGCCCCGGGCCTCGAAGGTGGCCCGGAGCCCGCCGCTGGGGAAGCTGGACGCATCGGGCTCGCCCTGCACCAGATCGGCGCCCGAGAAGTTGAACATCACGCCGCCGGCGCCGTCGGGCGAAATCAGCGAGTCGTGTTTTTCCGCCGTGAGCCCAGTGAGCGGCTGGAACCAGTGCGTGAAATGCGTGGCCCCGTTCTCGATGGCCCAGTCCTTCATGGTCGCGGCCACGACCGACGCCACCTGGGGATCGAGCCGCTCGCCCTGCTCCACCGTCTGCATCAGACTCTTGAAGATGTCTTTCGGCAGCCGCTGGCGCATAAGCCGGCGGGAAAAGACGTCGATGCCGAAAATGCTGTCGATCCGGCCGGGAACCGGGCCGGGGGCGGAATCAGCGGCGTGCGTCACGGGAGCGGACCTCGAGCTGAAAGTGGGGCTGCCAGGAATGGCGGGAATCTAGCGATGGTGCAGAGGAAATGCAATTCACGCAAAAATGTCACCAGTTTGAGTAGAAATTTACGACCACAGCCTAAATGCCAGTCATGAAATTGCAGAAAATGCAGGAAATGGTGTGCACGCTTGCAAAAGGTTATCAGATCACAACTTCCGCTGGATCCCGTCGTTCTTCCATCGCCCGCTCGGCCCGGAGGTTCTGCCGGTCCCGGACGAACGCGCCGTCCGCGCCAACCACCGCGACCGTCACGGTGGCCAGCGTGCGCCCGGCAGCACGATAGTGGAGCAGCGCATCCCGCCGGTCGAGATCGCCCGCGACGATCACTTCGTCCCAGCTCTCAGCGTGACCGCTGTACGTGATCCCGAGCTCGAAGTGGACGCTCCAGAAGAACGGCACGGCGTCGAACGGCGCGCGCGCGCCGAGGATGTTGCGGGCTGCGGCCTGACCCTGCCGCTCGGCCACCACCCAGTGCTCGACTCTGATGCGCTGCCCGCTGTGCGGGTCCGGCCAGCGCGCGATGTCGCCGGCCGCATAGATGCACGGGTCGCTGGTCTGGAGAAATTCGTTGACCGCTACGCCGTGGTCCTCCGCCAGCCCGGCCGCGCGAGCCAGCGCCATCCGCGGCGTGACGCCGACACCCACCACCACAAGGTCGGCCTCCAGTTCGGTGCCGTCCTCCAGGGTCACGCAGCCGGCGGCGATCGCTGCCGGCTTGTGGCCCAGGTGGAACACGACACCGTGGCGTTCGTGCTCGCGCTGCACCACTGCGCCCAGCTCCGGCCCGACCAGCCGGCCAAGCGGAACCTCGTCCGGCGCGACGACGTGCACCTCGAGCCCGCGAGCCCGGAGCGACGCCGCGACCTCGAGCCCGATGAACCCCGCCCCGATCACCACGGCGCGGCGCTGCCCGGCCGCGGCGCGGATCAGCGCGCGGCTGTCCGCCAGCGAACGCAGATAGTGCACCGGTCCCGCTGTCGGCATGGTGAGATGTACCGGCTCGGCACCGGTCGCAAGCAGCAGGGCGTCGTATGGCAGTGCGCGGCCGCCATCCAGCATCACCTGCCGGGCCGAGCGGTCGATCCGTTCCGCGGCGGAGCGGACGATGTCGATCCTGTGCTCAGCGTAGAACTCGGGCGGATGGAGGGGGATCCATTCCTCCGGCGCGTTGCCCGCGAGATAGTCCTTGGAAAGATTGGGCCGGTCGCAGGGTGCATCGGCGTCGGGGTCGATCATCGTGATGGAACCATCGTACCCCTCGCGGCGCAGCATTTCGGCGGCGGCGTTGCCCGCCGCACCGCCGCCCACAATCACCACGCGGCGCGGCGCGTCTGACTGCATTGCCGGCGGAGGCGGAGGCGCGACGACACCGTCGACGTGGATCATTCCGTCACGCCGCGCCACGCGGTAGCAGGCGACGTCGTTCAGCGCCGGCCCGCGAAGCGCACGGCCGGTCCGGAGATCGAAGCAGGCGTGATGCCAGGGACAGCGGACGGTGTCGCCCACCATGATCCCCTCAGCCAGCGGGCCGCCGTAGTGCGAGCAGGTGGCCCCGATGGCAAACCACGTATCGCCCCGGCGCGCCAGCAGCACCGGCTCCCGGCCGACGCGGCCCGCCAGCATGCCGCCGGCTTCCAGCGCCGAGGCCGCGATCCCCGCCGCCAGATCCGGCCCGGGAGGAAGCTCAGTCTGTTCGCTCATGTTCGCCCTCTCATTCGTCGGTGCCCGGGCGCGGCGTCACGCCCGGGTCGCCGGTATGTGTACCATATGCGCGACCAGCGGTGGGTGGTCGCCCCGATGGAACTGCCGCGCCTTGAGCTCAATGCGCTTGTCGGCCATGGTCGCGCGGGCGTGCTGGCGCATGTGCTCGCCCCAGGACTCCGCGGCAAACGTCTCCACGTAGCGCTCCGGATCCGCGGTATCGCGGTAGAGACCCCACGTGAGCGCGCCGTCGCGGCGCCGAAGGCGGGAAACGTCCTGCATGGCGGCGGCAAACGCGGGCCCATCGGCCGCCGCAACACGGTATTCGATCGTGACCAGCACCGGCCCGTCATCCGGCTGCACCGCGGCCGCGAGCACCGGCAGCCGCCAGTGCGGCGAGGGCGTAAGATCGAGGCCCTCCCAGACCGTGAGCCGGAACCGCGGCGTGGCGGCGAGGCCCGCCACGAGCGCCGCGGCCGCGCCGCTCAGCGCCACGGCCAGCCCCAGGTGCGTCGCGACGACGCCCCACAGCGCGCTGCCGATGGCCATGCCGCCCATGAACGCGAGCACGTAGACCGAGAGCATGCGCGCCCGCGCCCAGTCGGGTGAGGCCCGCTGGGTCGCGACGTTAAAGACCGGCATCGCCGCCATCCACGCCATGCCCGCCATGAAGAGTGCGGCCCACAGCAGCGGTACGATGCGGACCCAGGCGAGGACCAGCGTGCTCGCGGCGTAGACCAGGGTGGAGACGACCACCAGTCGGTCGGACGACCAGCGCCGGCGCAGTCCGCCGAGGACGACGCCGCCCACGACGGCGCCCAGGCCCAGACTGCCGAGCAGCAGGCCGTAGCCCACGGCGCCCATGCCAAGCTCGGTGCGCGCGAGTACCGGGAGCAGCGCCCACAGGGCGCTCGCACCGAGGATGAACACGCCGCAACGGACGAGCACCGCCCGGACCGCCGGGGCATGCCGGAGATAGCGCATGCCGGCCCGCATCGCGCCGACCACCCGCTCGGCCGGCATCACCACATCGTGCGCGGGGCTGTCCCAGCCCCGGAGCACCAGCACCACAGCCACATACGATAGCGCGTCGAGCAGGAACACGCCGCCGGTGGAGATGGCGGCAATCAGCAGGCCGCCGATGGCGGGCCCCACCGCGCGCGCGATGTTGGTGGCCACGCCGCTCAGCGCCACCGCCGCGGGCAGCTCGTCGCGCGGGACGAGATCGGGCGTCGTCGCCTGCCAGGCCGGCGTGTTGAGCGCGGTGCCGAGCCCCAGCACGAACGTCAGGAAGAGCAGCAGCCACGGCGTCACCACGCCCGCGAGCGTAAGCACGCCCAGCAGCGCCGCCGCCGCGAGCATCCAGGTCTGGGTGATCAGCAGCAGCCGCCGCCGGTCGACGATGTCGGCCAGCGCGCCGGCCGGCAGTGCCAGCAGCAGCACCGGCAGACTGGTCGCCGTCTGCATGAGGGCCACCATGAGCGTGGACGTGCTGAGCGAGGTCATGAGCCAGGCCGCGGCGGTGCTGTGCATCCAGGTGCCGACGTTCGATGCCACGGTCGCGATCCAGAGTGCGCGGAAGACCGGGTGGCGGAGCGGCGCCCAGGATGATTCGGCGGGACTGGCGGGAGGTGCGGGTGGCGACATGACGGATCGACTCACCAAGCTGAGATGGGCGAATCCAGTCTCAGCGAGGTCGGAATGTCAATCGGCTAGACCAGTCCGCGAGAGACGGCGTAACGAATCAGGGCGGCGGTCGAGTTGAGGCCGGGGGCGCGACGTGGGCATCCGGCCCCGCGTCCGCAGCGTCCGCTCGACGATCTCGAACACATCCTGGAGCGAGCGCGCGCAAAAAACTCGAGGCCGGAAAGCTGGAGTCCAAAGATGTGCTCGAGGGTCTCGCGCAACTCTTCGGCCAGTTCGCGGTTCCAACCGAGGTCACGATACAGGCGGAACGTAATCGTCCCGCGTGTCCGATCGTTGGCTGGCGATCAGCTCGCGAAATTCTCGCCGGATGGTGAACACGTGCGACTCCTTGACCGTGGATGGGGCCACGATAGCACGCAGCTCCGCTCCTGTCGCCTAGGAAAAATCCGAGTCCCCTGCAACCGGGGAGCGGTGACCGCCGTCGGGGGTGAACGAGGCAGCAATCGCCGGCACCGGCCTTGACGGACCACGATATTTGTAGTATTACAGTTGTCGTCAACACTCCGCCATGGACCGCAATCGGCCCCATATGCGCCACGACTGCAATATTTTGCGCTCGCGCCTGCTGCCGTCCATGGCCCTCATGCTCGCGACGCTCGGCCCCGCCGGTGCCAGGGCCCAGACGCCGGTGGCCCACGATTCCGTCCCCACGTTCGCGGCGGCACCACTGGCCGGGGAAATCCGGCTGGACGGCCGGCTGGACGATCCCGCCTGGGCCGCGGCGGTGCCGGTGAGCCTCCGGGCCCAGGTCGATCCCCACGAGGGGCAGCCACCGACCGAGCGCACCGAAATTCGGGTGCTCGTCGCCGCGGACGCGGTGTACATCGGGGCGCGCATGTTCGACCGCGAGCCGGGCCGGATCGTGCGCCGTCTCGGGCGGCGCGACGATCGCGTCGCCGCCGACCGGCTCACCATTCGCCTCGACGCCCGTCACGACCACCTCACGGCCTTCCGGTTCGACGTCTATCCCTCCGGCAACAAGGGTGACGCCGCCATCGGCTCCGACGGCAACACCGACTATTCGTGGGATCCGGTTTGGGAGGTGGCGACCGCGATCGACTCGCTCGGCTGGAGCGCAGAGCTCAGGATCCCGCTTTCGCAGCTTCGCTACAGCGTCGGCAACGACCGGTGGGGGATCCAGGTGGAGCGGCTGATCCAGCGCAGCCAGGAGCTCGATCAGCTCTCGTTCGTACCCAAGACCGAGAACTATGGTCCCAACCGGTACGCGCATCTCGACGGCCTGGGTTCGCTCGGCAGCGCCCGCCGTCTCGAGGTGTCGCCGTACCTCTCGGGCCGCGCCACCTACGCACCGCACGATGCGGGCGACCCGTTCCGCAGCGCGCACGATTACACGGCCTCGGCCGGCGGCGACCTGAAGTACGGGATCACCAGCGACCTCACGCTGGACGCCACCATCAACCCCGACTTCGGGCAGGTCGAGGTGGATCCCGCGGTGGTGAACCTGAGTGCGTTCGAGACGATCTTCCCGGAGAAACGTCCCTTCTTCGTCGAGAGCGCCGACCTGTTCCAGTTTGGCCAGCTCCGCGCGTTCAACTCCAGCGGGACGCCATTCACCTTCTTCTCCCGGCGCATTGGGCGCGCGCCGCAGGGCGCGCTGGGCGAGCCGGGCTCGACGTTCAGCCAGTCGCCGGAGCAGACCACCATCGCGACCGCCGCCAAGTTGACCGGCAAGACCCGGGGCGGCTGGTCCATCGCGCTGCTCGACGCGGTCACGCCCCGCGAGAGCGGGCGCTTCGTGGACAATCTGGGGGTCATCCAGCGAAGCGCGGTCGAGCCGCTCACCAACTACTTCGTGGGCCGGGTGCGACGCGAAATGCGCGCGGGCAATACCGCTGTCGGCGCCCTCGTCACCGCGGTGGACCGCGACCTGACACCCGGCGCGCTGGCCGACGTGCTCCGGTCCCATGCGTACCTGGGCGGCGTGGACTTCAACCAGTCGTGGGGCGATCGCACCTGGGGGCTCGATGCGTCGCTGGCCGCGAGCACGATCCAGGGCGACCCGTCGGCCATCCTGCTGGCCCAGCGATCGAGCGCGCGGTACTACCAGCGCCCCGACGCAACGGCGCTCGCCGTCGACTCCAGCCGGACCACCCTCGGCGGCCATGCCGCGCAGATCGCGATCACCAAGCTCGCCGGCGGGCACTGGGGCGGCAACCTGGCCTACCAGGAAAAGAGCCCCGGCTACGAGACCAACGACGTGGGACTCACGCAGACGGTCAATCGCCGGTCGATTTCGACCGACCTGCACTACCAGGAGACCCGGCCGGGGCCGCTGCTCCGCGACTGGAGCGTGGGCGTGCTGTCCGGTTACGACTGGAACTGGGACGGCGATCGGGTGGGCACCTATGTGGGCAACGTCATCAACGCACGGTTCCACAACTTCTGGAGCCTGGCCACCTTCTCGCAGCACAGCTTTGCGAGCTACGATGATCAGCTGACACGGGGCGGACCGCTGGTGCGGCTGCCGGCCCGCAACGACATCAATGCGACGATCGCATCCGATGGGCGCGGGCTGGTGGGCGTCCAGCTGAGCGGCAGTCTCAACTGGAATTCAGCCGGCGGCCACAGCCGGGACGTGACGCTCACGGCCACGATCCATCCGGGCCCCAACTTCCAGTTCCAGGTCGGACCCAGCCTCTCCCGCTCGCGGAACGTCTCGCAGTTCATCCAGACGGTCGGCGACGCCACGGCTGGCGCCACTTACGGGCTCCGCAGCGTGTTCGCCACGCTGAACGAGACCGACCTGGCGCTCGACACGCGGCTCAACTGGACATTCTCACCCAAGGCGAGTCTCCAGCTCTATGTCCAGCCGCTAATCGTGGCCGGCGCCTACAGCGACTACAAGGAGCTGCGCGCGCCGCGCACGTTCGACTTTGCCGTGTATGGCCGCGATGCGGGCACGATCACCCACGGCAGCAGCGGGTTCACCGTCGATCCCGACGGTGCCGGTGCGGCGCCCGCCTTCACCATCGGCGATCAGAACTTCAACTTCCGCTCGCTCCGCGCCAATCTCGTCTTCCGCTGGGAGTATCGTCCGGGGTCCACCCTCTTCGTCGTGTGGCAGCAGCAACGGGCCGGAGCGGCGCCCTATGGCGACTTTGCCTTCCGCCGCGACTTTGGGGCCATCTTCGACAATCCCGCCACCAACGTGGTGGCCGTGAAGGCGACCTACTGGCTCGGCCTCTGAACGGGGCCACACACATGAACGCGAGCGGCTACCAGCAGCCCGGGGAACCCTCATTGGTGACCGCGGCATTGGGCGCGGCCGCCGTCTCGCTGAACACGCCGCAGTTGGCCGGCGAGGCACCGGCGACCGCCGGGTTGGTCACCGTGGCGGCCCAGCCGGTCGCGGTGGCCGTCGGTGGCATCTGCGCACACCGTTCGATCGCGGACCGGGGTTGGGGAAGGCAAGTCCAGGGGCAGTGGGCCCGAGGGGCGCGGAAGTTGTTGAGCGACAATCGTGAAGCCGGGTGGGACGGGGCGACGGATGGACCCGGGACCCCGGCGGCCCAGTGCATTCTGCACGACCGAAACCGGGTCGGGTCCGGAAATTCGTCGGGTCGGAGCGGGCCGGCCGGATGGGAAACAGGGAGGGCGAAACAGGAAGCGGAATGGCCAGGGACGGGATCGAACCGCCGACACCCGCATTTTCAGTGCGGTGCTCTACCAACTGAGCTACCTGGCCGCGGGGGCCAAATGTAGCAAGGCGCCCCGGCCCCGCGGTAGGCCGCTGCAAACATCGGCGGACGCTGAATCCTCCCGGACACGCGGATCGTCCGCCATATTGAAGGTCCGTCCTCCCGATCCGACCCCTTCGGAGGCTCTATGCGCCACTCCGCGCTCCTGCTCGCCGTGCCGTTTCTCATCCTCACCTCGTCACTCAGCGCCCAGGCCCCCGACCAGGGCGGGTTCCTCATTCGCCTCGGCAACGACACCGTCGCGGCCGAGCGGTTCACCCGCACGCCGACCCGGCTCGAAGGCGAGGTGATGAGCCGGAGCCCCGAGACCAGGCTGACACACTACGTCGCCACGCTCGGCCCCGGCAGCCGGATCACCCACTATCAGTCCGAGATGCGGGTGGCGCGCACCGGACTCACCGGCCCGGCGGTGGTCACGAGCGACATCACGGTGGCCGGCGATACCGCCATCGTTCAGCTCACGACGCCGCAGGGGAGCCGAACACACAAGGTGCCGGTGCGGCCCGGCGCGGTACCGATGCCGCCGCTCACCTTTGCCTTCTACGAGCAGATGGTGCGGCAGGCGCGGGCGGAGCACCGCGACACCCTGCGGGTGGACATGGTGTTTCCGCAGGCGCCGACCGCGACTCAGACGCGACTCATCATGCGCGGCGATTCCGCCATCGTGGACCTCTTTGGCCTGCCGGCCTATGCCAAGCTCGACAACATGGGCCACGTGCTCGACCTCGACGGGCGCCAGACGACCGACAAAGTCATGGTGACCCGGGTAAACAACGTCGACACCCGGGCGCTGGCCCAGATGTTCGGCGCGCGCGAAGCCGGCACCGGCGCGATGGGGCAGCTCTCGCCCCGCGACACGGCGCACGCGATGTTCGGCGACGCCATGATGATGGTGGACTACGGACGGCCGCATCAGCGCGGGCGCGTCGTTTTCGGCGGCATCGTCCCGTGGAACGAGGTCTGGCGGACCGGCGCCAACGCCGCGACCCAGCTCATCACCAACCACGATCTCGTGATCGCCGGCACCACCATCCCGGCGGGCACCTACACGCTCTGGACGGTGCCGACGCCCGATGGCGCCACGCTGATCATCAATCGGCAGCATGGCCAGTGGGGCACCGAGTACGACGCCAGCCAGAACTTCGCCCGGTTCCCGATGATGCGCACCACACTGGCGGATTCGCTCGAGCAGTTCACCATCAGTATCGATCCCGCCGCGGGCGGCGGCACCCTGCAGCTGCGCTGGGAGAACACACAGTACTCGCTCCCCTTCACCGTGAAGTAGTCACGCCCCGCAGACGAAAGCACGGAGCGCGCGCCGGGTCGCTCCGTGCTTTCGTGTTTCCGTACTCCCCGGCATATTTCCCCCATGCCCCCCACACACTTCCCCAACCTCACCGTCATCGGCCACCCGCTCGTCCAGCACAAGCTCACGATCCTCCGCGACCGGCGCACGCCGACCCGGGACTTCAAGCAACTGGTCAACGAGATCGCGACGCTCATGGCCTATGAGGCGACCAAGGACCTCCCCACCGAGCGGATCACGATCGAGACGCCGCTGGAAACGACGGAAGGCTGGCAGGTGGCCGGCAAGAAGCTGACCTTGGTTCCGATCCTCCGCGCGGGGCTCGGCATGGTGGAAGGGATCGCCCAGCTCATCCCGTCGGCCCGGGTGGGGCACATCGGCCTGTATCGCGATCACGACACGCTCAAGCCGGTGGACTACTACTTCAAGATTCCGGCCGACGAGCTGGAGCGCGACTTCTTCGTGCTGGATCCGATGCTGGCCACCGGCGGTTCGGCCGTCGCGGCCGTGACGGCGCTCAAGCAGGCGGGGGCGCGCCGGATCCGGTTCCTCTGCCTGGTGGCGGCGCCCGAAGGCGTGGCGCGCATGCTCGAGGCGCATCCGGACGTCGCCGTCTTTACCGCGGGGCTCGACCGCCAGCTCAACGATGTGGGCTACATCCTGCCCGGCCTGGGCGATGCCGGCGACCGCCTCTTCGGCACCCGCTAGCCGGCACGCCACAGGGTGACCAACCACAAGGAGCTTCGATGGCCGGTATCCGGCTGACGTTCTGGGGTGCGGCGGGTCAGGTGACCGGTTCGATGCACCTGCTCGAGGCCGCCGGTGCCCGGACCCTCCTCGACGCCGGGCTGTTCCAGGGCCATCGCGCCGAGGCGCGGAAGCTCAATGCCGAGCTGCCGTTCGACGCCCGGCGCATCGATTCGGTGGTTGTGAGTCACGCGCATATCGATCATACCGGGCGGCTGCCGCTGCTGGCCAACCAGGGATTTCACGGACCGATCGTGGCGACGCCCGCGACGCGCGATCTCTGCGCCGTGATGCTGGCCGATGCGGCGCACATCCAGGAGATGGACTTCGAGTACCTCGAGCGGCACGGCCGCGCCGGGCCGGACGCGCGGCCGCTGTACACAGTGGCCGACGCCGTCCGGGTGCAGACCCTGATGATGGCGGTGCCCTACCATCGCATCCATCACGTCCGGAAGAATCTCACTGTCGAGTACACCGACGCGGGCCACATCCTCGGCTCCGCATCGGTGGACATCCGGATTACCGAGGGCGGCTCCCACCGGCTGGTCTTCTCGGGCGATATCGGACGGAAGGGACTGCCCATTATCCGCGACCCGGAGCCGCCATCGGGACCGGTCGACACGCTCATCATCGAATCCACCTACGCGGAACGCGAGCACGAGTCGGTCGCCGGCTCCGAGGACCGCCTGGGCGAGGTCATCCGGGAGACGGCGGCCCGCGGCGGCAAGGTGCTGGTGCCGTCCTTCGCGCTGGGGCGCACCCAGGAGCTGGTCTACAGCCTCAACCAGCTCTTCCGTGCCGGCCGCATTCCCGAGATTCCGATCTATATCGACAGCCCGCTCGCGGTCGAGGTCACCAGCATCTTCCGGATGCATCCGGAGACGTTCGACCGAAGCGAGGCGCTGGTGGACGCGGGGATCCCGCTGTTCGACCTGCCGCTGGTGCACTACACCCGCGATGTGGCCGAGTCCAAGGCGCTCAACCGGCTGACCGGACCGGCGGTGATCATCTCCGCCTCCGGCATGGTGGAGAGCGGCCGGATTCTGCATCACCTGGCCAATCATGGCGGCGACCACCGCTCGACGATCCTGTTCGTGGGCTACCAGGCGGAGGGCACGCTGGGCCGCCGGATCCAGGAGGGGGCACGGAAGGTCCGGATCTTTGGCGAAGAGCACGAGCTGCGGGCCCATGTCGAGACGATCGGCGGCTATTCCGCCCACGCCGACCGCGACGAGCTGCGGGCCTGGGTGCGCGGGCTGGGCGGACCGGTTCGCCGCGGCTTCTGCGTGCACGGCGAGCCGTCCGCGCTCGAGGCGATGGCGGTCATCCTCCGTGACGAAGGCGTGGGCGAGGTCCACGTACCGCGTCACGGCGAATCGTTCGAGCTGACGTGAAGCTGCGCCATGCGGTCAAGGCGGCGGGACTGCTGCTGCTGGCGGCGGGCATCGCGTACACCATCGCGCTGGTGCTGGTGCTGGTGATGAGCCAGCGCGACCAGCACCATCACGTGGACGCCATCGTCGTGCTGGGCGCGGCCCAGTACAACGGGCGCCCGTCACCGGTGCTGGCCGCACGGCTGGACCACGCGGCTGATCTCTTCGCCGAGGGGCTGGCGCCGCGGATCATCGTCACCGGCGGCGTGGGACGTGGCGACACGCTGAGCGAGGCGGTGGCGAGCCGCCGCTACCTCATCCGCGAAGGCGTGCCCGACAGCGCCGTGGTGGTCCGCCCGGAGGGCCGCTCCACCTACGCCTCGATGAGCGCCGTGGCGACATGGCTGCAACCTCGCGGGCTGAATACCGTACTGCTGGTGAGCGATCCGTTCCACATGGCGCGGCTCCGATTCGAGGCCCGGCGGACGCAGCTCGAAGCATACACATCGCCCACGCCGACCAGTCCCATCTCCGACAACCCCAACCTCGAGCTGGGCTACCTGGCGCGCGAGGGGCTGAAGGTGCCGGTGGCCTGGGTGCGGAGTTGGCCGTGGCTGCGCTGACCGGCACGGCCGGCGGGTTTCGACCGATCACATCCCAACCGAGGTGCTGATGTTCACTCGCCGGCTCTTCCAGGCGGCGGCGCTGCTCGCCGTCACCGCGCTTCCCGCCCCGGCGCAGGCGCCGGCCATTCACGTCCCGTACGTGATGGACACGCTGCCCAACGGGCTCACGCTCATCATTCACGAAGACCACTCGGCACCGCTGGTCACCGTCGACACCTGGTATCACGTGGGCTCGGGCGACGAGAAGCCGGGACGCACCGGCTTTGCACACCTCTTTGAGCATCTGATGTTCATGGGCTCGGAGCATGCGCAGTACCCGGCGTTCGACCGGCTGCTCGAGGCGGCGGGCGCGGACAACAACGGCTCGACCACCGAGGACCGCACCAACTATTACGAGGCGGGTCCGTCCAACGCGTTGCCGCTGATGCTCTGGCTCGACGCCGACCGGATGGGCTATCTCCTGCCCACCATGGACGCGGCCAAGGTGGACCTCCAGCGCGACGTCGTGAAGAACGAGCGCCGCCAGTCGTACGACAACCAGCCCTACGGCCTGGCCGGCGAGACCATCGGTCACATGCTTTATCCGCCCGATCATCCGTACTACTGGCCGGTCATCGGCTCGATGGCCGATCTGAGCGCGGCGTCGCTCGACGACGTCAAGGCCTTCTTCCGGAAGTTCTACGCGCCCAACAACGCCACGATCGTGGTGGCGGGGAACGTCCGGGCCGATTCGGTCAAGGCACTGGTGCGCGGCTACTTCGGGTCGATCCCTCGAGGGCCGGCCATCACGCGCAGCGATCCGCCCGCCTTCTCGCTCCCGCGCGACACGATGGCGGTGCTCGAGGACCGGGTGCAGCTCCCCCGGCTCTACTATGCCTGGCATTCGGTCAAGGGCACGGCGGACGATGATCCGGCGCTGTCGGCGCTGGCCTACATCCTCGCCGGCACCAAGAACGCGCGACTGACGCGGCCGCTGGTGTACACGACGCAGCTTGCCACCAGCGTCCGCGCGTTCCAGGACGGGAGCCGGCTGGACGGCATGTTCGAGATCGTGGCCACGGCGCGACCGGGCAAGTCGCTGCCCGAGCTTCAGACGGTGATCGACCGGGAACTGGCGCGCATCGCGACCGACGGACCGAGCCGTCGCGAGGTGGACCAGGCGTACAACTCGATCGAGTCGGATTTCCTGGGCACGCTCGAGCGGGTCATGCGCAAGGCGGACCGGCTCAACGCGTACTACTACGAGTGGGGCCAGCCCGACTTCTTTGCCCAGGACCTCGCGCGGGCCCGCGCGGTGACGCCCGCCGATATCCAGCGGGTGGCCCGCCGCTACCTCGGTGGCCACAGGGTGGTGCTGAGCATCGTTCCGCAGGGCAAGACCGAGCTTGCCGCCACGCTGGGGGTCCAGCCATGAACACGCGACGGATGGAGGCAGGAATGCGGAGTGGGTGGAAGCTGCTGGCGGGCGCCGCCGTCCTCTGCGCGGCGCCGCCGCTGGTGCATGCGGCCGCGGCACAGGCGACGATCGACATGAGTCAGGCGCCGGTGCTGGGACCGCCGCCCGCGCTGCACCTGCCGCCGGTGCAGACCACGACGCTCTCGAACGGGCTCAAGCTGTACGTCGTCGAGATGCATGAAGTGCCGGTGGTGCAGTTCGTGTTGAGCGTGCCGGGCGGCGGCCGGCGCGACGACTCGACGCTGGGACTTGCGTCCTTCACCGCCAACATGCTGGACGAAGGGGCGGACACGCTCGATGCGTTCGGCATCTCGTCCCAGGCGGAATACCTCGGCGCGACGCTCGGCACCGGCGCCGACTGGGACGACATGGTGGTGAGTCTCAAGGTCCCCCGGCGCAACCTGAAGCCCGCACTCGACCTGATGGGCGACGTGGCGCTCCGGCCCACCTTCAAGGCCACCGAGGTCGCGCGTCAGCGCGACCTGCGCCTGGCCGCGATCCTCCAGCAGCGCGACCAGCCCGGCACCATGGCAAGTCTCGCCTTCAACGCGCTGGTCTTCCCGGCCGGCCATCCGTACCACAACAGTCTGGGCGGCGATTCGGCGTCGACCGCAGGGCTCGATTCCGCAATGGTCCGGGCGTTCTATCGCCGCGTGTTCGTGCCGCGCGGTGCCACGCTGGTCGTCACCGGCGATCTCACGCTGGCGGAGGCCCGCCGTGCCGCCGAAGCCGAATTTGGCGCCTGGACCGGTACCGCACCGGCACCAGTGGCCGCCGCGCCCGCGGTACCGACAGCGCCCACCGCCGTGTACCTGGTGGATAAGCCCGGCGCCGCCCAGTCGGTGATCAGTATCGGTGGCCCCGGCGTCGAGCGGTCCAACCCGGACTACGCGGCCATCCAGGTCATGAACACGATCCTGGGTGGCTCGTTCTCGTCCCGGCTCAACCAGAATCTCCGCGAGACGAAGGGATATTCCTACGGCGCGGGCTCGGGTTTTTCGTATCGCCCGCTGCCCGGTCCGTTCAGCGCGTCGGCCGCGGTGCGGACCGACGTGACCGACAGCTCGCTGATCGAGTTCTTCAAGGAGCTCCGCGGTCTCCGTGATTCGGCGGTGACCCCGGTCGAGCTCCAGCGGGCAAAATCGTATCTGGCCCTCGGCCTGGCCGGCGACTTCGAGACCACGAGCCAGATGGCCGGGCAGATCGAGCAGCTGGTGACGTTCGGGCTGCCGCTCGACTACTACAACGGCTATGTCCCGAAAATCATGGCCGTCACGGTGGCCGACGTGCAGCGGGTGGCCCGCACCTATCTGCGGCCCGATCGCGTGCGCGTGGTGGTGGTGGGCGACGTCGCCAAGATCCGTCCGGGCATCGAGGCGCTCCACCTCGGCCCGGTTTCCGTCCGTGACCTCTACGGCAACGAGGTGACCAGGTGATCCGCACTGCCACGATCGCCGCGCTCGCGCTGGTGACGCTCGCCGGAGGCGCCGGTGCCGGCGCATCCGCGCAAGCGCAGACGCTCCGCGTCCCCACCGATACGTTCACCCTGGCCAACGGGCTCCGGGTGACGGTCCACGAAGACCATTCGGCGCCGCTCGTCGCGGTCAACGTCTGGTACCATGTCGGCTCCGGCCGCGAGGTGGCGGGGCGGAGCGGATTTGCCCATCTGTTTGAGCACATGATGTTCCAGGGCTCGAAGGACGTCGACAAGGGCGGGCACTTCGGACTCATTCAGGAAGCGGGCGGGACGCTCAACGGATCCACCAACAGCGACCGCACCAATTACTACGAGCTTCTGCCTTCCAACTACCTGGCCCAGGCGCTCTGGCTCGAAGCGGACCGCATGGGCTTTCTGCTGGACGCCTTTTCGCAGGACAAGCTCGACAACCAGCGGGATGTGGTGAAGAACGAGCGCCGGCAGAACTACGAGAACCGGCCCTACGGGATGGCGAGCATCAAGGTCGGCGAGATGCTGTACCCCGCAGGACACCCGTACCATGCCCCGACGATCGGCTATCAGGCGGACCTGACCGCCGCATCCGAAAAGGACGTCGCGGGATTCTTCCGTGAGTGGTACGTGCCCAACAATGCCTCGCTGGTGGTTGCCGGTGACGTGACGACGGCCAGGGTGCGCCAGCTCGTCATCCGGTATTTTGGCGACATTCCCCGCGGGCCCGAGCCGCCGCCGGTCGCGGCGATGCCGGTGACATTGAGCGCGGACAAGCGCGACGTCCTGGAGGACCGGGTGACGCTGGCCCAGCTCACGCTGGTCTGGCCCACGGTCGAGCGCTGGAATGCCGACGAGGACGCGCTCGACGTGCTGGCCTCGGTGCTGGGCCAGGGCAAGGGATCGCGGCTGTACGAGCGGCTGATCTACAAGGAGCAGGCGGCCCAGTCGGCCTTTGCCAACCAGGGCTCCCGCCCCCAGGCGGGACAGTTCCAGGTGACCGTCACCGCGCGCGAAGGGACCAGTCTCTCACAGATGGAGCGCGAGGTGTATGCCGAGATTGCACGGCTGGCGCGGGACGGACCGACCGCCGATGAGCTGACCCAGGCGCGGAACCGGAACGAGGCGCAGTCGGTCTACCAGCTCCAGACGCTGCTGGGCAAGGCCGACCGCATCAACGGGTACATGACTTTCCGGGGCACGCCGGATCTCTTCAATCAGGATCTGGCCCACTACAACGCGGTCACCGCCGCGGATGTCCGCCGCGCGGCGCAGCAGTACATCGACGGCCATCCCCATATCGTCCTCTCGGTGGTGCCCAACGGCCATCCCGAGCTTGCCGCGCAGGCCCAGGAGGTGCACCCGTGACCCGGCTCCCGATCTGGGGCGCCGTCGCGACCGGCGTGACGGCCTGTGTCGTCGCCGCGCTCACCGCCTCCGCGCCCGCCGCGCTGCATGCGCAGCAGCTCGATCGTTCACAGCGGCCGGCAGTGGGACCTGATCCCGCCGTCACCGCGCCGGTGATCGTGAAACGCACGCTCCCCAACGGTCTCCAGGTCTGGACCGTGACGCGGCACGATCTCCCGATCGTGAATGCCGTGCTCGTGATCCGCGCCGGCTCCGCCATGGACGGCACCAGGCCCGGGCTGGCCCAGGTGACCGCGTCACTGCTGGACGACGGCGCGGCCGGTCGGTCCGCGCTCGCATTTGCCAACGCGGTGGACTTCCTGGGTGCCAATCTCGGCGCCTTTGCCGGCGATGAGATGACGCAGGTCTCGCTCCAGACGCTCACCCGCCACGCCGACTCGGCGTTTGCGCTCATGGGAGACATGGTGGTCCGTCCCGACTTTGCGGACCAGGAGCTGACCCGCGAGCGCAAGAGCCGCCTGCAGTCGCTCAGGCAGCAGAAGGACCAGCCGACCATCATCGCATCGCAGACCTTCGACCGTCTGGTCTACGGCGCCGATCATCCCTATGGTCACCCCGCCAACGGCGCAACGGAGAGCATCGAGGCGTTGAGCCGCGGCGACATCGCGGGCTTCTACGGCGAGTACTACCGCCCCAACAACGCGGTCCTGATCGTCGTGGGTGACGTCACGCCGGCCCGGGCCGCGGCGCTCGCCACCCGGGCGTTCGGCCGGTGGGCCGCGAAGCCGGTTCCGGCGAGTGCCTCCGCGATTCCGTCGCGGCCGGCGGCGCACCCGACGGCGGTGTACCTGGTCGACAAGCCGGGCGCGGCCCAGAGCGAGATCCGGATTGGCCACCCGCTGGCGCCCCGCTCCACATCGCCCGACTACTACGCGCTGCGCGTCCTCAACACCGCGCTGGGCGGGGCGTTCACCTCGCGCATCAACCTGAACATCCGGGAAGCGAAGGGCTACACCTACGGCGCCCGGACGGTGATGACGTTCGAGCGGGGCGCGGGACCCTTCACGGCAAGCGCGGGCGTCTTCACCGCCAAGACCGACAGCTCACTGATCGAGTTCATGAAGGAGCTCCGCGACATCCGCGCGGGCCGGCCCATCACGCCGACGGAGACGGAATTTGCCAAGGGCTCGCTCATTCGCGCCTACCCCCGCAGCCTGGAAACCAATGGCGGCGTGGCGTCGGTGCTGGCGGACATTGCGTTCTTCCGGCTGCCGGACGCCGAGATCACCGGCTACCTCACCCGGATCCAGGCGGTCAAGCCGGCGGACGTGACTCGGGTGGCGCGCCAGTACCTGCAGCCGGACAGCTCCGTGATCGTGGTGGTGGGCGATCTCAGCAAGATCCGCCCCGGCATCGAGGCGCTGCACCTCGGGCCGGTCACCGTGCTCGACGCGTACGGCATGCCGGCGCAGTAGGAGCGCGTACCGACGGAACCACTCAACCCCGCGCAGCCCATCGCGCGGGGTTTTCCGCAACGAAGACCCGCAGCTCCTCCAGCTCGGTGCCGTCGCGGATGGACCGCTGCTGAAAGCTCCGCCGCCACACCGGCGCGCCCGGTGTGCCGCGGAGATCATTGATCTGCACCGTGCAGGTGGCCTTGAAGCCGTTGACCAGTGCCGGCAACAGGGCGCGCCCGGCCGCGTGCGCTGCGCCCTCGCTCAGGCGGAGGATGCCGTGCAGATGGTCCGGCATCACGATGAACGCATCCAGCAGCACTTCCCGGCGCACCAGCCCGATCCGCAGCCACTCCCGCCGGACGATCCGCCCGGCGTCGGTGAGCGCCACGACGCCATCCGGCGCGACCCCGGCGAACAGCGGTGTCCGCCCCGCCGTGCCGATGGTGATGAAGCAGGCGGCCACGGCGCCCGCCGGCGCGCGGTGGGCGAGCAGTTGCGGTTGCGGTTGCGGTTGCGGTTGCGGTTGCGGTTGCGGCCGGACGACCGTATTGGCGAGAGTTGTCATGCGCACCTCGAGGATGGAGGTGCCACTATGGGCCGCCCGCACCGCCACCGGCGCATCCGCCCGCTGCGGCACGTGGCGATTCGATGCACTGGCCTTCACCGGGACCGCCACTCATGTCGCTGATCTCCGCTCAACGGATCTATACCGGTCGCGTCGTCAATCTCGATCGGGACACCGTCCGTTTTCCGGACGGATCCACCGGAGAGCTGGAGATGATCCGCCATCCCGGTGCGTCGGCCGTGTTGCCGTTCCTGGAGGCGGACCGGGCGGACCCCATCGTGCTGCTGATCCGCCAGTTCCGCCATGCGGCCGACGGCTACATCTGGGAAATCCCGGCCGGCGGGCTCGATGCCGGCGAGACGCCGGAGGCATGCGCCCACCGGGAACTGCAGGAGGAGACCGGTTACCGGGCGCAGCGGATGGAACGTCTGACCACGATCTTCACCACCCCGGGGTTCACCGACGAACAGATCCATCTGTTCGCGGCCTATGGGCTGGAGCGCGGTGAACATGCCCGTGAGCGCGACGAATTCATGGAGCTCCACCCTACCCCCTGGTCGCGGGTACTCGAGATGGCCGGGCGGGGAGAAATCGACGACGCCAAAACCCTGACGACAATTTTATTCGTTCAATGTTATAAAGTTAAACATTGAACAAACTGTGTACTCGTAGTATCTTGTATGCATGAACAGTCAATCAGCGTTGGACGGTACAACCGGTGAAGTGATGAGAACGGCCCCGGCGCGCTGGGCGGTGGGCCGACCCAGCGGTGCCCTCGTCGCCGCGCATCTGAGTGGCGACAGCCTGGCATCGGGCGAGCTGGTCGGGCGCTATCGGCCGCGGCTGCTGCGCTTCATCGACCGGATGATCGGCGATCGAGACCGGGCGGAGGACCTGGTGCAGGAAGCGTTCGTACGGGTCTTTCGGCACCTCCATCGATTCGATCCCGCGCGCAAGTTCTCAACCTGGGTCTACACCATCGCGTCGAACCTGGCCCGGAACGAACTCCGCAACCGCAGCCGGAGCCCGCTCGTCTTCCATCAGGCGCTGCCGCCCCGAGACGACCGGGACGCTCCCCAGATCGAGTTTGAGGACGTCAACGCCCGCCCGGACGACCAGTTTGCCCATCGCCATCTGCGCGAGCTTGTGGACGGCGTCGTGGCTCGCCTGCCGGAGCACCATCGCGCCGTGTTTGCCATGCGCGAGCTCGAGGGGCGGAGTTATGAGGACATCGCGCAGCTCACCGGTGTCAACCTCGGCACCGTGAAGAGCCGGCTCAACCGGGCCCGCCGCTCGTTCGCCGAGATGATCGGCCCCTACATAGACTGAGGCGCGCCGGGGCGGTAACATTCCGCATGCCCCAGCGCACCAGAAAAGAGCTCACCGCGTCACTGCGGAAGGGCGACTTCGCTCCCGCCTACTACCTGTTCGGCTCCGAGGACGTCCTCAAGGAGGAGTTCGCCCGCACGATCACCGATCGTGCGGTGGATCCTGGGCTGCGCGATTTCAATTTTGATCAGCGCTCCGCCGCGTCACTCGACCCGGACGCCGTCGAGTCGCTCTGCAACACGCTGCCGATGATGGCGGAACGCCGCGTGGTCATCATCCGTGACGTCGAGGCGTGGAAACGAAAGCCCCGGGCCCGGGCAGTACTGGTCCGCTACCTCGAGCAGCCGTCACCCGAGACGGTCGTGATCCTTCTGCAGGGCTCGGGGGAGGAGGCCGCGGACAAGGAGCTCTCGCGCCTGGCGCTTGCGGTCGAGTGCGATACACTGACGCCGGGTGAGGCGCTCAAGTGGGTCGCGACGCGGGCCGCCGCGGCCGGCATCACCTTCGAGGCCGGTGCCGCAGAACATCTGCTCAAGTCGATCGGCCCCGATCTCGGCCTCCTCCGGCTGGAGCTGGAGAAGCTCAGCGCCCTTCCCGAGGGGGAAGCGATCACGGTGGACCGTGTGGGCGAGCTCGTCGGTGTCCGCCGCGGCGAGACGATCTTCGACTGGCGCGATGCGGTCATGGACGGCGAGACCGGCCGCGCGGTCACACTGCTGGGCCGGGTGCTGGAGCAGTCCGGCGTCACCGGCGTCAAGCTCGTGATGCTGCTCGGCACGACGCTCCTGGGCGTTGGCGTGACCCGCGCGGCGTACGACCGGAAGGTGCGCGGACGGGCACTCGAGAGCGCGGCCTTCGAGACGATGCGGGCGACCCGTCCGTTCGGGCTCGGGCCCTGGAAGGAAGAGAACGTGCGCTGGGCCCGGTGGGCGACCGCCTGGCCTGAGCCGCGGGTGCGGGCGGCGCTCCGCGCCGCGCTCGACACCGACCGGCTCCTCAAGAACACGACGCTCTCGGACGACCGCGGGCTCGTTGCCGACCTGCTGCTCCGGCTGGCCCAGGCCCGGGCGGAAGCGGCGTGAGCTTCCGCCGCCGGCTGGGGCTGCTGCTCCTTCCCTGCCTGCTGCTCCCGGCGGGTCACGCAGCGGCGCAGACCGACGCGCGACTGATGAGTGCCGTGCGCCAGGCGCAGGAGGGCCAGGCCGACTCCGCCCGCGCGGCGCTCCGCGCGCTGTTGGCCGCCACGCCGCCGGCCGATTCCCTCTATGCCCAGATCCTCTACGCCATGGCGCTCGCGGCGGCAGACGTGGCGGAACGCGAGCACGATCTCCAGCGGGTGACGATCGAATACCCGCTGTCGTCGTGGACCGATGACGCGCTGCTGCTGCTGGCCGAGAGCGACTACGCCGGCGGCAACCTGCCGGGCACCGCGCGGTATCTCGACCGCATCCCGCGCGACTTCCCCGCCTCGCCGCTCCTGCCGCAGGTGGCCTTCTGGGCGGCGCGCACCTATTTCGACATGCGCAACACCACCGAGGCGTGCCGCTGGGTCGCGGCCGGCCTGAACCGGCCGGACATCGACGCCGAGACCCGCAATCAACTCGCGTTCCAGGCACAGCGGTGCGGACCCACCGTCGCATCGCTGGCGAACTCGCCAGTCTCGGGGCCACCAGTCTCGGCGCCGCCGGCGCCGGCCGCATCGGCCGGCGATTCGACGCCCGCAGCACCACCGGTGGCGCGACCGGCCCCGCCCCCGCCCGCCCGCGCGCCACCGGCAGCGGCCGATACCGCCACACCGGTTACCCGCCCGCCGACCAAGCCCGCCGTGACGCCGCCGGCGCCGTCCGCGGCTGGCCGATACCGGGTGCAGCTTGCCGCCGCCGGCAGCCAGAAGGAGGCGGACGGCATCGTCAGCGGGCTCGCGGCCGCCGGGATCACGGTCGACGTCACGCACGAGAAGGGGTACTACAAGGTGCGGACTGGTCACTACCGCACCCGCGCGGAGGCGCAGACCGAAGCCAATCGCCTGCGATCGCGGCTGGGCGGCGGTGCCTTCGTGGTGAGCGAATGACGGCGCGCACCGGTGAGCCGCAAAGCGGTGAGGGTCGCGCCACGCCGCTCATGCAGCAGTACCGGGAGATCAAGGCGCGGCATCAGGACGCCATCCTGTTTTTCCGGATGGGCGATTTCTATGAGATGTTCTTCGACGATGCGCGCGTCGGCGCCCGGGTCCTCAACATCACGTTGACGGCGCGGGGTGACGGCGTGCCGCTCGCCGGCGTGCCGGTCAAGGCCGCGGCCGACTATCTCCGTCAGCTCGTGGCTGCGGGCCACCGCGTGGCGATCTGCGAGCAGGTCGAGGACCCGCGTCAGGCCAAAGGCATCGTCCGTCGCGAGGTGGTCGAGACGGTGACGCCCGGCGCGATGTTCGAGGAGGGCTGGCTCACCGGGGGCCGCAACAACTGGATGGTGGCGGTGTGCGATGACGGCGCCCGGTGGGGACTGGCGGCGATCGATCTGAGCACCGGTGAATTCCTGCTGGAAACGCTGGATGCCGCCTCGCTCGACGAGGCGATGACGCGGCTGGCCCCGGCCGAGGTGGTGGTACCGGCCGATGCGACGCTGGTCATGGAGGACAGCGCGATGCGCACGCCGCGCGAGCGCTGGGAGTTCGACGCGGAGCTGGCGAGCGAGGAAGTGTGCCGCCGCTTCGGGTTGGCCTCGCTCGACGGGCTCGGTCTCGACGGAGCGGACCGGGCGGCGGTGGCGGCGGCCGGCGCGCTGCTCCGCTATCTCGCTGACCTGCAGCCGGCCGGACTCCCCCACCTCACCCGCCCGGTCATCCGCCGCAGCGACGCCTATCTCTGGCTCGACGAGATGACGCGCCGCAACCTCGAGCTGGTCGAGCCGCTCCGGGCCGGCGCCCGCAACTGCACGCTGCTGGAAACGCTCGATACGACGGTGACGCCGATGGGCGCGCGCCTCCTGCGTCAGTGGCTGCTCTCGCCGCTGCGGCAGGTCGCGGCCATCAACGAGCGGCTGGATGCGGTCGAGGTGGCGGTACGGGATGGGCGCGGCCGCGCGCGCCTGCGGGAGGCGTTGGATGGCGTGCGCGATCTCGAGCGGCTGGCGGGGCGCACCGCCGCCGGCCGCGCCACCCCGCGCGAGCTGGGCGCGCTGCGCGACTCGTTCCGCCGCCTGCCCGACGTGCTGGAGGCCCTCACCGGCCTGGCCGGCCGTGAGCACAGCGATGCGCTCGGCGCGCTGGAAGCGGAGTTCGACCTGCTGGCCGATCTGGCGGGCGAGCTCGGCTCGGCGCTCGAGGACCGGCTGCCGATCACACTGGCCGACGGCGGCGTGATCCGCCCGGGGTACGATGCGGAGCTCGACGAGCTGCGCTCGCTGCGCGATGGCGGCAAGCAGTACATCGTCGGACTCCAGCAGCGGGAGCGGGAACGCACCGGCATCGGATCCCTCAAGGTGGGATTCAACAAGGTGTTCGGGTACTACCTCGAGATCACCCATGCGCATACGGGCCGCGTGCCGCCGGACTACGAGCGACGCCAGACGCTGGCCGGCGCCGAGCGCTACGTGACGCCGGAGCTCAAGGAGTACGAGGAGCGGGTACTGGGCGCCGAGGAGCGGATGGGTGTGCGCGAGGCGGAACTGTTCGGCGCGTTGCGCGCGTCGGTGGGCCGCGCGGTGGAGCGGGTGCAGCGCACGTCACGCGGGCTGGCGCGCCTCGACGTCTGGTCCACGCTGGCCGAGTGCGCGGTGGCGGGCCGCTACGTGCGTCCGGTGGTCACCGACGACTACGGGCTCCGCCTCGTCGCCTGCCGCCACCCCGTGATCGAGCGGCTGATGGCGCGCGAGTCGTTCATTCCCAACGATGCGCGGTTCGACGAGGCGGAACGGGTACTGCTGGTCACCGGCCCCAACATGGCGGGCAAGAGCACGATTCTCCGGCAGATCGGGCTGTGCGTGGTGCTGGCGCAGATGGGTGCGTTTGTACCGGCGGAGGAGGCGCGGGTGGGCGTGGCAGACCGGCTGTTCACCCGGGTCGGCGCCAGCGACAACCTGGCCCGCGGCCAGTCCACGTTCATGGTGGAGATGAGCGAAACGAGCGCCATCCTCCACAATGCCACCGCGCGCAGTCTGGTGCTGCTCGACGAAATCGGCCGGGGGACGTCGACCTATGACGGCGTGGCGATCGCCTGGGCGGTGACCGAGCACCTGCATGATCGCATCGGCTGCAAGACGATGTTCGCCACCCACTATCACGAGCTGATGCAGCTGCCGGAGCAGCTCCAGCACGCGCGCAACTACAACGTGGCGGTCCGCGAAACCAGCGACACCGTGGTCTTTCTCCACCGCTTGGAGCCGGGCGGCACCGATCGGTCGTACGGCGTCCACGTGGCGCAGCTCGCCGGACTGCCCGGCAGCGTCGTCCGCCGGGCCCGCGAAGTACTGGGCACCCTCGAGGGAGATCATCGCGTGGTGCCGGGCGCGCCGCCCGCGGCGCCCGATCCTGGTCAGCTCCCCCTCTTTGCGTCCGCGCCTCCGCACCCGGTGCTCGGACGGCTCCGCGGCCTCGACGTGAACGCCCTCACCCCGCTCGACGCCCTCAATCGCCTGGCCGAGCTGCAGCGCGAGGCGAACGACCTGGCCGACCCCGCGTGACGGCGTTTTCGCCGCTTGCCGTGCCGCGGCGCGGCGTCAAACGACCTCGCCCTTCCAGCGGCCTCTCCGGAAGAGTCCGGCGCTCACCAGGGCGACCGTCGAGAAGGCCATGGTAATCGCGATGAACGCCCCGCGGGGTCCGAGTCCGACGATCGTGGACAGGAGCCACGCCAGCGGAATCTCCCAGAGCCAGAAGCAGGCAAGGTTGATCCAGGTCGGTGTCCACGTATCGCCCGCACCGTTGAACGCCTGCGTCAGCACCATCCCATAGGCGTAGAACGGAAAGCCGAGCGCCACGATGCGCAGACAGCCCACGGCAAAGGGCACGATCGCCGGATCGTACGTGAATATGTGGACGATCGGTCCGGCCGCCAGGACAAAAACGACCCCCACCGCCGTCAGGAATACCATGTTGTAGCGACCGGCCAGCCACACCGCCCGCTCGGCCCGGTCCGGCTTGCCCGCGCCGAGCGCCTGGCCCACCATCGTGGCCGCCGCGTTGCCCAGCCCGAATGACGGCAACAGCGCAAACAGGATGACGCGAATCCCGATGGTGTAGCCCGCGAGCGCCGCACTGCCGAAGCCGGCGATGACGCGCACCAGTCCGATCCAGCTGGCGGTGCCGATCAGCACTTGGAGCATCGCGCTGCCGGAGAGCCGGAGCATGCGCAGCATCAGCCGGACGTCCAGCACGACATGGCGGCGACGCACCCGCACCTGCCCGTCGCGGCGAGTCAGGACCCAGAGCTGAAGTAGGACGCCGGTGCCGCGACCGATCGTGGTGGCGACGGCGGCGCCGGTGACGCCCAGCGCGGGGAACGGGCCCGGCCCGAAGATGAGACACGGGCCCAGAAAGATGTTGATGAGATTGGCGGTCCAGAGCACGCGCATGGCAATGACCGCATCGCCCGCCCCGCGAAAGACGGCGTTGATCAGGAAGAGGAGGAGAATGACGGCATTGCCGCCCAGCATGATCGTGATGTAGCGGGTGCCGATGGCGACGACCGCCGGCGAGGCGCCCATGAGGACGAGCAGCCGCGGCGCGAACAGCGCGCCCGGCACCGCCATGAGCGCGGCGAGGATGACGCCAAGGGCGATGCCCTGCACCGCGGCGCGGGCGGCGGCCTCCGGGTCGCGCTCGCCGATGCGGCGGGCCACCGTCGCGGTCACGCCGATACTGAGCCCCATGGCGACGGTGTAGACCAGCGCCATCAGCGACTCGGTGAGTCCGACCGTGGCGACCGCATCGGCGCCAAGGCGCGACACAAAGAACACGTCGACCACGGCGAACACCGACTCCATGGCCATCTCGAGGACCATGGGCACGGCGAGCATCATGATCGCCCGGCCGACCGGGCCGTCGGTATAGTCGTGCTGGACGCCGCGCAGTGCATCGCGCACCACGGGCCAGAACCCTCGCCGTGGCGCGGGCCCGATCGCCGCTTCCACCGATCGCACTCTCTGAAAAATTGGACTCAAAGGATAACACGGGAGTAACTTTCGACGCGTGATCACCGACGCACGACGCTTCCTCCACCTCGCCATCGCGGCTCTCGCCGCGCTGCCGCTCGTGGCGTGCCGGGCCCGGCCGTCGAAGCAACCGGCGCTCGACGAGCAGGCGGCGGTGCCGCTGGTGGCCCCGGGGGACCTGCCGCCGGTGGCGCTGGACGCCAACAGTCCGGTGGTCTACCCGCCGCGGCTGCTGAAGGCCGGCATCGAAGGCACCGTCGTGGTCCGGCTGTACCTGGACGATCACGGCACCCTGATGCGCGACTCCACCCGAATCGCCGAATCGAGCGGCTATCCGGCGCTCGACTCGGCCGCGCTCTCGGCCGCCCCCCGGCTGCATTTCGCTCCGGCCCTCCGCGAGGGGAAGCCGGTGGCGGCGCCGTTCCTGCAACCCATCCAGTTCCGCAACCCGGCCCGGCCGGTGGAAACGCCATGACGCATCCGCACCTCCGCCCCTACGAGTCCGTCCTCGATACCGTCGGCTGGACGCCGCTGATCCGGCTGGGCCGGGTGGGCGCGGGCCTCCGCACACCGGTCTACGGCAAGGCCGAATACGCCAACCCGGGCGGGTCGGTCAAGGACCGCATCGGACTCGCCATCATCGAGGATGCCGAGCAACGCGGCGAGCTGAAGGCGGGCGGGACGGTGGTCGAGGGCACCAGCGGCAACACCGGCGTCGGCCTCGCAATCGCGGCCGCGCTCAAGGGGTATCGCTGCATCTTCACGATGCCGGACAAGATGTCGCAGGAAAAAGTGCGGCTCCTCAAGGCCTATGGTGCCGAGGTGGTGATCACACCCACCGCGGTGCCGCCCGACCATCCGGACAACTACGTGATGAAGGCCAAGCAGATCGTGAAGGACACGCCGGGCGCCATCCTCGCCAATCAGTTCTATAACCAGGTCAACCCGGAGGCGCACTACCGGACCACCGGTCCCGAGCTCTGGGAGCAGACCGGCGGGCGCATCACGCATTTCGTGGCCGGTGCGGGTACCGGCGGGACGGTGAGCGGCGCCGGCAAGTTCCTCAAGGAAAAGAACCCCGCGATCAAGGTGATCGCCGGCGATCCGGTGGGATCACAGTACAGCGCCTACGCGCGCACCGGCGCGATGGGCGAGGGCCACCCCTACAAGGTCGAGGGAATCGGCGGCGACAAGATTCCCAGCACGACCTGGTTTGACCAGATCGACGAATGGCGGCAGGTCAGCGATCAGGCCGCGATGGCGATGGCCCGGCGCATCGCGCGCGAGGAGGGGATCCTGGTGGGCGGCTCCGCGGGGCTGAACGTGCAGCTCGCGCTGGACGTGGCCCGCGAGCTGGACGATCCCGACGCGCTGGTGGTGACGGTGCTCTGCGATACCGGCGAGCGCTATCTCTCCAAGCTGTTCAACGACGAATGGATGCAGGAGAACCAGCTGCTCGAGCGCGCGCAGCTCACCGTGGAGCAGCTGCTCCAGTATCGGCAGGGCAACGCCCCGCCCCTCGTGAGTGTCGCGCCGTCGGCGGCGGTGCGCCAGGCGCTCAACCTGATGAGCACGTGGGGCGTGAGCCAGATTCCCGTGGTGGAGGACGAGCAGTGCGTGGGCGGGCTGATCGAGGCGACGCTGATGACCCGCGCGCTGGCGCAGCCCACCCTGCTCGACCGGCCGGTGCGCGAGGTCATGGAGCAGCCGTTCCCGGTGGTGGATGCCCACTACCCCAGCGACCGCCTGGCCCAGATGCTGACCCGCGAGAGCCCGGCCGCGGTGGTGCAGAAGGACGGCAAGCTGATCGGCATCGCCAGCCGCTACGACGTGCTGCAGCAGATGATCGGAACGCGATGAGCCCGGGAGCCGTGGCGCGCCGGCGCGGAGTCCTGCCGTGCGGGTGACCGTACTGACCGGCGGCACCTCCTCCGAGCGGGACGTCGCGATCGCGTCCGCCGTGCAGGTCATCGCGGCGCTCCGGCACCGGCACCACGAGGTGTCGGTAGTGGACACCGCACGCGGCTACGTCGCGGAGGAGGCCGAAGCCGCGCTGCTGAGCAGCGTCGTGGGCGCCGAGCCGCCGTCGATTGCCCATCTGCGCGCGCTGGAGCGGGGGCTCCTCCTGTCGGGCCTCGACCGCCTCCCGGTGGTGCGCGACGCGGATGTGCTGTTTCTGGCGCTCCACGGGGGCCCGGGTGAGGACGGCACGCTACAGACGCTGCTGGAGATGGTGGGCGTCCCCTACACCGGCAGCGGCCGCCTGGGGAGCGCAATGGCGATGGACAAGGACATCTCCAAGCGGCTGTTCCGGGCCGCCGGCGTAGCCACCGCCGACTGGCTCATGACCCCAGCGACCCGCGATACCGTGGATCGCGCCTTTGGCTGGCCGGTGGTGGTCAAGCCGTCCAAGCAGGGATCCACGGTGGGGCTGAGCGTCGTAAAGCGTTTGGAGGACTACGATTCGGCCGTTCGGACGGCCGCGCAATACGACGACGAGGTGATGATCGAGCGTTTCGTGCCCGGCCGCGAGCTGACGGTCGGCATTCTCGAGGGTGAGGCGCTCGCGGTGGGCGAAATCATCCCCCGGCACGAAATTTTCGACTACGAATGCAAGTACACCCCCGGCATGTCCCAGGAGACCTTCCCCGCGGACCTGTCCCCGGCGGAGGCAGTCGAATGCCGCCGGCTGGCCGTCCTGGCGCATGAGGCACTCAAGCTGGGCGGATACTCGCGGGTGGATTTTCGCTTGACACCGGACGGACACTTCTTCTGTTTAGAAGTGAACACGCTGCCGGGCATGACCGCGACCAGTCTCATGCCGCAGTCGGCGGCGGCGGTCGGCATCGACTTTCCCGAGCTGTGCGAGCGGATCTGCCGCGCAGCCCGCCATGTGCGCCCGAAGGACGTGTCCTAGGTGAATCAGCTCGCGTACCCCCGTCTCAGCCCCTGGGTGCTGCGCCTTCTCGTGATCAACGGGGTGGTGCTGCTGCTCATGGAGACGGTTTTGACGTCGCCCCAGCTGCACGGGGCGCTCGCCTTTGCACCCGATGCGGCGCTGGCGCGGCCGTGGACGTTCCTCACCTACATGTTCGTGCACGTCTCCTTCTGGCATCTGCTGTTCAACGGCATCGCCCTGTATTTCTTTGGCACGGCGGTCGAGAGCCGGATGGGCAGCCGGTCGTTCATCCTCTTCTATCTCTATTGCGGCGTGGCGGCGGCGATCTTCTCGCTGCTGCTGCAGAACTTCGTCTCCGTGGGCCCGTTCGTCGGGGCGTCCGGCGCCATTCTGGGTGTGATGGTGGCGTTCGCCATGTTCTGGCCCGACGCGGAGATCATCATCTTTCCCATTCCGATGCCGATCAAGGCGCGCACGCTGGTGATGGCGCTCGTGGCCATCGACGTGGTGCTGTCCATCTGGCCCATGGGCGGATCGGTGGCGCATCCGGCCCATGTGGGTGGTGCGGTGGCCGGCTGGCTCTTCTTCCGGCTGCAGCGGCTCTCGCACAACGCGCCGGCCGAACCGGTGCGCACCGTCGAGCGGGTCGTCATGGTGCAGTCGGGCGCGAGCGAGGAGCCCGAGCGCCGCACGCCGGTGCCGCCCACCCGCCGCCGGCCGCGGGCCGAGCCGGATGCCGCCGCGGCAGAGCTGGACCGGGTGCTCGACAAGATCAGCGCGCAGGGAATCGCCAGTCTGACCTCGGCGGAGCGCCGCTTTCTCGATGAGGCCGCCCGGCGCAAGCAGCGCGGCGTGCACTGATCGGCGCGCGCTGACCGACCCCGCATCTTGCGCCGTGCGCCCGGCATCTCTTACTATGGCGCGTGCTGATCAATCTTCTGCCTGAATTTCTCGCCGTGCTCCGCGCCGCCGACCCGATGGCGGCCTACCTGCAGTACCACGATGCCCATCGCCCCATTCTCGACGCCTACTGGCGCAACTACGTCCTCGAGCCCGATGGCCCGCAGGCAGCGGCGGTGATCGCGGCCGCGCTGGGCGCGGATCGCAGCGACCTGATTGCGCTCATGCAGTCGTTTGACCTGGTGCATCTCGTGGAGGAGGCGCTCACCCGCGCGGGAGATGTCCTGCGGGTGGACCGACCCGCCGACTGCTACCTGATGGTGGGTATGGGCGGCGCCAACGCCGGCGAGCTTGTGGTGGGCGGCCGGCCGATCGCCTTCATCTGCCTGGAGCACTTCACCGGCCGGGTCAATGCCGAGACGTACGGCATGGGACTGTCGCCGGACCTGATCCCGCCGTGGGTGGCGCACGAGATGGCCCACGGGGTGCGCTACACGTCACCGACGAGCGCCAGCGACATGCGCCGGCTGGTGGCCGAGGCCGGCGGCAACTACGACTACTGGCAGACCGGGAGCCGGGCGACGTTGCGCGAGCTGCTGATCAACGAGGGGCTCGCGGTTCACGCAGCCCAGGCCGTAGCGCCGGGCTTCGACGCCTCGGACTACTTCGGCTATCCCCGGCGCCAGTACCACCGCCTGCGCGAGATCGAATCGTTTCTGCGCCGCGTCACCGAGCCGGAGCTGGATCAGCGCGGCCTCGGTCTCCGGCTGCGCTACCTCTCGGGCGGTATGAGCCCGTCGTCACGGCTGGTGGGCGGCCGGGTGATTCCCGAGCGGGCCGGGTATTACCTGGGATATCGCATGGCGGAGGCGCTGGTGGCCGAACGCGGCATCGCGTCGGCGCTTCGGGCCTCGGCCGATGAATTTCAACTGGCCGAAGACGCCGCCCGCGGGATCCAGAGCGCATGAGCGACCCGGTCACCGGACCGCCGCTTGACCCGGCGGCCGCGACCGGTATCGTGGCCGGGACCACGGTGACCTGGAAGCCGTCGGGACCGCTGGTCATCGACGGCCCCGTGGTGGTGCGCAACAACGCCGGCGACATCCTGATCCCGCCTCCCGCCAAGGTGCCGGGACAGGTCAAGCTGTGCGGGTGCGGCCACTCGAGAAACCGTCCCTTCTGCGACGGCAGCCACAAGCGATAGCGGTGCGCCGTCAGGTCCGCCCGGGTCGCGAGTCGGTCACCACCTGTCCGTAGTTGAGCAGCGCCACCAGCGTCACGCCGCCGATCGCGTTGCCGATCACCGCCGCCAGCACGAAGCTCCACATCGGTCCCCAGCCCGCCGCCCCGGCCCATGCGCGATAGAACGCCTCGGTGGAGCCCACGATGGCGTGGGTGAATCCGAATGCCGCGATCGGTGCTGTGAGCAGCCAGATCAGCATCAGCTGCGCCCCCGTGGCGCGGGTGGAGGCCAGCAGCCAGGTCAGCAGCGCGATCAGCCACCCGGCGAATACCCCGCGGTAGACGGTCAGCAGAAACGGCGTCTCGCTCGCCCGCTCGGACATCGTGAGCATGACCTGCTTGAGCGGCTCCGAGGCCGCCGGCGTCTGGGCCATCAACCAGGAGAAGATCAGCGTGCCGACGAGATTGCCGGCGAGGAGTACCCCCCACACGCGGAGCATCCGGCGCAGCGTCTGCATGTCACGGCGGTGCAGGAGCGGCAGCACCGGCGTGAGCGTATTCTCGGTGAACAGCTCGCTGCGGGCCATGATGACAAAGATGAAGCCGAGGGGATAGGCGGCGGCGGCGAGGCCATCGGCGACGGCGCCGGATGCCAGGTTGCGGGCAAATGCGCCCCCGATGAAACTGAACCCGATGGCGAGACCCGACGCGAGCGACGACAGGAAGAGCGAGACGACCGGCCGCTCCAGCTCCTGATCGGCGTCGCTCATGACGTTGTCGTGGATCTCGCCGGCGGAGAATCGGGTGCCGGTCTCCGGACGCTCGTCGGCGCCCTGGGCGGGGGGAGCTCCGGCCGACACTCGCTTGCGCTGCATCCTCTTGGACATGCGGCAGTCTAGCCCCGACCGGCCCCCGGGGCGGTAGCGGGGCTCACATTCGGCCGGACCCCGGCACCGGGGCCGGCGATCCGCGGAAGGAGCGGTGGTGGCACAGCCGGTGTGGGGTGAATGGAGCTTCGAGCCGGGTGTGATCGCCGGGCTGGCCGCGAGCGCCGGCCTCTACGGGCGCGGGCTCCGGGCGCTCTGGCGAAACGCGGGCGCGGGCCACGGTATCCGCCATCGCGAGGCCGCGGGCTTTGCCGCGGGACTCGTGACGGTGGTGATCGCCCTGATGTCGCCGCTGGATGCGCTGGGCGACCGGCTGTTCGCCGCGCACATGGTGGAGCACGAGCTGCTCATGGCGGTTGCCGCGCCGCTGCTGGTGCTGGGCCGTCCGCTGGTGGCGTTCCTGTGGGCCGTCCCGGTGGGATGGCGGCGGACGCTGGGCCGCTGGACCGCTGCCGCGCCGGTGCGCGTGACATGGGGGTGGCTGACGCGGCCTGTGGTTGCCACCACCATCCACGGCGTGGTCATCTGGGTCTGGCACCTGCCGCGTTGGTACGATGCCGCGGTGGACAATGAGGCAATCCACGCGCTGCAGCATGCGGCGTTTCTGGGAACGGCCCTGCTCTTCTGGTGGGTGATGCTGGACCGGGTGAGCCGGCGGCATCCGGGGCTGCCGATGCTCTGCCTCTTCATCACGATGGTGCACACCGGGGCGCTGGGCGCGTTGCTGACATTCGCACCGGCGCCGCTCTATCCCGCGTATACCGGGTTGCCGGCGTGGGGACTCAGCGCGCTCGAGGACCAACAGCTCGCGGGACTCATCATGTGGATCCCCGCCGGCGCGATCTACCTGGGTGCCACCGTGGCGCTCGCGGCGCGCTGGCTCCGCGACGCGGGCGGGCGGGGTGTGTCCACAGCCGACGCGGTGCTACCGTAGCTCATTTCCCCACGCAGAACGACGCGAACACCCGCCCCAGCACTTCGTCGATGTCCACTGCGCCCAGGAGCTCGTCGAGCGCCGCGGTGGCCTCGCGCACGTGGTGCGCGGCCAGCACGGCGTCGCCACCGGCCGCGAGATGGGGCCGCGCATCCCGGAGTGCATCGCGCGCCCGAACCAGCGCGGTGCGGTGGCGCTCGCGGGTGAGGACCGGTTCGAGGTCGGCCAGCGCGATCCGGTCCCCGAAGAGCCGGGCGGCGATCCGTCGCCGCAGCTCGTCGAGCCCGGCACCGCTGACGACCGACACCGCGTCCGGCAACGTCGTCGGGACGAGATCACACTTGGTGTGCACCACGAGGACCGGGTGATCGCCGGCCGGCGGCTCGGCGAGGTCGGGGTCGGTGGCGTCCACGCACAGGAGCACGAGGTCCGCGGCCGCCAGGTAGCGCCGGCTGACCTCGATGCCGAGCCGGTCGATGGCGTCGCCGCCATCCCAGATGCCGGCGGTGTCGACCAGGCGAATCGGCCAGCCGGCGCAGTCGGTGGCCGCCTCAACGGCATCACGGGTGGTGCCGGGCTGGTCGGTGACGAGGGTGCGCTCCAGGCCCAGCAGTGCGTTGAACAGCGACGACTTGCCGGCGTTGGGCCGGCCGGCGAGGACGACGAGTGCGCCTTCCCGGAGCCGGGTGCCGCCGGGTGCGCCGGCGAGGAGCCGAGCCACCAGCGCGCCCACGGCGTCGAGCCGGGCGGCGATCCGGTCGGCCGGCACCGGGCCGTCGTCTTCCTCGGGGAAGTCGATCGCATAGCCCAGCACCGCCTGCAGGTCGAGGAGCCGGGCCCGGAGCTCGGTGAGGCGGCGAGAGAGGCCGCCGTCGAGCTGATCGAGTGCCGCGCGGGCCTGCGCCGGTGCGGTGGCATCGATCAGATCGCCGACCGCTTCGGCCTGGACCAGGTCGAGTTTGCCGTTGAGCACCGCTCGGCGGGTGAATTCGCCGGGAGCGGCGGCGCGGGCGCCGGCGGCGTGCAGTGCGGCGACGAGCCGCGGCGGCACGGCGAGGCCGCCGTGGCAGGTGAGTTCGACGAGATCCTCGCCGGTGTAGCTCGCGGGCGTGGGAAAGGTGGTGTAGAGGCCGCGGTCGATCGGCGCGCCGTCGGTGTCGCGAAAGGTGGCGAGGGTGGCGGTGCGTGGCGAATCGGCGCGGAAGCCGGTGATGACCCGCGCCGCGACGGCAAAGGCGCCGTCACCGCTCAGCCGCACCACCGCGAGCGCGGACCGCCCCGGCGGCGTGGCCAGCGCGACGATGGGATCGGTGAGCGTGCGGTCCGCCTAGGCCGGGCGGGCCGGCTTGGCCTTGGCCGCGGGAGCCGGGGGCGCGGGCGGCATCCGGCGCAGTCGCTCCTGGGCCAGCATCCACTGCTGCGGGATGCTCGCGATGTTGCTGACCGCGTAATACAGATTCAGCCCCGACGCGAAGTTGAGGAAGATGACCGTCATGAAGATCGGCATGACGTAGGTGGTCATCTGCATCTGCGGATTGGGCGGCATCCCCTTCTGTCCCACCTTGCTGAGGACCAGCATCGACAGGCCCATCACGATCGGCAGGATGTAGAACGGATCCTTGCTCGCGAGGTCCGGCAGCCAGAGGAACGACGCGCCGCGGAGCTCAATACTGTACTGGAAGACGACGAACAGCGCCAGCAGGATCGGCATGGGCAGCAGCATGGGCCAGCAACCGCCCATGGGGTTCACCTTGTGTTCGCGATACAGCCGGAACATCTCCTTCTGCTGCATCGCGGGATCGTCCTTGTACCGCTCCTGCGCCGCCTTGACCATCGGCTGCACCGCCTGGAGCTGCATATTGGACCGCATCGCCTTCTGGTTGAGCGGCCACAGCAGTACCCGCACCAGCAGACCGAACAGAATCAGGCAGACGCCGTAGGCCAGATGCAGGTGTTCGTGCATGGCCACCAGCATCCAGCGGACCGGCACCGAGAAGAAGCGGATCGCGGTGCGGAAGCCGGGCCAGCCGTACGGGTTCACGTCGTCGAAGTCGTGGCCGATCCGCGCGAGGAATGGGTGCTCCAGTGGTCCGGCATAGACCGAGTAGGCGAGCGCGCCGCTGGCGGGCACCGGCAGACTGGCCCGCACCAGCGCCGTGACGGGATGCTTGCCCGCACCGGTCGGCGCGAGCGCGGTCACCCCGCTCACCCGTCCGGAGGTGGAGGTGGGATCGAACGCGAACAGCCCCTCCACAAAGTACTTGGACTTGACGGCCACCCATTCGAACGGCCCGCTCACCACAGCAGGCACACCGGCCTTGAGCCCGGAGAAATCGTTGCGACGCGCCTCGTTGTCCTTCACCACGAAGCCGTTTGAGCGCGCGTTCTGCGCCGAATCGGCCTCGGCGTTGCGGATGCCTGTGCCCAGGCTCACCAGGGCCAGTCCGCCGTTGGGGCCGAGCCCGCTGACGCGGCCGCTCACGTCGATCTGGTAGTCGGGTTTGAACGCGTAGGTGAGCTCGACGCTGTAGCCCCCGCGCGATCCGGTGAACGTCACCACCGGCGACGGGCCGTCGACCGTGACGCTGGTGACCGACGGCGTGAGGGTCCAGTCGCTGAGCCGGACGGTGTCGCCGCCGCCGACGAGTGCCAGGCCGAGGAGCGCATCACCCGCACGGATGAGCTCGACCGGCGCGCCATGATCGGCGGGTGCGAGCGACTTGTAGTTGGTGAGGCGGGCGGAGATGAGCTGGCCGCCGCGGGTGCTGATGTCGTAACTGTAGCGCGGCGCGATGACGTGGACTGTGTCGGCCGGCTCGGCGCCGGTGCCGGCGCCGACCGGGGCCATCGCCGTGGTGTCAGGGGCGCGGGACGGCGGCGTGGCGGCGACCGAATCGGCCGGCGGCGGCGCGACCGGCGAGGGTCCCCCCGAGGTGACGACGGGTGCGGCGGGAGCCGCAGGTCGCTGCGTCTTCCTGATGAGGAAGGCCGGGGCGATGGCGATCACCATCATCAGCAGAATCGCCCAGATCGTACGACGTTCCATGGTCTCTCAGATCACCACGTCAGGGAACCGGGTCGACGCCGCCCGGATGAAACGGGTGGCATCGGGCGAGGCGCCGGAGCGCGAGCCACGAGCCCCGGAGCACTCCGTACCGGGTGACCGCCTCGAGCGCGTATTGGGAGCAGGACGGCGTGAAGCGGCACGACGGCGGCAGCGCCGGCGAGATGAAGCGCCGGTAGCCGCGGATGGGCAGCGCGAGCAGGCGGCGAGGCAGTCGGGCGAGCGGCGGCATCTCACGACGCGGGAAGGGTGGCGTCGCGCCAGGCGCGCAACTGTCCTTCGAGGGCGGCGAACGAGGCGGCGTACGCCTCGCGTCGGGCCCGGATGACAAGATCCCATGCCGGCTGCACCGGCCGCACGTCCCGGCGCCAGATTTCCTTCAGCCGACGGCGGAGAAGATTGCGGGCCACCGCGGTGCACTGGAACCGGGGTACGATCAGTCCCATGCGCGGCTGGCCCGTTGTGTTGTCGACCCAGATCATTTCCAGATGCTCGGTCCGGCGCCGCCGGCCGGTATTGAGGCAGCGACGGATATCGGACGCCCGCGCGAGCCGGTTGGCCCGCGTCAGGCGTTCCGCTGGCGTCAGGAACCCCCGTGCTTCGACGGGATCGAGACGACGAGCTGCTTGCGCCCCTTCTTGCGGCGGCGCGAGAGTACCGCGCGGCCCCATCGGGTGGCCATGCGGGCGCGGAATCCATGCTTGGCGATCCGGCGCTTGTTGCGCGGACGATACGACGGCTTCATCGGTCACAACTCCTGAAGTAAGCCCGGGAACGTAGCCGGAGACGGGAGGCCGGTCAAGGCGCGGACGCCCGTGCGTCGCGTCGCCGCGGGCAATGACGGCCTTGCGCGCGTGCACCCGTTTTGCCCGTCAGTCAAGTGCGTGCCGTGATGACTTTTTCGTGATTTGACTTTTCCACACCGCGTCCGTAACATCGTCTGCCCTTGGATTACCCCTACCGAATTTCGAGCGTAGATGCAGCTGTCCGCAAAAGAAGTATGGAAGCGCATCCTGGATGAGGCGCATCGCGAACTTCCGGACCACACGATCCGAACGTGGCTCGAGCCGACCGAAGCGATCGCCCTCGACGAGGGCCGCCTGATCATCGGTGCCCCCGACCAGTTCGCCGTCGAGTGGAACGAGTCGAAGCACGCCGCGATCCTGTCACGCCTGGCCACGCCGGTGATCGGTCAGGAGACGGCGGTGGTGTTCCGCGTCCAGGAGGACCGCCAGAAGCGGCCCCAGATGGATTTTTTCGTGGCACCCGCCGCCACGCCCGCGGTCACGGCCGTCAACCCCAGCACCCAGCCGCTCAACGAGCGCTACACCTTCGACACCTTCGTCATCGGCAAGTCCAACGAGCTGGCGGCCGCGGCCGCCCATGCCGTCGCGGAGACGCCGGGCAAGACCTATAACCCGCTCTTCATCTACGGCGCCACCGGGCTGGGCAAGACCCACCTGATGCAGGCCATTGCGCACGCGGTCTGCCACCACAACCCCACCACCCGGGTGCTGTACGTGGGCGCCGAGCAGTTCATCAACGAGGTCATCGAGAGCATCCACGGCCGGACTATGCCGGAATTCCGGCGCCGCTACCGGGCCGACGTGGATCTCTTTCTGGTGGACGACGTGCATTTCCTCGAAGGCAAGGAAATGACGCAGGAGGAGTTCTTCCATACGTTTAATGCGTTGTACGAAGGCAACAAGCAGATCGTCCTGACCTCCGACCGCCCGCCCAAGGAGATCCCGGGGCTCGAATCCCGGCTGGTCAGCCGCTTTGAGTGGGGCATGGTGGCGGACATCGGGCAGCCGGACCTGGAGCACCGCATCGCGATCCTGCGGAAAAAGCAGGAGCAGGACCACCTCGAGACGACGATTCCCGACGACGTGCTCCGGTTCATCGCCGAGCACGTGCGTTCCAGTGTGCGCGAGCTGGAGGGCTGTATCATCAAGCTGCTGCTCTTTGCCTCGCTCAAGCACAAGGAGATCTCGATCGAGTTGGCGCGCGAGGCGCTCTCGGACAAGATCCGGCCAGGGGAAGACTCGAACGAGCCCAAGCCGCTGCCAACCATCAACAAGGTCCAGGAAGTGGTGGCCCGCCGGTGGGGGGTCACGCCGGAGGGGCTCCGGAGCAAGGCGCGGATCAAGACCCTGACCGTGCCGCGCCAGATCGCGATGTATCTGGCGCGCGATCTCCTGCAGATGCAACTGGTGGAAATCGGCCAGGCGTTTGGCGGGCGGGACCACTCGACGGTGATCCACAGCGTGGACAAGGTGCAGCAGCAGATGACCCGCGATCGCGCCTTCCGCGACCGCATCGATCACGCACGCCAAGAACTTTGCGCGGAGTAATCCAGAGGATTACCCACGGCGTGGATTGTCGGTGTGTGGGGACTCTGGATATGGGTGGAGAGTCGGGGACAAACCGGGTACTCTTCCGCACGCCGCACAACGTATCGACAGTGCGTAAATCGGGTAACGTGTTCGGATACCGGTTCGTTGCGGCGCCGATCCACATTTCCAGACCCTCTACTGCTACTGCTAGTTATTTAAATTAGGAAAGTAGTCTCTGTTTCTAGCCGCCCGAGGAGACCGATGAAGTTCACGATCACGCGGGAGCAGCTCCAGGAAGGGCTTGTCGCCGTCGCGGCCAGTGTACCGGCCAAGACGACGCTTCCGGTGCTGTCCAACATCCTGCTCGAGGCGACGAAGGACGGCATCCGGCTCTCCGGCACCGACCTCGATATCGCGGTGAGCACTACCGTGAGCGCATCGATCGATCAGGAGGGCGCCATCACGCTGCCGGCGCGCAAGCTGGTCGAGATCGTGCGAGAGTTGCCCAGCACGGCCATCCGGATGACTGCATCGGGTGAACAGCGGGTGACGATCGAGTGCGGCCGCTCCCGCTTCAAGCTGCTGGGACTGCCGCGCGAGGAATTCCCCGCCTTTCCGGCCGTCAAGTTCGACAGCTCGTGGCGCACCTCGTCCAGCGATCTCCAGAAACTCATTGGCCATGTGGCGTTTGCGGCCAGCACCGAGGAAAGCCGGCCGATTCTGAACGGCGTGCTCTGGGAGCTGCGGCCTGAGCGGATGCGCATGGTGGCGACCAACGGCCACCGGCTGGCCCGGATGGACGTGCCGTCGGCCGCCACCGGCGGCTCGAGTCAGGCCGATCTCATCGTCCCACCGAAGGCGCTGGAGCAGATTCGGCGGCTCTTCGGATCGGATGAGCAGGTCGAGATCGCCCGGAGTGAAAACCACCTGGGCTTCCGCTCCGAGAAGACCCAGATCTTCACCCGGCTCATCGAGGGGCCATACCCCAACTACGAGCAGGTGATCCCGCGGGACAACGACAAGACCGCCACCGCGGACAAGGCGGCGCTCACCAGCGCGCTCCGCCGCATGAGCATCGTGGCCAGCGACCAGACCCACCGGATCCGGATGGCCTTTGCCAGCGGCTCCTGCAAGCTGTCGGTGCAGACGCCGGACCTGGGCGAGGCGCAGGAAGAGGTGACGGTGAGCTACGAGGGTGATCCGCTTGAGATCGGCTTCAACGCGGCATACATGCTGGAGATTCTCAAGTACATGCCGACGGACGAGGTCCGCATGACATTCAAGGCCCCCGAACGCGCCGCCACCTGCGAGCCGGTCGGCTGGGACGATCCCGCCAGCTTCCTCGCCCTGGTCATGCCGCTGCGCCTCGTAGATTGAGGCGCCGCCGTGTCGGCTGCGTCACAGCGCCGGCGCGTCGCAGGTCCCATATTCGCTCATTCCACGGTAATTTCAGCAACGGAGGACTAGCGATATGGTCAAGAACGAGAATGACATAGAGGATCTCGAGGTGGCCGCGCCGGGCCATGGCGGCCGTGCCGCGGTTGTCACGACCGCCATCGTGGCTGCCGCCGTTGGCGCCGGCGTCGCCATGCTGTTTGCCCCCGAAAAGGGGAGCAAGACCCGCCGCAAGCTGGGCAAGCAGTTCCGCAAGCTCGAGCTTCGCAAGCAACTGGAGGAGTTGGAGTTGGGCCGCTACGCCGCCTCGGTGGGCAGCGGAGCATCCGAGGGCTGGAACAAGCTCCGGAAGGAAGGCAGGAAGCGGCTCCGCCGCGAGCGGCACGGTCCGCTGGACCGTCCGATGTTTGCGCTCCTGGGCACGCTGGCCGGTGCGGCCGTGGCGGTGCTGCTGGCGCCCGAAGCGGGGTCGGAGACGCGCGAGCGGATCAGCCGCAAGTTCAACGACCTCAAGTCTGATGCGTCCACCCGCTGGCAGGAGCACCGGGCTGCGCGCGGCAACCGGCCCGACACCAACGGCGGCTCGGACCGCTTCCGCCAGCGTGACGAGGATCGCGACAACGTCCGCACGGTGCAGGAGCTGGGACGCGAGGGCAGCGACGTCTTTTGAGTCGCAGCTAGGGCTCGGAGTCCGGTGGCAGCGTTTCCACCGGCGCCCGCATCGAGTCGAGCAGCGAATCGAGTCCGGGTGATCGCTCGATCACCTTCGGCACCTCGAGCCGCTCTCCACCCATGCGGCGCAGAATGAGGTTCTGCCGCCACCGCATCCGTCCCGGGCGGTAGGCGGGGTTGGACAGCAGCGGAAACGGCAGCGAGCCCGCCAGGGCCGCTGCCTGCGATCGTGTCAGCGCTGCGGCGGGTCGGCTGAAGTAGAGCCGGCTCGCCGCTTCCACACCCCACACCCCGTCTCCCAATTCGACCACATTGAGATAGAGCTCCAGGATGCGGCGCTTGCCCAGCGCCGCCTCGAGCCGGAACGCCGTCACCGCCTCCTTCAGCTTGCGGAGCGGATTGCGCGACGGCGAGAGATAGAGATTCTTGGCGAGCTGCTGGGTGATGGTGCTGGCGCCGCGCAACTCGTCGCGCCGGTTCCAGGCGCGGCTCAGCGAGCGCGTCACCGCCATGACGTCGCCCGGGCGGCTCCATGTGAAGGTCGGACGCCGGTAACCCAGGGCCCGGCGAATCTCGACGAAATCCAGCCCAGGATGAGTCCAGAAGCGCGTGTCCTCGCCGATGAGTGCCGCCTGCACCAATGCCGGCGCGATCGAATCGAGGGGGACAGGCTGGTAACGGATGGCCGGGGCGCCGCCATCGCGCTCGGCGGCCCGCATCGCCATGAAGGCGGTACGGGCCGGCCAGTGGGTGTGGTACCAGAGGGGCGGCGGCCACACCGCCAGCAGCCAGAGCACGAAGAGGGCGCCGGCGGCGAGCAGCCCCAGAACGATGCGGCGAACCGGCGAGCGCCCGGCGGGCACCGCGCTAGCGGCCGGCCGAGAGCAGCTTCACGCTGAACGTGGCGGTCTGCCTGACCGGGAGCGACTGGCCCATGGCGGGGATCGTGACCGTCATGTCGCTCAGTTCGTTGCCTTCGGCGCCGGCGAGTATGCCGCTGGTGGCCAGGTAGGCGGTGACCCGCCTGGTGCCGGTGGCCTGCACCTCTACCGCCTGCCCAAACTGGCTGCCTCCGCCCGAGCGGGTAAAGGTGGCACTGCTCTCGATCTGCAGCGCCTGGCGGCCGGCATGCGGCACCTGACCCAGGGCTCGCGATGTCGTGACGGCGTGCTCCTTTACGTCGAATGCCTCCGCCCGGAGCGCCGTTTGACTGGTGTCCACCCAGTCGGCACCCGCTCGGGCGCCGCCCGGCGGCAGCACCGGAAAGATCGTGGGGACCATGCTGCGGAACTGCTCGCCAACGACGCTCACGCGGTCGGCGGTGAGCGGGCCGAGGCGGCCGGCTGCGCTGAAGGTCCCGGTCCAGCGGGTGCCGCGTACGCTGTCGAGCGCGTCGGCGGTGGCGACCGGCCCATCCACCGTCATCGAGTCGAGCGTGATGGTGATTCGGAGCGGGGTGCCCGCCGTTGCCGACACGGTGAAGTTCGCGACGCGGCCGAGGGTGCGGGTCTGGCTCTGGCCATCGGGCAGCCGAACCACCACGCTGTCGTGGCGCTCGAGGACGTAGCTCAGCGGCCCGGTGGGCTGATAGGCAAACGGTGCGCCACGGCCCGTCGCAGGACGGCCAACCGGTTCAGCGGCGGTGCCGGGTGCGGGTGAGGCCGGGGACGGACCGGATCCGGCGGAAGCACAGGCGAAGCTGGCGGCACAGAGGGCCGCGAAGAGTCGGAATGAAGTCATTCGGGAATGCTCGCCGGGCGCTACTTCACTTGGCCGACCGTCACCTTGACGGTGAGCGTCAGGGGAATCGGCTCCGGCGCCTGGGGTACGGTCACGGCCAGCGTCTGGTTGGTGGCGGAGGTGGAGGCCACCAGGCGCCCGTCGGGGCCGACGTAGTACGTCGCGGTCCCGGTCCCGGTGCCCTCGATGCTCGCTTCACCCTGCTTGCCGTTGAGCGCCGAGCTCGATGCGGCCTCGACCTTGAGCGCATTGACGCCGTCGCGCTTTTCGCTGCCGATCGCCTTGAAATTGGTCACGGTGCGGACCTTCATGCTGCCGCCGGCGATGTCGTTGGTCACGTCGGTGGTGTCGGTCCAGCCGGCGCCCGCCTTGGTGCCGGCCCTGATCCGCGGCACCAGCTGGGCGAAGAGGTCAGTAGCTTGCTGGGTCTCCTGGCCGGCGATCATCGGCTTGACGCTCGCGACCTTGCCGTCCTCGAGGTAGGCGTGAAACGCCCGGCCCTTGAGACTGTCGAGCACGACCTTGACCGCGGGCGGCGTACTGTCGCCCACGGTGACCGAATCCACGATGAGATGGGCGGTCCGGCCGGCGGCCGAATCGGTCAGCATCAGCGAGACGAACGACGTGCTGACGAAGCTGTTGTGCTGCTTCGGTCCGCCGACCGCCGTGGCATCCACGTCCTGCTCGTAGACCCGCTCGATCCGGTACTTCGTGGTGGTCGGCGCCGGCTGGGCCGCGAAGACCAGAAGGCTGGATGCGAGCGCTGCGAAAGACAATGATCGTGCCTGCATGGATACCTCAGTGGGAGTCGGATGATTTGCTTCTGCCGTACACGGCAACGCGTTCCTCGCCCTCGGTCGTGACCCGGAGCAGCCGCCAGCTCAGCAGTACGTGACACGGAAAAATAGACCGGAGCGCGGGGTGGCGGAAGTAAGCGGGCGGACGGGGTGCGTACCCCGTCCGCCCATGGTCGAGCCGTAAGCCGAGTTCTGTTTCCCTTGCCGGGCTTGCACCCGGGGCCGGGAGATGATCATCTGTCTGGGACGGTCGTCGCCGACCGCCTCGAGCAGCCTACCCGCGGCTCCCCTCGCTTGCTTGCGCTCGCTCGGGGTGGACGGTGTGGGCCACACCTCGCCGCATATTTGGCCTTGCTCCGACTGGGGGTTACCGTGCCACCCCTGTTGCCAGGGGCGCGGTGGGCTCTTACCCCACCGTTTCACCCTTACCCGTTGGTTGCCCTCGGGGCGGTTTGTTTTCTGTGGCCCTGTCCGTCGCCTTGCGGCGCCCAGGCGTTACCTGGCAGTCTACCCGGTGGAGCTCGGACTTTCCTCGGACGCCTTGCGGCGCCCGCGACCATCGCACTCGACCATGGCGGAAAGCTAGCGGGCCGGCGGTCGTTCCGCCTAGCCCTCGCCCAGACTTGCCAGCCCCCGTTGCGCCTCCCGCACGAACGCCTGGAGCGCGGGATCCGCACCCTTCCACTGGGCCAGCACCTGCCGGTATTCGTTTCGGGCCTCCACCGGGTGGCCCAGCTTGGCGTACAACTCGGCCCGCATGAGGCGGACCCGGCCCAGCATGCCCCACCGCGCGTCGAACCCGCGGCTGGGGTAGATGTCGGGCTCGAACTGGTCCAGCAGTGAGAGCGCGGTTCGGTAGTCGCCCAGACGGTAGTAGGCCTGGGCCGCCAGCGGCCGGCTGTACACCAGATACCCTGGCCGGTTGTCCATCGAGATCACATCCGGCTCGGCCAGGGCGCGCCGCGCGGCGTTGGTGTCCTTGCGGCTCAGCGCCAGCAGTGCGCGCACCTCCTTGGGCGGTGCCTCACCGGTGAGTGCGCTGAGCTCGGTCAGCGCGCTGGAGTCGGCCTCGGTGCCGGCAAAGAGCTCGATGGCCGCGGTGCCGCCCGTCGCCGCCACCCACTTCCGTTCCGCCGCCGTCGCCTCGCGTCCCGCCTCGGCCGCGCTCTGCCAGACGCGGCGAAGTGATGCTGCCGGCGCGCCGATGCCGGCGTAGAGCTGCCCCATCACCGAGCGGCGCCAGCCGTCGCCGGCCACGAACCCGGGCGCCGGCAGGAAGGCGTAGACCTCGTGCCGGGCGCGATCGGCCAGATCCAGCACGCGGGCGGCGTTGACCAGATCGCCCTGATAGGCAAAGACGTTGGCGGCGGCCGCGAGGTCCTGGAAGACGGTGGGATTTCCCTCGAACTTCCGGAAGTCGGTGGCTTCCGCGGTCTCGAGCGCGGCGCGGAGCATGGCCGCCGCGCGGTCCACGTCGCCCGCGGCGAAGTGAATGCGCGCCTCCACGAACGGGTACTCGGGATCCGCCGGCACCAGCGCACGGTAGCGGCCCACCTCGGCGAGCGCGCCGGGATAGTCCACCGCGGCGATGTACGCGTCCACCATCGCGGCGTGGGCCCGAAGTGTCGTGGGCTGGCTGCCGACCCAGGCGCGGGCCAGCGAGACGACCTCGGTGCGCGCCCGCCGGATCGCCGCGGCCCGTGCCGCACTGTCGAGCGCCGGCCGCCCGGCCGCGTCGTGAGTCAGGGCGATCGAATCGCCCGGCAACAGTGCGAGCATGGCGTTGGCGCGTGCGGCATCCACCAGCATGCTGCCTACGTGCTCGTAGGCCAGGGCGTAGTTGGGATCGAGCGCGAGGGTCCGGCGGAAGGCGCGGAGCCCTTCGGTCAGCTGCTGTGCGCGCGCACCGGGCGCGTCGTCGTGGAACCACGCCTCACCCAGGCCGTACCAGGCGTCGGCGTCGGCCGGGTTCCGCGTGATGAGCTGCTGATAGAGCGCCCGCGCGGTGGGCAGGTCGTGTCCCAGGAAGGCGCGATAGGCGTGGATGACGGTCTGCTCGTGCTCGGGGAGCGCACTGGACCAGGTGGTGGCACGCACCATGGCGGCGTCCGCCACCGAGTCGGACGCACCCACCAGCCAGCCGCGGGTGAGCGCCAGCTTGTAGTACGCCAGTCCGAATGTCGTGTCGATTGTGGTGGCGCGGCGGAGCTCGCGTTCGGCGGCGGCGAGGTCCCAGCGGTTGAGCGCCTCGACGCCGCTGAGATAGGCGCGGAACGCGGCCAGCGAGCCGGTCGTCGCCTGGGCCAGACTCGCGCGCACCTGGCCCGGGGCGCCGGCCAGATCGAGCAACCGGGCGGCGAGCTGATCAAAGACCGAGCGCGGATCCTCACCAGGCGTGTCGTCGGCGCGGGCCACGTCCACCCGCCGGCCGCTGGCGACATCGTACATGCGCGCCACGAGGTGCAGCGAGTCGCCCACCTGGTTGAAGTCGCCGAGGACGACGGTCCAGGCGCCGGCCTCGCGGGCCAGGCGGCGCGCCATGTCGAGCCCGATCGCATCGCCCACCCGGATGTCGTGCTTGCTCAGCAGGTCGTGGAGCCGGGCGTGATCCACCACCTGCAGGTCGTTCCACTGCGAGAGCGTGAGCGCGAGCATGTTGACGCTGCCGTCCACCAGCCAGGCGGCGGACGGATCCCGCCGCAGATTGTCGAACGGGAGCACGAGGATGCTCTGCCGCGGATTGACGTCGGTCGGCGGGCCGTCGGAGCGCAGCATGCGCGCCGCCAATCCGGCGGCGGCGAGCACCACCGCGGCGGCCGCGAGCACCCCCAACCGCCGGCGCAGGCGGGACCGGGCGGCGGGCGGGGCACCGCCGGCCAGCGCCGCGCGCATGGCGTCGCCGGTCTGGAAGCGCTGGTCGGGCCGCTTTTCCAGCGCATGGGCGATGGTGGCCGCCAGCTCCGGCGGACAGTCTGGGCAGGCCCGCCGGACCGACGGCGGCCGCTCGGTGGTCTGCTTGGAGACCACGACGCGATTGGGCCCGTGAAAGGGTGGCGCCCCGGTGATCATCTCGAAGAGCACGATACCCAGCGCATAGAGATCGCTCCGGCCATCGACCTCCTCGCCGCCGGCCTGCTCCGGACTCATGTACGCCGGCGTGCCGATGGCGACCCCCTGGCCGGTGGCCACCTCGCCGTCTTCCGGCACCATGGCGCGGGCAATGCCGAAGTCCACCAGCAGCGCGCGGCCGGTGGCGCGGTCCAGCAGCACATTCTCCGGCTTGACGTCGCGATGCACGATGCCCGCGGTGCCCGCGGCCTGGAGCGCGGCGGCGATGTCGGCGGCGATGCGCACGGCGTCGGCCGCGGGGAGGCGGCGCTCGCGGAGCAGGCGCTGGCGGAGGGTTTCGCCCACGACCTCGTCCATCACATACCAGAGGAGGTCGCCGCTGGAGCCGGCGGCGTGGACGGCCACGATGTTGGGATGGCGGATGCGCGCGATGGTGCGCGCTTCGGCGAGGAAGCGACGCGCGATGGAGCCATGGGCGGCGAGGTCGGGATGCACCACCTTGACCGCGACCGGCCGGTCGAGCGCGGTGTCCACGGCGCGGAAAATCACGCCCATGCCGCCGCGGCCCAGCTCGCGATCGAGCCGGTACTGCGGGGCCAGCGCCGTCTGAAGGCGGTCTTGGAGCTCGGGTTCGGGAATCATGGAGCGCTCCGGCTGCGGCCGGCGGGTCGGCGCCTGCCCGGTGCGGGCGAATATACGTTGCGGGGCCGCCGGAGTGCCACCGGGACCGGGCACTCCAGTATTGGATGCACCGCGGGCCGGAATGGTTGCGTGCGCCGCGCCGCGCACCGGCCTGCCCCAAGAGACGGTTGCGGGGCTATTGACCGACACAACCTACCGTGGACCACCAACTTCCAGAGGTGTACCCATGGCGCAGAATGGCGGCAAACTCACCGTCGCGGCGGTGCTCACGGCCGGCGAGCGGCAACGAGTGGATGCGGCGGGCAGCGGCGTCTTTGCCGTCCTCCACCGGGACTCGGTGCCGGAGGCGGTGCGAGTGGTGCGCGAGCGCGCGGTGGATGCGGTGCTGGTCTCGGTGCATCGCTGCGCACCGGCCGAGATGTCCGCGGTCGGCCGCCTGGTGCGGGACTTTCCCGGCATACCCACCGTGGCGCTCCTTTCCCAGCACGACGCCGGTGCCACCGACATGCTGCTGCGACTGGGCGCATCGGGGGTGCGGCAGGTGGTGGACGTCACTTCGCCGGCCGGCTGGTCGCAGCTCCGCAATGTGGTGGGGCAGCCCGCCACGCGGGCGGTGGCCCGGATCCAGGGTCCCATTCTCGAGGCGCTGACCGATGCGCCGACGGACGCCCGGCTCTTTGTCGAGGTGATGATCCGGCTGGCGCCGGAGACGCCCACGGTTCGGCGGCTCTCGGAGCGGGTGCATGTGCGGCCCAGCACGCTGATGTCGCGCTTTGCGCGCGCCGGACTGCCCAGTCCCAAGAACTACCTGGCGGCGGTGCGGCTGCTGCACGCGGCCCACCTGTTCGAGGCCGGCGGCCTGTCGGTGGCCGACGTGTCGTATCGGCTGGAGTACTCCTCGCCCCAGAGTTTCGGGCGGCATCTGCGAACGATGCTGGGGATCACGTCATCGGAGTTCCGGCACCGGTTTCCGTTCCCGCTGGCACTGGACCGCTTCGTGGCGCTGATGGTGGCGCCGTACGTGGCCATCTGGAAGGAGTTCCACCCGCTGGCGGCGGGCGGATGGGACGGGCCGGGGCAGCGGTGAGGCCGGCCTCGTACACCGGTCAGCTTCCGCCGCTGGACCGGGTCCGCTCGCGCACCGATCCGTCGTCCATCACCTGGAACTCGACCCAGCCCCAGTAGGAGCGGCCCAGCACGCGTGATTCGTAGCAGCCGGCCTCGAGCGGCCGGGCGGCGACGCCGGCGCGAAAGCCGTCCGGCACCACGCCGTAGCGGATCTGCGCCGGCGCCGGTGCGGGCTGACCATCCACCGCAGGGACGATGCTCCAGACCGTTCGCCGCGGTGCCTCGTGGCTGGAACAGCTCGTCTGGGCCACCGTGATCACCTGCCCCGCCGGCAGCGGCCCTGAGCCTGAGCCGGGAAGGGTCACGGCAAAGGTGAGCTGCGCGGCCGAACTGCCGTCGGCCACCTGGATGGCGGCGGATTTGCCGCAGCCCGCGAGCGCGGCAAGCGAGGCAATGATGAAACCCCAGGCCTTCATGGGCGGTCCTGTCGGTGTGGGAGCGTTGGTGCTGATGGGTAACGGTAAACCGGGCTGTCCTGCTTAAACTCTACGGAGACGCACGCACGGCAAGCGCCGGCGGGTCACCTCCACACGCGGAGCACTCATGCCCCGGCAGCTCATCTCGTCCAACACGCCGTGGGAGCCGGTGGCCGGCTACTCGCGCGCGGTGCGCAGCGGCAACATGATTTACGTGGCCGGCACCACGGCTACCGACGCCGAGGGCCGGGTCGTGGCGCCGGGCGATGCGCACGGCCAGGTGTTTCGCGACATCCGGCCCGCCTCCACGATGGTGGGGGTGACCGGGCTGGTGGACCCCGCGATGCTCATCGAGATCGAGGCGGATGCGGTGGTGGAGGGGTAGCCACTACGCCGCCGGCGTCACGAAGAAGAACGCCAGCGCCAGCAGTCCGTACACCGTCAGGAGAAGCACGCCCTCGAACCAGGTTGTCTCGCCGTCCTGCGAGACCGTCCGCACCGCCAGCGCCGTCCCCGCGATGGCGATCAGCTCCAGCGGATTGTTGAAGACGAGGTTCATCGGGTGGCCCATGAAGTAGGACACGATCACCAGGAGCGGCGCCATCAGCAGCGCCACCTGGATGCTCGATCCCACCGTGACGGTCATGACCAGCCCCATCCGGTCCTGCCGCGCGAAGAACACCGCCGCGAAATATTCCGCCGCGTTGCCGATCACCGCCAGCACCGTGACGCCAAGGAAGAACTCGGAGATCCCGAGCGTCGCGGCCGAGCGCTCGAGGGCGCCCGAGACGAGCTCCGCCTCCAGGGCCACAAGCGCGGTACCGCCCACCAGCACGGCCACCGACCGGGCCAGCGGCCAGGTCGCGCCTTCCTCCGCCACGGCGTCCTCCTGGTCGGGCGCGAAGACGTCACGATGGGTCACCAGTGTGTACACGAGATTGGCGGCGTAGGCGCCGATCAGCAGCACCGAGACGCCGAGACTGAGGTATTCGTCCAGGTTGGAGGCGTTGGCGCGAGGGCTCACGTCGCGCACGGTATAGTCGAAGACCGCCGGGATCAGCAGCGCCAGCACCGACAGGATGAGGAGGCTCGACAGCAGTCCCGACCGCTGCCGCGAGAAGGTCTGCCGCTCCCGCCCCCAGCTCCCCGCGATGATCGCAATGCCCAGCCCCAGCAGGCCATTGCCGATGAAGGAGCCGGTGATCTGGCCCTTCACCACGTCCGCCTTGCCCGCGCTCAGAATGAAGAGCGCCAACACCAACTCGGCCACGTTGCCGAACGTGACGTTGAGGAGCCCGCCCACCGCCGAGCCCGCGACGCGCGCGGTCTGCTCGGTGGCGCGGCGGATCCATTCGGCGAGGGGGACGATGGCCAGCGCCGCCGCGGCAAAGACCACCAGCGGCGGTACGTGGACCAGATAGCGCAGCACGACCGACAGCGGGACCAGCAGCAGGAGCCACGCCATGATCACCGTCGGTTCAGCCGGCGGCCAGCACCGTGCCGCGGCACTCGCCAAATCCGATCCGCCGGGCGCCGCTCCGCTCGCAGCTTCCCCGCATGATCACTTCGTCGCCGTCCTGGAGGAACGCGCGGGTCTCGCCGCCCGGCAGCGTCACCGGCTCCTTCCCGCGCCAGGTCAGCTCGAGCATGCTCCCGCGCGCATCCGCGGTCGCACCCGAGACGGTGCCGCTGGCCAGCAGGTCGCCCGGCTGGAGATTGCAGCCGTTGCTCGCGTGGTGCGTCACCATCTGCGCCAGCGTCCAGTACATGCCGCCAAAATCCGCCCGCGAGAGTCGGACCGGCTCCGTGCCCGCGTCACACATCCGCGCGGTCCGAAGCCACACCTCGAGCGTGAGCGCAAAGCCACCGCCGGCACGGTCGGCGGGGCTGTCGAGGTACGGCAGCGGCGCCGGGTCGCCGGCGGGCCGCGCAAAGGCGGCAGTGCGGAACGGCGCCAGCGCTTCGAGCGTGACCACCCAGGGTGCCACGGTGGTCGCGAAGTTCTTGGCCAGGAACGGACCCAGCGGCTGGTACTCCCACGCCTGGATATCCCGCGCCGACCAGTCGTTGACCAGGCACAGCCCGAAGATGTGGTCCTCCGCACTGGCGATCGGGATCGGCTGGCCCAACGCGTTGCCGGTGCCGATGAAGCAGCCCACCTCCGATTCGTAGTCCAGCAGCCGGCTGGGACCGAACGTCGGCGCGTCCGCATCCGGACTCTTGAGCTGCCCGTCCGGTCGCCGCACTCCCGCGCCGCTCGGCACGATGGACGACGCCCGGCCGTGATAGCCGATGGGCACGTACTTGTAGTTGGGCAGCAGCGGGTTGTCGGGCCGGAACATGCTGCCCACGTTGGTGGCGTGGTGCACCGACGCGTAGAAATCGGTGTAGTCGCCGATCTGCGCGGGGACCAGCAACTCGGCCCGGTCCATCGGCAGCAGCAGGTCGGGCCGATGGGGGCCGCCGGTCCGCAGCAGGCGGCTCAACGCCTGGCGCAGCACCCGCCAGTCGTCGCGTCCCAGCGCCATGAGCGCGTTGAGCGAGGGCGTGTCGCACGCCTCCGCCGCGCAGGCCACCGGACCCCCCAGCAACTCGGCATGCCGTGCCGCGGCAACATCGAGGATCTGATCACCGATGGCCACGCCCACCCGTGGACGTTCGTCATGGTCCGGGTGACGGAAGACGCCGAACGGCAGGTTCTGGATCGGGAAATCGGTATCGGCGGCCTGGGCGGACGCCACCCAGCTGGTCAGCGTTGGATCGTGGGTCTCGTCGGTCATGGTGCTCACAGGAGATGAATGGCGCGGAGGTCGGCCACCGGCTCGGTGAACGAGCAGGAGCCGAAGGCGGTGCCGCCCCGGACGCGGGCGTGGCGGATGTCGGCCAGGTCCACCCGATGCCCGTGCCAGCCGATGCCGCCGTCGTCGAACGAGAACGCCGCCGGATTCGACTCCTGGAGCAGCCGCTCCAGCTCGTCGAGGCCCAGTCCCTTGCCGGCGAATACCCCCGCGAGGAAGACGTTCAGGAAGCCGTACATGGTGCCGCTCGGGCTGTCGGTCTCGTAGGTGAGGCGATACTCGCCGCGGAGCGGATGATGCAGCCCGGCCGTGGCCTTGAACGGGACGTTGCTGTCGGTGCAGATCCGGATGAACCGCGCCAGCTCGGCCGGGCTTGGGAAGGCGTGCGGCGTGACGCCGCCGGTGCGCACCTTGGCCCCGGCGCCGGTGCCGGCGATCGCATGGATGAGATCGATGGGATCCTGCGCGATCGGCACCTCGACGAAGATGCGGATGCCGCGGGGCACCGAACGGACGCCGCGCCCGATCGCTTCTGCGGTGGCGGCCCGGATCTCCATGGCGTCCACCACTGCGCGGCCCGCCGCGGCATGCGCGTGCCGCTCGTTGAACGCCCACACCCGCTCGGCGTCTTCGGCACCATCCTGGCCCGCCAGCACGCTGAGGTGCCACGGCTTTGCCGCGGTGTCCCGCGGAAGCAGCGCGGCTGCGGCGCCCTCGAATTCGTCGAGCCGGGGAGACGCCACGATGAACCGCCCCAGCATCCAGCGCTCATCGCCGCGGAGATGGTCCGCATACTGCGCGACCGCGGCACCCATGTCGAGCTGCGCCGGCGGAAAGAGCCCGGCGTAGTCCACGAGTCCCTCGAGCAGTGCTCGCATGGCGGTGGTCGGTGTCGTCATTGCTTCGCCTCCTCGCGCAATATACTGTGAGCCGGCGATGTACCGAATTGAAACCGCCCTCTCCTTCCCTCCGTACAACGCGGCGAGGCCCAACTCATTGCTCGGCTCGTCGCTGCAGGTGGGTATCCAGACCCTCCGGGTCAATCCGCTCCGAACGGTGCTGTCCACCCTCGGCGTCATCATGGGTGTGGCGTCGATCGTCGCCGTGCTGGCCATTGGGGACGGGGTCGAGCGCTACGCGCGGACCCAGATCGAGGAGACCACCGACCTGCTTTCGCTCGTGGTGCTGCCCACGACGGCGGACGTCATCGACCAGATACGGGTGCCGCGCACCGACTTTCCCGTCTTCACTTCGGCCGACGCCGATTCCCTGAGCGCGCGCCTCGCGCCCCGCGCCCGCGCCGCCATCCTGCTCCGCGGCCCGGCGCGAGTGACGGTGCGGGACAGCGTTCGCGGCGCGGCGGTGACGGCGCTGAGCGTTGCGCCGCCCGAGTGGCTGCATTCGCGCCTCGCCGCGGGTCGCAGCTTCTCCGCGATGGAACTCCACAACGACGATCGCGTCGCCATCGTCTCGGCCGGACTGGCCGCCGTGCTTGCGCCGGGAGTGAGTGCGGACAGCGTCGTGGGCCGAACGGTGCTACTCGAAGGCCACGACTTCCGCATCATCGGCGTGCTGGCCGCCTCCACCGGCCGGACCGAACTCTCCGCGCTGGTGCCGATCACGGTGGCGGACCAGGCGCTCGCGCCGGTGCTCAGTCCCCGCGCGCCGAGTCTCCTGGTCCGCTCGGAGCGGGTGGAAGAGGTGCCGGCCATCAAGGCGGAGGTCGAGCGCTGGCTGACCGGCCGGCTCGGCGCCTGGCACGACCGGGCCACGGTGAGCGGCGGCCAGGGGCTGCGGCTGGACCAGACGCGGCAGGCCATCCTGATCTTCAAGCTGGTCATGGGGACGTTTGCCGGGATCTCGCTCGTGGTTGGCGGGATCGGCATCATGAACGTGCTGCTGGCCTCGGTGACCGAGCGCACCCGCGAGATCGGCATCCGCAAGGCGGCCGGCGCGCGCGGTCACGACATTCTGCTGCAGTTCCTGGCGGAATCGGTGGCGATCACGAGCGTCGGCAGCGTGATCGGCATGGCGCTGGGGCTGGCGGGCGCCTTTCTGGCCGCAGCCATGATGCGTCACTTCACCCGGGCGGAGCTGTACGCGGCATTCACCTGGACGACGCTGCTGGTGGCGGCGCTGGTGTCGGTGGTGACCGGTCTCGTGTTCGGGACCTACCCCGCGCTGCGCGCCGCGCGCCTCTCAGCGATCGACGCGATCCGGCACGAATGACAGCGGTCGGCCCGGATCATCCGTCGGGCGGCTCGACGATGACGATGTAGTCCCGGGCGCTGGCGATGTCGGCGATTCGGGCGCGCATGTGGAGGCTCACGATCCGCCCGCCGGGACCGCGCAGGCGCACATGCTCGATGTCGGTGGCCGCGCCGGTCGCCAGCATCCGCAGCGCCCGCTGCCGTTCCTCCTCGTCCGCAAACAATCCGCCGATTCGCGCCATCTCCACCGCCTCCGCCCGCGAGGCGTAGCCGAGCATCGCGGCAAAGGCGCCGTTGACGGCGAGAAAGTCGCCGTCGCGGCTGAGGCGGCAGATCCCGGCCGGGGCCTGCTCCACCAGTGCGCGGTACTGTGCCTCGGAGTCGCGCAGCGCGTCCTCCACGCGGCGGCGCGCGACCGCCGCATCCTTGAGGTCGGCGACCTGCTTGCGCAGGCCGACGACTTCGTGGATGAGGTCCTGCTTGGGCTTGTGTTCGTCGCGCATGGGAACCTCGCTACTCGGGGCGTGCCGCGACGTCCATCCGGCGCGTGCGCTCGACCATCCGGACAAAGTCCGCGCGGTAGCCGTCCGGATCGGCGCCGACGCCGTCGCGGGCCAGCGCGAGGACGCCCTCGAGCGTGGCCGATCCACGGAACGTCGAGTCACGGAGGATCATGCCATAGGCGGGATCGTGTGCGGGGCGTGAAGCCAGTGTGAGGAACAGCAGCAGCGCCAACACCGGGGTAGAGCGAACTACGCGAACCACATGTGATCGCATGGCAAACCTCCGGACTGTGCGTGGACCAACGGAACACGAGAGCAGGATCGGCAGCCGCCTCCTTGTGGTTACTTTCCCCGTTCGACGTCCGGGCCCGCCCTGCGCGCACAGGCCAGCCCCCGAGGTTTCGAAATGAAATGGGGCGGCGCACCCGCGCCGCCCCGGCAAATCGTGGCCATCCACACCGTCAGGGAATCACGTCACTCAGCAGAAAGTCGTGGCCCCACTGGTCGTCGAGCCCCGCCTGACGCAGTGCCGTGGCGATCTGCGCCCAGTGCCGCACACCATGATTGACAAGATTGGCGGTGATCTTGTAGCGCGTCGCGGTGATGGTGCCGGCGGTGAGGGTTGCGAAGCTCACCACCTCACGCATCTGTGCGTCGACGGCGCTATCGAGAAACCGGTCGATCTGGTCGCGCGCCCGCCGCCCGATCGCGAAGATGTCATCGAGCGATTCCGGCGTCAGCTCGTCGTACTCAGTTACCCGCTCGCCCAGCAGGCGTTCGGCGTAGCGCAACTCGACCGCGAAGATGTGAATCACCAGTCCGCGCACCGTCGCGCTCGGTCCGGATCCGATCGGGACGTCGAGAGCCGAGGGGTGCGCCTCGAACCACCGTCGCCAGCAGCCCGTCTCCGCATCGCGATAGGCCAGCAGCGTGGTGAACGGGACGCCGTCGAGCGCGGGCGAGCGCTGCGTCATGTCGCGTCGTCCGCGCGGCGGTGCTGCTCCTCGCCGCGCCGCCGCTGGAGCTCACGTTCGACGCGGGCCTGGATCATCTCGATGCCGATCCGGTTGAATCCGCCGTCTGGCAGGATGATGTCGGCGTACCGCTTGGAGGGTTCCACGAACTCGAGGTGCATCGGGCGCACCGTGCTGAGGTACTGGTCCACGACGTCTTCCATGCTCCGGCCGCGCTCGCGGGTGTCCCGGAGCAGCCGGCGGATAAAGCGCACGTCGTCGCCCACGTCCACGAAGATCTTGATGTCGAACAGCTCGCGCAGGCGCGCATCGGTCAGCAGGAGGATCCCCTCGACGAGCACCACGTCGCCCGGCGCGACCCGGATGCGGGCGGTCGCGCGGGTGTGTGCGGAAAAATCGTAGGTGGGCTTGTCCACCGCCAGGCCGGCGATGAGCTGCTCCAGATGGAGCACCAGCAGGTCGGTGTCGATCGAATCGGGATGGTCGAAGTTGACCTGGCGGCGCTCCCCGAGCGGCAGGTGGGCCAGGTCCCGGTAATAGGCATCCTGATCCAGCACGGCGGCGGAGCCGGCGCCGATGGCCGCCACGATGGCATCGGCCACCGTGGTCTTGCCGGAGCCGGTCCCGCCGACGACGGCGATCACCAGCGGGCGCTGCAGCGTCATAGCGCGCGTTCCAGCTCGCTGAGCCGGCGCAGGTCCACCCGCACCCGGCCACTCCCCGTCATCGGGAGGAAAGCGGAGACGAACCGCGCTCCCCAGGTGACCTCCGTGGCGTGATACGACGCGCGGGTATGCACCGGCTGCGACACCGCCTCGTCCACCCCGGTGATGAGCACCAGGAACTCAGCGTGCCGGGCGACCAGATCCGCCGCGGTGATGCCGTATAGCGGGCTCTCCGCATCGATGGGGTGGACCACGGTCCAGGTCAGCGGGAAGAAGGTGACCCGGGTCCGTTCGAGCGGGAGGACGCAGTACTGCCGCGTTAGAATGCCCTGCGACGGATCAAGGAAGGTGTAGATGACCCTGGCCTCGACCTCGATCAGCTCGCTGCGCCGGACATTTGCGACGCGAAACTCGAACGCGGTCAGTGCGCCGTAGGGCGCGATCACGGCGCGCTCGCTGAACCGGACCTGGGCCCGCGGCCGCGAGAAGCGGGCGAAGACAAGGCCGGTGGCCAGCGCAAACATGAGGATGGACGCGAACGATTCCAGTGTGACCACGGCATTGGCCGCGCGGCCCACCGGGATGATGTCGCCGTAGCCGATCGTCGCGAAGGTCTGGATGCTGAAGAAGAAGGCTTCGATGAAACTTCCGTCGAACATGCCACTCTCGTGGCCGTGCAGGGCGCCGGGGCCGCAGCTCAGGTAGAGCAACGCAAACAGCGCATTGAGCCCGAAGTACGTCGCCGTGAACAGGGCCAGGAAGCCGGGCCACGACATCGTCAGCAGTGCATGGTATGGCGCGAGTCCGGCGATGCCCCGCCCCACGCGACTGGCATTGAAGGTGCCATCGCGATTGAGCAGGCGCCGGCTCTCGCGCGAGGCGACCGAGCCGAAGCCGAGGTCGCGATCGTCCTGGTGCGGCCGGGTGGTGGTCAGCCGACGTCGTCCTCGGCGTCTTCACCATGCTCGACGATGTCGCCCTTGGTGAAGAGGATGTCCTTGAGCACGGTCCGCCAGGTGGGAGTCCGCCGCAGCAGAAATTCCAGGTCCATGCCGAAGTGCTTGAACTCCTCCTGCTGGGCATTCTTCATGATGGCGCGCGCGGACCGGTCCTTTTCCACCGCCAGCCGCTGTTCATACCAGCCGATCGCTTCGGCTTCCTCGATCAGCGAGGCCATCATGCGGGCAAAGGTGCGGACCTTGGCGGGCAACTCGTCGGGCGGCTCGTGATACTGTTCAAACGGCATGGAGTGCTCCAGGAATCGGGTTGGGCGGTCGCTCAGTCGGCGGCGTGCGGTGGCGGCCGATCGGCGGTGTCGAACACCGCAAACACGCGCAGCACGAGGAGAATCAGCAGCGTGGCAGCGGTGGCCAGCACATAGTGCTGCAGCGCGGCGGCCATGGCCACGGCCGCAGTGGCCCAGATCGAGGCGGCGGTGGTCAGGCCCTTGACGCGGTCCTCGGCCCGGCTGATGAAGATCACGCCACCGCCGAGGAAGCCGATCCCCAGCGAGACCCCCTGAATGATGCGGATGGGATCGGCGCGCAGCGATGCCAGCGGGCCCTCATAGCCCGCCACCAGCGCGTTGCCCAGCACGACGTACAGCGCCGCGGCGATCCCCACCAGCATGTGGGTGCGGAGCCCGGCGGAATGCTTGCCGCGCTCGCGCTCCCAGCCCATCGCCGCGCTCAGCGCCGCGGCCACCAGTACGCGGAGGAGCAGGTCGAGGTCGCCGGCCAGATGTGGCACCGATCCGCTCAGCCGCCCAGGGAGAACGCGGCCTCGACGTCGTGCCGCGAAAAGGTGCGGAACGCGATCAGCGTTTCCGTCTGGAGGATGCCGCTCAGGTTGACCATGTGGTTGGTCACCAGGTCGGCCAACTGATCGTTGGCGGCGACCCGCACGATCACCGCCAGATCGAACCGGCCCGCCACCGAGTACACTTCGGCCACGCCGGGCAGGTCCGCCACCGCCTCGGCGACCTGGTTGACCTGGCCGCGTTCGATGTTGAGAAGGATGATCGCCGTGACCACGCATGCCTCCCTTGAGTGCGTCGCCGGAATAATGCGCTGATCGCCCGCGCCCGGACAGGTCAGCGCGTCGCGGGCCGGCCCGCCGCGACGCCGAGCGCGATGATCGCGATGCTCACGAGGAGATAGCCGTAGCCGGGAAACGGTCGCTGATGGCTGACCATGCCCCAGGCTTCGACGCCGACCAGCACGCCGGCGACGATGCCGAGCCAATCCAGCCCGACACCGCGCCGGCCAATGAGACGGCGGAGGCCCGCGCCCAGCACGGCGATACCGGCCCCGATCTCCGCCCCGGCCAGCAGCAGCGGCGCCATGTGGTGGGCCGGCAGCCGGCCAAGTCCGGCCGGGATCAGCAGCGCGGCGGGGACGATATGCCGCAGCAGCGTCACCGCTCGCGGCCACACCCCGCGCCCCGCGTCGAGCCGCACCGCGTCCTGCCTGGTCACGGGCGCGATGTGGCGGTGTCGGCTTGGTCGAAGATCACGACGAGTCGGTACACGGCGGGATCGAGGGCGCGCATGGCGGCATGGTCGGACCGGTATTCCCGATCACCGGCCAGCAGCGCCATGAGGGAGTCGACCGCGGCGCCGGGTCCCTTGGGCTGGACGCGGATCAGCAGCCGTCCCGGACCATGCGGCACGGCGAGGCCCCCGCTGTCCCACGAGACGATGGTTCCGGCATAGTCCCAGTTGAAGCCGAGCAGGATGAACGGTCGGCCGTTGAGGGCGGCGAGCCGGCTGAGCGGCGTGCCGATGGTGATCCCATCTCCGGTATGCCACGCGCTCGTGTCGCCACCGATCGCAATGCTTCGGGGCGCTCGCGCCGTGGAGTCCCACCAGACGATTTCCAGGCGCTGTGCGGAGTCGTCGGGAAAGACGACGGCACCGGGCACGGTCTCCCCTTCCCCGGCATCCACGGGACCGGAGCGCACATACGCCGTTCCGTAGATCTGGCGGAGCTGCGCCAGGCCGGTCGCCCGCGTGATCGCGCCGACCCGCTCGCCGGGGACGATCACGCGATCAGCCGCATCGCGATCGGCGCCTCCGCAGGCAGCGGCCGACGTGATCAGGACCAGCGCGATGGCCGCACCGTGACGGCTCACGCGGGAGTGCGCCAGCCCTCGCGCGCCACGAGCCGGCTCACGTGGGCCGCGTGGTGCGCACCGTGCCACGCGTACAGCGCGAGCAGCTCGTCGAGCGTCATGGCCGCGCCGCGTTCGGGATGGAAGAGCGGGCGGCCAAAGTCCGCCGGGACGAGCGCGCGGAGCATGAGCACCCACCGCTGATGCAGCGCATCGAGCAGCCGCAGCGACAGCTCCACCGGCGCGGTCCGCGCCTCCGGCAGCTCGGCCCAGCGCGCCTCGTCGTACGGCCGGATCGTCGGGTTGTCCTCGGTGAGCGCGAGCTTGAAGCGGGTGTAGGCGTTGAGATGGCTGTCGGGCAGATGGTGTGTCACCTGGCGCACCGTCCAGCCGCCGGGTCGGTAGGGCGTGTCGAGCTGGGACTCGCTCAGTCCCGCCACCGCGGCGCGCATCGCGGCGGGCGCGGCGGCGATGGCGGCGATCCACTCCGCGCGCCGGGCCGGCGTGGCCTCGTCGTCGTAGTGGAACGGGCCGATGGGAAACCGCAGATCGGGCTCGGTCATGACGATGCCTCGTGGGCGGTACGCAGGATGATCGGCATGTTTGGTCAGCGGCTCCCTGCCGGGCGAAAGAGCAGGTCCTGGTAGTCAAAGCTGAAGTCGGCGGCCGGGCTCACCGGCGCCATCCGGAACGTCGCAATCGAGCCGTCCGCGTTGAGCGCGAAGATGACGTATGCGTCCGGAATGTTGTCGGTGCGCCAGCGCGCCACGAAGGTATCGTACTGCCAGTGCTCCAGGTCGGCGGCCATCGCGGGGGAATGGGCCATGCGCAGCACCAGCTTCCCCTGCTCGCTCGCGATCGTCGCGTCGCCGTACATGGCGTCGGCATAGCGGCCGGCGTACCGGTCGAGCGGCAGCGACGGGTGCGAGGTGCGGTCGCGCGCAGCGGCCGCGGCCCGCACTACCGAATCGGACGACGCATCGCCCGCCACGCTCGCGGCCGCCCACGCCGCGATCCAGTCGGTGGGCGGCGCGCCGACATACGCGTCGAGGATGTGATAAGCTACCGCGTCCATGAGCGACGCTTCCGCGTTGGTCAGCACCACGATCCCCAGTTTGAGGTCCGGCACCAGGATGGTCCGCGAGATCATGCCGGCCAGTCCGCCGCTGTGATTGGCGACCTTCCAGCCGTGGTAGTCCCGCAGTCCCCAGCCCAGCGCATATTCGCTGAAGTTCGCCCGCAGCGGCGCGAGCGCGCCCCGCGGCGTGCCCGCCGGCGTGATCGTGACGCCGGTCCACATGTCGCGCGCGCGGGGCTGGGTCCAGAGCCGCCCGGCGGCGATGCGGCCGGAGTCGAGCTGGGTGATCATCCATTTCGCCAGGTCGGTGACGTTGGCGTTGATGCCGCCGGCCGGTGCGATGTTATCCACCGAATCTCGGGGGACGACGGCCAGCCGCCCGTTCACATGGCCGTGCGGCATCGCCACGTTGTCGCCGTCGTGCGACTGGGTCACGCTCGTCGTCGCCTCGCGCATGCCCAGCGGCCCGAAGATGCGGGCGCGGATGAAGTCGTCCCAGCTCATGCCGGACGCGGCCTCGGCCACCAGGCCGGCGGCGATGTACAGGACGTTGTCGTAGGCGTAGGCTGAGCGGAAGCTGGTTACCGGCGGCACTGTGCGAAGGCGCCGGACGATCTCCTCGCGGCCGTAGGTCGCGTGCAACCAGAGCAGATCGCCGGCACCGAGCCTCAGTCCGCTCCGGTGGGTCAGCAGGTCGCGGATGGTGAATTCGCGGGTCACATACGGATCGTACAGCTCGAACCACGGCAGGAATGTCTGCACCCGGTCGTCCCAGCGCAGCTTACCCTCGTCCACCAGGATGGCGAGTGCGGCCGCGGTGAACGCCTTGGTATTGGATGCGATCTGGAAGAGGGTGTGGGCATCCACCGGTGCCGGCTTGCCCATCTCGCGCACGCCGTAGCCGCGGGCCAGCACGACCCGGCCGTCCTTCACGATCGCCACGGCCAGGCCAGGCACCTCGAACTCGCGGAGGCCGCGCGCGATGTAGCTATCGAGATCGGCGGGTGGAACGGACTGGGCGGGCAGCGATGCCGGCAGCGCCAGCGCGAGGACGGTCAGCAGGCGTGTGCGCACGGGTGATCCTTTGCGGTGGGTGTGCCGGTGGGCGTCAGCCGCCCAGCTCGTCGGCCAGGCGGCGGCCGAGATAGATGCCGAGTCCGGAGCCGATGGTGCTGAGGATGAAGGCGGTCATGTAGCCGACCCGCATCCCCAGCCACCAGCCGAGCGCACTGCCGACGGTCGCCCCGGCAAAGGCGAGCAGCTTGCCCATCTAGCGGTCCGACCAGGCAGCCAGCTCGTTGCCGTCCGGGTCGGCGAAGTGGAACCGGCGGCCGCCGGGAAACTCGAAGATCTCGCGAACAATCCGGCCGCCGGCGCTGGCGACCCGGTCGCGGGTGGCTTCGAGTGCCGATGTGTAGAGGATGACCAGCGGGCCGCCGGGGTGCGGCGCCTCGGTGCCGTTGAATCCCCCGCCGATGCCGCCGTCCTTGAACGAGGCGTAGTCGGGGCCGAAATCCTCGAAGGTCCAGCCGAACGCGGTGCCGTAGAATCGCTTGGCCTTCGCGACGTCGCGGACCATGATCTCGATGTAGTCGATGCGATGCTCGGGACGTGCTGCCGTCATGTCTCCCTCCCCGGTCGTCGTGCTAGCCACCGATTCCGTACCGCGAGCGCAGCATTTGGACGTGATGCGCTTCGTGGCCCGGGATGATATATGCCAGGGCGCGCACGCTCATCGGGCCCCCGCTCGCCGTGCCGCGGCGGGCAAGCGCGGCCTCGTCAAAGCTCGCCACCAGCGTGATCGTTGCCCGGCGGACGTCACGCCATTCGCGCACGAGATCGACCAGCGTGCGCGCATCGGCTCCCGCCGCCGCCACATAGTCGTCCTGCTCGAAGCCGGGCAGTGGCGTCGCGTCGCCGCGGGCGATCCGCAGCGCGCGGTAGGCCATGATCCGCTCGGTATCACCGAGGTGCCCCACCATCTGGCGCACGCTCCACTTGTCCGGTGCATAGCGGTGTCCGGCGGCCACCTCGTCCACCGCATCGAGCATGGCGCCGGTCGACTCGAGCTGGGCCGCCATCGCGCCCAGCGGGTTGCTGTCGGCGACCTCGGCAACGTAGCCGGCGTAGTATGACGCGTATTCGTGGGCTTCCGGTCTCGGGATCATCGATTCCCCTGCGTGGTAGGCTTCCATCGGTAGCGTGAGAGCGGGATGCGTCCGCCGGCGGCAAACTCGATACCCTCCTCGGCGAGCAACAGGTGCTGCAGCCGGCCGTCGTCCGGCACCGCCCGCGCGGAGATTTCGCCGCGGGCGTTGACCACGCGGTGCCACGGGACCCGCGTGTCGTTCGGCAGGCGATGCAGCGCGTAGCCCACCTGTCGTGCGTGCCGTGGCATGCCGGCCAGCCGGGCCACCTGTCCGTAGGTGGCCACCCGGCCCCGCGGGATCCGGCGGACTACGGCGAGGATCCGCGCCGGGATGCCGTCCGTGCCGCTCAGGTGGGCTCCGCGGCGGCGCGCCGTCCGGCGGCGTCGAGTGCCAGCCACCCGCCCGCGATGGCAACCACCGCGATCAGTGCCCCGGCCACACGGATGGCATGCGCGATCGTCTGGTCCTGCGGCAGCCGGTCGAGCTCGGCGAGGAGATAGGCCCAGTCGTGCTCGCCGCCGCCCACCAGCGGCAGTTCCTGCGCGCGGGCATCAGCCACGTAACGCGCGATGTTCCAGCAGTTCTGGCCCACCCACCAGAGCGGGATCGTGGCGGCATGGCGATCGCCCCGGCGCCAGAAGTACCCGGCGAACACCAGCGGAATGATCAGCTGGAACAGCGTGCCGCCCAGGGTCGAGAGAAATTCGCCGCCCCAGGCGAACACCAGATGGCCGGTCTCGTGGATCGGCAGGTCCACCGCATCGAGCCAGTGGAAGTCGTCCGGCCGGCGGAGACACCACACCGTGTAGATCGCGAGGCCGACGGTCAGGGCCCGGCGGGCCCGGCGCCCGCCGGCCGTGATCGCCGCCGGTGCGGTCATCGCGGTGGCGCGGCGTCCCCCGGCCGGGTCAGCAGTCGTTCGGCAAAGTCCAGCCGTTCCTGGGCTTCGACGAGCTCGCGCCGCACGGCCTGCAGTTCCTGCTCCATCTGATCCAGCCGGAGCCGGGTGTCCTCGCCGCCGTCACCCATCGCGCGGTACCGCGCGAGCTTGGTGAGCCCACTCATGACGATGGCGGAGACCGGGATCAGCAGGGCGATAATGGGAATGAAGAGCGCAAGATCGTGACTCGGCATGGTCGGCTCGGAGGTGGTTGGTCGCTGGGCCCGTCAGGATGCCGGCCGGCGTTCCCACGCCGTTGCGGCGACGCCGGCCAGCGCCTCGCGGAGCCGGGTGGCGTCGCCGTCGCTGATGTTGCCGCCGGAATAGCGCTCGGTCAGCGTGCCGGTCCACTCCAGCGCGGGCGGCTGATCGGGCGTTGGCCGGTATTCGAAGTTGATCCACTGCTCCTTGGGATTCCACGCCAGTCGCATTTCCTCGCTGCCGCGCCGCCACCGGCTGACCCGCGCGCCAAACTCGCCGGATGTCTCGCCGTCGCCCGCCGGCACGAAGCCGTGTCCGCGGGCACCGCCGTGCACCACGGCCATCAGGGAGGGAAACAGTTCGTCGATTGTGGACATGGGCCCTCAAGTTCGGGTGCCGGCCCGGGTGTCGCCAGAGGCGGCAGCCCGGCCCCTACGTTCGCGCGGACCGAACGGTGTCGCGCGCCTCCTCGACGACGGCGTCCGCTACCTCGATCAGCAGGCCCAGCGCCGAGCGCATGGTGCGGACCAGCTGGCGCAGGACGGCCGGCCGCCGGACGACGATGCCGACGGTTGGGCGGCCGGGTGCGAGCTGACGATCCGGCGGTGCACTGGAAAGCGGTGTCGGGTCCGGCATGACGGTCTCCTGTGGCTCAGGCGGACGGACGCGGATCGGGGCCGGAGTCGAGCAGGTCGGCGACCCGGCTGGGCGACATCCCGATATCCCGCAATATCTGCTCGGTGCTCGGCCGGGAAAAGTCCGCCCGGTGGGCCTCGAAGATGAGTTCACGGGCGTCCGGCTGGTGCAGCGCCTGCTGCTGGAGCAGATGCCAGCCGTTCTCATCGACGAACATCCGGATCGCATGCTCCAGCGATTCAAACGAATGTTCCCGCCACGCACGGTCCCGTGGATGCCAGAACCGGGTGAGAATCGGCGTGGCCGGCTGGCCGGCGCGGGTGGTCACCACCACGAGATGGGGGCGGCCCGGCCCGGCGGACGACACGGCTTCGGCGGGTGATGGCGACGGCTGAGCCACCGGATCACCCGAGAGTGGAATGGACATGGCGCATCCTCGGTGATTCGATCAAACATACCCTATTCCAGCAGCCACTCCTGCCAGCCGCTGAGCAGCTCCTGCTCGCTCCGGTCCAGGACTGCCAGCAGCTCCGCCAGCGTGGTGGCGCGCAGCCGGCGCCCAGGACGGCGGTGCCCCCGACGAACCAGCCCATGTCGGTCGGATCCACGAAGCGGGGTGCCGGATTGATCTGCCGGTGGTGGATGTGGAACGCCTCATGGGTGATGACACGCGCCACCTCGCCGCTGTCATGGCCGCAGCGCCCAGGACGAGCGCGAGCAACCACCGCGGCCGGCACCCCATCAGTGATACCCCATCCCGGGGTACAGGAGGTTGATCGACGCGAAGAAGACGGGATTGAACACCACGTCGAAGAGTTGCCACGCGACCAGAAACCCGATCAGTCCAAGCGCCGGGTTGCCCCAGATGAAGTCCTGATAGCGCCGGGTGGCCGCCGGGCCGAGCAGCAGTGGCACCACGCCGCTGCCATCGAGCGGCGGGAGCGGCAGCAGGTTGAACGCCGCCAGCAGCAGGTTGAGCGAGAAGAGCACGCCGAGCATCAGCGCGACGGCGGGCCAGAGCCCGTCGGCGTTGCTGGATACGATCTGGCCAAAGCTGATCCGTTCCGGTGCATAGAAGACCCCGGCGGCGATCCCCACCCGGAGCAGAATGCCGGCGATGAGCACCAGCGACAGGTTGGCAACCGGGCCGGCGAGCGCCATGAGCGCGGCGCGGCGCGGTTCCTTGCGGGCCCATTCACGATTGTATGGTGCGCTGGCATAGCCAAAGGGCCAGCCGGTCGCCGCAACCGAAATGAGCGGCAGGAGCAGCATGCCCACCGGTTCGCGACGGATGTGCGGAATCGGATTCAGCGACACCTGACCGCCGTGGTAGGCGGTCAGATCGCCGCCCAACTTGGCCACCAGGGCGTGGGCGGCCTCATGCAGCGTCGTCGAGAAGAGAAAGACCACGTAGTAGATGACCGCAGTGGCAATATCAGGCATCGGACCTTGCGAGTGGAGGAGTCAGGCGCCGGGCGCCGTCGGTGTGTCCCCGGGCTCGTGCGTCGTCATTCTCTGAGTCGTCGTTCCCTGCGTCGTCGCTCTCTGATCGGTGATGCGGGTCATCGCGGGGCCGGTCCCCCGGCGGCACAATGAACCGTCGACTCACGGGTTCCCTTCTCCTGCTGGAGTGTCTTCATGCTCGCCCCGCGCCGTGCCTTGCGTTCGTTGCCGCTGCTGCTGATCGTCGCCGCGGCCGGCTGTGCCACCCATTCCCGGACCGACCAGTCCACCCCCCCCGCCGTTCCCGCCGATAACCAGACCAGGCTGGAGGTCGTCAATCGCTCGGCGTTCGACATGGAGGTGTACCTCGAGCGGGGCAACACGCGCACCCGCATGGGGCTCGCGCCCAACGGCAAGACCACGCGCTTTTCGCTCGGAACGGCGCAGGTGGTGGGTGCCAGCAGCGTGCGCATCCTCGCGATACCTGTGGGCGGTGCCGGCCGGCCCGCGGCCACCGAGCCGACCACGCTGCAGCCGGGTCAGCTGGTCACGCTGGACGTGCCGCCGCTCTGACGCTCACTGGGGGTTGGGGCAGTTGAGCCGAAGGCGCTGGCCGCTGGACTGCTCGAAATATTCGGCGCAGAGGCGCCCGTCCATCGTGACGATGCGGGTGCCGACGTTGCGGCTGTGCATGAACTCGCCCAGCGAGGTGTGGCCGCTCTGATCCCAGTCCATGTCGGCCCAGGCATAGTGCTTTTGCCACGCGGCGAGTGCGTACATGAAAAAGAGCGCCAGCAGGAGCGAGGCCGGCAGCGCGAGCGCATAGAGGGCGAAGCGCCACCAGGTCAGCGGCTCGAACAGCGTCTCGCGCGGCATGCCGGCTCCCGGTCGCAGGGGCGTACGCAGGGGCGTACGGTGAGGTCGTCGGGAAATCTGCCGGTCGGCGCGCCCGGACACAACGGGTGCACGCGGTGATTCTAGGTGTAGCGCACCTTGGCCGTCAGCAGTGCGATGTTGAGCGCCACAACGCCGATATTGGTGATGATCACCGGGCCGTTGCGGGTGAGCACGCCATAGGCCAGCCAGCAGCAGGCCCCCGCCAGCAGCAGTGCAAACATCCCCATCGACAGGTCGCCGGTTTCCCGCGTCCGCAGCGTCCGGACGAGCTGCGGCAGGAACGAAACCATCGTCAGCAGGCCGGCCAGGTACCCCAGATACGTCGTCATCGGGCCGCTGCGGCGCCATGCTCCGTGAGTGCGCAGAGGATCATGTCGAGATTGCCGCTCGCGTCGCGGGCGAGCTGGTACGTTGCCGGATCCTCGCCGCCGCCGGTGGTATGCAGTTGCAGCTGGACGCTGTCGTTGGCATATCGGCCCGTAATGGTCGCCGCCTGCGGCCCGGACGGCAGTCCGAACGGCTGCGGGTAGTACTTGCCGGACAGACTGAACTGCTGCCCGGCATCGAGGATGAGCGGGCTGGTGGCGGCGAAATAGGACCCGCACGGCAGCAGCAGCTCGGCGCCGGCGTGGATTGCGATCAGCTCCGCATGCAGCGCCGGATCGCCGAACCGGCCGATGAGCGCGGAATTGCCCGGGGCCGTCGGATCGGAGCCGCAGGCGGTGGCGAACAGGGCGCTCGCGAGGATGATGGCGGTTCGCATGGAGACCATACCGGTTGAGGTTGTCCCGGAGACGAGCGCTGGCGGGCGCCGCGCACGGGCCGCCCGCGGTGTTGTAGCCGGAACGCCGTTCCCCGCGTACTGTGTGGAGTGCGCCGAGCAGGTCCACCCCCATACCTTCGAGGTTCGCATGGCAACGTCGCGCATCCGCCTGCCGCTGGTGATCACGCTCGGTCTGCCCGTCAGCGTGCTCATCGGCCTTGCCTGTGCCCGGAGCCAGCCGCCGGTGGCCGCGTCACCATCGGGCGCGACTCCAGCCGGCGCCGCGCCCGTCGCCGCTCCCGCGCCCGACAGCCTCCAGGCCAGCCGCGACCGGATGCTCGGTTTTGTCCGCCGCTCGATCGCCGGCCGCGAGCAGCAGCCGGCGGAATCGGTGTTCAACAACATCAAGGTGATGCGCGGCATGCCGGCCGGCCGGCTGCTGAGCATCATGGACGTCGGGTTCAGCCGCGGCCTGGGTGTCAGCTGCGATCACTGCCACACGCCGGGTCGCTGGGCCACCGACGACAAGGCGCCCAAGCGGATCGCGCGCGGCATGATGGGCATGGTGCGGGCGATCAACACCGAGTATCTCGGCAAGATTTCCGACCTGGCCGATCGCAAGCCCGCGCCGGTGGTCAACTGCACCACATGTCATCGCGGCATGCTCAAGCCGGCACTCAATATTCCGTCGCAGATGACCGGCAGCGCCGGCGGCTGATCCGCCCAACTGCCGCCGATGCGCAGCGGAATCATCGTCGCCCGGTCCCGCCCCGATCATCCCGGGCGCCGGGCGCCGGCACGGGCCAGCAGCGCGCGGAACATCAGCAGCAGGTTGAGCCCGGCGCACGCCGCACCGATGAGCACCAGCAGCCGCGCCGTACGGCGAAGCACACTGAGCCGGTCGATCCCCACGCCCACCAATCCCAGCTTGACGCTCAACAGCGCGGCCGCCGCCGAAAAGAGCAGGAGCTGCACCAGCAGCAGTGCCCGCACGCCGGCGCCGTCGTACAGCCAGTAGAGCGCCGCGGCCACGAGCAGCCACGCGAGCATCGCGGTACGCGTGGTCTGGCCCAGGGGCAGTCCCCGGATGAGTGGAGCGACGAGGAGCGCCAGCACGACGAGCGACACCAGGAGGCGGATGCTTCCCCGCCACAACTCAGGCGGTGAGGCGTCTTCGGCGGTGGGGTGGGCCGTGGGGGGCATCGGGCGGAATCCTTTCGGTGATCGCGGTGTCCTGGTCGATCGCTTCCGGGCGTGTGGTGTGATCGCGTGGCGTAATATGCAGCGGTCGCGCGTCGTGGGTCAGCCGCGTGCTTTCCCGGAGGACATCGGCGGGTCGAGCAGCGGCTGGAGTCGCTTCGGCGCGGTCAGGCGCCAGGCATCGGCCAGCAGGTCCGCCAGGCCGGCCCAGTCGGTGCGCGCATCGAGCACCACGCCGACCCATCCGCCTGGCCCCACGTACGGTGGTACGAAGAAGCGGTCCGGACGGGTCGCGACCATGAGCGACTGATTGGCGGGGATGGCCTTGCACCACAGGGCGTGGCGCCCGCCGCCGTGATGGTTGGCGGCGTGGGCGTACATCGCAAACAGCTTGTTGCGCACCCGGAACGTCGGCTCGCCCCACGCCTCGACTTCGTGTGCTTCGGGGAGCGCCAGGCAGAGCCGGCGCACCCGGGCGAGCGGAGCCGGTGGCACGCCGCCGCTAGGCGCGCCTGGGTCGCAGGGCGCGGAGGATCAGCAGCAGGACGAGCGCTCCGATGAAGGCGATGAAGATCGTCCCCGGAAGCCCCGCGAGCGGCGTGTGCAGTCCCAGCCGGGCAAAGAGCCAGCCGCCCAGCACCGCGCCCACGATGCCGACGATGATGTCACCGAGAATGCCGTAGCCGATGCCGCCCAGCACGACGCTCGCGAGGACGCCGGCGATCAGGCCGACAATGAGCCAGGTAAGCAGGTCCATGAACCCTCCGGATGGGATGCGCTCAGGACGCGGGGTCCTTGGAGCGGGTACGCGCGACGCCGGTCAGGATGCCGAGGCCGAGCAGGATGACACAGGCGATCAGCACGTAGAGGGGTGCGACACCTGCCACGATGAGCCCCCAGGCGACGCCGCCGATCAGGATCAGGAAGCCGATCAGATACAGTGCGAACGACATGGGTGCGCTCCCGGGTCGATGGTGAAGGCCGGGGCCGGCGCGATGCCGGCCGATCGGTGTGGATGGTACCGTACCCGCCTCTCCGCCGCCGTGACGGCTGACCCGACCCCCGTCAGCCGGCGCCGGCGCTCATGGGCGTGTCACCTGTGATGAATCGGCCATCCGTGCATTTCCCTCCGCCTCGAAGGTGATCGGCGCCACCGGCACGCAGCGGGCGCTCCAGTTGAGCACCCGCAGGCGGGGACCCGTGTGAAGCAGGACGACGGCAAGCGGGGCGGCTCCGCTGCACCGCTGCAGCGCGGCGGTGCTGTACCAGGTACGCCAGGTCGTGTCTCCCCTGACACGGGTGATGTCGGTCTCCGGTGCCACGATCCATCCGCGCACCAGCGCGGAATCGTAGCGCGCGGCGGCCATGGCCCAGGCCACGGCACCTGGGGTGGCGCCCAGGCCCACCGCACCGGTGGAGTCTCCCGCCAGTGCCCGGGTCAGCACCGAGTGTATGAGCACCAACTCGCGCGGATCCGCCGGCGTCACCGTGGGACGGCTCGAGTACACCGTGAGTGCCCAGCGGAGCCCCAGCACCGCGATCACCGCCCAGAACGTTCCCGCTGCCATCCACATCAATCGCTGGCGTGAGATCACGGTCACTCCATCCGGCGCACCAGGGCCAGCGTCAACTCGGTGGTTCTGCTGGTGAACAGGGAGATCGTGCGCAGGCGCAGCTCGCCGGCCAGTCCCCAGCCGGCACCGAGCCGGAGTCGCACACCGCCGGCCGCCGACGCCGTCCAGTAGGTGCTGCTGACCGTGTCCACCCGTGTAAGCCCGAAGCCGCCGCCGGCGCCGATGTAGGGCGCCACCGGGCCCCCCACATACTGGAATTGAAGCTGCAGCTCCGGCAGGAACAGATGCAGGTGCTGGCCTCCTGCGTTCTGGTACCAGCCGTACGTGATGCCGGGTTCGACCAGCCAGTGGCGCTGCCCCAGCGGTACCAGCGGCGACCCGAGCCGAAGCGCGATGAGCGTGCCGTTCCGGAGGCCGCCAAGGTCGTAATGCATCTGGCCCGCGCCGAGCGACACGAACGGCGGCGGATCGGCCTGGGCTCGCGCCGCGTGCGGGCAGATCAGCAGCGGCAGCGCGATCCACGCCGGTCGGCACGCCCGTCTGATCGATAATGTCATGACTTTCGGCCTCGGCGCACGGGTGATTCCCGGAATCTAGCGCGGCAGAGCGCGGCGCTCACCGTTGGCGCGCCAGGAGGATCACGGGTGCCGCGCCCGGTACCAGCGGCGCCGGCGCCGCCGGCTGCCCGGCGCCAAAACCGAGGCGGTGGAGCAGCTCGATCGAGCGGGCGTTCTCCGGTTGCACGATGGCAAGGATCCGGTGGATGCCGCGCTGCGCTCCGCCCCACTCGAGGACCGCGGCGGCGGCCTCCGCCGCGTAGCCGTTCCGGCGGAACTCGGGCAGCAGGGCAAAGCCGAGATCGGGCGCATCGAGCATGTCACGCTGGAGCAGTCCGCAGATGCCGATCGGGGCGCCGTCGTCGCGGAGCGTCACCAGCAGGAGTCCAAATCCAAAGCGTGCGTAGCTCTCGATCGGGCCGGTCCGCACGTAGGTCTCCGCGTCGGCCAGGGTGCGTACGCCCTTGTCGCCCACGAACTGAAGGAATGCCGGGTCATTCAGCAGCACCAGGAGAAAGGCCGCATCGCCGGTGTGGATGCGACGAAGCGTGAGGCGGTCGGTCTCCACGATGGGCTGCGTCATCGGGCCGCGGCGATGGCCCGCTCGATCCGGCGGTCCGGCACCAGCCACATCAGCGCGACGGCCACATACAGCCCGCCCGCGATCCACTGACTCACAAACGCCGCCGGAATGGCGATCACGTAGAGCACCGGCGAGAGGTTGCCCTTGAGGTCACGGCCCACGGCGGTGGCCAGCACCGAGTTGTGGCCTTCCTGTCTGAGGATGGTGCGCTGCAGCAGCCAGTAGGCGAGCGCGGCCAGCAGGAGCACGACGCCGTACACCGCGGTCGGCGCGGGTGCGAAGTGGTTCTGGCCCATCCACGCGGTGACGAACGGTATCAGTGACAGCCAGAAGAGCAGGTGCAGGTTGGCCCAGAGGGTCGCGCCGTTGACGTGGTGGGTCACGTGCAGCATGTGATGATGGTTGTTCCAGTAGATGCCGAGATACACGAAGCTGAGCAGATAGCTGAGCGCGGTCGGCACCAGGGGCCGCAGGGCGCTGATCTCCGGCTCGTGCGGCGGGTGGAACTCGAGCACCACGATCGTGATGATGATGGCCAGCACGCCGTCGCTGAACGCCTCCAGCCGCGCTGTGCCCATCAGCCCTCGCGAGCGGCACGTCGCCGCTTGGCCGGCGAGAGATCGATGCTCAGCGCGATCACCATGCCGACGATGGGCCAGAGGGTCCACTGGCCGGCAAACCAGTGCTGGACCGCGGTGTACCAGAGCAGCGTGGTCGGGAGGAAGATGAATCCCAGCACCGGCCACAGTAGCGAGGCGAACAGTCCCTGGAACCAGTGGGTGAAGAACCAGAGATACGCGATGGCCAGCCGCGGTACGGCCAGCGCCAGCAGGACCAGCAGGCACGGCATGTGGTATCACCCTCCCGTGGCGAAGTCCCGCCGGCGCACGCCTTCACCCGGGCGCCGGGGCGTGCCCAGGCGGACGACACATGATGGCCATGCGGCGCGCCGCGAGTGGGGCTACCGCACGCCGAACACGTAGCTGTTCATGTACTGAATCGTGGCTTCCTGATCCCGCACCTGAAACGCGAGCACGTCTCCGATGCTGATCATTCCGTCCAGGCCGCGGCCTTCGCTGATCGGCAGGTGGCGAATCCGTCGGCCGGTCATGATGGCGGCGCACTCCTCGAGACTCGTATCGGGAACGCAGGTGATGACCGGCGTCGTCATGACGTCGCGCACCGGCGTCCGGTCGGGGGGCAGGCCGGCGGCCACGACGCGACGGAGAATGTCGCGCTCGGTGACGATGCCGGCCACCACATCGCCGTCGAGGACGATGAGGCTGCCGAACGTGCGTTCATTCATCAGTTGCGCGGCGCGGAGAACGGTATCGGTGGGGGCGATGGAGACCACCGCGTCGCCCTTGCGGGCCAGCAGATCACGGACGGTTGCCATGAGCGCGCTCCTGTGGGACGGGTGTCCGATAGTAGCGCGCGAGTCGGCGGCCCGCCAGCGGTCAGGGCGTGCCGGGGCCCGGCTCGTCGCCGGACGACGCGTCCGCGGAGTCCTCGTCACCGGTGTCATCGCCCGGAATACCGCGTGCCCGGTCCAGTTTGCGCTGGGCCTTGAGCTCGGCCTTCCGCTTCTTCTCGAGGTCCTTCTGCCGCTTTTCGAACTGATAATTGCGCTTGGGCACCAGAGCACCTTCGGGGACCGGTGGGAGGCAGGGGCGACACGGCCTGGGACGGCGAGTCGCGGATCGTCAGCCGGAAGATAGCGACTTGCGCGCCCCGGACATCGGGGCGCTCAGCGAGGAGTACCCTCAATAGTGAAGGGTGCGCTCTCGACACCCACCTCAGGGTCGCCCGCGTCCTCCACCCGGATCCGCATGGCATCCGAGCTCGCCGGACCAAAGCCGGTCACGAACCCTGCGGGCACATGCCAGCGCAGACTGTCGGTGCCCACCGGGACCCCGAACGCCAGATGCCCGCGGTCCTTTCCGCCCATGACCGCGCCGATGTTGACCGCGCCGGGGCGGCGTGACTGCCAGCGAATGGTGTAGACGCTGTCCTCATACCAGGTGGTGCCGCCGACGGGGAACAGGATCGCATAGGCAGAGGAATCGGCGAGCGAGGGCGCAGCGGGAACGGAATCGGTGGTGGCGTCACTCCGCGCGGCCGGTCGGCCGCCATCACAGCCCGCCGCGGCGGCGACACTCAATGCGGCAACGATCCCGAGCGTGCGCCGCCTCACCCGGTACCGTCGAGGGTGAAGTCGAATTCGTAGGAGTGCTTCCCGTCGGCGATGACGATGGCCATGCTGCCGGCAAGCCCGGTGAGCTCGCCGGTGCCGGAGTCCGGTACCACGCTGATGGTGAGACTCGGCTCCCCTCGCGTCATCGTGCCGCTATGCTGGAGCGCAAAGGTTCCCCGCCGTCCGCCGAGCGTGCCGCTCACCCGCTCCACCGCCACGTACCCCGCCGATCCCTTCACCACGGTCCCCGCCGTGAGCATCGCGCCGGTGCTGATTCCGTCCAGATCACCGTGAAATTGCTTGGCGATGGACATCCGCCCGAGTGGGGCGCCTTCATCGGGCGCGTCCGCGGCCTGCGGTGTCAGCGTGACATTGAAGGTGCCGGTGGCGCGGGTCGTCATGGATCGATCCTCCGTTCAGGTGCGCGTCGCTGCGTCAGCAGCCGTTCCGCAAAATCCAGGCGCTCTTCCATCTCGGCCAGTCGCCCATCCACCTGACCCGCATAGTCGGCGCCCTCGTGATAGGCATCGACCAGCTGGTGGCGGCGTGCGGCGGCGCGCTGCTGGCGTTGAATCATCACGATGCCCACCCAGACGGCACCGGTAATCCCTCCGGTGAGCATTGCCCACGCCAGCATGTTCCACATCAGCGGCCTCCATTCCTTCCGAGAGCGTCGTCCGGTTCAATGTCTCGCTGGGCTCAGTGCATCACCGGAGCGCGGCAGCCCGCGGCTACCGTATCCGCAGCGCCGTAGCTCGCGCGAATCAGCCGTGCAGGCCCCGCGCGCGGGAGGGTCAGGATGAACAGCGTGGCGTACTCCGGATCGCACAGGTCCGGCAGGCGCGGACCGCCCAGCGCGGCGATGATCGGCGGAATGGTATTGCTGTGTCCCACGACGAGGATCACTGCGCCCGGCGGGTATCGCCACACGGCGGCCGCGACGGCGGCGGCATGTGCCGGCACCGCGGTGCCGGTGGGCACGATCTCGGGCGTCACGCCGGCACTGGCTGCGGTCGGTGCCGCCGTGGCCTGCGTGCGCTGGTATTGCGTCGTGATGATGGCGCTTACCCGCGCGCCGGCGAGCGCGGCCGCCAGCGCGGTGGCACGTGCCTGTCCCGCCGCACTCAGCCGCGGGTCGCCATCGGGTGCCGCCTTCTCGGCGTGGCGCACGAGGATGACCGTCCGGTCCTGCGCGGCGAGCGGGCGCCCGCCAGCGACGAGCACGATCCCAAAAACCGCCGCCGCCAGCCGGCCGGACCGCATCCTCATGCCGGCCAGGCGCCGAGCGCCCGCCGGACCAGCACCAGTTGCCCCAGATGGTAGGCGTCGTGATCCAGCACGACCAGCAGCTCACGGAGATATGTCTGCCCGCTGCCATGCGGAATCGTGGCCATGAGGTCCACGGCCGGGTCGGTGGCCAGCTGCTGCAGCGCGGTGATGTCCTGCCGAAACCCCGTCACCGCCGCGTCCCATGCCCCGGTGGCGGGAACGGTCGAGGCGGGCCAGTAGTCGTCCGGCCACTCGGGCTGGTGATAGTCCGGGTTGCGGCAGAAATCGAGGATATCGTGCACCGCCAGCCGCAAATGCTCGAGCAGTTCCCAGGCCGAATGCGGCAGTCCCGGGGGTCGCACGCCCCGGAGCGCCGGCTCGAGATCGGCCACGGTGGCCGCAAAATCGCCGTGGGCGTCGGGCCAGTCGAGGGCGCGGGCAAGCTGCTGGCGCAGCGCGGAGGACGTGGGCATCTCGTAAGCTAGCATCGGCACGGGCACCGCGCGTCCAACCATTTTGCCGTGCCACCTGTCCAAGGGTGTATCCCTATGCGCGGGTGGCTCCGTTGATGGCATTCCCATGCATTCTGCTGACTTTGCAGGCGCAATCGTTGGCTCTGGCCCCGACCGCACAGCCGACCGCACCCATCCCCATGATGGTCGAGGCGACGCGTGCGATGACGCCGCCCGTCCTCGACGGCCGGGACGATGATGCGGTCTGGAAGACGACGCCGGTCATCAGCCAGTTTCTCGAAGCGAGGCCGAGCGAAGGCGCCGCGCCCAGACTGCGCACCGAGGCGCGGGTCGCCTACGATGCGCACAACATCTACGTCTTCGTCCGGGCGTTCGATCCCCACCCCGACAGCATCGTGCGGCTGCTCTCGCGCCGCGACGATCAGACGGCGTCGGACCAGATCATCCTCATGCTCGACTCGTACCACGACCGGCGCACCGGCTACGAGTTTGCCGTCAACCCGGCGGGGGTCAAGGCCGACGTCGCGATCTACAATGACGGCAATGAGGACCGCGCGTGGGACGCGGTGTGGGACGCCGCCACGCGGGTGGACTCGCTCGGCTGGACCGCGGAGTACCGGATCCCGGTTTCGCAGCTCCACTACAGCGCCAACGGCAGCGCCACGTTCGGCCTGCTCGTCTGGCGGGTGATCCAGCGCTACACCGAAACCGTGACATGGCCGCTCTACCGGTCCTCCAAGCCGGGGTTCGTGTCCCAGTTCGGGGAGCTGCGGGGACTCGACGGACTCGGGAGCCCGGGGCACGCCGAACTCACGCCGTATGTCGTCACGCAGAACGTGCAGGGGCCGGAGTCGGCCAATTTTGCCCGGGACCAGCGGATCACCGTCGGCGGAGACCTCAAGTACCGGGTCGCCTCCAACCTGCTGCTCAACGCCACGGCCAACCCTGACTTTGGCCAGGTCGAGGCCGATCCCTCGGTCCTCAACCTCAGCGCGTTCGAGACCTTCTTCAACGAGCGCCGGCCGTTCTTCGTCGAGGGCAAGGGGCTGTTCACCTTTCCGGTGAACTGCGTCATCGTGGTGGACTGCAACACCGGTGAAGGATTGTTCTACTCCCGCCGCATCGGGCGCTCGCCGCAGCTGGCCGGCATCAACGGCGACGCGTCATCGCCGACATCCACCCGCATCCTCGGCGCCGGCAAGGTCACGGGCCGGCTGCCGGGCGGCCTTTCACTGGGCCTCCTGGACGCGGTGACCAATCATGTCGGCGGGCCCGGCGGCACGACGCTCGAGCCCACCAGCAACTACGGCGTGCTGCGCGGCAATCAGGACTATCACAAGGGTGATGGCAGCGTGGGGTTCATCATCACCGGGGTCAATCGCGCGCTCGACGCCTCGAGTGAGAACTTTCTCCATCGGAGCGCGTACAGCGGCGGCCTGGACGCGCGGCGCCGCTTTGCGGGACGGTTCGAGGTGTCCGGGTCATTCGATTTCAGCCGGGTGGACGGCACGCCGGCCGCCATCGCGCTGACCCAGCGCGATCCGGTGCATCTCTATCAGCGTCCCGACGGGGCGCTGACCTTCGATTCGACGCGCACCTCGCTCAGCGGCACCAACATGGAGTTGCGGTTTGCCAAGGTGGGCGGCCGGCGGCTCCAGTTCGAGACGGCCTACCAGCGCCGCACCCCCGGCTTCGAGGTCAACGACATCGGTTTCCTGCGCCAGGCGGACCGGCAGGCGTGGACGACGTGGGCCGCGCTGGCGTTCCGGACCCCCAATCACGTCTTCCAGAGTCTCCGGTGGAACTTCAATAACTGGGAATACTGGAGTCTGGCCGGGCTGCCCACCGAGCGCGCGTTCAATTCCAACGTGCACGTCCAGTTCAACAACCGCTGGTGGCTCCACACCGGCGGCACGCTGGGCCAGCTCGGCACCACCTACTGCGACCGCTGCGCGCGGGGCGGGCCGGCCATCCGGCAGGACAGCTACATCGCGCCGTGGGGCGGCATCGCCGGCGACGATCGCCATCCGCTGGTCCCGTCACTCTGGTTCAACTACTACCGCGGCGATCAGGGGCATTCCGAGTCGCTCAATCTGTCGCCGGAGCTGGACCTCAAACTGTCAACGCGATTTACCACGTCGCTCAGCCCCAGCTACGAGTGGAACCGCAACGACACCCAGTACTTCGGCACGTTCACGGATGCGAGCGGCGGGGCCCACTACACCGTTGCGCACCTCGATCAAAAGACGCTGAGTCTGACCTGGCGGCTGGGCTATACCTTCACGCCCGAGACGTCGCTCCAGATTTATGCGTCGCCGTTCATTTCCAAGGGGACATACAGCAAGGTGCGCGAGGTGGCCGACGCGCGCTCGGCCGACTACGCGGCGCGCTACCAGCCGTACGCCGACCCCGCTGTGGCGGCGGACCCGGGCGGGTTCAACGTGCAGGAGTTCCGGTCCAACGTGGTGTTCCGCTGGGAGTACCGGGCGGGTTCGACGCTCTTCCTGGTGTGGAGCCAGGGGCGTCAGGGCTACGCCGGGTTCGAGGGGACCAGGTCGTTCGTCGGCAATCTGAGCGATCTGTTCGGTCAGCGCGCCAACAACACCTTCCTCGTGAAAATGTCCTACTGGCTGGCGCGGTAATCGACGCTGCCGGCGCCATGCCGCGCGAGATCTCCATCGTGGGCGTCAGCCATGGGCTGGGCTCGAATCAGCGAAAGGTGACAAAGGCATCGAGCGGCTTCCGGCGCAATTGCGGCACGACCGCCCCGGGTGCCGGATAGCCGGTGACGATGAGCATCATCGCGCGCTCACTGGCGGGCCGCTCCAGCAGTTCGTTGAGAAATCCCATCGGACTGGGTGTGTGGGTCAGCGCCGCGAGCCCGGCGTGGTGGAGCGCCGCCAGCAGGAATCCGGTCGCGATGCCGACCGACTCCTGCACATAGTAGTGTGCGCGCCGCGCACCAGTGTCGCTGACGCCGTAGCGCTGGGCAAAGACCGCGATGAGATATGGCGCCGTCTCGAGATACGGTTTGTGCGCGTCGGTCCCGAGTGGCGCGAGGGCGGCGAGCCAGTCGGCCGGCGCCGTGGCGTAGAACTCCGCCTCAGCCAGTTCGGCGGCGGTGCGGATGGCGCGCTTGCGCTCCGGGTCGGCCACCACGACAAAATGCCACGGCTGCAGGTGCGCGCCACTCGGTGCGGTGCCGGCTGTTTCGAGGCAGGCCTCGATCACCTCGCGCGCGACCGGACGATCGCTGAATTGCCGGGTCGTCCGGCGCCGCTGCATATCGGCCGCAAACTCGCGGGCCCGGCGCGCCATCTCGGGCGGCGGATATTCCCGATAGCCGGGGAGCGGCTCGAACACCCCAGGCGCTGATGGGCCGGTCACGTCACGGTCGGGTCGGCCCGCCGGCCGCCCGGTCATGATCCGGCTGGGCGTTGCCGACCGTACCATCGCTTCCGGCGCTGCCGGCTGCGGCGGGCGAAGCAATGCGGGCCCACACCGCCTCGTAGAGCCGCGTGAGCAGATCGACGCCAAAGACCACCAGCCCGACCGCCAGCACCATCGCCACGATGTTGGTCGCCAGACTGGTGTGCCTCGCGGTCAGTTCGTCCAGCAATGCCTGGTGCGAGAGCCCGCGGTAGTGCGACATCTCGGAGACGTTGTTGCCGCTGATGGCCCAGCCAAACCCGACGGCGATCGTCGCCATGGCCAGGCTGCGCGGTCCGGAGAGACGGATGTCCATCGTCACCTCAGTATCAGGGAGCGGGCGATGTGCGTGGGCGGGTTCAGGCCGGGCCATCGAGCCGGTCATAGTGGGTGCGCGCGATCATCCGTCGCTCCGTGTGGGCCGTACCGTGGCGGCGCGGTCCACTTCCCGGATGCGTTGCGCCGCCAGCGCGTCATCGATGACGGGTGCGATCTCCTCGTCGGTGAGCGCGAGCGACTCGAGCGCCCGCCGGACCACCGGCTCGCCGCCGGGGACGATCCGCCCGAACTCGATCTCCGCCTGCCGGCAGAACCGCTCCTGGCGGTGGGACTCGTTCCGGCCGATCGCGATGCCCCTGGCATGGAGGCGTGCGTGCATCCCCTCGTGGAGGATCGTCGCCGCCACCTCCGCGAGCGAGAACGACCGGTTCACCACGAAGGTCAGCTCCACCATGCAGATCCGGCGCTCCACCAGGAACGCGCCGCGATAGGCCCGGCGCTCGACCAGAAAACCGCTGAAATCACGATGGAAGCGGCGGAAGTGATGCGGCGCGTACCGCTCGATGAGCGCCAGCGCACCGTCGAGCCGGGCGATAACGTCATCGGTCTCGATGTCGGGTCGGCTGTTGATGATCGTCGTGGCGAACCCGCGCACCACGCAATACTGCGGCAGCGACGAGGGACGCCCTCGCGTCACGGCTGATCGACCCGGCAGTCGCCGGGGCCCACCGGCATGGTCAGCGCCAGCGACGGGTTGCTGCGGACGATCGGCATGTCCTCGCCGTCCGCACCGCCGCGGGCAACGGGCGTTCGGCATACGATGGCGATTGTGCCGGTGATCAACAGGGTTCGCATGGTTGGTCGCTCCCACGGAGAGAAATGCCCTCCATCTGTGGCGCTGTCAACATGTGCCGCCGGCCGGCGGCGAATGCGAGCCGGTGTCGAGCCCGGGAATCGTCGCCGTCGGCGTCCGACTTGGCCAGCGGAGGTTTGCGGTGTGCGCCCATTCCTGTAGCGCCTTCACCATCTCGGGCATGAGGCCGGCGGGGATGCCGGCGTTGGACCCCTGGGTGGGCAGCGTGCGCGGATCGCGGCCGGTGAGCCGCTCCACGATCACCAGTGCGGCGAGATAGGTGCCCGTCGGCGAAGGGTGGAAGCCGTCGCCGCCGTAGACCGGCGCCGGAGGCGTCGCGGCGAGCGCCAGACGCCACCCCTCGCCCGCCGGCAGGAACAGGCCGTCCACCGCCGAGGCCGCCGTCTGGAATGAGACGCGCACCGCATCGAACCGCTCCGGCTCCGCCGCCGTGGGCCAGACCATGAGCAGCGCGGGCTCGGCGCCAGCCGCGCGGATCCGGTCGACCAGGTCCCGGGTCCAGAGGACGAGCGAGTCGCGGCAGATGGCGATCGTCGTCGGTCCCTGCTGGAGCACGACGTAGTCCCAGTGTCCGTCGCGGATCCGGGCCAGCGCGTCGGTGGCGCCGTTGATGTGATCGATCAGTGCCAGATTGGGACCGGCCGCCATGCCGGTCTCGATCGGCGAGCCCGCCGCCGCCGCGGCGGCGGTGACCATGCCGGGGAGGTCGTTGACGTAGGTGAGACTGTTGCCGATGAAGAGCACGCGCCGGGTCGGCGGTGTCGGCTCCTGGGGCCAGCTCGTGCCGCTGCAGGCAGGCAGCAGCGCCAGGACTGCAAGGCCCGCCATCCGTGATCGCCGCATCGGTGCCTGCTCATGTGGGGATGTCCGGGGGGACGCCGGCCGGGGCGGGCGGCGCACGCATGGTCATGATGGTGTGTCAGCGAAGCCGAGATCGGATGCGCTCCGGCAGGTGCTGGAGACGCAGTGCTCAGTCGTGAGGCCGGCTACCACCACGCGGGAAACCTGGTGCGCCCTCAGATGGGCCTCGAGCGACGTGGCCACGAAGGGGTTGCTGACCGATTTCCGGAACACCGGGTCATCCGCAATTGGAATCGGTTGGCGGATCGCGGGGCGGTCGCGGGTCATCACGTGGTCCCGAAGTAGTACCAGCCGTCGCCCAGGTAGTGCAGCGTGGTCAATTGCGTCAGGAACAGCTCGCTTTGGGGCGGTGGCGGCGCATGGCCGGGACGAACCCAGAGAAATCCCTCGAGGTTGTCGAGGAATCCGCCGTGCAGAAAGCCGACGTAGCCGGATGTGACGACCAACTCGCTCATCCTGAGCTGCACCAGCCGACGCCGATAGTCCTCATACTGCGCGCGCTCGATGCCGTCCCGTGCCAGGACCTGGGTCAGCGGATACACCGCGGAACGGGCGGCCCACAACGTGTCGATCGGCTCGCCCGGCTCGAACGTGACGGTCGTGCCGTTGAGCGACTTGTACGCCTGCCGGCCGTCCGACATCGCGTGCACCCGTCCGTCTCGCAGGACATCGGCGGTGAGGCGGCTGAGGGCGGGCGCCCGGCTGCGCCAGTAAAGCCACTGGCCGGCACGCTGCGCCGGCCGCGAAAGCGCCACGCTCACGATGAGCGCCGCGGTGACCACGACCGCGGAGCGAATGCGTGCTCGACGCGTCCCGGCCGGCGGAAGCAGCAGCGCCATGACGCCGAGCCCGAGTGCCAGCAGCGCCACCGCGAGCGTGATGGCCATGCTCACCAGGGGACTCAGCCACATCGCGAAGGCGACGGTGCCGAGTCGCGCGGCGAGGGCGACGTAGTACCCGACATGAATCGCCTTCACGCCTCGCGTCATGCGCCCGGCTCCGCCTGCCTCGTTCGCCATGCGCTACGGCAGGACATCCGGGCGAGCCGCAAAGAATACGATGTGTGTGCAGCTCACGCGGACCAGTGCCGTGGCGGAACGATCCAGCCAGTCGAGCCCGATAGCCGCCAGCATCGTCGTATTCAACAGCGTCTGGCGCGCATCGCAGCGATCACCGTGGCAATGCGGGCAGATGACCGGATGTCCGCCGGCAGCAAATCGTTCGCCGGCCGGCCGGTCCGCATGCTCATGGAACCCGGCTCGCGCCGCCTTCAGCCCCGCCCCGACCGCATCACTCAGCGTGCTCATCTGTCGCTCCCGCGTCGGACCGGCAAGCCCGGCTCCGTTGATGGCGATCTTCATGGGCGCTCGCGGATCAGCCGCTTCCGCAGCACCGTCTGCGTCTTGGCCCGCTCAAAACCGAGTCGCCCGTAGAAGGCGTGCGCCTCGGTGCGAAGCACGTTGCAGCGGAGCACAATGACCGGGAGCTGCCGGCCTGCGGCCCACGTCTCCACTGCGCTGACGAGCGCGCGTCCGGCCCCCGCCCCGCGGGCCGATGCGTCGACGACGATACCGAGCAACTCACAGCGCGGCCCCGACTCAAGAACGAGCTGCTCGGCCGCGTGCGCCCAGCCTACGACGGCGCCGGCCTCGTCCGCGGCGATACGGACGCACTGCGACGGGTCCTTCTCCAAGGCGATGAGTCGCTCGGCAATCGCCGTGGCGGTGGCGGGATAGCCGAGCTGGTTGCTCAGTGCGGCGATGGCGGCGGCATCCTCGCCGTGCGGCGGCCGGATGGTGTGGCTCAGGGCGCCCGCGGCCCGGTCTCGGCCGATGCCGGATCGATCACCGCGCTGATCGCCGAGATGCGATTGGCCGGGAATCCGCCCTGCGTGGCGTGGCGCCGGATCAGCTCCTCATCCGGGGCCTCGTACACGCAGTAGATCTTGTCTCCCGTGACGTAACTCTGGATCCACGTGATGTCGGGGCCCAGCGTGTCGAGCACGTCGCACGACTTGCGCGAGATGCCCTGCAGGTCGCCCGGCGCGAGGCTGCCGGCGCCCGGGATGTCCCGTTCGATGAGGTACTTGGGCATGGATACTCTCCGGTGGGGGATGGCGGACCTGGGCGGCGGGGACCGCCATCCGGAGTTTACGCCGCCGTCCGGCCGGTGTCCAACGCACCCGCCACCGTGCTCACTTCGCCTTCTCGGACTTTGCTGGCTAAGGCAGGCTGCCGCTCGATGAAATTGTAGTTGGGCCCGGACGGGTCACGGCCGCTGGAGTCGCGCCCCAGGCGATCAGACTCGAGCGGGCCAGGCAGGCGCTCGAGCACGGCACGAGCGTGACGCAGGCGGCGGAGCTTGCCGGGTTTCGATCAGACCTGCAGATGCGAAGGGCGTGGAGCAGGCAGTGGGGAGGGTCGCCGAGCGACGTGCTGCGGTCACTTCACCTGTCCGGCCGCCTCCCGCAGCCCGGCCCGGGTGCTTCCCGCCACCGCAAGCACGAGCAGTTCCAGGTAGCTCGCTCGCGCCGCGGCTGAGTCTCCGATGCCGCGCGGGCTCCAGGTGTCCGGGCCCCCCGGTCGCCTCGGTGTCGCCGCCGTCACGGGCTCTCGTGCGCCGGCCCGGGCTTGAAGAGGGCGCGGAACGCGCGGAGTGCGGCCGGATGGTAGATGGTTCCGTGCGTCTCCTCCGGCATCGGCTCGTAGTGCCAATGGAGCTTGGCCGGTGCGCGCGCGGCCAGCGTGTCCGCCAGGCGTCGCGTCAGCTCCGCGATATCGGGCTGGCTGCTGCTCGCGAGGTACAGCGCGTGACCCGCCGCGGCGAGGCGGTCGCCGGCGTGACGCACAAGCTCGCCGTTGTTCCACCAGAGACTGGGGTCGAACGCGATGCAGGTGTCGAAAAGTCCCGGCTCCAGGAAGAACGTCTCCACCACGAAGAGGCCCGCCAGCGACTCGCCCACGATCGCGGTCTCGCCGGTAGTGCGGTAGCGCGCCCGCACCGCCGGCATCAGCTCGGTGCGGATGAACTGCCGGAAGGCCGCCGAGCCGCCCACCCGCGGCGCGATCGTGCTGTCCCGCGTGACTGTCGTCGGTCCCGTGAGGTCCCGGCGGCGGGCAGTGTTCTCGATCCCGACGAGCAGGAACGGCCGCATGATGCCGTCACCCACCAGCACCTCGATGAGGCCGGCGACATGCAGGAAGTCCTCGCGGAGCCCGCCGTCCGGCATGTACATCACCGGCAGCGGCGCGGCCGTGGAGTCGTCGTAGCCCGGTGGGGCGTAAACGTTGATCCGCCGCGCCTCACCCAGTGTGTGCGACTGGATGACGAACGTCTCGCCGATGGTGAGCGGCGTGGCGGGCTCGCCGGCGCGGCCGCGGACCTGCGCGCCGGCACTGGCCGCGGTCGCGAGACTCAGCCCCGCGATCAGCCACCCGCGCCCTAGTGCCGAGCCCATGACCAGCCGGTGATGCGCCATCCCGCCGCCGTCCGGCGGAGGGCAAAGGTGAACATCGATCCCGTCTCCTTCATCGGCTTCCCACGCTGGGTAAACGTGTAATCCGACGGAATGACGATATAGGCCCGGTCACCGCTCACGTCCACATGGGTCGGCGCGCCGAGCGTCACCACGCCGCCGGCAATCCCCTCCTTCGCCGCGTTGGCGTCGTAGTCGCGCATCCACACGGCGCACGCGCCGGTGCCGTGCCACTCGTGCGGCGGGAACTCGTCGATGATCGAGGTCTGTGTGGCGCACGTGGCGGCGGCCGTCTTGGCGTCGCCGGCGTTGAACGCATCCACGAACTGGTGGACCGGGGTCAGTACAGCGGTGTTCGCCTGGGCCGCCAGCGGGGCGGTCGAAACGATCATGAGGGCGATGGCGCCCCGCAGCGGATGCATGGCGGTGCCTTCGTGGGAGGGTGGTGCCGGCGCTCGGCAGGTGAGCAGGTCAAACTCGCGGGTTCCCTGCGGCGTGTCCATGACCGCGGGGCGGGCTCAGGGATGTTCGTCGCGGCGGTCGTCCATGCGCGAGATCTGGTAAACGACGCTCTCCCGCCCGTCCGGATGAGTCACGGTCCCGGCGCGCACCGCGCCGATCCGTTCGACCGCGCGCTGTGACCTGCCGTTGTGCGGGCCCACCAGGAAGCGCACCCGGTCCACGAATCCGAAGGCGTAATGCAGCATCAACCGCTTCATTTCGCCGTTGTAGCGCCCGCCCCGGCACCGGCGGACCAGAAAGGTCCAGCCGATCTCCACCTCGCGCCGGTCGGGATCGTAGCCGGCGTAGCGGGTTGAGCCGATGATCCGGTCGTCCTGCGGTCGATCACGGCAAAGGCGAGCCACTGCGACGCGTCACCGGCCCGTATCGGGCGGATGGGGGTCATGCGGCCCTCTCCCGCGCCCGACGCTGGAGTACCACATGAGTCGCGGCCTCCGATGCGACATGCTGCACGCATTCGTATCCCAGCGCGCGCAGGTCCACCCCCTCCAGCAGTCGCTCGCCCTGGCCCAGGAGCACCGGCACGATGGCCAGATGCATCTCGTCGATCAGCTGGGCTCGCAGGAACTGGCGAATGGTGTCGGGGCCGCCCCCGACGCGCACGCTGGAACGTGCGGGTGGGCAGGGCCCACTGATGCAGCTCGGCCCCGCCCCCGCCCAGCGGGTGGTCGGCATCCTGATTCGGGCCCGCTCCGTAACCGTCCAGCGAGATGGTGAAGCTCTCCACGCGGACCAGCGGCATTGGCACTCCTTTCTGGTGCTACGGTGGCGGCGCACCGTCGACACCCCGAAGCCAGCGCGCGAAGTCGTCCATCCATTTATCGCTGGCGGTGCCGTGCTTCCGGGTGCCGAATCCGTGGCCACCAGAGCTGTAGATCTGCACTGCCGGCCTGTTTCCCGCCGCAACCAGCGCGTCGCGGAACCTGGTCTCGGTGCCCATCGCGATCGGGTCATCCTTTGCCCAGGCCAGGAAGATCGGCGGGAGCCCGGCCGGAATCTTCGGCGTCACGCCAAAGGGACCGCCGTAGATCATCGCGGCAAAATCCGGCCGCTCCGCCGCTGACGGCTGCAGCAGCGCGCCGCTCGCGACCATGGCGCCGGCCGAGAAGCCGATGATGCCCACCTTCTCAGCCGAGATCCCCCACTCGCCGGCGCGCCGGCGCACCACCTTGAGGGCCTGGATGCCGTCGGCGATGCCGTACCGGCCGGCGGTGTCCATGTCCATTTCCGGGATGCCGGACCCGCGCTTCTCGACGGTGCGGTACTTGAGTACGAACGCCGCGACGCCATGCTGCTGGAGCCAGGTGGCGAGCTCCCGTGCCTCGATATCCACCGCGAGCGCGACGAACCCCCGCCGGGCGCGATGATGATACCGGTGCCGGTGGCCGTCCCGCGAGGCGGCAGGTAGGCCGTGAGCGTGGGCGTGACGACGTTGATGATGATGGTGCCGAGGGGCGTGTTGGTGAACGTCGTCTCGTGCTGGGTCCAGCGCTCGGAACCGGGCGCCGTTCCGGGCCAGATCGGGACGGTCTGCGCCCGTGCCGTGGAGGTCGCGAGGGCAATGGCGGTTAGTGTGGAATAAATTGTTCGCATCGTGCGCTCCGTGCGTTCGCCCGGCCTACTTGGCTCGCCGTGGCCCTGCTTTGCTGCCGGCCGCGTTGAAGGAGACGGCGGCGCGGATGAGCGCCTTGAACGCGTCCGCGTCGACCGCGTCCCCCTCATGGATGTCGATCGCGCGCCGGGTGTTCCCGTCGAGACTGGAGTTGAACAGCTTGGCCGGGTCCTTCAGCGACGCTCCCTTAGCAAAGGTCAGCTTCACGGTCGCCTTGTAGGACTCGCCGGTGCAGATGATACCGTCGTGCGACCAGACGGGCGTGCCCATCCACTTCCATCCCTCCAGGACGTCCGGGTCCGCCTGCCGGATGAGCTTCCGCATCCGGGCCAGGGTCTTGCCGCGCCAGTCGCTCAGCTCGGCGATCCTCTGGTCGATCAGCTTGGATGCCGCGGAGCCGGCGGCCATTTCCGATTTTGCCAAGTCTTCCTCCCAAAAAGCATCCAGACTGGTTCCGAACTCCTGGCCGGCCCAAAGGCCGACGCGTCGCCCGCGCTCTGCTAGCTCATCCACCCGTCGACGTGGGCGATGACGCGCCACCGGCCGCGCCAGATGCGGCGCAGGAGGAGGGTCTCACCATTCGAGAATCCGCACCCCGGAAACGGCCCGGGACCAGTCCGGGAATAGACGGTTACGATCGCCACCTGACGCACACTGTCGAGACCGACCTGCGAGAACGCGATCACAGGCGGCCTCCTGCATGAGCCGGAGCGCGGCGTCGCCGTGTCGGCCGCGGGGTGACCCAGCGATGTGAGCGTGCTCACATCGAGGTGGTCGCGTGCGAGGTTCCGTGCACGATAGTTGGCCATCGCATCGGCAAATCCGGCGGGCAGGCTGTCGGACCAGCACGAAAGGTCGGCGCTGCATGGGCCGGCCGCACATGTCGCTTGCTCCACCTGTGCGGAATCGTCAGTCGGCGGCCCGCGCCGCGCCGCCTGCAGGACCCTGCGCTCGGCCTCCGCATATGAGAGGGGAGCGGGTCGGCAGGCCATCGCAGCGGTCAGCAGGAACCACGCAATGCGCATCATCAAGTCCTTGCGGAGGCGCACGCTCCGATGCGCTAGACCCGGCCGATACCCTTGGAGAAGCGGTGCCCATCTCCGCCAAAGAGGTTGAGCCGCCATTCGGCGCGGTCCGCCTCCAGCCACGGCCCGATGTTCCAGCCCACCGTCAGGCCATATCGCTGCGTCCACCGGCGGACTGCAGCCATCGAGAAGACGTGGGTCTCGTCGTCGAACTCGAGCAGCACGCGATCGGTGTCGGGCCCCGGCGCGACCTCGAGGAGGCCCGCCTGCTGGTTGGCGAGTTCCTTCTGCATGCTCGTGCGTCGGTCGCCGCTCAGTTCATTGAGCAGGATCAGCGTGAAGACGCCGCGCAGCGTGGTGGCGGCAATGAAGGCGGGGCTCGGCAGGCCGGCGAGATACGTCGCCACTTCGCCCCGCAGCACCCGGCGGGGCGACGGGTGGAATACGTACGCATCGATGCCGATGACCGGCAGCCCGTCGGGCGTATGCGCCGACCTCAGGTGCGCGAGCGGCTCCTGGAAGCGCAGTATTGCGGCGGTCAGGTTTGCCGCCTCGGCGTTCGCGTCATCCTCAGCGAAGACTGCAGCGGTCATGGTCTGGTCCCTCCGCGCTATGGTGCCTGGTGACCGGCCTCAGCCAACCCGCTGCCGGCGTTGGCGTTCCTGCTCGAGGCGCTCCGCCAGGAACATCTTGAGCAGACTCTGCATGCAGCATGAACAGCTGGCTGACGGACTTCAGCGCGCTGGCGCCCAGTCGTGTCCGCCCGATCCGAGGAGCGCCCCGAACACGGCCGTGCTCACCAGCGAAATCGTGAACTGAGCCACCTGTGTGCCGGTGCTCACCGGCGAGTCGCTGAGCCCATCCAGCGACAGCGCGAGCGCCCCGACGAACACCCCTGCCGCCGCCCCCCAGAGCGCGCCCCGCAACGCATGATTGCCGTGCCGGATTTCGACCTGGGCCAGTTCGCGGAGCGCGCGCGCCCGAACCGGATTGACGGAGCCCAACCCGCACCCGGACGACGGATAGTGACAGTAGTGCACCGAGTCGGACGCGGGGCTCAGGCGGCTCAGGAGAAGCACCTGCTCCCGATCACCGGGCTGCCAGGTGAGCCGCGCGACGGTGCCACTATCCAGGCCACCCAGCGGCGCCGGACGCTGCGCGTGCACCGGCGCGGCGACGACGATGCCGAGTAGCACGATCCATCCACAGTGTATGAGTTTCATCGGGCCTCCCGAAGGGTGAGGTTGCGCCTCACCTTACGCGGTGCCCGTCCTCTGGCCGTGACTTGATGCGTCGTTACCTCAGAATGGAGGCGGTCGTCATCGTCGCGTCCGACGCCAACGGGTTGAACGCATCATTCCCGGACCCGGCAAAGAATCGCCGCCAAACCAGCCCACCGGCCAGGGTAGCAAACGCCAGCGAATCAATCCGGCCGACGAACAGGCTGTCAACGCGCCCCCGCGTCGAGTACTCGCGCGATGCCTGGCCGTCGCGCGAAAAAACGAGGATCGTGTGGCGGCAGCGGTCAGCCGTGCACGGGACGCGATCCTGGGTGACCTCGGCGGTCTGGTCCGCCGCCGGTGGCGGCGCATTGCCGCCGGCGGGCGCGCAAGCGCGTGTTCACTGACCGGCCGGTGGTTGCCACAATTCCACCTTGTTTCCCTCAGGATCGATGACCCAGGCAAACGTGCCGTAGTCCGACTCATCGATCTTGTCGAGGAGGTTGCAGCCTTCCGCCTTGAGCGCCGCGACCAAAGCGTGGACGTCGTCAACGCGATAGTTGACCATGAACGAGGCCTGGCTTGGCGCAAATTGTTTGGTTTCCTCGGGAGCAATCAACCAGGCGGTCGTTCCGCCTGTGGGCTTGCCATCCGCGTCGGCCCAGTCGAACGCGGCACCGCCCCACGCCTGGACATCGACGCCGAGATGACGCTTGTACCAGGCCTGCAGTGCCGGTGCATCCTTTGCCTTGAAAAAGATGCCGCCGATGCCAGTGACTCGCTTCATGTGATGCTCCGGTGTGCGGTGGTTGGGGGGTGCCGTGTGTTCGGCGGCCGGCCGAACCGGCCTGCGTGGTAACTCATGCTAGGCCTCGTAATTCCACGCGCAAGCTGGGAGCGAGCGGGTCAGCGACCGAATTGATTGGGCCGGGAGCTCCGCCAGGTGCCGAAACGCGCGGCCACTCAGGGTGCAATCGCCGCCCGGGCCACAAATCGCCGCCCGCTCATACAAACGGCGTCCCGTCCCGCCTGGTACAGCGCCGCCCTTGCGATAACGACCGCCATCACTGGCGACTGCGGTTGCCGTGGCGTGGATCAACAGGAGTGCGATCCCCCACCCACGCACCCGGGCACGACATAGAGATCGAGCACGTCGCCGCCCGTCAGGCAGTGATGGAGATCGTAGCAGGGCATCCAGCCGACGAAGCCGACGTCGCGTCCGTTCTGATCGGCGGCAATGTGGATCGTGCAGCATGGACGCGAATCGGCGAGTCAGCCATTGGCGACGCTCCTCAGACCGGTCTGGCGGCGGATGCCCTCAGAGCGCAGGGGACGCCAAATGCCTCGCTTCATCTGCAGGGCCACTCGCAATTGTCTCAGCACGCGCGGGGACGCCGGCGGCCCCGCCGCTGCATGCAGTGTTCAGGCGCCGGCCTACTGGTGCTCTCCTGAAAGTCCGGCAAATGCGAACAAGCGCGCCCATGAGCCCGCATGCGCACACATTGTCCGGTCTCGACAGTGCTCGGCTGCCTTAGGGCCCCGCCCCGCCCCACGCTCACGCCACTGCTGGGACAGGTCGCGGCGACGGACAACTCGGGGGATGCGGGTGGCGGTGGGACAGGCGCCGATACGTTAGCGCCGAACCCGGCCGACCGCCACAGCTCCGGGAGCCAGTGGTACTCAACGTGAGCGCCGCCTGCCTGCCGGCGCCCGGAGTTCCCCGTCCCACCACCGCGCGCCACCGACCACCCCCCAACACACAAAACGGCCACCAGCCCAAAGGCCGGCGGCCGCCGCGCTCCCACCTCAGCCAGCCGCTGCCGCCGTACGCAGTCCGAGTTGCGTAGTCGTAGTAAGACACACTACGTCGTGGCCAGCCGCCTCGATCGCTGCCCTCCCACCCTGCTCCCGATCTACTACCGCCAGAACGCCGAGCACCGTCGCCCCCGCATCCTCCACCGCGGCGATCGCCTGGAGCGCCGACCCGCCCGACGTGATCACATCCTCCACCACCACCACCCGCTGGCCGGCGGCAAAATTCCCCTCGATGCGTCGTTTTGTCCCATGCGCCTTGGCCTCCTTGCGCACGCTGAAGGCATCAAAGGACCGCTTACTGACAAAACTTGCTGCCGCAATGGCGTATGAGACCGGATCCGCACCCATCGTCAGCCCACCGATGGCCTCCGGAACCCAGCCGGCTCCCTCGATCGCCGCCAGCCCGGCCCGGCCCACCACCACCATCCCTTCCGCGGACATGGTGGTCAGCCGGCAATCGATGTAATAGGAGGAACGCTGCCCCGAGGCCAGCACGAAGTCACCTTGCTGCACCGACCGCTCGAGCAGGAGCTGCTCGAGCCGGCTCGGGCCGCTCACTCGCCCTTCTTGAAGATCGACGAGAGGAACCCGCCCTTCTTCTTCTCTTCCCGCACCGCCGTGCAGAACCCGCGCGCAAACTCGTCTACCGTACGACAGCGCTTGGCCAGCTCGCGCTCCAGGCCGGACATCACCGCCGCCTCGACCGCCGGTGAGAACTTGAGCCCCCGGGTCGCCTGGTTCAGTGGCACCGGCTGCTGTGATAGTAGTTGCTGAAACAACTCACGCGGGCTCTTGCCGGTGAACGGCAGCGTCCCCGTCAACAGATGATAGGCGATCGTCGCCAGACTGTAGACATCGGCCTGCTCGCTCACCAGTTCGCCGCTCAGCGCCTCCGGCGCCACGTTCTGCAGCGTCCCGACGAAGAATCCGGCCCGGGTCAGCCGCTCCTCGGCGTCCACCTCCGAGTCACGCGCGATCCCGAAGTCGAGCAGCTTCGCCTCCTGCGTCGCCGGGTCGTACATGATGTTGGCCGGCTTGAGGTCGCGATGGATGATCCCCGACGCGTGGGCCGACGTCAGCGCCGCCCCGATCTGCTCGACGATCGTCGCCACTAGCGGCGGCGCCAGATGATCCGCCCGGCTCACGAACTCGGCCAGCGGCTCGCCCTCGGCCCACTCGAGCGCCAGGAAATGCACGCCGTCGGCTTCGCCGTAGTCGTAGGTGCGGACGATGTTGGGATGGGAAACCCGCCGGCCGAACTCCGCCTCGCGCAGAAAGCGCTTGACCGCGACCGGGTCCTGCGCCAGGCGGGAACGCAGCACCTTCACCGCCGCCAACCCCTTCTCGGGGTGTTCAGCGCGGTAGACGTCGGCCGTTCCGCCCTCGCCGATATGCTTGACGAGCCGGTAGCCGGCCACGGTGCGGCCGACGAAGTTATCAGGGTTCATGCGCCTGCCAAGCTACTGAATTCCGCATCCCCCAGCAAGCTTTGAGGTGAGGGAATGTGACAAACCTGCTTGACGCTCCCGCTCGCTGGCCGCTAACGTAACGGCTGCGGCGACCGCGGGAAGCGAATCTGCCACGACGGGGGTCAGTGTGAAGCGTCGAATCGCCCTGTGCGGGCTGCTGGTGATCACCGCCGCCACGCTCGGGTGCGGGAGCTGGAAGCGCGAAGGGGCTGGGGAGCAGGTCAGCCCATCCGAAACGCTCACGCAGTTCCTCAACATCCAGAGCTACTACAAGCGGATCGGCCGCCTCGCGGCGACCGCACCGCTGCCCTTTGTCGGCACCGTCGCCTTCGCCGCCGGCGTCGGTGACACCGCGATCGCCATCGTCGGGCTCTCGCTGGAAAACCGCGCCTTTGCCTTTCAGAAGGAAGGCAACGCCTTCGTGGCCCGCTACCACACCGACATCGCGTTCACCCGCGAGGGCGCGCCACCCGTCTCGGTCGGGCGCGATCAGGTGATCCGCGTCCCCACCTTCCAGGAAACCCAGCGAGCCGACGAAAGCGTGCTGTTCCAGCAGGTATTCCGCCTCCTGCCCGGCAAGTACCACGTCGTCGTGGAGCTGCGCGATCCCACCAGCGGCAACGACACCCGCGCCGAATCCGATTACACCGTGCCCGCGTTCACCGCCGGCACCACGTCGGAGCCGATCCTGTCCTACCAGGTGCGCGGCCGCTCCGCCCGCGCCGATACGCTGGCCGTCGTCCTCAATCCCCGCGGTAGCGTCGCCTACGGCGGAGACACGCTGCTGGCCTATATCGAGGGGTATCAGCTCCCGGTGGGGGCGCGGGTGCCGTTCGAAGTGCGCACCGAGCGCGACAGCCTGGTCTACCGCGACTCGCTCCAGTTCCGCGGCGGTCAGGAAGTCGAAAGCCAGGTCCTCCGGCTCCGGCCCGACAGCATGGCGCTGGGCGAGCTCAAGCTCATCGTGGGGAAGGGAAGCGGCGCGCGACAGGTTTCCGCCCTGGTGTCGTTCTCCAACGCCTGGGTCATCACCAATTTCGATGACATGCTCAGCTTGCTGCGCTACTATGGGCACGACGCGCGGCTCGACTCGCTCCGCAAGGCCACGCCCGCGGAGCGCCCGCGCCTCTGGCACGACTTCTATCGCGCCACCGACCCCAACCCGGCCACGCCGGAGAACGAGGCGCTCAACGCCTACTTCACCCGGCTCACCATCGCCAATCTCCGCTTCCGCGATGAGGGCGCCAACGGCTGGCGCACCGAGCGAGGCGAGGTCTTCATCACGCTGGGCGAGCCCGATGAGATCTACGAGACGACGCCGGGCCAGGCCGGCGGTCGTACCGTGCGCTGGAGCTACATCAACTTCCAGCTCGTCCTCTACTTCGTGGACGAGACCGGCTTTGGCCGCTACCGTCTGACTCCCGATTCCCGCGCCGATTTCGAGCGGGTGCGGGCCCGGATCCGACGACTGGAGCCGTGACCCCGACCCTCCATCCCGGCCCCGGCGGACCTGATCCGCCGGGGCCGACTTCCGCCTGCCGCCGGGCCACCTACCTTTCGCCATGCCTCACGACCCACCCCAGCTCTTCCTCATCGACGGCTACGCGCTGATCTACCGCGCATTCTTCGCGATGATCTCCCGCCCACTCCGGACGGCCAAGGGCGAGAACACGTCGGCCGCCTGGGGCGTGGTCAACTTCCTGCTGCGGCTCCGCGAGAAGTACCAGCCCGACTACATCGCCTGGGTCAACGACGCCGGCGTGTCGTTCCGCACCGAGCGCTATCCCGAGTACAAGAGCACCCGCCAGAAGCTCGACCAGGAGCTGCAGGCCGACTTCGACCGCTCAGTCGAGCGGATCTGCCAGCTCCTCGATGCCTTCCGCATTCCGCTCATCGCGGTGCGCGGCTACGAGGCCGACGACGTCATCGGCACCCTCGCCGCCCGCGCCGCCGCGCACGGCCTCCAGACCGTCATCGTCTCGGGTGACAAGGATTTCTACCAGCTCATCGCGCCCGGCATCGCCCTCCTCAACCCGGGCCGCGGCGGTCCCGCCGCCGTGGACGAGCAGTGGGTGGACGAATCGAACGCCTCCGAGCGGCTCGGCGTGGCCCCCGACCGCGTGACCGACTACCTGGCGCTGGTCGGCGATTCCTCGGACAACGTGCCCGGCGTCAAGGGGATCGGCGACAAGGGCGCGCGGAAGCTCCTCGCGGAATACGGCGATCTCGAAGCACTGCTGGCCCGCGCCGCCGAGGTGCCGGGCAAACGCGCCCGCGAGGCGCTGCTCTCGCAGGCGGACGCGGCCCGGCTCTCGAAGGAGTTGGTGACCATCCAGCTCGACGTGCCGGTGGAGTTCGACCTGGCCCAGCTCACCACCGGCGAGCCCGATCGCGAAGCCGTCATCCGCCTCCTGAGCGAGCTGGAGTTCTTCTCGCTGGCCCGCCGGGTGGGCGCGCCGCCGGCCGCCGCGCCGGCCGACATCGAGATCCTGACCGTCGAGACGGTGGAAATCACCGTGACCGGCGACTCCGGTGCCGCAGCCCCGGTCGCGGCTGACTGGCTGGCGCTCGACAGCGCGCCCGCCTGCGACTGCGTCGTGGTGGACGATCCGGTCGAGCTGCCGGCGCTGGTGGCCCGTCTCCGCGCGGCGCCGCTGATCGCACTCGACACCGAGACCAGCTCGCTCGAGCCGCACGATGCGGAGCTGGTGGGACTCTCGCTTGCGGCCAGCGCCGGCGAAGTCTGGTACCTGCCGCTGGGCCACCGGCCCCGCGGCGGCGAGCTCGCCGCCCCCGATCCGGTCACCAATCTTCCGCCGCTCACCAGTCCGGCGCTGGCGCCGATCCGCGATCTGCTCACCGATCCCGCGGTCAAGAAGGCCGGGCACAACATCAAGTACGACTGGCAGGTGCTGCGCCGCGCTGGCGTCGAGCTGGCCGGCGTGGCCTACGACTCGATGCTCGCCAGTTTTGTCCTGGAGCCGGGCCGCCGCTCCCACGCCATCGACACGCTGTCGCTGGAGCACCTGGGCCGCGCCATGCAGAGCTACAGCGACGTGGCGGGGAAGGGAAAGGCCGAGATTCCCTTTGCCGAAGTGGGCATCGGGATGGCGGCCACCTACTGCGGGGCGGACAGCGCCACGGTGCTGGCGCTGCACGACTTCTTTGCGCCATCGCTGGCGGCGACCGGGATGGCGGCGCTGCTGGACACGATGGAGATGCCGCTGGTGCCGGTCCTGGCCGACATGGAATGGGAAGGGATCGCCATCGATCGCGAGCTCTTTGCCACCATCGCCGGCGAACTGGCGGGTGACCTGGCCCGGCTCGAGGCGGAGATCGCCGTGCTCGCGGGCGAGGCGCTCAACCTCAATTCGCCGCGCCAGCTCGCCGCCGTGCTCTTCGAGAAGCACCAGCTCCCCGTGCTCAAGCGCACCAAGACCGGCCCGTCCACCGACGCCGACGTGCTGGACCAGCTCGCCGCGATGGGCCACGGGCTGCCGCGCCTCATCCTCGAGTATCGCGAGCTGCAGAAGCTCAAGAGCACCTACGTCGACACGCTGCCGGCCCGCGTCAACCGCGAGAGCGGCCGGATCCACACCAGCTTCAACCAGACCGGCGCGGCCACCGGCCGGCTCTCGTCGAGCGATCCCAATCTCCAGAACATTCCGGTGCGCACGCCGCGCGGCGAGGCCATTCGTCGCGGCTTCGTCCCCGCGCCCGGCCGCGTCTTCCTGGTGGCCGATTACTCCCAGATCGAGCTGCGGCTGATGGCGCATCTCTCGGGCGATCCGGCGTTCATCGAGGCGTTTCAGCAGGGCGGGGACATCCACCGCCAGACGGCGGCGCTCATCTTTGGTGTGGAGCTGGCGGCCGTGACGCCCGAGATGCGGGCCCGCGCCAAGACGATCAACTTCGCCACCATCTACGGCCAGGGGCCGTTTGCGCTCTCCCGCCAGCTCGGCATTTCGCAGGACGATGCCAAGGCGTTCATCGCGCGCTACTTCGAGCGGTTTGGCGGCGTGCGCGCCTATCTCGACAGCCAGATCGAGTTCGCCCGGCAGAACGGCTACGTTGAAACGCTCTTCAAGCGGCGCCGCTACATTCCGGAGATCCGCGAGCGCAACTTCAACCTCCGCGCGTCCGGCGAGCGCAATGCGCAGAACTCGCCGCTCCAGGGCTCGGCCGCCGACCTGATCAAGATCGCCATGATCGGCATCCATCACGCCATCGCCGAGCAGGGGCTCGCGAGCCGCATGCTGCTCCAGGTGCATGACGAGCTGGTGTTCGAGGTGCCGCCGGCCGAGCTGGAGGCGATGCGCGAGCTGGTGCGGAGCAACATGGAGGGAGCGGCCGAGCTCCGGGTGCCACTGGTGGTGGACCTGGGTGTCGGCGCCAACTGGCTCGACGCCAAGCGCTGAGCGGCCGCTCGTGTCTCGCCTCAATCCTTTGCCGGAAACCTGATGCTTCGATTCGCACTCGCTGTTGCCGCGCTCGCCGCCCTCCTCCTTCCCGCCCTCGCCGCCGCCCAGGATTCGCTGCCTCCGTCACCCCGGCGGGGCGTGCGGGTCTTTCTCGACTGCCAGCAGATGCACTGCGACGGCGACTATTTCCGGACCGAGATCGGCTTCGTGGACTACGTGCGTAACCGGCAGGACGCGGACGTGCAGATCCTCGTCACCCGCCAGCGGACCGGCGGCGGGGGCAACGAGTACACGGCAAACTTCATCGGCATTGGCCGCTACACCGGCCGCCAGGACACGCTGCACTTCTATACCCGACAGGACGCCACCGACGACGTGATCCGGCGCGGGCTGGCGCGGACCTTCAAGGTGGGACTGCTGCGGTATGTCGCGGGTACGGCGGCGATCGAGGGGATTCATGTCGTCTACACGCCGCCCACCGGCGCCGCCGCGGCACCGCCGCCGTCCCGCGACCCGTGGAACTTCTGGGTCTTCCGGGTGCGGGCCAGCAGCTATTTCCATGGGGAATCGTCCTCGCACTCGCTCAATCTCTCGGGCAGCGTCTCCGCCAACCGTACCACCGAGCAGTGGAAGCTCGACCTCTCGGCGCGGGGCAACTACAGTGAGGACCGCTACCAGCTCGACTCGGTTACCAACGTCACCAGCACCTCGAAGGACTTCCGCACCAGCGGGCTCGCGGTCCGCAGCGTGGGCACCCACTGGGCGGTGGGCGCCGTCGCGTCCGCCGGGCGCTCCACCTACTCCAACCAGGCGCTGGCACTCCGGTTTGCCCCCGGCATCGAGTACGACTTCTACCCGTACGACGAGTCCACCCGCCGCCAGCTCACCCTGCGCTACAACGTGGGCATCAACCGGTTTCGCTACGACGAGCAGACGATCTTCTTCAAGACCGGCGAGACGCTGTTCGATGAATCGCTCACGCTGTCGCTGGATACCCGCCAGCCATGGGGTTCCGCCAGCTTCCAGCTCCAGGGTGCGCACTACCTGGATGATTTTTCCCAGAACCGGGTGCAGCTGGATGCGGAGATGGATGTGCGGCTGTTCAAGGGGCTTTCGGCCAGCTTCAACGCGAGCGTCTCGCGGGTGCGGGACCAGCGCTACCTGCCGGCCGGCGGCGCCACGCCGGAGGAAGTCCTCCTCCAGCGCCGCGCCCTCGCGACCAGCTACCGCTACTACGGGTCGGTGGGATTGAGCTACAGCTTTGGGTCGATCTTCAACAACGTCGTCAACCCGCGCTTCGACGGGCCGGGCAACTAGGGCGCGGCCGGCGGCCGGGCGGCGCGCACCCCCGGCCACCAGTTCCACCGGCCGGCGAGCTGCATGAACGCGGGCACCAGCACCATGCGGATGATGGTGGCGTCGAGCAGCACCGCCACCGCCAGCCCGAAGCCCAGGAACTGCATCACCAGCACCCGCGCAAAGGCAAAGACGCCGAACACCATGATCATGATCAGCGCGGCCGACGTGATCACCGACGCCGTGGCGCTCACCCCCTCCATCGTGGCCTCGTCGTTTCGGCCGGTGCGGTCGTAGGCTTCCTTGATCCGGCTCAGCAGGAAGACCTCGTAGTCCATGCTGAGCCCGAAGACCACGGCAAAGACCAGCACCGGTACCGCCACGAAGATGGCGGACGTGGGACCGTCCAGCCCGAAGATCCGTGCGCCGATGCCGTGCTGGAACACCAGCACGATCAGCCCGAACGTCGCGCTCACCGACAGACTGTTCATGATGATAGCCTTGATCGGCACCAGCACCGACTTGAACGCGATCGCCAGCATGATCCCCGTTGCGGCCAGGATCAGCAGCACCAGCAGCGGAAAGCGGCGCAGCAGGTCCCGCTGGAAGTCCACGCTCGACGCGGCATAGCCGCCAACCAGCACCCGCGCATCAGTGAGGTGGCGCAGGCGCGCGGCCCCGAGGGCGCGGGCATGCGCCACGACGTCCATCGACGACGTGAGCGAGGTGGTGTCGCTCAGAATCACGTCCATCAGCGCCACCCGCTGATCCCCGCTGAGGTAGCTGTTGATGAACGCGCCATAGCGGGCCCGGGCCGCGGGCAGGTCGCTGTACAGCATGGAATAGCCCAGGATCGACGTGCCGGGATCGAGGTCCACCAGACTGCGGACCTCGCGGACCCGGGGATCGGCCTGGAGCGAATCGGAGAGCGCGCGGAGGCCGCGAAGCGAGCTTGCGCTCACCGCCGTCTGGCCGGCCGGCATCTCCACCAGCACCCGCACCGGATTGACGTACCCCGCCACGCCCATCCGGTTGAGCGCCGCCAGCCCCTGGCCCGCCTCGGTCTGCATGGGCCACCAGTTGCGGGCCGGCAGCCCGATGCGGATCCAGAAGAGCGGCGCTGTGAGGATCGCGATCGTGATCCCGCCGTACGCCAGCGCACGCCACGGGTGCCGGCTCAGGGTGCGGGCCCACTTTTCCCAGGTCCGCGGCGAGTGGTACCAGGTGAGCCGGCGGGCCAGCGCCCGCGGCGCATCGATCTCCCGGCCCAGGATGGCCAGGAGGGCCGGGAGCAGCGTGATCGAGAGCAGCACCGCGACCGCCACCACGATCAGCCCGCCCAGTCCCACGCTCCGGGTTTCCACCAGCGGCGTGAGCAGCAACGCCGCAAAGCCCACCACCACGGTGAGCCCCGACGTGACGACCGCGGTGCCCGCCGTCATCATCGTGTTGACCGCCGCCTCCCGCCGCCGGATGCCGCGGCGGAGCTCCTCGCGAAACCGCGTGACCACCAGCAACGAATAGTCTATGCCGACGCCGAGCCCGATCATCGTGGTCATGTTGAGCACAAAAATGGACATCGGGGTGAATCGGGCGACGATGCCGACGATCGTGAGCGAGACCGCGATCGCCAGAAAGCCGACCACCAGCGGGAGCACGGCGGCCAGCAACGCGCCGAACGCCAGCACCAGGATCACCATCGTCAGCGGCAGCAGGCGCGCTTCGCTCCGCCGGCTGTCCTCGGCGCTGACGGTTCGGACGTCCAGATCGAGGGGGGAGCGGCCGGTCACCAGTCCGCGATATTCGTGGCTGTCTGCAAGACCGGCCAGCGAGCGGTGAACGATGGCGCGGACCGGGAGGACCAGCCGGCCCGCGCTGTCGCCATCTGCAACCTTCAGCGAGACCACGAGGAACGTGGCACGATGATCGCTGCTGATAAACGTGTTTTGGTGGGTCGATGGCCAGGAGGCGATGGCCCGGACGTAGGGCTGCCGTTCGAGCCGGCCGATCAGGGTATCGAGCACCTGGCGTGGCGCGCCGGAATCGAACGGCGCCGGGCCTTCCAGCGTCACCACAAAGAACTCGCTGACCGGCTGATCGAAGCGCGCCGCGAGCAGATCGGTCGCCGCCGAGGATTCGGTGGGCCGGTTGCTGCCGCCGCGGATGTTGAGGACCTCGGGCGTATGCGGCGCGCGCAGCGACGCGACCACGCCAATGGCGGCCCAGACGACGACGACGACCCAGCGCCAGCGCACCAGGGCGCGCGCGATCGGACCCATGACGTTCAGGCTGCTTCCTCCGGAATTCCAGACGGTGTAGCGGCTGTGAGTCGCGAAATGTTAGACCCCTCGGGCGCGGGACGCCAGCGGCGCTGGCGCCGGGCCGCGCCGGCAAACCATATTGGTGAGACCGTATGAAGCGTCTGGTACTTCCCGCGATCACCGTGGTGCTGTTTCTCCTCGTGGTCGGCGACCGGGTGCTGCGTGTCCTCCACGCCACCGAATCGCCGGCCGCCGTGGCGCCCGCGCAGCAGCGCCAGACCCTGGCGACCGCGGGACTGCCCGCCACCGGGCCCGCGACCACGGGATCCACCCTCTCGAGTTCCTCCGCCGGCACCCCGACCATCGACCGGCTGGCCCGCCTCGCGGTCCGGCGGCAGCTCGGCGGCGAGGGCAGCGCCACCTACCTCGACTCGCTGATCCTCACCACCGACTCGCTGGTCCGCCGCTGGCCCGACCGGCCGGAGGCGCCGCTCCGGGTTGCCATCATCGAGGGTGGCCCCGCCGGGTACACCGACCGGCTGGGCCGCCATGTCCGCGACGCCTTTGCCGAATGGGAAGGGGCGGGCATTCCGCTCCGCTTCGCGATTGTGGCCGATACCGGCACGGCGGACATCGTGGTGCACTGGATCGACCGCTTCGACTTTGACCGCGCTGGGCAGACCGACCTGACCTGGGACCAGCTGGGCCACGTCCGGCACGCCTCGATTGCGCTCGCGCTCCGGACCAGCAGCGGTGTGCCGCTGCCCGATCGCGCGCTGCTGTCCGTCGCCATTCACGAGGCGGGCCACGCCATCGGGCTGCCCCATTCGGCCGATTCCAACGACGTGATGTTCCCCGCCACTCGCACCGCCGCGCTGTCCGATCGCGACCGCCGCACCGCGCTCCTGCTCTACCGGCTGCCGCCCGGCTCGGTGCGCGACACGGCGGGCCCCTGATGCGTCACGCCCTCCTCGCTGCCCTCGCCCTGCCTGCGCTGTTGACCGGCGTGCCGGCCGGCCCGGCCACGCCCCGCTATCCAGCGGTGGATGCGGCGGTACTGGCCGGCATCAAGCGCGGGCTCTATCCGGGAGCGGTGGTCATCATCGGACGCCATGACCGGATCCTCTATCAGCGCGGCTACGGCCATTTCACCTGGAGCCGGCGGTCGCCGGTGCCCAGCGCCACCACGACCCTCTGGGATCTGGCATCGCTGACCAAGGTGGTCGGCACGATGAGCGTGGCGCTCCGGCTGGTGGATCAGGGACGGCTCGATCTCGACGCACCTATCGCCACCTACTACCCGGCCTTTGCGGGGGGCGCCAAGGACTCCGTCACCGTCCGGATGCTGCTGGACCACACGAGCGGACTCAGGCCCTACGTGCCCTTCTATCGGACCGCATCGTCGCGGGAGGAGGCGGTGTCGCTCCTGCTGGCGGATTCGCTGCGGCGCGAGCCCGGGGCATCGGCCGAGTACAGCGATCTGAACGCGATCCTGCTGGGGCTCGTCGTCGCGCGCATCACCGGCGAGCCGCTCGATTCGGCGGTGGCGCACGAGGTCACCGGCCCGCTCGCGATGTCGCGGACGCTGTTCCTCCCGCCGCCGGAGCTCCTCTACCGCGTGGCGCCCAGCAGCTCGTTCCGGGGCCAGCCGGTGGCCGGCGTGCCCAACGACCAGAACGCGGTGGTATTCGGCGGGGTGGCCGGCCATGCCGGACTCTTCTCCACCGGACATGATCTCGCCCGCTACGCCCAGGTCTGGCTTCGCCACGGCACCATCAACGGCCATCCGTGGGTACGTCCCGGGACGATGCGCCGGTTTCTCACCCCTGGCGAGCGGAGCGGCACCCGGCTCCTCGGCTGGGATTCCCCCAACAGCGATGCCGAGGGGCCGACCGCATTCGGCGGGCTCCTGAGCGGCGCGGCATACGGACACACCGGGTGGACCGGGACCCAGATCTGGATCGACCCGTCGCGTGACATCTTCCTGGTCTTTCTGACCAACCGGAGCTTTGATCCCCGGCGCACCCGCTCGCTCGCGGGGATCCGCGATGTGCGCTCCCGCCTGTCCGACGCGGTGGCGCGCCTGGCACGCGAGCGCTGCACCCCAACGCTCCCGCGCTGTTAAGTTGCAGGCATGTCCGAGCTGACGTCAGAATCCGTGCGGAAGGCCATCCGGGCCGTGAAGGACCCGGAACTCGATCTCAATATCATCGACATCGGGCTGATCTACGATGTGGCCGTGAACGAGAGCGGCGACGTGGACGTCAAGATGACGCTCACCTCGCCGGGCTGTCCGTCGGGCGCCGAGATCATCCAGAACGTCAAGGATGTGGTGAGCGACCTGGAGGGTGTGCAGACGGTGGACGTCGAGCTGGTCTGGGACCCCTACTGGACGCCCGAGCGAATGGATCCCCGGGTCAAGGCGTTTCTGGGCTACTGAGAAGCGTCACGCATTAGCGTCACCCGCCGGACGGCGCGGGCAGCGCCCCCAGAAGTGCCGCACCGATCGCACCCGCCTGCCACCGCCGCATCCCCGGCACCTGCAGCAGTTCGTCCAATCCCGTGGGAACCTGTCGCGCCATCCCTTCGAGCGTCCCGTTGGGGCAGAGCACGCCCGGCGCCAGGTCCAGCTGCACCGCTTCCGCGTTCCGCACCGCCTTGAGCCGGTCCATCCGCGCATCGAATTCCGGATCCGCCGCCCGGCGCGGGGGCCGCTCCACTCGCGGGAGATCCCGCTCGGGCACGTCGAGCCCGCGCTGTACCGCGGCCAGCAGGTCGGCGCCGCGGCGCTCGACCAGATCGTGGCCCACTCCCGACATGGCGCGGAGGGCGGCGATGTCCCGGGGCGGGTCCTTGGCGATGGCCAGCATCGGCTCGTTGTTGATGATCCGGAACGGGGCCTTGTCCGAGCGCTCCGCCACCGAGTCGCGCCACTGGTGAACCTCGCGCAGGATCGCCAACGCCCGCCCGCGGAGCGCCTTGGAACCCTTCATCCGGAGCCAGCCCGGCTCCGCATCGCTGGGCCCGCTCCAGCGCACCCGCTCCAGCAGCGCAAACTCCTCCTCGGCCCAGTCCAGCCGGCCCCGCTCCACGAGCTGGGCCCGGAGGATGTCACGGAGCTCGGGGAGATACCGGGTATCGGCCGCGGCGTATTCCAGCATGCCGGCGCTCAGCGGCCGGGCTGACCAGTCCGCCCGCTGGAAGCGCTTGTCGAGCTTGAGGCCGAGGTATTTCTCGAGCAGTGCGGCGAGTCCGACACCGGGCTCGTTGAGGAGCTGCGCGGCGATCCGGGTATCGAACAGACCGGCGGCCCGGAATCCCATCTCGTGATCGAGCAGGCGCAGATCGTAGTCGGCGTCGTGGAAGATGATCTCGACCGACGGATCGGCCAGGATCGCGGCAAAGCCGGTGAGACTCTCCACCGCCAGCGGGTCGACCACCGCGGTAAGCCGTCGCGAGGAGAGCTGGAGCAGATAGACCCGGTCGCGGTAGCGATGAAAGCTGGCGGCCTCGGTGTCCACCGCCACCAGCGGTTCACGCGCGAGCTCGGCGATCAGGCGCTCGAATTCGGGCTGGGTCTGGACCAGCCTGATCCCGGCAGGCGAGACCGACGAGGCGGCGATAGATGCGTTCACGACCGTAAGCTGTCCGGTTTGGTCACGGAGGGCAACGGCCAGCCTCGAAGTTGAATGAACCGCGCAAAAATGGACTCAACGCCCGTATACACACCGAAGTGCAGTGAATATGTACGTATAATGTCGTTAATCTGTCGCTCAGTCCGCCCGCTTGCCGACCTGTTCCAGGCCCATGGCGATCTCTTCCAGCGCCTTTGCCAGCGTCTTGAAGAACTCCGAATCGGGCTCCGGCTTGCCGCCCATGGCGGAGTCGAGATGCAGCTTGCGGGCAAGCCGCGCGGCGTGGCGGATGTAATCGGTGGCTGGGGGCATGCGGGCCTCCGTGGGCAGGGTGGGTCGATGATGGCCTCCACCTTTCAAACTAGCCGCCCTTTCGCGACGTGACGGTTGTCCGTAACGTATGCAGGTGCCCATTCCCGAAATCGACCTGACGGTGTATCCCGACGAGTGCGATGCGTTTGGGCACCTCAACCAGGCATCGTTCCTCAGTCTCTTCGAGCGCGCCCGGTGGGAAATGCTGGCCCGCGGCCCCGGCATGGATGTGTTCACCCGGGCCGGCGCCTGGCCCGCCGTCCGGAAGACGGTCATCGACTATCACGCCGCCGCCTTTCCCGGCGACGTGCTCCGGTTTCAGCAGGCGCTCACCCACCACGGCCGCACCAGCTTCACGATGCGTCAGACCGCCCGGCGGCTTCGCGATGACACGCTGATCGCGACGGCGGAGTTCGTCTTCGTGTGTATCAGCCGCGAGGGCCGTCCCGTGCCGGTGCCGGAGGAGGTCGGACGTTTCATGAACGCCCGCAGCGCCGGCAGTGACGTGCAGCGGCTCACGGTCAACGGCGTGAGTCTGGCCGTCGATGTCCGCGGCGCGGGCGAGCCGGCGCTGCTCCTGATCCACGGCTACGCCGCCGACCGGACCATGTGGCAGCACCAGATGAACCAGCTCGACACCCACCTGCGGCTGGCGCCGGACCTCCGCGGCATGGGGCAGTCCGATGCGCCCGATCTGGGCTATTCGATGACCACCTATGCCGACGACCTCGCCGCGCTGCTCGATGCGCTGGGCATCGACACCGTCGTGCTCTGTGGCTGCTCGCTCGGCGGGTACATCGCCTTCGAGTTCGTGCGGCGCTTTCGCGATCGGGTGCGGGGGCTGATCCTGGTGGACAGCCGGGCGGAAGGTGATACGCCGGATGGTCGCCGCCAGCGGGATACTCAGGCGCAGCAGGTCCGCGAGCGCGGGCCAGCGGCGGTGGCCGACGCGCTCCTGCCCAAGCTCTTTGCCGATGCGGTGCACGGCCACCACTCGGCGGCGGCGGAGAGCGTGCGACGGATGATCCTGGCGTCGCCGCCGGCCGGCATCGTAGGGGCGCTTGCCGCCATGCGGGACCGGCCCGACAGCACCCCGATGCTTGCCACGCTGGGCTCCATTCCGTCCCTCGTGATCGTCGGTGACGGCGACCGGATCACGCCCGAGGCTGGCGCCCGCGCGATGGCGGAGGCAATTCCCGGCGCCCGGATTGCGGTGATTGCTGATGCCGGACACATGTCGCCGGTGGAGCAGCCCGCCGCCGTCACCGAGGCGATCCGGGGCTTCCTGCAGCAGCTCTGACGTGCATACCCACCACTACCGATCGGACATGATGCGACCGACTCTCGTGCGCGGAGGCGCCCGGCTCCTGGCGGCACTTGGCATTTTGCTGGCCCTGGGCGGCACCGTCCGCGCGCAGGACACCGCTTTCACCCACGCCGATACCCTCCGTGGCAGCATGACGCCGGAGCGCGCGTGGTGGGACGTCGTCTTCTACGATCTCCACGTCACGGCCGGCCCGGCGGACAGCAGCATCCGTGGCTTCAACGGGATCCGGTATCGTGTGCTCTCCGTTGCGCACGAGATGCAGATCGACCTGATGACGCCGCTCGAGGTGGACAGCATGGTGCAGGACGGGCGGCGGGTCGCCTGGCGGCGGGACGGCAATGCCTTCTTTGCGCGGCTCACGGCGCCCCAGCCGGTGGGCGCTGAGAAGGTCATCACGGTCTACTATCACGGGCGGCCGCGGGTGGCGCGGAACCCGCCGTGGGCCGGCGGCGTCACCTGGACCACCGACAGTCTGGGCCGACGGTGGATCGCCACGACCTGTCAGGGTGTGGGGGCCAGCATCTGGTGGCCCAACAAGGACATCCAGGCCGATGAGCCGGACAGCCAGCGGATCGCCATCACGGTGCCGGACTCGCTGATCGACGTCTCCAACGGCCGGCTCCGCTCGGTCGTCCCCCACGGCGACGGCACCACGACCTGGGAATGGTTCGTCACCGAGCCGATCAACAACTACGACGTCACCATGAACGCCGGGTACTACGGCCACATCGGCGATCTGTACCGCGGCGAGGCCGGCGTGCTGACCCTCGACTACTGGCCGCTGGACGATCACGTCGTGGCCGCCGCGGTCCAGTGGCGCCAGGCCCGGCCGATGCTCGCCTGCTTTGAATGGTGGTTCGGGCCGTATCCGTGGTACGCCGACGGCTACAAGCTGATCGAGACGCCGCACCTCGGCATGGAGCACCAGAGCGGCATCGCCTACGGCAACCGGTTCCACAACGGGTACCGCGGCCGTGACCTCTCGGCCACCGGCTATGGGCTCGACTGGGACTTCATCGTGGTGCACGAGAGCGCGCACGAATGGTTCGGCAACAACATCACGACCGACGACGTCGCCGACATGTGGGTGCACGAGAGCTTTGCCAACTATTCGGAGTCGCTGTTCACCGAATGCCAGCACGGCACGGCGGCGGGAGCGGCGTACGTGATCGGCGTCCGCAAGCTGATCAAGAACGACCGGCCGATCGTGGGTGTGTACGGGGTGAATCGCGAGGGCTCGGGCGACATGTACTACAAGGGCGGCAACATGCTGCACACCATCCGCCAGGTGGTGGCGGACGATGCCCGCTGGCGCAGCATCCTGCGGGGCCTGAGCAGCACCTTCCGGCACCAGACGGTTTCCGGGCGCCAGGTTGAGGACTACATCAGTCGCCGGGCCGGCATCGACCTCTCAACGGTTTTTGCGCAGTACCTCACCACGACCCGTGTGCCGACGCTCGAGTATGCCGTCGACGGAGGCACGCTGTCGTATCGGTGGACCGACGTGGTGCCGGGCTTTGCCATGCCGGTGCGGGTGACGGTGGCGGATTCGATGCTGGCCGTGATCCGGCCCACCGAGCGGTGGCAGACGATGCCGGTGCGGCTGAGCAGTCCCGCGGCGTTCAGTGTGGACCCCAACTTCTACGTGCTGGCCCGCGAGCGCGGCAGCGCCACACCCTAGCCCCCTGACGCACGACGGCCCTCCCGGCGGTGCCGGGAGGGCCGTGCGGTCTGCGCCGGCGGTCAGCGCTTGGGGCGGCCGGGCGGATCGTCGCTGTTGAACGCCTCGCGGTTCTTCTCCACGTAGTCGATGAGCTGGGGTGGCACGTCCTCCTCGGGGAAGATGGCCGTCACCGGGCACTCGGGTTCGCACGCGCCGCAGTCGATGCACTCGTCCGGATGGATGTAGAGCTGGTCCTCGCCTTCGTAGATGCAATCCACCGGACAGACATCCACGCAGGCCCGATCCTTGACGCCGATGCAGGCCTCGGTGATCACGTACGTCATGCCGTACTTCCTCCGGTATCCAGCGGGTGACCGTGCGGTCTGGGCTGCCTCTGCTCGCCAAGAAATACGAAGGTGAATCTTCCGACGCAAGGGGGATTAGCGTATTCCCGATGCGCCGCCTCCGGCTCCTCGCGAGGCTCGCGCACATCGGCGTGGCGCGGGTGCTCGACAGTCTCGGGGGCGTGGACCGCAACCTCTTTCGCCTGGCGCTGGAGGGCAGCGCCGCACGCTTCCTCGGTGAGCTGAAGCGCGACGCGGTGCTCGATCTGCGGCGCCCCTGCGAGCTCGGCGGCGGCGGCGGGTCGGTCCGGGACCGGCGGCTCGTTGCTGGCGGGGGACGGATGGATCGGCGGCGCGCGGGTGGGCATCGGCGCCGACATCCCGGTGGGCCCGATGCGCTTCGAGGATGCGCTTCGAGGATGGACGCGCAACCGAGGGGCGCGATGCCCTCACGGAGGGTTTGGGCGCTGGTTCTAGTCGCCCAGCAGGCCAGTGAGAGGCGTGGCGTAGGAGGCGGTGCGGTCTTCGGGCTCACCGTAGCGGCCATCGGGTCCGTGCAGCCGGTTCCACTCTTCCCGGAGGCAGAACGGATCCAGCCCATGCGGGCGGTCCACCGCGAGCACGCCGTCGAGATGGTCGATCTCATGTTGCATCAGCTCGGCACGATCCCCCTCCAGATCCTCTTCATGCCACTGGCCCTTGACGTCCTGGTACCGGATGCGGACCCGGTACGACCGCGACACCCGGACCAGCATGTTGGGAAAGGAGAAGCAGTCGTCCCAGACGGTGAAGTCCTCGCTGCCGATGTCCACGATCTCGGGGTTGATCAGCGCCCACGGCTTGTCCATCTCGGCGTAGATCATCCGGACTGGCGCACCGATCTGCGGCGCGGCGATGGCGCGGCCGCTGCCAAACCGTGACTGCCAGTCGCGCAGCGTCTCGCGCATGTCGTCGAGGATCACCCGGACCGCAGTGGAGCCGGGCTTGGTGATCGGCTCACAACTCGCGCGGAGGATGGGATCGCCCAGCAGTCGAATACGGTGGATGGTCATGGTGCCGTCGCAGGAGGGACCGAAAGTGAGCCACGAAATCCAGCGTCCAATATGCGGATTTCGGGGCCCGGGGGCCAGTGAGGAGCCGGATCGACGCCGAAAGCAGTTGTTTCAATAGTAGTAGCAGTAGCTACCTCAAGTCACCCAGCATTTGACAGGTCAGCGCTGCCCGGCATACCGGGAGCCGCCGCGTCTCCAGGAGTCGGTGCGACGACGTAACTCCCTGCAAAACAAGCGCATATGAATTCGTACCAGTTTCACGATGTGAATTGACAATCCCGACTGCCAAACATATGATTCCGCCATGTTGCATGCCGATGACGCCAGCTCCGACGAACTCCCGCGCGAGTTGCCCGGTCACCGGGGCGCCCGCGGTGCGGTGCTGGTCGAGCTGAAGCACGGGGCCGCCACCGCGCGCGAGCTCTCCCGGCGGCTCGGTGTATCGCTCAACGGCATCCGTCACCATCTGAAGGAGCTCGAGACCGAGGGGGTCGTGCGCTACGAGCGGGAAAACCGCGGCGTCGGCGCGCCGGTCTTCGTCTATTGCCTCTCGCCGGCCGGCGAGGCGCTCTTTCCCCGTCGCTACAAGGAAGCCCTCGAACTGGTGCTCGACTACGTGGAGGCACGCGACGGCCGGAGTGCGGCGGCGGCGGCGCTCGAGTCGCATTTCGACGCGCTGGCGGACCGGCTCCGGCCGGAGCTCGACGGTGTGCCGCCGGCCGCGCGCATGGACGTGGTGGTGCATGCCCTGACCGGGGCCGGGTACATGGCGGAGGGCCGGGCCACCTTCTGCTGTGGTACGCTGACGGCGCACAACTGCGCTATCCGGGATGTGGCGGAGCGGTTTCCCGAGATTTGCGCGGCGGAGGAGCGGTTCCTCGCGTCGGTGCTCGGTGGCACGGTCGAACGTCGCAGTCACATGCTGAACGGCTGCACCTCGTGTGAGTACAAGATTGCATTCCCGCAGGAGCGTGTATGAGCTCGCCGGTCGAGACGCTGGTCAACCAGGAATACAAGTACGGCTTCGTCACCGACATCGAGGCGGACGTCGCGCCCAGGGGGCTGAGCGAGGACACGGTGCGGTTTATTTCGGCCCGGAAGCAGGAACCGGAATGGCTGCTCGAGTGGCGGCTCAAGGCCTTCCGCGGCTGGCAGAAGATGGCCGAGCCGCACAGCTGGCCCAACATCACGTACGAGCCGATCGATTATCAGGACATCATCTACTACTCGGCGCCGCGCACCGCCAAGCCGCTGGGCAGTCTGGACGAGGTTGACCCCAAGCTGCTCGAGACCTACACCAAGCTGGGCATTCCGCTCAATGAGCAGAAGATCCTGGCCGGCGTGGCGGTGGACGCGATCTTCGATTCCGTCTCGGTCGGCACCAGCTACAAGGCGCGACTGATGGAGCAGGGGATCATCTTCTGCTCGTTCGGCGAAGCGGTGCGCGAGCATTCCGAGCTGGTCCGCAAGTATCTGGGCTCGGTGGTGCCGGCCAGCGACAACTTCTTTGCCGCGCTCAACGCCGCGGTCTTCAGCGACGGGTCGTTCGTCTATATCCCGCGGGGCGTCAAGTGCCCCATGGAGCTGTCCACCTACTTCCGCATCAACTCGGCCGATACCGGCCAGTTCGAGCGAACCCTCATCGTGGCCGATGAAGGCGCCTCCGTGAGCTACCTGGAGGGCTGCACCGCGCCCAAGCGCGATACCAACCAGCTCCACGCGGCGGTGGTGGAGCTGGTGGCGCTGGACGATGCGTCCATCAAGTACTCCACGGTGCAGAACTGGTATGCGGGCGATGAAAACGGCGTGGGCGGGATCTACAATTTCGTCACCAAGCGCGGCAAGGCGCACACCAACGCCAAGATCTCGTGGACCCAGGTCGAGACCGGATCGGCCATCACGTGGAAGTATCCCAGCGTGATCCTCCAGGGCGACAACTCGGTGGGCGAGTTCTACTCGGTGGCAGTGGTGAACGGCCATCAGCAGGCCGATACCGGCACCAAAATGATCCATCTCGGGCGCAACACCCGCTCGACGATCGTTTCCAAGGGCATCTCCGCGGGCCAGGGCCAGAACAGCTACCGGGGCCAGGTGAAGATCATGCCCAAGGCGGCCGGCGCCCGGAACTACACCCAGTGCGATTCAATGCTGATCGGCAATCGCTGCGGGGCGCACACCTTTCCGTACATCGATGTGCGGAACCCCACGGCATCGGTCGAGCACGAGGCCAGCACCTCCAAGATCGGCGAGGACCAGCTCTTCTACTGCAAGCAGCGGGGCCTCAGCACCGAGAACGCGATCTCGATGATCGTCAACGGCTTCTGCAAGGAAGTGTTCAAGGAACTGCCGATGGAGTTTGCCGTGGAAGCGCAGAAGCTGCTCGGCGTGAGTCTCGAGGGGAGCGTCGGATGACGCGGTATTCAACATCAGGGAGTCGAGAGTGCTAGAGATCAGGGGCCTGCGCGCCAACGCCGGCGACAAGGAGATCCTCCGCGGCATCGACCTCACCGTCAATGCCGGAGAAGTGCACGCCATCATGGGGCCCAACGGCTCGGGCAAGAGCACGCTGGCCCAGGTGCTGGCCGGGCACCCCGCCTATGAGGTCACCGGCGGCACCGTGACGTATCTGGGTCAGGACCTCCTGGCGCTGGAGCCGGAGGCGCGGGCCCAGGCCGGTGTCTTCCTGGCATTTCAGTATCCGGTGGAAATCCCCGGCGTAACCAACGCCTACTTTCTGCGGGCGGCCTATAACGAGCTCCGCAAGGCACGAGGCCTGGACGAGCTGGACCCGATGGACTTCCTCGACGTCCTCGAGGAGAAGCTTAAGGTCGTCGAGTGGGGCCCCGAGATCATGAGCCGCGCGGTCAATTCCGGCTTTTCCGGCGGCGAGAAGAAGCGGAACGAGATCCTCCAGATGGCGGTGCTCGAGCCGCGGCTCGCGGTGCTCGACGAGACCGATTCCGGCCTCGACATCGACGCGCTCCGGATCGTGGCGGGTGGCGTCAACGCCCTGCGCCGGCCGGAGAACGCCACCATCGTGGTGACGCACTACCAGCGGCTGCTCAACTACATCATTCCGGATTACGTCCACGTCCTCTCCGGCGGCCGCATCGTCAAGTCGGGCGGCAAGGAGCTGGCGCTGGAGCTCGAGGCCCGCGGCTACGACTGGGTCGAGGACGTGGTGGAGGTCGCGTGACCGCCAGCTATGTTCGCCAGTACGACGCCTTCCTCGCCGATGGCGGCCGGGGGGCCGAGTGGCTCCGGCCGGTCCGCCGCGGTGGCATGGATCGCTTTGCCGAGGTGGGGTTTCCCGGTGCGCGTGACGAGGAATGGCGCTTCACGCCGGTGTCCGCCATCGCCAATGCCGAGTTTGTGCCCGCCGACACTTCGCCCCGCGTCAGCGCCGCCAACCTGGCGACGTTCCTGTTTGGCCATCCGGAGTGGCCGCTGCTGGTCTTTGTCGACGGCCGCTTTGCCGCCGATCTCTCGAACTGGCCGGTGCTTCCGGGCGGCGCGCGGGCCGGGAGTCTGGCGGCGGCGATCGCCGCCGCCGATCCGCAGGTGGCCGTCCACCTGGGCCATCACGCTCCGGTGAGCGACAGCCCGTTCACCGCGCTCAATACCGCGTTCATTCGGGACGGCGCGTTTGTCCACGTCCCCGCCGGCGTCGAGTTGGCGCACCCGGTCCACGCGCTCTTTGTGGCCAGCGGCGAGACCGAAGGCACCGTGGTCCATCCCCGCAATCTGATCGTGCTCGAGCGCGGCGCGCGGGCGTCGATCATCGAGAGCTACGTCTCCCTGGCACCGGGCGGGCGCTACTTCTCCAACGCGGTCACTGAGGTCGTCTCCGGTGAGGGCGCCTGGACCGAGCATACCCGGATCCAGCGCGAGAGCGAAGGCGCCTACCACGTGGGGCTGACCCACGTCGAGCAGGACCGGGACAGCCACTACCGCTCGTTCACGCTCGCCATGGGCGGGGCGATCGCGCGGCACAACCTCCACGTCCGGCTCAATGCGCCCAACATCGAGACGCTGATGTACGGGTTGTACCTGACTCACGGCGACCAGGTGGTGGACAATCACACCGCCATCTTTCACGATCATCCCAACTGCAACAGCTGGGAGGTCTACAAGGGCGTGCTCGATGGCCGCTCGCGGGCGGTGTTCAACGGCAAGGTGCTGGTGCGGCCCGAGGCGCAGAAGACCGACGCCAAGCAGACCAACCGCAACCTGCTGCTGAGCGACGGCGCCCGGGTGGACACCAAGCCCCAGCTCGAGATCTTCGCGGACGACGTCAAGTGCACGCACGGCGCCACCGTCGGGCGGCTGGACGATGTCGCACTCTTCTATCTGCGGAGCCGCGGCATCGACGCGGCGCGGGCCCGGACGCTGCTGACCTACGCCTTTGCGGCGGAGGTGGTGGAAGAGGTGGCGCTCGAGCCGGTGCGGCTGGAGCTCGAGCGGCTGGTGCGCGATCGGCTGGGGGCCAACTGACGCCGCTCATGCCCGCCACCGAACTCCGTCGTCGCGCCGCGCCGCCCGCCCGCCATGACGTGGCCGCGGTTCGCCGCGACTTTCCGATTCTGGGCACCATGACTGGCGGCAAGCCGCTGGTCTACCTGGACAGCGCGGCCACGGCGCAGAAGCCGCAGGCGGTCATCGACGCTGTGACCCGCTTCTACGAGACGGGCAACGCCAACATCCATCGCGGGGTCTACCGGCTGAGCGAAGCGGCAACCGCGGTGTACGAAGCGGTCCGCCGGCAGATCGCCACGCTGATCAATGCGGCCGCCCCGCGCGAGATCATCTTCACCCGCGGCACCACCGAATCGATCAACCTGGTGGCGCAGAGTTACGCGCGGCCCCGGCTGGCCGCGGGCGACGAGATCGTGCTCACCGCGATGGAACACCACTCGAACATCGTCCCCTGGCAGCTGGCGGCGGCCGCAACCGGCGCGCGCATCCGCGTCGCACCGGTGACCGACGTCGGCGAGCTGGATCTCGGCGCCTTTGCGCGGCTGCTCGGTGAGCGCACCCGGCTGGTGGCCGTAGCGCACACGTCCAATGCGCTCGGCACGATCAATCCGGTGCGCGAGATCGTCGGCCTGGCGCACGAGCGCGGCATCCCGGTGCTGGTGGACGCGGCGCAGGCGCTGCCTCACGGCACCGTGGACGTCCGCGCCCTCGGCTGCGATTTCCTCGCCTTCTCCTCGCACAAGATGTTCGGCCCCACCGGCGTGGGCGTGCTGTACGGGCGCGAGGCGCTGCTGGACGCGATGCCGCCGTGGCAGGGTGGGGGCGACATGATCGCAGCGGTGACGTTCGAGCAGTCCACCTGGGCAGAGCTACCGGCCAAGTTCGAGGCGGGCACGCCCAACATCGCCGGCGTCGTGGGACTGGGTGCGGCGGTGGATTACCTCGGTACGCTGGACCGGACCGCCGTGGCCGCGCACGAGGCCGAGCTGCTGGCCTGCGCCACTGAGCGCGTGGCGGCGGTGGGTGGTGTCCGCATCGTGGGCACGGCGGCGCACAAGGCGCCGGTGCTCTCGTTCGTGATGGAAGGCGTGCACCCTCACGACATCGCGACGATCCTCGACGCGGACGGTGTTTGCGTGCGCGCCGGGCACCACTGCGCCCAGCCGTTGATGCAGCGGCTGGGTGTGGCGGCCACGGCGCGTGCGTCGTTCGCGCTCTACAGCGACCGCTCGGACGTGGACGCACTGGTCGCGTCGCTCGGGCGGGTGCGGACGGTGCTGGGTCGATGAGCGACCTGGGCGAGCTCTACCAGAGCGTGATCCTCGATCACAATCGCGCCCCGCGCAATTGCCGGCGCATGGATGACGCGGACTGTCAGGCGGAGGGATACAACCCGCTCTGCGGCGACCGCCTCAAGGTCTGGCTCAAGCTCGACGACGCGGGTGTGATTACGGACGTGAGCTTCGAGGGGATCGGCTGCGCCATCTCCCAGGCATCCGCTTCGCTCATGACCACCAGCGTCAAGGGCCGGACCCGCGAGGAGGCGCTCGCGCTGTTCGATTGCTTCCACGATCTCGTGGCCGGCGACCAGCCGCCGCCGGCGGGCGGCGCTGCGCTCGGCAAGCTCGCCGTGTTCTCCGGCGTGCGGGAATATCCGTCACGCGTCAAGTGCGCCAGCCTGGCGTGGCACGCCCTCCGCTCCGCGCTCGAGAGCGGCGCTTCGGTGTAACGTGTCGCAATTTCGAACTCAGATGAGGTGAAGCATGCCGTACAATCCAATGCTCGTGGCCCCGATGCGCGAAGAGATGACCCGCATGGGCGTGCAGGAACTCACCACGCCAGCCGACGTCGACGCCGCCCTGGGCGACCCGAAGGGCACGACACTCGTGATCGTCAATTCCGTCTGCGGATGCGCCGCCGGCAACGCGCGGCCCGCGCTGGCGCTCGCGCTGGCGCACGGCGTCAAGCCGGACAGCGTCGTGACCGTGTTTGCCGGGCAGGATCTTGACGCCACCGCTCGCGCGCGGCAGTTCTTTGCCGACTATCAGCCCAGCTCGCCATCGATGGCGCTGCTCAAGGACGGCGAGGTGGTGCACTTCGTTCATCGTCACCAGATCGAGGGCCGCCCGCCTCAGGCCGTGGCCGGCGATCTCATCGCCGCGTTCGATCGCCACTGCGGCGCGACGGTCTGAGCCGGTGGGCGGACACGTCTTCCACCCGGGCCACGAAGAGCTGCACGGCGTCACCGTCGTCGTGGCCGGGACGTCCGGCCGCACCTACGTCGGCCGCTATCATGAGCAGGGCGAGCGCGGGCTGGTCATGCACGACGTCGGCGTGCATGATCCCGCCGGCGACCAGCCGGAGCGGGAAAGCTGGCTGGCCCGGCAACTCAAGTTCGGCATCCGGATCGATCACAGGCAGTTGATCGTCCCCACGGACGAGGTGGGCGGCATCCGCCGCCTGGCCGAGCTGGGCTGAGCCGGAAACCATCGGTCGGGACGGCGCGTATGGGCGCCGTCGCCATCCTGCGGCACCCCCGAAATTCGGAGCACCTTCATGGCAGACGCCATCCTCCGCGTCGAGAACGTGGTCAAGCGGTTCGCAGGTCACACCGCGGTGAACAACTTGTCGCTCGACGTGCCCCGCGGCGGCCTCTTTGGTCTGCTCGGTCCCAACGGCGCGGGCAAGACGACCACCATCCGCATGATCATGAGCATCATCCTGCCTGACGAGGGACGGATCACGCTCTTTGGCGAGCCGGCCAGCCGGGCCCTCTCATCGCGCCTCGGCTTCCTGCCGGAGGAGCGTGGGCTCTACAAGAAGATGGAGGTGCTGGAACACCTCATCTTCCTGGGGGAGATCAAGGGACTCGGCCGCGCCGATGCCCGGGCCCGCGCCCGTCGCTGGCTCGACCGCCTGGGGCTCGGCGCCTGGACATCCCACAAGGTCGAGGACCTGTCCAAGGGAATGCAGCAGAAGGTGCAGTTCATCTCGACGCTGCTGCACGATCCCGAACTGGTGGTGCTGGATGAGCCGTTCAGCGGACTCGATCCGGTCAACGCGCTCGACATGAAGAACATCGTCATCGAAATGGGCCGCGAAGGGCGCACGATCCTGTTCTCCACCCACATCATGGAGCAGGCGGAGCAGATGTGCGATCGCGTGGTGATCATCGCGCGGGGCGAGAAGGTGCTCGACGGCACCGTGGCCGCCGTGAAGGCCGAGGCCGGCAACCGCAATGTCGCGCTCACCTTTACCCGCAACCGGGAGCGGGCGCGGGCGGTGCTGGCGGACCGCGCGCTGGTGGCGCACGTGGACGACTCCGGCACCATGGCGGAGCTGGAGCTGGCGCCGGGCGCCGAGGCCGAGGCGCTGCTGACCGCACTGGTCGGCGCCGGGGTGGGACTCTCGCGGTTCGAGGTCGTCGAGCCGTCGCTTCAGTCCATCTTCATTGCCAGGGTCGGCCCGGGGGCGGCGGTCGCGCCGGCCAGCGGCGATGACCGCGAGGTGATCCATGCATAAGGTGCTGGCGGTTTTGCGGCGTGAGTTCCTCTCGCGCGTGCGTACCCGGGCGTTCGTGATCGGCACGGTGCTGGGCCCGCTGCTCATGGGCTTCATCGTCTTCCTCCCGGTCCTGCTCGAGCGGCGGCAGACCGACGCGCGCCACGTCGTGATCGTGGATGCCGCGAGCGGCACGTTCGGTGGGCGGGTGGAGCAGCGGCTCAATGGCGAGCTTCGCGATTCCGCGAGCGGGCGCCACCGCTACCAGGTTGAGCGCGTGGTGACGTCGCCCGATCAGATCGTCGCCACGCGTGACTCACTGGTGGCCATGACCGGTCTCCGGAAGGCGCCGGCCGGCTCCATCAGCGGCATCCTCATCGTCACTGACACCGGTCTCGCCGCGGGGCGTCTGAGCTACCTCGGCACCAACGTCGGCAGCCCCAGCGATATGAACGCCATGGAGCGCTCGCTCACCCGCGTGGTTCAGGTCGAGCGGCTCAACCGCGCCGGTGTCGATTCGGCCATCGCGTTTTCCGCGCTGCGCCCGGTGGACCTCAGCACGCTCAAGGTGAGCGAGGGCAAGCTCACCGGCGAGAGCGGCGGCGCGTCGTTTGCCCTGGCGTATGCGATGTCGTTCCTGCTGTACATCGCGCTGCTGCTCTACGGCATTCAGGTGATGTCATCGGTCGTCGAGGAAAAGAGCTCGCGCATCATGGAAGTACTGGTGTCGAGTCTCTCGCCGTTCGAGATGTTGCTGGGCAAGGTGATGGGCGTGGGCTCTGTGGCGCTGCTGCAGCTTGGTATCTGGGCCGGTACCGCCATGGCGCTCACGACGTTCCGGGTCCAGCTCGCGGGGCTGTTCGGCGTGCCGGCGGCCGCGGTGGGAAGCCTGCCGATTCCCGCCGTGAGCCCCGAGATGTTCGGTGTGTTCCTCTTGTTCTTCGTCCTGGGCTTCTTTTTCTACTCGGCGATGTACGCCGCGGTGGGATCAATGTGCAATTCGGCCCAGGAGACGCAGCAGGCGCAGCTGCCGATCACCGTCTTCATCATGGCCGGATTCTTCGGGATGTTTGCGCTACTGAGCGAGCCGGCCGGCAGTCTCGCACGGATTCTGAGTTTGGTGCCGTTCTTTGCGCCGTTCATCACGCCGGTGCGCTATTCGTTTGCGCCGCTGCCGCTCATCGACCTGCTGCTGTCGGTCGGTGCAATGGTGATCGGCATTCTGGTGGTGGTGTGGATCGCCGCGCGGATCTATCGCGTCGGCATTCTGAGCTACGGCAAGAAGGCGACGTTCGCGGACGTCGCGCGCTGGGTGCGCCAGAGCTGAATCCGCGCTGATCGACGTCGCCCGCCACCACCGGCGGGACTTTGCGCGTAGATTGCGGGCATGGACCGGTACGACGTCATCATCATCGGCGGCGGTCACGCCGGCACCGAGGCCGCCGCGCTCGCGGGCCGTGCCGGCGCGCGCACGCTGCTGCTCACGCAGAACCTTGACACAATCGGCCAGATGTCGTGCAACCCTGCCATCGGCGGGATCGCCAAGGGCACTGTCGTGCGCGAGGTGGATGCGCTGGGCGGCATCATGGGCCGCGCCACCGATCTGGCCCGAATCCAGTTCCGGATGCTCAATCGCTCCAAAGGTCCCGCCGTCTGGTCGCCGCGGGCGCAGTGCGACCGGGGCCTCTATCGCCGGGCGGTGCGGATGCTGCTCGAGCGCCAGCCGCGCCTCGACTTTGCCCAGGGTACCGTGGCCGACCTCATCTTCGACGGCCGGCGGGTATCTGGCGTCGTCACCGCCGACGGCAGCCGGCTCGGGGCCGGGGCCGTGGTGCTCACCGCCGGAACCTTCCTCCGGGGACGGATCCATATGGGCCGGGCAGCCGGCATTCCGGGCGGTCGTGCCGGGGATCCTGCCGGTGGTGATATCTCGCAAATGATTGTGAGTAAAGGACTTACGGTAGAACGCTTTAAGACGGGAACGCCGCCGCGGATTGACGGTCGATCGGTGGCGCTGGACCGCCTTCAGCGACAGGACGGAGACCCCGGGACCTACTGGTTTTCGGCGTACGAGCGCCTGCCCCATCCCGCGCAGCTTCCCTGCTACCTGACCTGGGCGGGTGCGGAGCTGAAGGCGATCATCCAGGAGCACCTGGCAGAGTCCGCGTTGTACGGCGGAGAGATCAGCGGGCGCGGTCCGAGGTACTGCCCCTCCGTCGAGGACAAGATCGTGAAGTTTCCCGACGCGGAGCGGCACCAGGTGTTCCTGGAGCCGGAGGGGCTCCAGACGACCGAGATGTACGTGAACGGCCTCTCGACCTCGCTTCCGGCGGAGATCCAGCTCCGGTTCCTGCGCGCAGTGCCGGGATTGGAGCAGGTTCGGATGACTCGACCCGGCTATGCGATCGAGTACGACTACTTCCCGCCGAACCAGCTCGCGCCGACACTGGAAGTTCGCGAGCTTCCCGGACTCTTCTTTGCCGGCCAGATCAACGGGACCACCGGCTACGAGGAAGCGGCGGCGCAGGGAGCGGTCGCCGGGATCAACGCCTCTGCCCACGCCCTGGGCCGCGATCCGGTGGTTTTCGAGCGGAGTGACGGATTTCTCGGCGTGCTCGTTGACGACCTCGTCACGCGCGGGGTGGACGAGCCCTATCGTCTCTTTACGTCGCGTGCCGAGTACCGCCTTCTGCTCCGCCAGGACAACGCGCTCCGCCGGATGCTTCCGTTTGCCGAACGCCTGGCGATGCTGACGCCGGGCGAGCTCGCTCACGCCGAGCGCCGTCTCGAGCGGGAGGACCAGGTCCTCGCTCGGGCGCATCAGACGGTCGTTACCCCGGATCAGGCCAATCCGTACCTGGCGGCGGCGGGAACGCCCCCGATCGGCGAGCCAACTCGCGCGGCAGAGCTTGCCCGCCGTCCGTCCGTGGCGGTGGGATCGCTGCTTGGGGCGTCGGGCCAGCCGGTGGAGGACGCCGACTGCGATTGGGCGGACATCGAGCTCAAGTATGCGGGTTATCTCACGCGGGAAGCGGCGACGGCGACGCGGTTGAGCCGGATGGACAGCTTCCGGCTTCCCTCGGACCTGCCGTACCGCGATCTCACCTCCTTGTCGTTCGAAGCGCGTGAGAAGCTGGCCCTGATGGTTCCGGCGACCCTTGGGCAGGCGAGCAGGGTCCCAGGCGTCTCGCCCAGTGACATCCAGAACCTCGTTGCGGAGGTCACCCGCCGCCGCTAGGTGTTTCACGTGAAACAGCCGAGTCACCCGAAACAGACCGTTTCACGTGAAACACGGTTGGCGCCTGCTGGTCTGCACGTTATATTGTTTTCGCCCCGCCTCTCCGGCTCAGAGAAGCCGTTTTTTTATCCTATAAGTCATTGCAAGGCATATACTTGCCAGATCATAGCCCGGCTGGACGCATCGTCGCCATCGCCAATCAGAAGGGTGGCGTCGGCAAGACCACCACCGCCGTCAACCTGGCGGCCTCGCTCGCGATTGCGGAACGACGCACCCTGCTGGTCGACGCCGACCCGCAGGGCAACGCCACCAGCGGTGTCGGCGTCACCAAGGCGACGCTCGAGCGGTCGCTGTACGACGTGATCATGGGTTCCACGCCGGCGCGCGACGCCATCATCCGCGAATCGTTGCTGCCGCATCTCGACGTGCTGCCGGCGACCCAGGATCTGGTCGGCGCTGAGCTGGAGTTGGTGGATCGCGCCGGCCGCGAGACGGCGCTGCGGGCCGCACTCGAGCCGGTCGAGGCCGACTACGACTACATCATCGTGGACTGCCCGCCCTCGCTTGGTCTCATCACGCTCAACGTGCTCACCGCATCCGATGGCGTCATCATTCCCATCCAGTGCGAATACTACGCGCTCGAGGGAATTTCCCAACTGCTCAACACGGTCCGGCTGGTGCAGCAGAACTTCAATCCGTCGCTGGCGATCGAAGGCGTGCTGCTCACGATGTACGACACGCGGCTGAATCTCTGCCGCCAGGTGGCGGAGGACGCGAAGGAGTATTTCGGCGCGCAGATGTTCCGCACCCCCGTGCCGCGCAACGTGCGCCTGGCCGAGGCGCCGAGTTTCGGCAAGCCGATTCTCCTCTATGACGTGCAGTCGGTCGGCGCCAAGAGTTACCTCGCCATCGCGCAGGAGTTGATGCGGCGCGTCGAGGATGGCGTGACGGTCGCGTCGGAGCCGGCGGCACCATGAGTGAGAAGCGACTGGGGCGCGGCCTCGAAGCCCTCCTGGGGCCGGTGTCCCGCGAGCACGCCGAAGCATCGGGCGCGCTCAGGGAGCTGCCGGTGGGCAGCATCAGCCCCAATCCGTATCAGCCGCGGACCCACATCAACGAAGCCGCACTCGCGGAGCTCACCGCATCAATAGAAGTGTCCGGCCTGCTGCAGCCGGTGGTGGTGCGGGCCTGGAACGGCGAGTACCAGCTGATCGCCGGCGAGCGCCGCTGGCGTGCGGTGCAGCGGCTGGGCTGGCGGACCATACCGGCGGTCGTGAAGCAGGCCGACGACCAGACGGTGCTCACGCTCGCGCTGATCGAGAATCTCCAGCGCAACGACCTCTCGGCGATCGACGAGGCCGTGGGATATCAGCGCCTGATCGATGAGTTTCGCGTGGCACAGGCGGAGGTGGCACGCATGGTGGGGCGCAACCGCTCCACCGTCGCCAACCTGCTCCGGCTGCTGCGCCTGCCGGCGGAAGTGCAGTCGCTGGTGCACGATGGCAAGCTGAGCGAGGGTCACGCCCGGGCGCTCCTGGCGCTGAGCGACGACACCGCGATCCTGGCGCTGGCTCACGAGGCGGTGGCGCGCGGGCTGTCGGTGCGGGACGTCGAAGCGCAGGTCCGCGGCGACACGGCGTCGAGCACGGTCCCGCCCACCGCGGCACGCGGCCGGAAGCCGCGCGAGCCGCACGCGGCCAGCGTCGACGCGCGCCGCATCGAGGACGCGCTGCGCAAGCGGCTGGGTACCGACGTGCGGGTCACGGCCAAGCGCAAAGGCCGGGGGCTCGTCTCCATCAGCTACTACTCGAATGACGATCTTGCGCGGCTGCTCGAACTGATGCTGGGCGAGCCGTTCACGGGATGAGCATCGGAGCCCGGCGCCGCTACGTCAGTGTGATGATTCACCACGACGGTGCGCCGGAGTCGTACAGCTACCAGCTCCCGCTGTGGGCGTTCCGGGTCATGGTGGCGCTGGCGGCCCTCACGACGGTTGGCGTGCTGATCGGCCTCGTCATGGTGGCGCCGCTCGCACGGGCCGCCGCCCGGGTGCCCGCGCTGGAGCAGAACGTCAGCGAGCTGCAGAACGAGAACGCGCGCATCGGCGTGCTGGCCGCCGCGCTCGACAGCGTGGAGCGAACCTACGCCCAGGTGCGGCGCATGGTGGGTGCGGACGTCGTGCCGGATCCGGTCGCCGTCGCATCGGACCTGGCGGTGGCACCGATTGTCACGGCCAGCGTGGCCGGGGCGCCGCCGCGCTTCGTCGCCGGGCCGACACAGCCGCGTTACTGGCCGCTGGATGATTCGGGCTTCATCACGCGCGGCATGGTGGGAGACAGCACGCCGGATGAGTCGCACCCCGGCGTGGACATCGCAGTCCCCGAGGGCAGCGTGGTGCGCGCCAGCGGCGGCGGGACGGTGGCCGACACGGGCATCGACCCCGAATACGGCGAATTCGTGCTGATCGATCATCCGTCGGGGTATCAGTCGATGTACGGACACCTCTCGCGCGTGCTGACCACGCGGGGGGCCGCGCTGGAGCCCGGCCAGGTGCTGGGCCTGTCCGGCAACACGGGGCGCTCAACGGCGCCGCACCTGCACTTCGAGGTCCGGCACGGCGGACGCTCGATTGACCCGCTCATCCTGGTGAAGGAGAAACGGTAATGGCGATCTTCTCGAACAGCCCGCGTGAAACTCCGGTGGTCAACGCTGGCCCGCCGGCCCGCCGCCGCTCCGATGGCATTGCGCTGTCCATCGTTGCCAAGGACATGACGGTGATGGGAGACCTGGAAACCGATGGCGTGGTGAAGGTCGAGGGCCGGGTCCGCGGCAACATCCGCGCGGGTTCCCAGGTCCTCGTCTCCGCCGGCGCGATCGTGCAGGGCGACCTGCACACCCGCGAGGCCATCGTCGCCGGCGAGGTCCATGGCGCAATCCACGCCAGCGAGCGGGTGGAGCTGCAGGCCTCGGCCGCCGTGGTGGGCGACGTCCTCACACCCCGGATCGCAATCCTTGAGGGCGGGCGGCTGAGTGGCGAGGTGAAAATGGAGATCAACTCGCTGGCGGACAGCCCGGTTTTTCAGCCCAACGTTGAAAAGTCTCATAAGTCTGTGGAAATGCTTGCCTTGTGACCAGCAATTGACGCCATCAGGACGATGACACCGCGTCAGCGAGGCTCGAGATCGGCGATACTGCTATCTAACTGGTGTTATGCTGTCGGCCTACTGCTTCTAGCTGCATGTAGTGGAAGTTCCAAAACGCAACACACCAACTTCCGCGTCGGGCTCATCACGCCCGGCTCGGTGACCGATGCCGCCTGGAACTCCGGCGCCCTTGCCGGCCTCAACGCGGTCCGGGACTCGCTGGGCGCGGCGGTCAGCAGCGTCGAAGCGCGCACGCCGGCGGAGCAGGAAGACGCCCTCCGCACCTATGCCGCCCAGGGCTACGATCTGATATTTGCCCATGGCTATGAGTTCCAGGCGGCGGCGGAACGGGTCAGCGCCCAGTACCCCGGCCCGGTCTTCGTGGTCACCTCCGGCGAGCGGGCAACAGCGCGAGTGGTCCCCCTGGTCTTCCAGCTCGAAGACGCGAGCTACCTGGCCGGCATGGTGGCCGGAGGGCTCACCCGATCCGGGATCATCGCGTTTGTCGGCGGGGTGGAACTGCCGCCGGTCAAGCGCGCATACGAGGGATGGGTCAACGGCGCCCGGGCGGTGAATCCCGGCGTGCAGAGCCGAGTCAGCTACCTCAACACCTGGGATGATCCGTCGGCCGGCCGCGAGGCGGCGCTGGCGCTCATCCGGGTGGGGGCCGACATGTTCCACCACAACGCGGACGCCGCCGCCCTTGGCGTGTTTCAGGCGGTGAAGGAAAGTCCCGGGGTGTACATCTTCGGCGCCAACGCGGACCAGTCGCATCTCGCGCCGGATCACGTGGTCGGCTCCGCCGTCATCGATCTGCCTCACGCATTTCTGCTCGTGGCTCGCGAGGTTCACGATGGGCGCTTCACGTCGCGGGTCGAGTCGTTCGGCATTGCGAGCGACGTCGTGAAGTACATGCCTAATCCGCGGCTCGCGGCGCTGGTTCCGGCGCCGCTCGCCACCCGGGTGGCGGCCGCCGAGCACGCGCTCCGTGCCGGCACGCTCAAGGCGGTCCCATGAGTGGAACTGACGGCGTGTCGCTGGCGGAGGTCGTGGCGTATCTCGACCAGTATCTCCGGGTGCGGGACGTGCCGGACAGCGCCGTGGCGCTCAACGGACTCCAGGTCGAGAATCGCGGCTTCGTGGGCAGCATCGTCGCGGCGGTGGATGCATCGCAGGCGACGATCGACGGCGTGATCGAGGAAGAGCTGGCCGCCGGCCCCGGTGAGGGCGGCCCGCCGCTCATCCTCGTGCACCACGGCCTGCTCTGGGACGGCAACGTTCCGATCACCGGGCGCCGCTATCGCCGGCTGCGGGCACTCATCGATCACGACATCGCGCTCTACGCCGCGCACATTCCGCTGGATATCCACCCGGTGGTGGGCAACAACGCCGTACTGGCGGAGCGACTGGGGATTGCGATCGAAGGCTGGTTTGGCGACGCGCGGGGCGTCCGGCTTGGCGTGTGGGGGCATGTGCCGCCGGCGCTGGCCCAGCGCGATGCGCTGCGGGCCGAGCTGGGGCGCGCCGTCGGTACGCCGCCGCCGGGACCGCTGCTGATTCCGGGCGGGCCCGAGCGCGTTGCCCGCGTCGGCATCATCACCGGCGCGGCCGGCTCGATGCTCGCAGACGCCCGCGACGCGGGGCTGGACACGTTCATCACCGGTGAGGGCGCCCACCACACCTACTTCGATGCCACGGAGTGGGGACTCAACCTGCTCTACGCTGGCCACTACGCGACCGAGACGCTGGGGGTGCAGGCGCTCGCGTCGCACCTTTCCGAGCGGTTTGACCTTCCCTGGGACTTCCACGACCACCCCACCGGCCTGTGAGCGCGGGCGCCGCGCTCCAGTTGCGCGGGATCGTGAAACGGTACGGTCGCGTCGCCGCCCTCAGCGGCGTGGATCTGACCGTCGCGCCCGGCGAAATCCACGCGATTCTGGGTGAAAACGGCGCGGGCAAGACCACGCTGATGCATGTGGCGTACGGGCTGGTGCGACCCGACGCAGGCAGCGTCAGTCTTGGTGCCGAGGCGCGCTCGCCGCGTTCACCGCGTGATGCGCGGCGGCTCGGCGCCGGCCTGGTCCACCAGCATTTCACCTCCATTCCCTCGCTCACTGTCGCCGACAACATTGTGCTCGCCGCCGGCTGGCGCGGGGCCGCATCCACGCTCCGTCGATCCGTGACCCAGGCGGTGGCGCGCTCCCGACTGCCGCTCGACGTGGACGCGATGGCGGGCGCGTTGCCGGTGGCCAGCCGGCAGCGGCTCGAGATCGTCAAGGCGCTGGCGGGGGACGCCCGCCTGCTGCTGCTCGACGAGCCCACGGCGGTACTGGGACCGGCTGAGGCGGAGGAGTTGCTGGCGCAGCTCCGCGCCTATGCAGCGGGCGGCACCGCGATCGTCCTGATCACCCACAAGCTGGACGAAGCGCTGGCCATCGCCCACCGGGTGACGGTGCTGCGACGTGGAGCGGTGGTGCTGGAGGGCGCCGCCACCGACCTGACCGGCAGCATGCTGGCCACTGCGATGATCGGCGCCGGCGTGGCGCCGGACAGCACCGTGCGCAGTGCGCCGAATCGCGGGGTGGTGCGCGTGATGGTGACGGCACTCGACGTGGAGCGCGAGGACCGACGTGGACCGGCCGTGCGCGGCGCCACGCTCAGCGTCGCCGGCGGCGAAGTGGTGGGTGTGGTCGGCGTGGAGGGCAGTGGCCAGCGCGAACTGTTGCGCGCGGTGGCCGGGCGCATTGCGTACCGGGCCGGCACGCTCGTGGTCACCGGCACCGTGGGATTCATTCCCGAGGACCGGACGACCGAGGGCCTGATCCCGGCGATGTCGCTCACCCAGAACCTGGTGCTCGGATCCGGTGCGGATGCGGACTGGATGGCTGCGGGCAGGATCGCGTGGCCGGCGGCGCGGCGCCGGATGGCGGAGCTGCTCGAGCAATACGGGATACGTGTGGAGGGACCCGACGCAGCCGCGGCGACGCTGAGTGGCGGGAACCAGCAGAAGGTGGTGATTGCCCGCGAGCTCGACCGGCGGCCGGCGGTGCTGGTCGCCGAGAACCCCACCCGTGGTCTGGACATCCGGGCCGCGGCTGAGGTGCACCATCGGCTGCGCGCCGCGGCCCGCGACGGTGCCGCCGTGCTGGTGGCGTCCACCGATCTCGATGAGGTACTGGCCGTTGCGGACCGTGCGGTCGTCATGGCGGGCGGGCGGCTGATCGACGTGCCGGCGGGCGCCGGTCGTGCCGCCATCGGCGCACTGATGCTCGGAGCCGGCGCGCCATGAGACGCGGCGCCCTGGCGGGCGCCCCGCCGGGCGTCGTGGCCCTGGCGGCGGGGCTGATTGTGCTCGCGCTGGGGCTCCGACTGGCGGGGTACGATCCGCTGCTGGCGCTCGGCGCGCTGTGGCGGGGCGCATTTGGATCGTGGTACGCATTCGCGTCGGTGACGCTGGTCCGGGCGACGCCGCTCATCCTGCTGGGGCTGGGCTTTGCGCTGGCGCTCAGAGGGGGCGCGCTGAATATCGGCGCTGAGGGTCAGTTCTATGCGGGCGCGACCGCGGCCGCGTGGGTGGGTGCGCATGTGGCGGGGTATCCGCCGGTGCTCGCCATTGGAGCCACATGGGTCGCGGCGGTGGTGGCGGGGGCGCTCTGGATTCTGCTGCCGGTGGTGCTGCGGCTGCGCTTTGGCGTGCTCGAGGTAATCAGTACGCTGCTGCTGAATTTCGTGGCCGAATCGTTCGTCAGTCTGATGGTGCAGGGCCCGCTGCAGGAACACACCCACGTCTACCCCGAAAGCGATCCGATCGCCGCGGCCGCACGCCTGCCCATGCTGCCCGGCAGCCGGCTGCATGTCGGCTTCGCCGCGGCGATTGCTCTCGCGGTGGGACTCTGGTACGTCCTGGCCCGGACGGCGTGGGGCTTCCGGCTGCTGGCGACCGGGCTGGGTCCCCGTGCCGCGCAGATCAGCGGCAGGATCCGGGTGGGGTGGATGACCGCCGTGGCCCTGCTGATGTCGGGCGCGATCGCGGGGCTCGCCGGGGGAATCGAAGTGGGCGGCGTGTCCTACGCGCTCTATCCCAACCTCTCGCCGGGGTACGGGTTCACAGCGATAGCCGTGGCGCTGCTGGCGCGGCTCCGGCCCATCGCCATCATCGTGACGGGCATCCTCTTCGGGGCGCTCGAGGCGGGCGCCGGCGCCATGCAGCGCGACGCGGCGGTCCCGGCCGTCACCGTCCATATCGTCGAGGCGGTGATCATCGTGGTCATCCTGCTGGCGGACGCCGCCGCCCGGCGGAGGCCGGCATGACGGTCACCGTCGCGGTCGTTGTGGGCGGATTTCTCGCCGCCGCCGTCCGGGTGGCAACGCCGTTGCTGCTCGCCGCGACCGGCGAGCTCGTGGCGGAGCGTTCCGGCGTGATCAATCTGGGGATCGAGGGCGCGATGCTGTGCGGTGCGCTGGCCGCGGCCATCGGCGCGACGGTGGGCGGACCATGGGCGGGACTCGCGCTCGGCCTCGCGGCGGGGATGACGCTGGCCGCGATCTTTGCGGCGGTGGCCATCGGCGCGGGTGCCGACCAGATCATCTCGGGGACGGCGATGACGCTCGGTGCCATCGGGCTGACGGGCGCCGGGTACCGTCTGGCGTTTGGTGCGGGCGGTGCGGGGCTGGGCATTCCCACGTTCGGCGCGATGCGGCTGCCCGGGCTGGCGACGCTGCCGGTGGTGGGAGAGGCGTTCTTTGCCCAGCCGGTGCCGACCTATCTGGCGCTGGGCGCGGTGCCGGTGGTGTGGTGGCTGCTCTTCCGTACGCGACTGGGGCTGGAGCTCCGGGCGGCCGGCGAAGGAGCGCAGTCCGCCCGCGCGATGGGTGTCCGGGTGCGTACGATCCGGGTGGCGGCGACGCTGCTCGGCGGTGCGTTTGCCGGCGTAGCCGGCGCGACGCTGGTGCTGGCGCAAGTCGGCACGTTTACCGAGCGGATGACCGCGGGCCGCGGGTTCGTGGCGATCGCCATCGTGGTGCTGGGACGGTGGCGGCCGGGCGGCGTACTCCTCGCGGCACTGCTCTTTGGCGGGGCGACCGCCCTGCAGTACGTCTTCCAGGCGGCCGGCATGCGGGTGCCGTACCAGCTCTTCCTCATGCTGCCGTACCTGCTCACGCTGCTGGCGCTGGCGGCGGCGGCGCGGCGGGTGCAGGCGCCAGCCGATCTGGGACGCGGCCTCGATGAAGACGCCAACTAGGACGGGGACGCGGCGAGCAACTCAGCGTGCAGTGGTGGAGGGCAGGAGCGCCGTGCGTGCGGCGGCGATCTGGTCGCGCACGCGGTCGCGGAGCGCCGGCACGTCGTCCAGCGTCAGGCCGGCGGTCGGCACCGGCTCGAGCACGCGCACCTCGGCCGTCGATCGACCCATCTTCCACCCCTTCTTGGGCAGTGCCGGCCCGGTTCCCGCCAGCGCGAGCGGGAGAATGGGGACGCCGGCCTCGACCGCGAGCCGGAAGGCGCCGTCCTTGAACGGCAGCATGCGGCCGCTGGCCGAGCGGGTTCCCTCCGGAAAGATCATCACCGACACGTGGTTGGCCAGGACCTCCTTGCAGTGCTCCAGCGCTTCGATGGCACTGGGGCCGACGCCGCGGCGGATGGGGATGTCCCCCACCATCCACATCATCCAGCCCAGCACGGGGATGCGGAACAGCTCGGCCTTGGAGAGCCACTTCATCTCCCATGGGAGGTGGCTGATCAGCAGGATGTCGGCGAAGGATTCGTGGTTGGAGACGACGACGTAGGGGTGGCGGGGGTTGGGGATCCGGACACCCGAGGTGCGGAAATGCCAGAAGGGGCTGAGCCGGGCGGTCACGTGGGCGATCTGCCGGAAGAGCCGCCCGACGAAATAGTGACCGCGGTCGAACGGCGCCGTGACGACACGCAGCACCGCCATGACGGGGAGCAGTATCAGGATGCAGGCGATGAGCACGAACCAGGTCCAGAGAGACACCACCGCCCGCCACAACTCCGCCATGGACCGACCTCGCTCGATGCCTGACATTTCCCTGGTGCGCCAGCGCACAGACCCGACGGGTAATTGCAGGTAACCTTAGCGCCCTGCCGCCGGGGCCGACAAGGGCGCCGGCGGGCGCCCAGACCCACAATCCGAGGGATGGATGGCGAACGAGGAGGCGAGCGTACCCCTGGGGTCCGTGATGGCTCCCGACGTGGACGACACGGCGCAGGCGGTGTCGTCGTCCGGCCAGGACACGGACATCGGCCGGACCGTGGCGGTGCTGGGCGACCGCCTCGAAGTGCGATCGCTCGCGCTGACCGGGCTGCTGGTGCTGGCCTGCTTCTACACGCTCTATTTTGCGCGGGCCTTCGTCCTGCCGATCCTTCTCGCCATCCTGCTCGACTTCCTGTTCAGTCCGGTCATTCGCGGCCTCAAGCGCCTGCATGTACCGGTCCCGCTGGGGGCCGGGCTGGTGGTGCTGGGTCTCCTGGGCGCGGTGACGGGTGGCGTCTACGAGCTGAGCGGGCCGGCGCAGAAGTGGATCGCGTCGGCGCCGGCCAGCATGGCCAAGGCGGAGCGGAAGCTCCGAACGCTCCGCAAGCCGGTGGAGCAGGTGAGCAAGACGGCGGAACAGGTGGCGCAGGCGACCAGCATGGACGACTCGAAGCCGCAGCAGGTCGTGATAAAGGGCAGTTCGGCGACGGAGCGGCTGTTCGGCACGACGCGCGGCATCGTGACCGGGTTCATGGAGGTGCTCATCCTCCTCTACTTCCTGCTCGCGGCCGGCGACATGTTCCTGCAGAAGCTGATCAGGGTGCTGCCGCAGTTCCGCGACAAGAAGCGCGCGGTCAGCATCGCGCGCCAGACCGAGGCGTCGATCTCGACGTACCTCTTCACCATCACGCTCATCAACGCGGGCCAGGGGCTGGCCGTGGCGCTCGGCATGCTGGCCATCGGGATGCCCAACGCGGCGCTGTGGGGCGTGCTTGCCGGGCTGCTCGAGTTCATTCCGTATGTGGGCGCCGCGACGATGGTGGCGACGCTGGCGTTTGCCGGGCTGGTGACGTTCGATACGCTCGGGCACGCGCTGGTGCCGGCACTCGTCTACCTGGCCACCAACTTCGTGCAGGCCAACCTGGTCAGCCCGATGGTGCTGGGCAACCGCCTCACGCTCAATCCGGTGGCGATCTTCATCGGGCTGGTGTTCTGGCTCTGGATCTGGGGCATACCCGGGGCGTTTATCGCGGTGCCGCTGCTGGCGACGTTCAAGATCTTCTGCGACCACATCGAGTCGCTGGCACCGATCGGGGAGTTTCTGGGCAAGTGACTCTCACCGTGGCCGAACGCGCCGCGCTGGGTTCGCTGTGCCGCCTGGTGGATTGTGACCGCGTGCGGATACATCGCGCCGGCGGCGACCGGATTCGGCGCCTCGTGCTGGCGCTGAGCGGCGGGCGCGCGGTGGCCCTGGGCAATCACGTCTTCCTGCCCGAGGGTCCGCCGCTGCTGCCGGTGCTGGCGCACGAGCTGACGCATTGCGGCCAGTATCAGGCGTGGGGAGCGCTGCAGTACTACGTTCGCGGCATCGGGGACCGATGCCGCGACGTGGCGCACGCGGCGCTCAATCTCTGCGAGAGCCCATATCGCTACACGGCGGACGGCAGGCCGTTCGACGCGTACGGCATGGAACAGCAGGGACAGATCGTGGAGGATTGTTTCAATGGCGACGCGACGGCCCGGGCGCTCTCCCCGTATCATCCCGCGTCCCGGCTCGACTCAAGATCTAGCTGAAGAAGCCCGCATCATGGGACTCGACAACTTGCAGGGCCTGTTCGTGGACGAGTTGAAGGACATCTACAACGCGGAGAAGTAGATCACCAAGGCGCTTCCCCGCATGGCCAGGGCGGCGAACTCGCCGGCGCAGCAGCGTGCGTTTCAGAAGCACCTCACGCAGACCGAGCAGCACGTGGCACGTCTGGAAAAGGTCTTCGAGCGGCTGGAGGAGTCTCCCCGCGGAAAGAAGTGCGAAGGCGGCATCAACACCGCTGCCGCGGCGGTGGGTGTCGAGGAAGACGAGGAGTTTGACGCGGAGTAGCGGCCGCCCGCTCAGGCAGTAAGCAGCGCAACGACCTCGGGGTGGCCGGCGGCCATCGCGAGGTCGTTGGCGTTGGGGCCATCGGCCGACCGGACGGCCACATCTGCGCCCCGGGCCAGCAGCGCCCGGACCATCGCGACATCGCCGAGTTGTGCTGCACCGTGCAGTGGCGTCCATCCGCCGTGCTGGGTCGCGTTGGCGTCGGCGCCCTGGGCCAGCAGCAGCTCCACGACCGCCGTGCGGCCGCCGGCCACGGCGGCGTGGAGCGGTTGATTGGCCAGCGTGTTGGTTGACCGGACGGCGACATCGGCGCCGTGGGTCAGGAGCAGCCGCACGACGTCCGCGTGACCGTAGTGCGCGGCCAGGTGGAGCGCGGTCCAGCCGTCGGCATTGCGGGCGTCGAGCGCGGACGGATCGGCGCGCAGCAGCGCGGCGACCCGCTCGGCGTCGCCGGCCTGGGCGGCCGCCGCGAGGACGACGCTCACGGCGCGGCCCGGGCGCCGTCGAGGATCCGCGCCGCGGCGTCCGCAAACCGGTCCACGTCGTCCTCAGTGGTGTCGAACGAGGCCATGAAGCGCGCTTCGGTCGTCGGCTCGTCCCAGATATAGAAGAAGGATTCGGCCTGAAGCGCGGCCAGGTGCTCGCGGGGGACGCGGGCAAAGACGGCGTTGGCCTCCACCGGCTGGGTGACGGTGATCGCGGGAATATCGGCGAATTGGGCGGCCAGTCGGCGCGCCATGGCGTTGGCGTGGCGCGCGCTCCGGAGCCAGAGATCGCTACCCAGAAGGGCATCGAACTGTGCGCCGGCAAAGCGCATCTTGGAGGAGAGCTGCATCCCCTGCTTCCGGACGAACCGAAACCCCTCCGCCAGCGACGGCTCGAAGAACAGCACCGCCTCGGCGCCGAGCAGCCCGTTCTTGGTGCCGCCGAACGAGAGCACGTCCACCCCCGCGTCCACCGTGAAGGCGCGAAGCGGCAGGTCGAGCGCGGCCGCGGCGTTGCAGATGCGGGCGCCGTCCATGTGCAGCAGCATGCCGTGCGCGTGGGCACAGTCGGCCAGGGCGCGGACCTGGGCCGCGGTGTAAACCGTACCGTATTCGGTGGATTGCGAGATCGACACGACGCGCGGCTGCACGTGGTGCTGGTCGCCGATGCCGTGCACCCGCGAGAGCACGCCCTCCGTCGTGAGCCTGCCGTCGGGCGCGGGGATGCCGAGCAGCTTGCAGCCGGCCATCCGCTCGGGCGCGCCGCATTCGTCCACGTTGATGTGCGCCAGCTCGGCGCAGATCACCGCCTGATGCGGACGGGTGACGGCCGCGAGGCCGAGCACGTTGGCGCCGGTGCCGTTGAAGACGAGGAACGCCTCGGTGCGAGGACCGAAGTGCTCCCGGAAGCGAGCCACGGCGCGCGCGGTGTACGGGTCGTCGCCGTAGGCGCGCACATGCCCGTCATTGGCGGCGATGATGGCGGCCATGATTTCCGGGTGCGCCCCGGCGTTGTTGTCGCTGGCAAAGCTACGCGTCATCGGGAACCGTGTCGTCCCACAGGGCAAAAATGTTGCCGTCCGGATCAGCGATCATGGCCATGACGCCCCACGACTGGCGGGTGGGCTCGGTGACGAACCGGACGCCTCGATCGTGGAGCAGTCCGCAGAAGTGCAGCAGATCGGGGACATGGAAGGTCAGCCCGGTATGGCGCCCCACCATCGCGGCCGCGTCGGGATGCGTGGCGGGATGGACGCCAAGGTGGGGCTCGTTCTCGAGAAATTCCGCGCCGAACGAGCCCTGCTTGACCAGCGTGAGTCCGAGCGTGTCACGATAGAAGGTGACGGCGCGCTCGATGTCGGTGACGAAGATGGCGATGCTGTAGAGTGAGCGAATCATCCGGTCGAAGATAATGCCTGCTCCCGCTCGAGCAGAGCACGCTTGCGCGCCTCACCCCAGCGGTAGCCGCCGAGTCCGCCGTCGCCGCGGACCACGCGATGGCAGGGGACGATCACGGCGAGTGGGTTGCCGGCGCAGGCGCCGGCCACGGCACGCGCCGCGCCCGGCTGGCCGATGGCGCGGGCCACCTCCGCGTACGTCCGCGTTTCGCCACGCGGTATCCGGGCCAGCTCCGCCCAGACGCGGCGGCGGAATGCGGTGGCACGGACGTCCATGGGCAGGCCGGTTGCGGGCAGCCCGCGTTCGATGCGCTCGATCACCGTCGCGAGGAGTCCGGCGAGCTGCCCCTCGTCAGCAGTCAGTTCCGCGGCGGGAAATTCGGCGCGGAGCGCCGTGACGAGCGCCGGCGCATCGTCGCCCAGACTGACCGCGCAGAGGCCCTTCGACGTGGCGGCCACCATGACGTGCCCCAGCGTGGACAGCGCGCCGGCATAGCGGATGGCCAGGCCCGGCCCGCCCCGGCGATAGCGCGCGGGCGTCATACCGAGCGAGGCGCCGGCGGATTCGTAGAGGCGGCTGCTCGAGCCGTAGCCCGCATCGTACATCGCGGCACTGACGGTGGCGCCCTCGCGCAGGTTATCGCGGAGCGCCTCGACCCGGCGTGCGTCGGCGTAGGCCCGCGGGGTGAGGCCGGTGAGCCGCCGGAAGGCGCGGCCGAGCCGTGCCGGCGGGACGCCGAGCCGGCCGGCGAGGGCATCGAGGGTGGCGGGCTCGCGATCGAGCAGCGCGGCCGCGCGCTCGACCACATGCTGATCGGGGTGACTGGCCGTGGCCGGCCGGCATCGCTTGCAGGCCCGGAAGCCGGCGGCTTCCGCCGCCGCGGGCGACGGATGGAACTCTACCTGGGCGCGGCCGGGGCGGCGCGACGGACACGTGGGGCGGCAGTAAATGCCGGTGGAGCGCACCGCGTAGACAAAGCGGCCGTCGGCGGCGGGGTCGCGGTCGAGCACCGCCTGCCAGTCGGCGGCGGCGCGGGGGCTGTGGATCATCTCGGGCTGCGTCATGGCTCGTTTCCTCCTGCCCGAAGATGGCGTGCGCGGCATTGCCGGGCTATCCGGTTTCGACCGCCAAACCGGCGGGTGACGAAGGACGGAGAAGGAAGCTGAGCATGGCGCCGGGCGCGTGATCGGCCGCGCCGCCCGGTCCGGGCCCGGGAAAGACGGTGGCGGGGACGTCACCGACGAGGGTGAGCTGCCGCCCCTCGAGGCGGAGTCCGCTCCCCTCGCGGAGCCCGACCACCCGCACGTCGGGGTTGAGCGACTGGAACTCCTCGATGCGCTGGCGGCGGGTCTCGCCGCCGTGATCGGGAATGGTCTGATCGGTAAAGTGCGGATTGATCTGGAACGGGACCAGCCCCAGCGCCGCAAAGCCGGGCGGCATCACAATGGGCATGTCGTTGGTGGTGCAGATGGTGGGGCAGGCGACGTTGGCGCCGGCGCTCCAGCCCAGGTACGGCGCGCCGGCCAGCACCCGCCGGCGGATGGGATCGAGCAGGCCGGTGCGGTACAACTGGTCCAGTAGATGGAAAGTGTTGCCGCCGCCCACCACGATGGCCTCCGCAGCCTGCACGGCCGCCAGCGCGTCCGCCGCCTCATGTATCGAGTCGAGCTGATAGTCCATTTCGCCGAAGGCGGTCCGGACGGCACCGGCGTATTCGGCCCAGGGGACGCGCGCGCCCGCAAATGGCACGAAGAGGACGCGCCGGACAGCGGTGCCGAGGAACTCGGTGATGGGGGCGCGCGGCCAGCGCAGGTAGGGCTCGCCCGGGTTGGTCGAATTGCTGAGCAGCAGCGCTCGTGTCATCGGTCGGCGGGCTGAAGGATCAGGAAGAGCCGGTTGGCCGCGGTGGCGATCAGCGAGATCTGCGCACCGGTGGCGTGGGACATCGCATGGAGCTGGAGCGGGTCCGCGTCTCCCGGCCGGTCGCGGTCCAGCACCGTCCAGGAGGTGTCGGTCCACGACCGGAGGATAGTCGAGATTTCCCGAAAGCGCCGGGCGACGTCAGCCGCCTTGCGGCCATCGAACAGCGGGCACACCACCACCGCGCCGTCACGTATCTCGCAGTCGTAGGTACCGGGAACATCTGCGGTGGTTTCGTAGGTGGGCGGGGACAGGCCGTAAATGACGTTGCCGCGGATGGAAGCAAAGCTGTCGCGGGCGGCCTGGGCAAAGAGATCGAGCGCCGCCAGCCAGCGCCGCCGGTCGGTCTTGACGTCGATGCAGTCCTGGAGACTCCGCACCAGCTCGGTGCCGCCCAGGTGCAGCGCATCGCCGGGCCAGTTTTTGAGCTCCTCTTCGAGGGCCACGACGTGGCGGCCCTTCATGGCGCCGCCCTCGACCATGTGCTGGATGGCCCAGCAGTCGGCTTCCCGCTCCCAGCGGGGGTCGTTCTGCTTCCAGAGATGTCCCAACCGGTGGTGCGCGCATTCGTGGAGATAGATGAAGGTGCGGGCCGACTCGCTGGCCGGTCCCAGATTGTGGGCGTTCCAGTAGATGACGGGGGTATCCGCCACGATCGTGGCCATGCCGCCGGCCGCCATCGTGTTGTCGTCGCGGGTGACGACGGTGCGGCCGAGGCGGTCCACGCAGCCGGAATAGGGGGTCTGGGCGGCGGCGGCGGCGGCAGCGAGCAGCAGCGGGGCAGCGACGGCCGGGATCAGAGTGCGGTATTGCATTGCGGTACCCGGAATCTAGCGGCCTTTCGTCCGCCGTCGTGGACGCGTATTCTCCAGCGGGCGCGCGCCTGCGCTCTTCCACACATTCCAACTGCGTCGGTCGCCGCGGCCCCTGGCGGTCGTCGGCGCGCCCATCCCCGGGAGAAGCTGATGCGGCTCACGTCGCTCGACTGGCTGATCGTGCTCGCGTCGATCACGCTGTCGTTTGTGCCGGCGATCCTGCTTGCCCGGCGCGCGGGCAGCAGCACCGCGGAGTTCTTCACCTCGGGCCGGGCGGCGCCGTGGTGGCTGATCGGCGTGTCGATGGTGGCGACGACGTTCAGCACCGACACTCCCAATCTGGTCACCAACCTGATCCGCGAGGGCGGCGTCGCCAACAACTGGCAGTGGTGGGCCTTCCTGCTCACCGGCATGGCGACGGTGTTCTTCTATGCGCGGCTGTGGCGGCGCTCCGGGGTGCTGACCGATCTCGAGTTCTACGAGATCCGGTACTCGGGGCGGCCGGCGACGTTCGTGCGCGGCTTCCGGGCGATCTACCTGGGGCTCTTCTTCAACTGCGTGATCATGGCGTCGGTCAATCTGGCGGCGGCCAAGATCGCCAACGTGATGCTGGGCTGGCCGATGGGCAAGACGCTGGTGGTCTGCGGCGTCATGAATATCGCCTTTGCCGCCACGTCGGGACTCTGGGGGGTGCTGGTCACCGACTTCATCCAGTTCGGCATCGCGATGGCGGGCTCGTTTGCGGCGGCGTACTTCGCGCTGAAGCAGCCGGAGGTGGGAGGGCTCGTCGGGCTGGTGCACCGGGTGGATCCCAAGATGCTGAGCCTGCTGCCCGATTTTGGCGACTGGGGGATGACAATCTCGGTGCTGATCGTGCCGCTCACCGTGCAATGGTGGTCGGTGTGGTATCCCGGCGCCGAGCCGGGCGGCGGGAGCTATATCGCGCAGCGGATGCTGGCGGCGCGAAGCGAGCGCGACGCGCTTGGCGGCACGCTCTTCTTCAACATTGCGCATTACGCGCTGCGGTCGTGGCCGTGGATCATCGTGGCGCTGGCGTCCACGCTGGTCTTTCCCCATCTCACGGACATCTCGCGCGCCTTTCCCTACGTGGACCAGCGGCTGATCGGCCACGACATGGCGTATCCGGCAATGCTCAAGTTCCTGCCGGCGGGGTTCATGGGGCTGATGGTGGCAGGACTCCTCGCCGCCTACATCTCGACGATCTCGACCCACCTCAACTGGGGCAGCTCCTACCTGGTGCACGACTTCTACCGGCGCTTCGTGCGCACCGGCGCCGATGAGCGGCATTACGTGCTGGTGAGCCGGATCGTCACCGCGCTGCTGATGGTGCTGGCGGGGCTCACCACGCTGGTGCTCGATTCGGCGCGGCAGAGCTTCCAGCTCCTGATGTCGGTCGGTGCCGGCACCGGACTCATCTACCTGCTGCGCTGGTTCTGGTGGCGGATCAACGCGTGGAGCGAGATTGCCGCCATGGCGAGCTCGTTCCTCATCGCCATCGGATTTTTCGTGGCGGTCAAGATGGGTGCCCAGATACCGGCGCACATCTCGCTCCTGATCACGGTCGCCGCCACCACGGTGGTCTGGCTCGTGGTCACCCTGCTCACGGCGCCGGCGGACCGCGCGACGCTGGTGCGGTTCTACCGGCTGGTGCGCCCGGCTGGGCGCGGCTGGCTGCCGGTGCAGGCGGAGGCCGGCGTCGGCCCCTCCCCCGACAGCATGGCGCAATCGCTCCTCGGCTGGGTCCTGGGGTGCACGATGGTGTACGCCGCGCTGTTCGGCACCGGCAGCTTTCTCTATGGAAAGACGGCGCAGGGGATGGTGTGGCTGGTGGTCTTCGTGGTCAGCGCCGGCGGGCTGATCCGGCTGTTGCCACGCATGTGGAGCGCCAAGGGCGCGACGTGACCCGGCGCGCCGTCGTCCTTGCCCGTGGGCTGGGGACGCGGATGCGCCGGACGGACGCGGCGGCGGCACTGGATCCGGACCAGTCGCGGGCGGCGGACGCCGGCCTCAAGGCGATGATTCCGATTGGCCGGCCCTTTCTCGACTACGCGCTCAGCGGGCTCGCGGATGCGGGGTACACCGACGTGTGTCTGGTCATCGGCCCGGAGCATACGCCGGTGCGGGAGCACTACGCCAGCCATCCGGCGCGGCGGATCACGGTGACCTTTGCGGTGCAGGAGCGGCCGCTGGGCACCGCCGATGCCGTCGTCGCGGCCCAGGAGTTTGCCGCGCAGGGCCGGTTTCTGGTGCTGAACGGCGACAACTACTACCCGGTCGAGGCGCTGCGCGCGCTGCGGGAGCTGGATGCACCGGCGCTCGCGGCGTTTGGCCGGGCGGCACTGCTGGCGGACGGGCACATTCCGGCTGAGCGGATTGCGCGGTTTGCGGTGGTGGAGACCGACGGGGCCGGGTATCTGCGCCGCATCATCGAAAAGCCGACCGAGGAGGAGCTTGCGCGGCTTCCGGGCGACATCAGGGTGAGCATGAACTGCTGGCTGCTCGACGAGCGCCTGGTCCAGGCGTGCCGCGACGTGCCGCTCTCGCCCCGGGGTGAGCTGGAGCTGCCGCTGGCGGTACAGCGGGCGGTGGACGCGGGCGTACGGGTGCGGGCGGTGCCGGTGGACGCAGTGGTGCTCGATCTGTCGAGTCGGGCCGATATCGCCGCCGTGGCGGCGCGGCTCGCCGGTACGGAGCCCCGGCCGTGAGCGATCGCGCCGAGCGACTCATGAGCGCCGGCATGAGCGGCGTGGAGGCCCGCCGGCGGGCGGAATGGATGGCAGAACTCGACGCGGCGCTCACCGCCGCGGGGGCGGACGCGGCGGCGCGGCGGGCATGGTGGGTGCCGGGCCGGCTGGAGTTTCTGGGCAAGCACACCGACTACTGTGGCGGCCGCAGTCTCGCCTGCGCCATCGAGCGCGGCATCTGTCTCGTGGCGGCGCCCCGGGGTGACGATCGCATCCGGCTGCACGATATCCGGAGTGGCGAAGTGGCGGTCACCGGTCTCACGCCCTCGGAGCCGCCCAGCCCGGGCCACTGGTCCAACTATGCGCTGACGGTGGCCCGCCGCATCGCGCGGAACTTTCCCGGTGCCCGGCGTGGCGCGGACATCGCCTTTGCCAGCGACCTGCCGGCGGCCGCGGGGATGAGCAGCTCCAGCGCCCTCGTCGTGGCGGTCTTTCTCGCCCTGGCCGACGTGAACCAGCTCCGGGATCGCCAGGAGTATCGCCGCAACATTCCCGATGACGACGCGCTGGCCGACTACCTGGGCGCAGTCGAGAACGGCAAGGCGTTTGCCGATCTGAGCGGTGACATGGGCGTGGGGACGGCCGGCGGCAGCCAGGACCAGACCGCCATCCTGCGCTCGCGCTCCGGTGCGCTGGTCCAGTACGCGTTCATTCCCACTCGATTTGAGCAGGCGGTGGCACTGCCAGACCGGTATCGCTTTGTGATTGCCGCGAGCGGCATCGTGGCCGAGAAGACGGGAGCCGCGCGGGCCCGCTACAATGCGGCGTCGGCCGCCGCCGCGGCCATTCTCGAGCAGTGGCGCCGGGTGTCCGGCCGGGACGACCCGTCGCTCGCCGCGGCCGTGGCGTCCTCCGCCGATGCGGCGGACCAGATCCGCTCGGCGATACGCTCGCCATCGGGGACGCGGCTCGATGCGGGTGCGCTGGTGGACCGGTTTGAGCAGTTCCAGACCGAGAGCGGGATGATCGTGCCGGCAGCGGCGGAGGCGTTGTCGCAGGAGGACCTGACGGCGGTGGGCGCGCTGGTGGACCTGTCGCAGGAGTGCGCGGAACGGCTGCTGGGCAATCAGGTGCCGGAGACGGCGGAGCTGGCCCGGAGCGCGCGCACGCTGGGTGCGGCGGCAGCATCGGCCTTTGGCGCCGGATTTGGCGGCAGCGTCTGGGCGATGGTGCCGGACGAGGAAGCGGATGAGTTTGCGAGACGCTGGGCGCGGAGCTACACGCATGCGTGTCCGGACGCGGCCCAGCGGGCGGAGTTCTTCGTGACGCGGGCGGGGCCGGCGGCGATTCAGGTCTGACGCCGGGAGCTTGAGGAAGTCACGCGCCGCAGCCGGCGCGAATTCAACTTGACGCGGCCTCAGACTTGAGCTGAGACCAGGGGACGTTCGGGCCACCCTCCTTGAGTGTCTCGAGCACAGCCTCGATGTCCATCTGATCCTCCAGCGCTTCGAGCAAGGCCAGATCATCAGCAGAGATCACTGCGGCGACGGCCTTGCCGTGACGATGCAGCAGGACTCGTTCTCCGTTGAACGCCACCTCATTCAGAATATCCGCGAACTGTGCCCGCGCCTTGCTTGCAGGAAGATCACGATGCTGATGAAGACCAGCCGGCTGGGCTCGCCTCACGACGTGAAGGAGTTGTTCGGGCAAACCGATTTTCTGGGCGACGGACTGGCGGTGTTCGATATTGGAGGCAACAAGTACCGGATAGTGGCGCGCATCCTGTATCCAGTTGGAAGAGTGCTGATCCTGGAAGTATTCGATCACAAAGGATACGACGCCTGGACCCGGGTGCAGCGGGCAAAGAGAGGTAATAAATGACGGCAGTGATTCTGGACTTCTCCCGACCCCACATCCTCCGCGACGAGCGTGAGTACGAGGCTGCCGTGGCGGAGCTCGATACACTGGCCTATGCGAACGCGGCTGAGGGCAGCGACGACTACGATCGTCTGCTGTTTCTCTCCGTTCTGGTCGAAGCGTACGAGGCGGAGCACGATCGGATCGATATTCGCGATGTGACACCTCAGCAGATCGTGGCGTTCGCGCTCGAGCAGAAGAGCATGAAGCGCGCGGACCTGCACGAGATCATGGGTGGGAAGAGCCGCGTATCCGAATTCTTCAGTAGGAAGCGCGATCTGTCGCTAACGCAGGCGAAGCGACTTCGGGATCTTCTGGGGCTGCCGCTCGAGGCGCTCATCACTTAGGCATTCGTCAGTTCAGGTCAGGGCACTTCCACTTCCCGCCTCTCTCGCACGTTCAGGGACTCATGCGGACCATACTCTGCCTGCTCACGCTCGTGACCGCGGTCGGACGCCAGGCGCCGGCTCAGGATACCGCGGTGTCCGTCATTCCGCGGCCGGCGGTCCTGACGCGTCACGTCGGTCAGTTCACCCTCACGCCCCGCACGACGATCTGGACCGACCGCGCCAGCGCGGCGCTCGGGCGGCGGCTCGCGGCGTATCTCGAGCCGGCCACCCGCTACGTGCTGACGGTGCACGGCGCCGGCACTCCCGCCGGCAACCGCATCGTGCTCCGGCGGGATCGCTCGCTTGCCCGGCTGGGATCCGAGGGCTACCACCTCGAGGTGCGGCGCGGAGTGATCACGGTGCGATCGGCTGGCGCGGCGGGACTGTTCTACGGGATCCAGACGATTCGCCAGCTGCTGCCGCCGGCGATCTTCCGGGAGGCGCCGATCGGTGACGTGCGATGGACGATGCCCGCGGTGAGCATCGAGGACACGCCGCGCTTTGGGTGGCGCGGCGCGCATCTGGACGTGACGCGCCACTTCATGCCAAGGGAGTTCGTCAAGAAGTACATCGACCTGCTGGCGCTCCACAAGATGAATTCGTTCCACTGGCACCTGACCGACGACCAGGGCTGGCGGATCGAGATCCGGAAGTATCCGCGGCTGACGTTGGTGGGCGGCTGGCGCACGGAGACGCTGGTGGGACCGTACACCGCGGACACCGCCCTGCACGTCTACGATCATCAGCGCCATGGCGGCTTCTACACCCAGGACGACATCCGCGAGATCGTGGCGTACGCCCGTGCGCGCTACGTCAACATCGTGCCCGAGATCGAGATGCCGGGCCACTCGCAGGCGGCGATCGCGGCGTATCCGTTTCTGGGCAATACCGGTGACACGCTGCCCGTATTGACGATCTGGGGTGTGAGTCCCAACATCCTCAACCCGTCGGACAGCACCGTCGCCTTCATGAAGGACGTGCTGACCGAGGTGATGACGCTCTTTCCCGGCCTGTACATTCACATCGGCGGAGACGAGGCGCCCAAGACCCAATGGAAGGCGAGCCCGCTGGCGCAGGCGCGGATGCGTGCCCTCGGCCTGAAGAACGAGGATGAGCTGCAGAGCTGGTTTACCCGCCAGATGGACGCATTCCTGACGGCGCACGGGCGCCGGCTGGTGGGCTGGGACGAGATTCTCGAGGGCGGGATTGCGCCCAACGCGATCATCATGTCATGGCGCGGCACCGCAGGCGGGATCACGGCGGCGCGTGCCGGGCACGACGTGGTCATGGCGCCGGGAAGCCATACCTACTTCGATCATTACCAGTCGCTGGCCCGCGACTCGGAGCCGCTGTCTATCGGCGGGTTCCTGCCGCTCGATACCGTCTATGCATTTGAGCCGGTGCCGGCCGAGCTGGAGCCGCAGTATGCCCGGCACATCCTGGGGGCACAGGGACAGGTCTGGACCGAGTACATCGCGACGCCCAAGCAGGTGGAGTACATGGCGTATCCCCGCCTGTCCGCGCTGGCCGAGGTGCTGTGGACGCCGGTGGCACGGAAGGACTTTGCGGATTTCCGGTCGCGGCTGATGGTTCATTTGCAGCGCCTCGACGCGCTGGACGTGCACTACCGACCGCTTTCGCCGCCGTAGTACAGCCCGATCCGCCCCAGCCGTACCGGGCCCACCGCCGCGGTGACGGTGAGGCGGACCCGATCGGCGGCGACCGACGCAATCTGCTGGAGCCGGCGGTGGCCGATGGTGGTCCCGCGCGCGACAGTGCGCCAGCCGTCGCGGGTGCGGCACTCGACTGCGTAGCCGGCCACGGCCTGCCCGTGCTCGATCGCCTCCCCAAGTGATATCAGGTCAAAGGTCCGGACCGCCGGGAGTGCCAGCGTCATGATTCGCCGGACGGGATCGCCGGTGCGCCTGGCATCTGCCGCCAGATCGGTGGCCAGCAGCGCGCTCCGCCGCGCGCCAAACTCCGCGAGCCGCCGCACATCGCTGTCATGCAGCAGTCCCGACGTGGTGGGCGGGACGTTGAGGAGCAGATTGGCGTTCCGGCCCACCGAGCTCAGGTAAAGTTCGAGCAGATCATCGGTTGATCGCACCCGCTCATCCTCTGCCGGATGCCAGAACCATCCGGGCCGGATGGACACGTCCGCCTCGGCCGGGCGCCAGACGGAACCGGCGGGGTCGCCGTGCTGCAGTGCGTCGGTGATGCCGGGCCCGTCGGCGCCGGGATAGGGCACCGCGGCCGGGTCCACGGTGCACCAGTTGGGATCGCCCGCCTCGCCCCTCTCGTTGCCGCACCAGCGGATGTCCGGGCCCGCATCGGAGAAGATCAGTGCGTGCGGCTGAAGGGTGCGGACGATGCGGTGGATCCGGGGCCAGTCGTAGGTCTGGCGCCGGCCGTTGGGTCCTTCGCCGTTGGCGCCGTCGAACCAGACCTCGGCGACAGGCCCGTAGCCGCTCAGGAGCTCGGTGAGCTGGCCGCAGTAGAAGTCGTTGTAGCGTTCGCCCTGACCATATGATGGTGCGTGCCGGTCCCACGGCGAGAGGTAGAGTCCCAGACCCAGGCCCTCGCTCCGCGCGGCGGCCGCCAGTTCGGCCACGACGTCTCCGCCGCCGCCGCGCCACGGGCTCGCGCGCACCGAGTGATCGGTGAGCCGGCTGGGCCAGAGGCAGAAACCGTCGTGGTGCTTGGCAGTGAGGATGACGGTCCGGAATCCGCCGGTGCGCGCGGCGCGGACCCACTGGGTGGCATCGAGCCGCGCCGGGTCGAAGATCGCCGGCGACTCGGTGCCGTCGCCCCATTCCCGGTCGGTGAAGGTGTTGACGCCAAGGTGCAGGAACATCGCCAGCTCGCGCTGCTGCCAGGCGAGCTGATCGGGCGTGGGCACCGGGCGGGCAGCGATTGCGCCGTGGGCGATGACGCCGCCAATCGGCCGGCCGATTGGCAGCGCGGCCAGAGCCCCGGCCGCGCCGGAGCGGAGCAGGTCGCGGCGCCGCATCAGGGGCGCGTGCGGCTGCGGGGCAGGAACACCCCCGGCAGCGGCGCCGCGGCATCGGGCAGCAGCGTCGCGTAATCGGGCACGAGCAGAGCACCGACGGTGGCGGCAATCTGGCTCTGGGTCACCGCCGGTGCGGCGGTGCCGGTCTCGGTCACATCGGGGCCGATGACGGCGATCCAGATCCTTTCGGCCCCGGCGACGGTGCGGCCGTGGTCGGTCCAGTCCGTGAGGGTACCGCCCCGGCCGTGGTCGGCGGTGATGATAAATGTGGTGCGACCGCGGTACTCCGGCATCGCCTGCATCGTGCGCCAGAGGTCGGCCACGAACTCATCCACCCGGCGGGCGGAGCGGAGCACCTGGTCGTAGCGCCGGCTGTGGGCCCACTCATCGGTCTCGCCGTAACCCACGAAGAGTAGTCGCGGCTTCCGCGTGGCGACGTAGTCGAGGACCGCGGCCTGCATGAAACCGTCGTACGCCAGCTCGTCGTCCCAGAGCCGGGTGGTAGTGGCGTAGAGCTGGTTGATGGTGCGCTCGGCCGGGGAGGGGTTGGTGGGGAACGGCGGCTCCCAGCCGGCTTGGACAAGGAAACCGGCCCGCTGGCGGTTGAAGATCGCGGCAAAGACGTCCCACGTGCCGAACGCCGCGACGCGGCCCCGGAAGGCGGGGAGCGCGGCTAACCGCTCGAAGACGGTGACGTTGGGATTGGGGCCAAAATCGTTGCGGTCGATCCGGGGATCGGCGCGGCCAGTGAGCATTTCGTTGTAGCCGGGATAGGAGAACTTGAGGCCGTTAGTCACGGCGGCCGCGGCACCGCCATCGTCCGGATCGCCAAAGATGCGGCCGTCGGTGGCGATGGTGGTCCAGAGAAAGGGGAGCAGTGCCTGGCGCCGCTGGGCCGGGTCGGGCTGCCAAAACGTCCGGCGGATGGCGGCGGTGTCTTCCACGCCGCCGTAGCGCCGGTTGATCAGGGCCGAATCGGCGCCGCGAACCAGCTCCTGCCAGCGGAGCCCGTCGGTGACGATGAGGACGACGTTCTGCGTCCGCGGCGGCCGCTGCGCCGTCGCGGGGGCCGCGATAGCGGCGGCCGCTGTGATGAGGGCTGCCACCATCAGCGGCAGCCGGCGATGCCATTTCCCTGTCATGTGCGCTCCGGATCAGGCGCCGGTCTTTCGCTCGGCGCGCGGTGCCCGTATTCTGAGAGCCGGGGCGCGCCGGTCGGCGTGGCCCGTCCCTTCTCCAACACTCCGATCGAGACGACGATGACCTTTCGAGCGGTCTCCCGCCTGGCATGGTTCGCTGTGCTGGGAATGGTATCGATGACGACGGCCTGCGGACAGGGCAACGGTGTCGCTCCGGCCGACAAGAACAACATGCTCACCAGCCGGGAGCAGCAGGACGGGTGGCGCCTGCTGTTCGACGGCAAGACGCTGGACGCGTGGCGCGGCTATCAGATGCAGACGCTGCCGGACGGCTGGACGGTGCGCGACGGAATCATCTCCAAGACCACCAGTGCCGGCGACCTGATCTCGAAGGAGCAGTTCGGCGACTTTGACCTGACGTTCGACTGGAAACTGGGCGTCGGCGGCAATGCCGGCGTCTTCTACCGGGCCACTGAGGAATACGACCACGTCTACTGGACCGGCCCCGAGTACCAGCTGCTGGATGACCTGACGGCGCCCGATGGGCGGAGCCGGCTGACGTCGGCCGGTGCCGCGTACGGGCTCTACCCCGCGCCGATCGGTCCGCTGCGTCCGGCCGGCGAGTGGAACACCGGCCGCATCGTGGTCAAGGGCGCCCACGTGGAGCACTGGATGAACGGGCAGAAGCTCCTGGACTACGACCTCTGGAGCCCGGACTGGAACGCCAAGGTCAAGGCGAGCAAGTTCTCCGCCTGGCCGCACTACGGCATGGCCAGGACCGGACATCTGGGCATCCAGGGCGATCATGACGGGGTGCTTTCGCTGCGCAACGTCAAGATCCGCCCGCTGCCATGAGCGCCATCCGGACGAAGCTCTCGGTGATGATGTTCCTCCAGTACTTCGTCTGGGGGTCGTGGTTCGTCACGATGGGCACGTATCTGACGCAGACCCTGCACTTCACCGGCTCCCAGGTGGGGCTGGCCTACGGTGCCACCGCCATCGCCGCGCTGGTGACGCCGTTCTTCATGGGTATGGTGGCCGATCGCTTCTTTGCCACCGAGAAGCTGCTGGCGGTGCTGCACCTGGCCGGCGGCGCACTCCTCTGGTACGTGTCCACGCTGACGACGTTCGCGACGTTCTATCCGGCGCTGATCCTGTACGCGCTCTGCTACATGCCCACCCTCTCGCTCTCCAACTCGATCTCGTTCCACAACGTCGAGGACCCGGCCCGCGACTTCCCCAGGATCCGGGTGCTGGGGACGCTGGGCTGGATCGCGGCCGGCTTTCTGATTGGCCGGGTGCTCCACGCCGATCCGCTGGCGCTGCCGCTCAAGGTGGGGGCGCTGGCGTCCATCGTGCTGGGCGTGTTCTCGCTGGTGCTGCCGCACACGCCGCCCAAGGCGGCGGGCACACCGTTCAGCGTGCGCGACGCGCTGGGGCTCGACGCGCTGAGTCTGCTCAAGGACCGGTCGTTCCTGATCTTCGTGATCGGCTCGTTCCTGCTCTGCATCCCGCTCCAGTTCTACTACAGCTTTGCCAATCCGTTCCTGAACGAGATCGGCGCGCCGGAGCCGGCGTTCATCCAGACCTTTGGCCAGATGTCGGAATTCTTCTTCATGCTGTTGCTGCCGCTGGCACTCCGGCGCTTTGGCATCAAGGGCATCATGCTGGGCGGCATGCTGGCGTGGGCGCTCCGCTACGTGGCCTTCAGCAGCGGCGACGCGAGCGCCGGCATGTGGCTGATCTACGGTGGCATCCTGCTCCACGGCATCTGCTACGATTTCTTCTTCGTGGGCGGGCAGATCTATACCGACGAAAAGGCCGGCGTGAAGGTGCGCGCGGCCGCGCAGGGGTTCATCAACTTCGTCACCAACGGGCTGGGCTACTTCATCGGCGCGTTCGTGTCCGGCGCGGTGGTGGAGCGGTGGACCATCCCCAATCCGGCCTGCAGCGATGCGCAGGCGGCGGCGGGGCAGTGCCTGGCCGTGACCCACGACTGGCACACGATCTGGCTGGTGCCGGCCGCGATGGCGGCGGTGGTGCTGGTGGCGTTTGCGCTGCTCTTCCGGCCTCCGCGCCGGGTGGCCGCGGCCGCGGCCGCGTAACCGACGGATCCACTCGAGGAGATCACATGGCTGTTTCCAGACGGAACTTCGTGTCGACGGCCGCCGCGGGCGCGGCGGCGTTCACCATCGTCCCGCGCCACGTGCTGGGCCGCGGCTACCGGGCGCCGAGCGACACGCTGAACGTGGCGTGCATCGGGGTGGGCGGCATGGGGCGCAACGACGTCACCGGGATGAGCGGCGAGAACCTGGTCGCCTTTGCCGACGTGGACTGGCGGAGCGCGGAAGACGCCTTCAAGACGTATCCCAAGGTCAAGCGGTACAAGGACTACCGGGAGATGATCGACAAGGAGAAGGGACTCGACGCGATCACCGTCTCCATTCCCGATCACTCGCATGCAGCGGCCGCGCTTCTCTCCCTCCGCTCCGGCCATCACACCTACTGCCAGAAGCCGCTGGCGCGGACCATCGGCGAGGTGCGGGCGCTAATGGCGCAGGCCAAGGCCTCCCCCAGGCTGGCCACCCAGATGGGCAATCAGGGGCACGCCGGCGCCGGCACCCGGCTCATCCGGGAGATCGTCGAGGCCGGCGCCATCGGGACGGTCAAGGAGGTCCACTACTGGACCAATCGCCCCATCTGGCCCCAGGGCATGGACCGGCCCAGCGAGGCGTTCAACGTGCCGCCCACTCTCGACTGGAATCTCTGGCTGGGGCCCGCGCCGGAGCGGCCGTACAATCCGGCGTATGCGCCGTTCCGCTGGCGTGGCTGGTGGGATTTTGGCTGCGGCGCGCTGGGCGATATTGCCCCGCACGCCATGGACGCGGCCTTCTGGGCGCTCAATCTGGGTTTCCCCACGCGGATCGTGGCGGAGACCTCGCCGCTCTACCCCGAGACGGCGCCCAGGATGTCGCGCATCGTGTACGAGTTTCCGGCCCGCGGGAGCCGGCCGGCGCTCACCGTCTTCTGGCGCGACGGCGGCCTCACGCCCGCGCGCCCCGACGGCTATCCGGCCGACGCGCCGTGGCCGCTGGGTGGCGACCCGGGGCATCAGCTCTGGGTCGGCACCGACGGGATGCTGGTGGCGGACGTCTATGGCGAGGGAGTGCGGCTGGTGGACCCCGCGCGCGACAAGGAGATCAAGGCCCACCCGCCGGCGCAGAAGTATCCGCGGACCGAGGGCGTCTATAAGGAATGGATCGCCGCCATGAAGTCGGGGACGCAGCCGGGGTCCAACTTCAACGGCCACTCTGGACCGCTGACGCAGATGGTGCTGCTGGGCAACTTTGCGGTCCGGATGCAGGAGCCGATCCTGCTCAACTCCGATACCGGCGAGATCCGCAACTCCGGCGTGCCGCCGGAGTACCTCAACCCCAGCTACCGCAAGGGCTGGACGTTGTGAACGTCGAGGCCTGCGTGGACTCCATCGAGTCCGCGCTGGCCGCGGAAGCGGGCGGTGCGGACCGCCTCGAGCTGTGCGACAACCTGGCCGAGGGCGGGACGACACCGAGTGCGGGTACGATCGCGGTATGCCGGGAGCTCGTCGGCATACCGCTTTTCGTGCTGGTGCGGGCGCGGGGCGGGAGCTTTGTCTATTCCGCGGCCGAGGTGGAGGCGATGGCGCGCGACGTGGCGCTGTGCCGGGAGCTGAGGGCCGACGGCGTGGTGATCGGGGCGCTCCGTCCCGACGGCGCGATCGATCTCGACGCGACACGGTTCCTCATTGCCGCGGCCCGTCCGATGGCGGTCACCTTCCATCGGGCGTTCGATGTCTGCCGTGATCCTGCGGCCGCGCTCGACGAGCTCATCGGGCTCGGTGTGGAGCGGGTGCTGACCTCGGGGCAGCAGGCGAGCGCGATCGACGGGGCCGTGCTGATCGGTCAGCTGGTCCAGCGGGCGGCGGGGCGGATCGGCATCCTGGCCGGGGGTGGCGTCACCGAGGAGAACGTGCGCAGGTTGGTGTCGATCACCGGTGTGCATGAAATTCACGTGCGTGGCGCATCGCCCGCCACGAGCGAAATGCAGTATCACAATCCGCGGATCAGCTTCCAGAAACCGGTCACCACCGACGATCGCGTGCGGATGGAGACCGATGCCGAGCGGATCCGGGCAATCGTAAACCTGGCCGCGTCTCCCGGGGATTGACCGCACTACCAATCCGCTTCCGGCCGCCAGGGCCATCCGCCGCGCAGCCCCAACTCCGCTACCCCTGCCAAGTGATATGAGCCCGCCCGGCCGCGGTGCGCGCGTGTCAGCTGGAGGCGCCTGTCCATGCCCGCTCTGGAGCGCATATGCCGGCCAATACGATTGTCGGGGCCCTGCTGGTCGCCGCCATGGTCGTCTACGCCGTCAGCGCGGTCGGCTCGTTCTACCTCGGTGAGCGGGTGCTTCGGGAGGTCCGGGCCCGGTATCCGGAGCACTGGGAAAATGCGGGGAGTCCCACCTATCTGTCGCTCGCGATCATGGGCCGGAAATTCTGGCGACCGGTCAGTGCATCGAACTACTTCTCCCGCCGGCGCTACACGCCACTCCACGATCAGGACGTGATCCGTCGTGCCGAGCGGGTGCGGGCGTGGCAGATGGTGATGAACAGCGCGATGCTTGGCCTGGCGGTGGTGGTAGCCATCGGGCTTCTGATGCGGTGACCGACCCTCTCAACCACCGGAGTGCACCATGAAACGGGATTTTCTGCCCAAGAACAAGCCACTGCGGATCCTCGTGCAACTGGTGATCGTGGCCATCGGCCTCTTTGCGGTCGTGTCCGGCATCGGCCAGATGCGCCGCGGCGCGGGCGAGCTGTCGAATGCGCGGGTGGAGGTACAGGGCTGTCGGACCGTCTCGCTGACGGCGGTGAAGTGCGACTACAAGAACATCGGTGAGTCGAAGGCGAGCCTCTGCATGGACGTCGTGATCGTCTGCGCGGATGGCCGCCACGTGGCGGCGGCATGCTCGGAGTCCATGGCCCCCGGCGATTCCACCAGCAGCACGATCGAGAATTTCGACCCGCAGGTGCAACCGACCTCCGCCTGCACCAGCATCGTCTATGAGAAGATGCGGGCAGCCGCCTGACCGAGACTCTTCCTTACTCGGTCTCGGCCAGCTCCCGCACCCAGATGTTGCGATAGCGGACTTTCCGCCCGTGGTCCTGCAGTGCGAGCGGCAGCCGGTCGGCGTGCGGCTGGTATTTGGCCACCTCGGCGTGGACCGTCCAGCCGGTGATCTCGGTGTTGTCCTGCACCAGCACGCCGTTGTGCAGCACGGTCACGCGCGCCGGCCGGGTCACCTGACCCTTTGCGTCGAACCGCGGCCGGTGGAAGACGATGTCATAGCTCTGCCACTGGCCGGGACCGCGGCTGGCGTTGACCAGCGGCGGTGTCTGGCCGTAGACGGCGCCGGCCATCCCGTCGGCGTAGGTGATGTTGTGATACGTATCGAGCACCTGGATCTCGTAGTGGCTCATCAGGAAGACGCCGCTGTTGCCGCGCTCCTGGCTCTCGCCCTCGGCCGGCGTGGGCGAGGCCCACTCCACATGGAGCTGCACGTTGCCGAAGCTGCGCCTGGTGCGGATGCCGCCCTTGCCCGGCGCCACTTCCATGTAGCCGCTCCTGACGGTCCACGGCGCCGCCTGGCCGCTGTCGGTTTCCCACTGGGAGAGTGACTTGCCGTTGAACAGGATGATCGCGTCGGACGGAATCGGTGCCGACGCCGGAGCCGCGCCTGGAGCCACCACCGGCGGCCGGGGACGCTCCATCGAATTGGGGGGCCAGGTCTTGCCGGTCTGGGCCACGCAAGGCCTCGAGGCGATGATGAACAGTGTGACGGCGGCGCCAAGCACCACCGACGGGCGGATCCTCATGGTTTCCATTTTCCTTTCGCGACCGCCGGCCTGAAGCCGGCCAGCCCGCGCGGAGGGAACGCGATGGTGCGATCCTGTTCGGCGCTCATATAGGCGGTCATCAGCATCTTCACCACTTCGAGCCCGTCATCGAACGTCAGCAGCGGCCGGGCCTTGCCCTGGAACACCCGCACGAAGTGCCGGTTCTCCGCCTCGTAACCGTACGCCATCGCCTCGTTGGCCACGACCGGCATCAGGCCGGTCTCCGCGTTCTGCTTTTCCACCAGGTCCTCGCCGGCGCGGCCGGTCACTTCGCGGCTGAAGAAGAGCTTGAGCCCGCTGTCCAGCGTGTTCCACGACATCGAGTACTCGGGTCCCAGCAGCTCGGCCGAGAGCCGGAGGCCGGCGCCGACAAAGCTCCAGGAGGTGGTGGCTTCGCCGATGACGTGGTATCCGTCGTCGGTCTGGAAGTCGATCGACATGCTGGCGAAATCTTCGGACGGGCGCTTGAGGTAGTCCACGCCGCGGCCCATCGTGCGGCGGAGCTTCTTTGCGTAGGCCGGGCGCGACCACTTGAGACTCGCGATCCGGGCGGTGATGCTCACCGGCGTCACGGTGGAGAGCGGCTCGCCGGGGCGGGTGAGCAGGTGGCGGACGACCAGCGCCGAGTGGCACATCATGTCGTTGAGCACGCCGCCGCCCTGCAGCTTCCCCTGCCAGAACCACGGCATGTGCGGCCCGCTGTGCTCTTCGGCCGCGCGCGCGAGGTAGGGACGGCCGGTCAGTTTGGCGCCACGGGCCCAGATGAGGTTGCGGCCCAGTTCCACCTGCGGGGCAAAGAGCTGGTTCTCCAGGTAGCCGGTGGCCAGCCCGACGCGCTTGACGAGGCGGACGACTTCGTTCGCCTCCTCCACGTTCCGCGCCAGCGGCTTTTCGCAGGCGAGGCCCTTGAGCTCGCCCCGGCCGCGTTCGATCGCGTCGACGATCTCCTCGACGTTTTCGATCCGCGCCTGGTTAGGGCCGCAGAGCCAGAGCGCATCGATCTTTGGGTCGGCCACCATGTCGCCGATGCAGCGATACGCCTTCGCGCGCCCCACATCGAGCTTCCGCGCATAGGCCGCGGCCTCACCGGCGCGCTCGACGTTGGGACTCCACACACCGAGGACGTCCGCGTCACGCACCGCGGTCCACGACTGCATGTGGAAGCGGGCGTTGAAGCCGCTGCCGATGAAGCCAACGCCCAGCCGCTCCCCGCTCATGCGTACCCCTCGTACGAGACACCCAGCTTCTCGAGCGCTTCCGGCGGGCAGCCTTTCCAATCGGGTACGACGGTGTTGCCAATGTATCTGAGATCTTCCACGCCCATCTTGCTGGAAAAGAAGCCCGACGCCGTGAAGTCGCGGAACCGGTTGAAGAACGCCACGCCCTGGCTCAACCCCGGCTTGGCCTTCTTGGGCCAGGCGATTTCGTCCAGCAGCGACCGGCGTTCCGGCTCGCCCACGCGGACAAACTGGGTGTTGAACCGCATGTCGCACTCGTGGTCCAGCCAGGCCAGCCCGCCGCGGATGGCGCCCTGGCCGTCGGGATACTCGGTCAGGATGTAGTCCATGAATTCGGGCACGCCGGCCTCGCTGGCGCTGCCGGAGCGATCATCGCGCGGAATGATCATGTCGGCCAGCATGGCGACGGTGGCGTGCTCGTGCGGGGTGAAGAATGTGGTGGCCACCGGGGTGCCGGTTGCCGCGGCGGTGTCGCGCGCGGCCTGGCCGGCTTCATGCGCCTTCTGGGCCTGCTCCGGCGTGCAGGAGATCGTGGCCGCGGCAATCCCGGTCCCAAACAGCTTGAGGAGGTCCCGCCGTCTCATGTCGCTCACAGGGCCCCCTTCTTCTGCTGGTCCGCGATGTACTCGCCGGCCCGCATCGCCAGTGCAAGAATGGTCCAGGTGGGATTCTTGTCCGCCTGGGAGACGAACGGCCCGCCATCGGCGATGAACAGATTCTTCACGTCGTGTGCCTGGCCGTGGGCGTTGACCACCGAGCTGCTCGGGTTCCGGCCCATGCGGGTGGTGCCGAGCTCGTGGATGATGCTGCCGCCGGAGGAGATGCCGTAGCCGCGCTCCTGCGTGGGCATCGGCGAGAAGACCTGGCCGCCCATCTCGTCGATCAGCGCGCGGAAGGTCTGCTGCATGTGGCGCACCTGGTTGTATTCACTGTCGCTCCATTTCCAGTGGAAACGCAGGACCGGAATGCCCCAGCGGTCCACTGTCACGGGATCGATCTCGCAGAATGAATCGGCGTTGGGGATCATCTCGCCCCGGCCGGAGAAGCCCACCGTGGCGCCGTAGTAGCGGCGGTAGTCGTTCTTGAGCGTGGCGCCGTAGCCGCCGCCGGTGGGGTAGTTCTGGATGCCGCCCATGAAGCCGTACGACGGCGTCCCCAGCCCGCCCCAGACCTCGATGTGGTAGCCCCGGGGAAAGTCGAGCTTCCGGTTGTCCACCCACCACGGCATGTAGATGTGGCCGCCGCCCACGCCGTCCTCGTTGTGGGGGACATGGTCCATGAGCTTGGGGATGAACCCCGCGACGTCGGTGCCGGTGGTGTCGGTGAGGTACTTGCCCACCACCCCGCTCGAGTTGGCCAGCCCGTCGGGAAACCGCGCCGAGCGGGAGTTCAGCAGCAGTCGGGCCGATTCGCAGGCGCTGGCGGCGAGCACCACGATCCGGGCGCGGACATGCTGGTCGCTGCCATCGCTCTTGTCCACGTAGGAGACGCCGGTGGCGAGACCGCTCCGGTCGGTGGTGATCTCGCGGGCCATGGCTCCGGTGACCAATGTCAGCTTGCCGGTCTTGAGCGCCGGCAGCAGGAGGACGTTGGTGGAGGTGAAGTTGGCGTTGACGGCGCAGCCGCGGTTGCACTGGCCGCAGTAGTGGCAGGCAGCGCGGCCGTTGAGCGGTTTGGTCAGAATGGACAGGCGGCCGGCAATGCAGGTGACCTTCAGCTTGTCCGCCGCCTTCTTGACCAGGAGCTCGTAGCAGCGGGGACGCGGTGCCGGGAGGAAGTGCCCGTCGGGATGGTTGGGCAGGTTCTCGATGCTGCCGAAGATGCCGACGAGATCGTCCACCCGGTCGTAGTACGGCTTGAGCTCGTCGTAGGTCAGCGGCCAGTCATCGCCCATGCCGTCGAGGCTGCGGCGGCGGAAGTCGTCGGGGCCAAAGCGGAGCGAGATGCGGCCCCAGTGGTTGGTGCGGCCGCCCAGCATGCGCGCGCGCCACCAGTCGAACTGGGTACCGGGTGCCCGGGTGTACGGCTCACCGTCGATGTTCCACCCGCCGATGCAGGCGTCGAACTCGCCGAACGGCCGCTCCTTGGTCGAGGCGCCGCGCCGTGGCGAGTCGTACGGCCACTTGAGCATCGCGCTGTCCTTCGTGTTGTCCCACATGCCGCCGGCCTCGAGCACCACCACGTCGGCACCGGCCTGGGTCAGCATGTGCGCGGCCATGCCGCCGCCCGCCCCCGAGCCGACGATGCACACGTCGTACGTCTTGCGCTGCGCCTGATTCATTCAGAGTCTCCAATCGGGAATGCCCGGAAAGTAACAGGTTGCCGGTCCGGCAAATCAGCGCCCCCGCCAGCGCACAAACCCCTCCATCGCCGCGTATTCCGCGAGGCCCAGCCGATCGTAGATCCGCGCGGTCTCCCGATTGCGCGCCTCGGCCCGCTGCCAGAACTCCCGCTCATCGGTGCCGGGGAACATGGCGCGATCCTTCTGCGACTGGTGCTTGAAGATCGCGTTTCGCTTGCGCAGCACTTCGTCGGGGCTGAGCGGCACCGCCATCTCGATCCGATCGGGCTCCCACTCCTGCCACGCACCGCGATAGAGCCAGACCTCGGTCCCGGCAAACCACGCCTCGCCGGCCAGATGTCCAAACGCGGCGAGAATCGCCGCCAGGCAGACGCGGTGCGTGCCGTGCGGGTCCGAGAGGTCCCCCGCGGCGTAGATCTGGTGGGGCCGCACCTGCCGGAGGATCTCCAGCACGCGCTCGACGTCCTCGGCACCGAGCGGCCGCTTCCGCACGGCACCGGTCTCATAGAAGGGGAGGTCGAGAAAGTGCAGTCGCTCGGCCGGGATGCCGCTGTCGCGTCCCGCGGCGCGCGCCTCGCCCCGGCGGATCAGCGTCTTGATCCGCCGCACTTCGGGGGTGTCCACCTGCCCAGGCGGCTTCCGGCGGAGCGCCGCCTCGATGTGCTGCTCGATCCGCATGGCATCGGCGTCCGCCAGCCCAAAGATGGCGTTGAACTCGACCGCAAATTCGGCAAACCGGATGGCATCGGCATCGAACACGGCCAGGTTGCCGGAGGTCTGGTAGGCCACGTGCACTTCGTGGCCCTGCTCCTGCAGCCGAATGAGCGTGCCGCCCATCGAGATCACGTCGTCGTCGGGGTGGGGCGAAAAGACCAGCACCCGCTTGGGAAAGACCGCATCGGTGGGCCGGTCAATGTCGCCCGGACGCTTCAGCGCCTCCGGCTTGCCGCCGGGCCAGCCGGTGATCGTCTCGGCCAGGCCGCGGAAGACGTCGATGTTGATCTCGTGCGCCGAGCCGCGACGGGCGATGAGATCCTGAAGACCGGCCTCGTTGTAGTCCTCGTCGGTCAGCGACAAGATCGTCTTCTGCAGCGTGCGGGCCAGCCAGATCACTGCCTTCCGGGTCGAGGTGGGTCCCCACTCGACCGGCTGCACCAGCCACGGCGTCAGGAATCGCGTCAGCTCGGCCGCGGCGGCGGCGTCCAGCACCACCTCGGCGTTGGGGTGCCGCTGCAGGTAGCTCGCGGCCACCTTGGGTGTGACCGGCCCCTCGACCGCCTGCGCCACGACCGCCGCCTTGTGCTCGCCAAAGGCGATGAGCACGACGCGGCGCGCCTCGAGGATGGTGCCGACACCCATCGTGATCGCCCGCCGCGGTACGAACTCAACGCCAATGAAGTCGCTGGCGGCGTCGAGCCGCGTCACCCGGTCGAGCGTGATGAGCCGCGTGCGGCTGTCCGCGCCGGAGCCCGGCTCGTTGAAGCCCACGTGCCCCGTCCGGCCGATGCCGAGGATCTGGAAATCAATCCCGCCGGCCTCGCGGATGGCTTGCTCGTAGTCCCGGGTGTAGGCGGGGACCGCCTCGATGGGAAGCGTGCCGTCGGGGATGTGGATGGCGGCGGGATCGATGTCCACGTGGTCAAACAGGTGCTCGTGCATGAAGCGGTGGTAGCTCTGCAGCGCGGCAGGGGCGATCGGGTAGTACTCGTCGAGATTGAAGGTGACGACGTTCCGGAAGGACAGCCCGTCCTCCTGGTGCAGCCGCACCAGCTCCGCGTAGACGGTCATCGGCGTCGAGCCCGTCGCCAGGCCGAGCACCGCCGTCCGCCCCTCCGCCGCCCGCTCGCGGATCAGCGCCGCGATGTCGCGGGCGACCGCGATGCTCACCTCGTCCGCCGAGGGGAAGACGCGGGTGGGGATCAGCTCGCGCGCGGTGGCGGGATCGGCGTCCTTCACACGCGACAGACCGCCACCGCCTCGCGCAGGGCCGTCAGCGGGTCCCGCGTGGGCTCGAACTCGTGGGCCAGAAAGCCGGTGAAGCCGGTATCGGCGATTGCCCTGGCGATGGCGCCGTAGGTGAGCTCCTGGGAACCGTCCAGCTCGTGCCGGCCGGGGACACCGCCGGTATGGAAGTGGCCGATGGCATCGCGGTTGGTGCGGATGGTGCGGATGACGTCGCCTTCCATGATCTGCATGTGGTAGATGTCGTAGAGCAGCTTGACCCGGGGGGATCCCACGCCGTTGATCACCCTGACGCCAAAGGCGGTGTGGTCCCCCATGTAATCCTTGTGGTCCACCCGGCTGTTGAGCAGCTCCACGCAGACGGTGACCCCGTGCTGCTCGGCCAGCGGCGCGATCACGCTGAGGCCGCGGATGCAGGCATCGGCGCCGGCGTCATCGGCGATGCCGTTCCGGTTGCCGAACATCGTGATCACGTTGGGCACGCCGTGTTGGGCCGCGAGCGGGATCGCCCGTTCGAGTTCCGCCAGGAGTTTGGGATGGTGGGTGGGATCGTTGAAGCCGTAGCTGATGAAGTCGGGGCGGTCGGCCGGGTAGCCCATCGAGCAGACGAGGCCAAAGTCGCGCACCCGCTCCCAGTCGGCCGGCTGCAGCAGGTCGATGCCCAAAAGGCCCATGCGGGAGGCCGCGCGGCAGAAGTCGAGAAACGGCACGCCCTCAAACGGCCAGCGGGAGACGGCCTGCTTGAGCCGCGCGGCGGCCGGTGTCGCGACGGACGCCGAATCGGCCGCGAGCGCCGACGGCCCCAGGACGGCCGCGCCCACGGCACCGGCGGACGCCGCGAGCAGCTCGCGCCGCGAGATCGTCATCGGCCCACCCTCAGAACCTCAGTGCGCGCAGATACCGGTAGCTGGCCGCGATGCTGGCGAAGGGGTCGGCCGGCTCGTCGTGCTCCACGAAGTAGTGCTTGATGCCGGCCTGCTTTGCGTGGCGGAAGATGCCGGCAAAGTCGATCGTGCCCTGACCCACGTCCACCATGCCGCCGCGCGGGTCCATGTCCTTGACGTGCACCAGCGGGAATCGGCCCGCCTGCATCGTGAAGTAGGTGAGCGGATCGGCGCCGCCCTTGACGATCCAGAAGAGATCGAGCTCGAACACCACGTTGCGCGGGTCGGTGTGCGTCAGGAGAATGTCGTAGGGACGGAGGCCCTCCACCGGGGCAAATTCGTACGAATGATTGTGATAGCCAAGGCGGATCCCCGCCTTCCGTGCCTGCTCGCCGGCCCGGTTGAACAGCTCGGCGATCCGCTTGTACCCGTCCACCGTCCGGTCCGGCTCGTTGATCCAGGCCACGACGAGGTACTTGTGCCCCATGACGTGGGCGTCATCGAGCATCTTGTCCCAGCCCTCGGACAGCGTCTCGATGGGTATGTGGGACGACGGCGCCTTGAGGTGATGGCGGTCCAGGATGGTGCGCACCTGGCGCGGCATCCGGTCGAAGTAGCCGGCGAACTCCACCTCCTGATACCCGATCTGCGCTACGCGGGCCAGCGACCCCTCGAAGTCGGCCTTCATCGCATCGCGGAGGGTATAGAGCTGCACGCCGATCCTGCCCAGCGGGTCATCGGCCCGGTGATCCACGGATTTTGTGAAGGCGCCGAGCCGAGCGGCGCCGAGGGCGGCGGCGGCGACGCCGAGGAAAGTGCGCCGGTCGGTGGGGGCGCCGAGGGCGGTGAGGTCGGTGTGGTTCACAGTTCGTGTCGATTCATCTGGCCCACCGCGTAATCCACGGCGCGGGCGGTGAGTGCCATGTAGGTGATGGACGGGTTCTGGTTGGCGGACGACGCCATGCACGCGCCATCAGTCAGGAACAGGTTGGGCACATCGTGCGCCTGGTTGTGGGCGTTGAGGACCGAGGTTTTGGGGTCGCGTCCCATCCGCGCGGTACCCATCTCGTGGATGGTGAGTCCGGGCGGGTTGTCGTCCACGAACGTCTTGATGTCGGTGGCGCCCGCGGCTTCCAGCATTTCGGCGCCGGTGATCGCCATGTCCTTGAGCAGCGCGCGTTCGTTGTCGCTCCAGGTGCAATTGATCCGGAGCGCGGGGATGCCCCACTTGTCGACTTTCACGGGATCGAGCTCGACATAGTTGGTGGGCCGCGGGAGGCATTCACCGAAGCCATAGAAGGAAAAGCCCCAGGGCCCGCGTTGGCGGAGCGCTTCCTTGAACTCGCGGCCAAAGCCCGGCGTCTCCGCGCCAAACCCGCCCCGTCCCCCGCCGCCCTGGAAGGCGTAGCCCCGGAGAAATTCGGGGTGCTGCGACTTCACGTTCCGGAAGCGGGGCAGGTAGGTGCCGTTGGGGCGGTGCCCGTAGGTCTCCTTGTCCTCCATGCCGGCGATGGTGCCGCGGGCGCCGCCGCCCATCACGTGGTCCATCAGGTTGCGGCCCAGTTCGCCGCTGGAGTTGGCCAGCCCGGCGGGGAACGCCGGCGACTTGGAGTTGAGCAGGATGCGGGTGGACTCGAGCGTCGAGGCGCAGAGAAAGACCACCCGGGCGCGGAACTCGGTGGTGGCGCCGGTCTCAGCGTCAATGACGTTGACGCCGGCGATGCGGCGGGTCGCGGGGTCATACTTCAGACTGTGGACCACGCTGTGGGGGCGGAGCGTCAGCCGGCCGGTGGCCGCGGCCGCCGGCAGCGTCACGCCGATGCTGTTGAAGTAGGAGCGGGTGATGCAGCCCCGCTCGCAGGGGCCGCAGTAGTGACAGGCGGCGCGGCCGTTGTGGTTCTGGGTGAGGATGGCGCAGCGGCCGATGGTCAGCACCCGCTCACCGCCGAAGTGGCCGGCGAGGCCCTTCTTTACGACCTCTTCGGCGCAGTTGAGCTCCATGGGCGGGAGGAACTCGCCGTCGGGGAGCTGGGCCAGCCCCAGCCGCTCACCGCTCACGCCGATGAACCGCTCGACGTAGGAATACCACGGCGCGATGTCCGCGTAGCGGATGGGCCAGTCGGTGCCGTGGCCGTCCCGCGCGTTGGCGCCAAAGTCGAGATCGCTCCAGCGATACACCTGGCGGCCCCACATGATGGAGCGCCCGCCCACCTGGCGGCCGCGGATCCAGTGGAACGGCTTGTCGGCGTCGAAGGTGTAGGGGTTTTCGCGGTCGTTGACGAAGAACTTGCCGCTCCACTCGTCGCAGGCGTAGCAGTGCTTCTGGATGAACTGGTCGCGCTCGAGGGCGCGGCGGTCGCCCCAGCCGCGAAAGTGCACCTGGTACGGCTGCACGTGCTCGACAAAATCCTTGGCCGGATCAACCGGTCCGCCGGCCTCCAGCACGAGGGTGCGGAGTCCGTGCGCGGTCAGCTCCTTGGCGGCCCACCCGCCGGTGATGCCGGAACCGATGACGATGGCGTCATAGGTCTCGATGCCGCGGCCCGTGACCGCGTGTCTCGTCATGACGGCGCCCCTCCGGGCCGGGCGCCGATCGTGCGGCAGCCGTCGTAGCGGCCGGGCCAGATCACGTAGTGGCGCTCCTGCTTCATTCCGATCTCGGAGGAGTAGTAGCCGCTCACCGTCAGCTCCTTCATCCACTGGAAGAACGGCTTGGGGCTGTCCTTGTCGCGCGGTGCCCGGGCCTCGGCGTCGAGGGCGGTGAGCAGCCGGGCGCGCTCAGCGGGCGATGCGTCAACGAACGCCTTGCCGGTGTCCCGGCGGCTCCGCGCGTCGAACGCATCGAGCCCGGCCATGAACTCCGCCTTCTTCTCCGCCGGGTACCACTCGTCGAGGAGGAGGCCGATGAAGGCGTCCACCCGCGCCGCGCGGGCGCCGGGTGTGTCGGTGGCCGGGATGATCGCCTCGGCCAGGGTGGCGACGGTCTCGCGCTGGCGCGGGGTGAACGGTCCCGCGGGGCCGGCACCGGAGCGGACGCGGCGGCCGGCGGCGAGGAGGTCGTCGGCGGTGAGGCCGAGCGAGGCGGGGATGGCGGCACCGCCGATGAGGCGGAGGAGCGTGCGGCGATTCATGGGCGGCGGTTCATGTGCGGCGGTTCATGCGGGTCTCCCCGGTGATGCCGGCTGCGAGGGAAGGTGGAGCGTGGTGGGACGAAAGGAAGATGGAACCGGTACAGCGGGGGCGCCAGTGTGCCGGTCCGCCCGGGCGCCGGAGCTGGAGGATTCAGCGGAGGATCCAGCGAAAGTGAGTGCCTCGAGGGATGCTCGCCGACTTACCGTTACCCGCCATCCGCAGTAACGTGGGGTTCGGATCGCGCGGAGGTGCGGGAGCGGTAACCCCGGTCCAGGACTCGGTGGGAGAAGGAGGAATGACGTGGAGCGCATGTTCTTCAACGGGTGGGACAGCCTGCTCCGCACGCTGCTCGTCGGGATGCTGGCCTACGTCTGCCTCGTCGTCTTCCTCAGGATCTCGGGGAAGCGGACGCTCTCCAAGATGAACGCCTTCGACCTGATCGTGACCGTAGCCCTCGGCTCCACGCTGGCAACCGTGGTGCTGAGCCGGGGCGTCACCCTGGCCCAGGGGGCACTCGGCTTTGCGCTCCTGATCCTGCTCCAGTACGCGGTGACATGGTCCAGTGTCCGGGCGCCATGGGTACGCCGATGGGTGACGGGTGACCCGTTCATGCTGCTCTATCGCGGCGAGTTCCTGCCCGCGGCGCTCCGGCGCGCGCGCGTAACCGAGGGCGAGGTGCGGGCCGCGGTCCGGTCCGCCGGTCTTGCGTCGCTGAACGACGCCGAGGCCGTTGTGCTGGAGACCGACGGTTCGTTCAGTGTCGTCCGCCGAGGTGGGGGGGACGGCCGCTCGAGCCTCGAAGGCGTCGAGCGGTCGCGGCCCGGCGGCGACGGCTGAGCAGGCGCCGCCGGTCTACTGCCGGAGGAACACCACGCTATCCTCCACGGTCCCGGCGCGCTCGACGCCCGCGAGCCGCTGGCCCAGGACGGTGCCGGTGAAGGTGGTGGCGCGGCCGTTGTCGTACCGGAAGGTGAGGGTGACCTGCGAGCCGCTGGCGGTGCCGGTGACGGTCAGGGCGCCCGACGGCGGGTTGATTGCCTCGCCGGTCCAGGTGCCGGTGCCGCTCACGTCGGCGCCGTGCTGCGCCAGCGTCATCGTGCGCCCGACACCCGGGATCGTCATCGCGGCCTGCCAGGAGCCGTCCACCGGCTGGGTGGGGGTGGTGCCGCAGGCAGCCGCCATCGCGACCATCAGCGTCACGGGCAATACCACAGCGATCGGTTTCATGATGCCTCCGGGAGCGGGTTCCTGGCAGTACGTTATCCCCGGAGACGGCGGCGGACCAGCGGCCAGACACACCTCATCGCGGGTCCGCAGACCGGTCCGGTGCCGTTGGTTGCGTGAATGATTCCTCAACGCCGGAGGCCAGAGATGGCGGACAAGGACGGTGCGGCTCTGTCCCGCTGGGGCATCGCACCCTATTTCATCGTGGATGATGTTGTCGCCACCGCCACCTATTACCGCGACAAGCTCGGTTTTGGCTACGACCGCCTCTGGGACGATCCCCCGTCGTTCTGCATGGTGCGGCGCGGCGGCGTCACCATCATGCTGAGCCAGCTCGAGCAGTCCGGCGTGATGCGGCCGAACCACCTCGTCGATCCCGAGGGCGGCGCCTGGGACGCCTACGTCTGGATCGAGGACGCGGACGCGCTGCATGCCGAGTTCAAGTCGAAAGGCGTGAACATCACGCGCGACATCTGTGACCAGTTCTACGGCTGCCGAGACTTCGAGGTGGACGACTGCAATGACTATCGCGTGTGCTTTGGGCAGGATCTCAACCGCTGACGCCGTGCCCAGGCGCTATCCTGGCGGTATCTTGAGCGATGCTCCTTCCCATCCTGGCTCTTCTCGCCGCTGACCTCCCCTCCGCCCGGGCACTCGTCGCCCGGGTGGTCCCGGACAACGCCCGCTCGTTCGTCGTCGCCCAGATCCCCGATTCCGCCGGCCATGACGTCTTCGAGGTCGAGAGCCGGTCCGGCACGGTCGTGCTCCGGGGCTCCAGCAGCGTCGCCATCGCGTCGGCGCTCAACTGGTATCTGGAGCACGTCGCCGGCGTCAACGTCTCCAACCCGCTGGTGCCGATTCACCTGAAGGCGGTGAAGCCCGTCGCCCACCCGGTCCACGTCGTCACGCCGTACACGTACCGCTACTTCTTCAACTACTGCACCTTTTCCTACAGCATGGCGTGGTGGACCTGGGACGACTGGCAGCGGATGATCGACTGGATGGCGCTCAAGGGGATCAACCTCCCGCTCGCCGCCACCGGGCAGGAGGGTACCTGGCAGCTCGTGCTCAGGGATCTCGGATTCAGCGACAGGCAGATCGGCGAATTTCTCGTGGGGCCCGCCTATCTGCCGTGGGGCTGGATGGGCAATATCGACGGGCTGGGCGGGCCGCTGCCGGACAGCTGGATCCGGGGTCACGTCGCCCTCGAAAAACAGATCCTCGCGCGCGAGCGCGCGCTCGGCATGAAGCCAGTGCTGCAGGGCTTCACCGGACACGTGCCCGAGTCGATCAAGGATGTGTTCCCCAGCGCGAAGATCCATCGCACCGGCGACTGGTCCGCCGGGTTCAGTGGCACCTGGTTTCTCGACCCGCTCGACCCGCTCTTCCAGCGCATCGGCCGGCTGTTCATCAGGCGGCAGACCGAGCTGTTCGGCACCGATCACCTCTACGCCGCCGACAGCTTCAACGAGATCAACCCGCCCACCGACGACTCGACGTTCCTGGCCGGCATGGGCCACACGGTGTACGAGTCGATGCGCGCCGAGGATCCGAAGGCGATCTGGGTGCTGCAGGGCTGGTTTCTCTACTATCAGGCGAAGTTCTGGCGCGACCCGCAGGCCCGGGCGCTTCTGGGCGCCGTGCCGGACGATCGCATGCTGGTGCTCGATCTCTATGGCGACCGGCATCCGGTGTGGAAGGACCGCCAGGCGTTCTTTGGCAAGCCGTGGATCTGGAACGTGCTCTACAACTTCGGCGGACAGGTGACCTTGAATGGAGACCTGCCCCACATCGCCGCCAACGTGCACGACGCCGTGACGAGTCCCGCGCACGGCCGCCTTGCCGGGCTCGGCATGATGATGGAAGGGCTGGGCTACAACCCCATCGTGCCGGATTACGTGATGGATCTGGCGTGGCGAGCTGATGCGCCGCCGATCGAGGAGTGGGCGCACGACTGGGTGCGCCGCCGGTACGGTGCGGAGAACGCGCGCGCGTGGGCGGCCTGGAAGATCCTGCTGGCGACGGCCTATCGCTCACCCGCGCAGACCGGCACGTTCGTGGCCGAGCGGCCGCAATTCTACGATCCGAAGATGGCGTACCGGACCGAGCCGAAGCTGCCGTACGATCCCAGGCTGCTGACGGCGGCACTCGATACGCTGCTCTCGGCGTCGCAGGCGTTGGGCGGGAGTGACGCCTACCGGTACGACGTGGTGAGCCTCACGCGGCAGGTGCTGGGTGGTCTGGGACTGCCGGCGGTGCAGGCGGTCGAGGCCGCGTATATAAGGAAAGACAAGACCGCGCTCCTGGCGGCCGAGGCGCGGGTGACGGGGCTGATCGCGGACCTGGACACGCTGGTGGGGACGCGGCCCGAGTTCCTGCTGGGCCCCTGGCTCGAGAGTGCCAAGGCGTGGGGGGCGACGGAAGCCGAGCGTGATCTCTACGAGTGGAACGCCCGGAACATCATCACGCTCTGGGGGACGAAGTGTACCGAGGGGCAGAATGATGATTTGAACCTGTATGCCTACAAGCAGTGGGAGGGGATGTTCAGTGGATACTATCTGCCGCGGTGGAGGGAGTTCTTTGCGCGGCTGAACCGGGCGCTGGATGAGGGGAAGGCGTTTGATCGGGGGCCGTTTGCGGCGGAGAGTTGTGAGTGGGAGAAGGGGTGGTCGGCGGGGCATGAGAGGTATCGGGTCGAGCCGAGGGGGGATGCGGTGGGGGTGGCGCGGCGGATGGTGGCGCGGCACCGGCGGGAACTCGGGCGGTGAAAGACCGGTCTCTGGCGAACCGTTGATATGCCTGCTCGCGAGCAACGACGGCGTCATTTGCTGATATGTCGAATTGACGCTATGTTTTCGACATATTATACCGACCTGTCGATTCACTCGACAGGCTGGTCCACCCCACCCATCCGGGGTTCGAGGCATGGCAAGATTCGCCGCAGAAAGAGCTTACAACGACCTGCCTCCGCTCCCACCCCGAGCCGAGCTGGAGAGCAAGGCCGTACTCAAGGCGTGCATCGAGGCACGGGCTGCGGTCGCCGAGCTGAAGCAGGCGGGGGGGATGCTACCGAATCAGGAAGTGCTGATCAACACCATACCTCTGCTGGAAGCGCGCGCGAGCTCCGAGATAGAAAACATCGTCACCACGACCGATCAGCTGTTCCGCTATGCGCAACCCGACCGCGAGGCGCTGGCGGATGCGCCCACGAAGGAGGCGTTGCGCTACCGCACCGCGCTCCGGCGTGGTGCCGAGCTGCTCCGGAAGAAGCCGTTGGCCACCGCAACCGCGGTCGAAATCTGCGGCACGCTGTTGGGTGTGGGGCTCGACGTACGCCGGGTGCCGGGAACTGCTCTCGTCAATCAGGGGAGCGGAAAGATCGTCTACACGCCACCCGTGGGCGAGCCGGTGTTACGAGCGCTGCTGGCCAATTGGGAGCGATTTCTGCATGCGGACGATGATCTCGATCCGCTCGTCCGGATGGCGGTGGCGCACTACCAGTTTGAGGCGATTCATCCGTTCACCGACGGCAACGGGCGCACCGGGCGGATACTCAACCTTCTCTATCTCGTCGAGCAGGAGCTCCTGGAGCTTCCAGTGCTCTATCTCAGCCGCGCCATCATCCGGAGCAGAGCGGAGTACTACCGGCTCCTGCTCGCGGTGACGACGCATGCGGCATGGGAGGAGTGGATCCTCTACATGTTGCACGCTGTGATGGAAACAGCACGCTGGACCACAGAGCGCATTCGGATGATTCGCCAACTGATGCAGGACACGTCCGAGTACACGCAGTTGCATGCAGCCGGCGCCTACAGCCGCGAGCTGGTGGAGCTGATCTTCGTGCAGCCGTACAGCCGCATCAGGAATGTGGTGGACGCCGGGATTGCGCAGCGTCAGACGGCTGCGATGTACCTGAAGACGCTCGCGCGCGCCGGCGTGTTGGAGGAAGTCAAGGTGGGCCGCGACAAACTGTTCATCAATCCGCGGCTGATGCGGCTGCTCACGGCCGAGCGGCCGGGCGACGTGTCGTTCGGCGCCATTCCTTCTTTTTGACCGCCGCTATTTCTTCTTGCCCCCGACCCCCGGCACGGCCGCGACCTGTTTCATCCACGCCGAGATCCGGCGCTCGTCGAGGTCGTCCACGGACTTGATCTCCACGCCGCGGGTGGACTTGCCCATCCCGATCGGCGTCACCGGCGGTACCGGCGTGAGCGCGACGCCATTGATGAACATGAGCTTGACGTGGCCGGCAAAGCCGCCGCAACTGAAGCACCAGCCGTCGCCCACGCCATAGTACGCCATGCCCCACTTCACGGAGCGCTCGAGCCGGGGCAGCGTCCTGGCCGCCACGGCATCGACACTCTCTGCGATGCCGCGCTGGGGCTGTGGGAGGCTCGCGATGTAGGCGAAGACCGGCTTGTCACCGACCGCGGCCTTTGCGGGGCTGGCCCGGCCGGTCATGGCTTCCGGCAGCGTCGTGGTGACTTTGCCCTGTGCCGCCGTGTGCCTGGCCGGTTTCCGGGCTGCGGGCCTGGAAGTCTTGTCCGTCTTGCGGGCTGGCATGATGATCCCCTGTTAGTTGCGAGTGTTTCGGGCGATCCGTTGCGCCGCCCGCGGCTGAGTGGCGCCTGAGCTACTTCATCGACGTCACGTGCGCCGCCAACTGATCGAGGGCGATCTCGGTCCCCTGCTGCCAGCCCGACTCCTTGTTCTTCTCCAGGTCCGCTTCATCCCGGTGCAGTGCCGTGAACACGTAGCGCGTCCCGCTGCCCTCGGCCTTCAGCGTCATGATGGCCGTGATCGGAATGTCGTCGAAGACGGCCGGGCGGAAGCCGGGGAACAGCATGGAGGTCCAGACCAGTCGCTCCAGCGGAATCGCCTCCAGGACGCAGCCGAGGTTGGGAACCTCCCGACCGTCTCCCACGGCGATGTCGATCCGGAAGATGCCGCCCGGCCGCGCGTCGAGTTCGCATCGCGCCACCCGCCCCCATTCCCGGGGCATGTACCACTCCTTGATGTGCTCCGGCCTGGTCAGCGCGTCCCAGACGAGCCGCGGGGGCGCGTCGACGAACCGCTCGAACACGATGTCGAGCTTCGGGTCCATGGCAGCGGTAGCGGTCATGATCTTGATTCCTTCTCCTTGAGTTGTTTGACGTAGTGGTCGAACCGGTCCAGCCGGGCTTCCCATTCCCGGCGCCGCTCGGTGAGCCAGTTCTCGGCGACCTTGAACCGCTCGGGTGCGATCTCGTAGGTCCGCACCCGGCCTTGCTTCTTCGACGTCACCAGTCGGCTCTGTTCGAGCACCGACAGGTGCTGCACGAACGAGGGGAGCTTCATGTCGAACGGCGCCGCCAGCTCGCTGACGGTGGCTGGGCCGACCGACAGCTGCTCCAGGACCTTGCGCCGAGTCGGGTTGGACAGGGCATAAAAAACGCCTTCGGTGACTGCGGCCTGGACCATTTCAACACCTGCCGATGGGTGGGTGTCTCGATCTGACTGAGAGATTCTAGCACCGGAATACACTTAGGTCAATACCTAAGTATTTGCTTCACAGGCTGCACCGCGATCGAAGGCGCGTGGAAGGTCGAGCCGACGCGGGCCGGCGCCCGGTACGGAGCCGCTTGTTCGGCTCACTCGCAGTGGACCGAGGGCATCAGACCGACACCGCGTGCCGGGGATGTCGGACTCTTCTGCTGTGCCTGCCTGGCGGACTGCTGCGGACTACGAGCTGGCGCCTTCGCACGTGAGCCGGGACGGGATCAGGATGAGGCTCCAGGCTCGACGGCGCAGTTGTGCCGACCCCTCTGGCGTACTGTTGTGCGGCGCGGATCAGGTGATGGCCGGACCGGCATCTGTGCGGCCGACGGGGAATCTGAATCGCGCCGGGCACCGGGCCCGTACGTGAATCGCAACCCGTCAGCTGGCTCCCGATGCCGCGGGTCATCTTGCCACGACCGAAGGACGCCAGGCACGACCGGCAGGCTTCCTGAGCCCACGAGGGAACCAAATGAGCATCGACACACCGCCCGGATCGCGTCGTGGTTTCCTCACCAATGTCGGCCGGCTCGCCTCGACCGTCGCGCTCGCCGGCTGCGCCCAGCCGCCCGTTGCGGCCGCCGCACCGAGCACTCGGAACGCTGCAACCGCCGGGAGCGGGGACTGGGACCTGCGCTGGATCGACGCGCTGCGACCGGCGACTGACCGGGCGGTGTTCGACTGGCCGAGTCTCGGTGACCCGGCCGATCCCATCGTGCTGGAACTGGCGGAGCGGTACCTCGACAACTGCCGGAGCGCCTATCGGCCGGGCAGCTACGATGCACGCGCGGTGCTCAACATCCGCACCCAGGCCATCGGCGCCGCCATGACCGACGCACTGTGGGAGCGATACGCCCTCGGCGCCGAATACAATGTGAAGGACCCCGCGACGCAGCAGCCGGCGGTTCGCAATCCGTTCTGGTATCGCGCGCCGAGTCCAGCGCCGGAGATCACCCTGCCGACCATGGCAGATCTGGCGGACCGCGGAGCCATCATCCTCGTCTGCGACTTTGCCATGGGACATCTGGCTCGGCGCCTGGCGACGAAGTCCGGCCGAACTGCCGATGACGTCCATGCGGACCTGCGCACCGGTCTGATCAAGGGGGCGTATGCCGTACCGTCGGGAATCTTCGGGCTCGCGCGAGCCCAGAACGCCGGCTGCGCCCTGGTTCGTATGTAGGGTTCTGACTCCGCGCGGTGGGTGGCCGGACCGGGCGGGTGAGCTCACCCGTTGGGCGGCTTTTCGGCCTTCTCGCCAGGATAGCGAATGCCGGAGCGACATTTCGTACAATATCTGATTTCACCAGGCGGGGCGCGGTGCCGGGCCGCCGCTGTAGCGCAGATCGTCTGGCGGGGGCGCGACGCGCCGATGGACCCTAGATTTGGCTATGAGTCTTCGGTTCACCTGGGATCCGAAGCAGGCCGCCGCCAATCTTCGGAAGCACCATGTCGGGTTTCCGGAAGCCGCGACGGCCTTTGCCGACCCATATTCCATCACGATTGCTGATCCCGACCACGCCGCTGACGAAGAGCGGTCCGTGTTGATGGGGCAATCCGATCGCCTCAAAGGGGGCCGGGGAAGGCCGGCGATGCACGACAATACTCCCCGGCGATTCGCAGGCTTTCCGGATTAGGTAGTGGGCGGTAACGTGTTATCGGATTGGGAGGCGCTGGTCAACGGACAGGGGTAAGTCCAATCCTAGTTAGGCGGCATACGATCCACAGGTGTAGTGCCACTGTCCCCGCATCGAAGGGTCTCGTGCGCTATGAATAGTACCCATCGCCGACCCTTCATTCTTATCGCGTTTGGCGTCATTCTGCCGATTTTCGCTTGTGCGCCGGCGGTGCCCCGGCAAGTGGTGACCCCGCCGGGCATCGCGCCGCTCGTTCCCGCCTACTCGGTAGCCATCCGCGATGGCGACATGGTTTTCGTCTCAGGAATGGCAGGCATCAAGCCCGGCACGCAGGAAATCATCGCGGCTGATGTAGGAGCCCAGACACGGCAGGCGCTTGAAAATATTCGCACATCGCTGGAGACGGCCGGCTCGACCATGGCCGACGTCGGAGAATGCACAGTGTTCCTGACCAACATCGCTGACTACGCGGTGATGAACAGGGTGTACATGGAGTTCTTTCCGATAAATCCACCGGCCCGGGCCACCTTGGCGGTAGCGGCGCTGCCGCGACCGGCCGCGAGTGTGGAGATCAAGTGCAGCGCGCGAATCCGGCGGCAGTGACCGAGGAGCGATGAGCAGTCAAGGACATAGGTGACAAAACAGTCCAAGGCCCTCGGTGACAACACTTAGTAGGGCCGCCGATGCTGGCGACCGAGGGCATCTTCGAGGCGCAGCGTGCGCTCGTGAAAGCGGCCGAGGCGGAGCGGGCTGAAATAGACGCCCCACTCGCCGTCGTCGATCTCGACGAGACCAATCACCCGCCCACCGAGCGTCTGACTGACGTTGACCCACATCGAGTGCCAGCGGATGCCCCCGTTGTGGCTCACGCGACGGATCTCGTCGTGGCCGGGATAGTCGAGCGGTGGCAATCGGCGGGGATACGGCCGTGGCGAGGCGGTATAGACCGAGGCCGGCGTCGCATCACCAAGCGCTTCGTGCGGGCGCAGGGTATTGCACTCGGTGCGCCATGTGTCAAAGCACCCCTGCTGCGCGCGGGGCGAGTGGCGGGGCGGTCGCGTGGTCTCCGCCTTGCGGGTGCGATGCATGCGCTCATGGCGACCATGCTGCTGGGGAGATGCGGGCTCGATCAGGTCCGGCAGAATGCCGAGGCGGATCCACCAGACGGAGAGCGCGGAGAGCCGGCCGAGCGCCTGGGTCGCAAAGGGCACGCCGTTATCACTCCGGAGACGGACCGGCAGCCCGTACTCCTGGAACGCGTGCGCAAAGACGACGCGACTGCCCTCGACCGCGGTACTCGTGAGCGCGCGACAGCGGAGCAGTTGGCGGCTGAACCCATCGACGATGGTCAGTGGATAGCAGAGGCTGCCATCGCCGAGCCGGAACTGGCCGTTGAAGTCCGCGGTCCAGATCGCGTTGGGCGCGTCCATCGGCGCCTGCGGGCGGCCGGATGCCCGGGCCGCCGCACGCGACGAGGCGTGACGACGAGCCCGGCGCGCTTGAGATGCAAGGCGAGCGTGCTTCGCGCGGGCCATGGAGCGGCCGGCGCGCGCTGACGCAGTATCCGCAGCAGCTTGCGTGGTCCCCACATCGGATGATGCCCGCGTGCCTCAAGCAGGGCCCGCACGAGCTCGGGCGGGGTCGCGGTCGGCGACGTCTGCGGCCGGCGCGACCGATCGGCGAGGGCCGCCACCCCGCCCGCGTCGTAGCGCGTGAGCCACTTGTAGGCCGTCTTGCGGCTGATGCCGTAGGCCTCGCAGAGTTCGGTGAGCGGAGCCGCTCCGCTGTGGACATCCTGAATCAACTGGCGGCGCAGCTGCATGGTAGACTCCTCCTGCCACGGCATCGGTCCCGCCTTGAGGAACCCGAAACCTGGTCAGAGTGTCACCCATGTCCTTAGACCGTTCTGTTACCTATGTATTTAGACTGTACCCCCGCGCCGCCTAACCAGCGCATGCAGCTGCCAAAGCGCGGCAAGCTTTGCGGTAACTTCTAGAGTCGCGAACCGCGCTTTGCAGCTGATGCAGGGTCTTAGGCGGCGACCAGGTTCTGATCACCACTCAATTCCGATGCAGTTCGAGCCGACGTCCGGGGATGAGGGCGACGAAGTTGGTTAGCAGGTCATCGCACTCGTCGGATCGTTGCGATGGGAAGCCCAAAGCCCCGCATCCTCGTGATGACCTCCCATTACTGGCGGCGACAATGATATTGATCCAAATGCCTTACCTGTAGAATTGGGTCGCAGCAGCAACATGGCGCCCTACAATTGAGGAGAGAATCATGAAGACATCCTTGCTCGTGGTAGCGATTGCGATGCTGGCCAGCGTGTGGCCCACCGCAGCATGCTCTGCTCAGTCCGCCGCAAAGCCTGCGGCCCCGGCTGGCAACCCGCTGCACGCGCTCACCCAGGCCCTGGCTGGAAAATGGAAACTCGATGTCCGCTTCGAGGCCGATCCTTCCGCCGGCAAACAGGCCATCGAAGGCCCCGGGGAGGAGTCTTGGAGCGCCGGCCCGGGTGGCGTCACGCTCATCGAGCAGGAACATGCTCCCTCGCCCCACGGCGACACGTTCTTGATGGGCGTCATCTGGTGGGACAGCTCCAGGAATCAACTCGGCGGGATGGAGTGTAATAATTTTCTGCCCATAACCTGCGATCTCAAGGGCGCCCTTAACGACATCACCGTCACCTGGGATGGCAAGAAGTTCCAGATCGACGAACTGGAAACCCACAACGGCCGCCACACGGTCTGGCATGAGTACTGGACCAACATCACGCGCGACTCCTTCACCCAGACGGGCGACGTCACCCAACCCGACGGCACCACTACGCGCTTTATGACCGTTCACGGCAGGCGCGTGAAGGAGCTAAAGTCCCTCGGTGTCGAGTAGCAGGGCTTAGGCGCGGAAGGTCGCAGACCGCCTAACAAGCGCTTGCTGCTGACACGGCCCGGGCGCTTCGGCCGCCGCCGGTTGTGATATGATTGAACGATGGCGCCGGCCTCAGCAGGCCTCGCAGCAGAAGCGCAGAGTCGTTAGCTGGACAGAACGGCCTCTCTGGCGGGGATTTCCTCGATGCCCATCCCCGATTTTCAGAAACTGATGCTTCCACTTCTGCGCGATCTCAGGTCCGGCGAGAGAACCGGGCAGGAAACGCTCGAGGCGTTGGCGTCGCACTTCTCACTTTCCATCGCTGATGCCGTCGCTGAGCTGGGCGCACCGGAGGAGATTGGCCAGGTGTTCTCTGGGTTTCAGAAGTTTCTGTATGAGCCGCGCGCGGCGGCGTAAGGCGGGGCGGCATACGTACCTCGTCCCGCTTGACTATCCCATACTTGCCACTACCTAAGCGTTAGGTTATCGTCATCCATGCCGACGATCGTCCGGGAGGATGGGTTTGTGGTGCGCGTCTACGGCCCGCCCCGTGAGCATCCACCCCCACACGTCCACGTCGAGCACGGTGCGGAATCGCTGGTGGTTATCCGGCTCGGCCACGACGCCGCACCGCCGTTGGTGCGGGCCGTGTAGGAAATGAAGCGCAGCGATGTCTTATGGGCGTTCCGCCTTGTTGAGAAGCACCATGCGCTCATCGAGGCGGCTTGGAGGAGGATTCATGGCTAAGCGTACGATCGCGGATCGAGAGATTCTGGCACAGGTTCCTGCGGCACGAAAGCGCGCCCAGGCGGACCATCCCAGGGCGGCGGCGGCACGATACGATCGCTCGCACCGGCGCATTCAGATCACCCTGACCAATGGGGCCCTCCTCTCCGTTCCGGTCGACTTGATTGCTTCGCTGCGACAGGCCGCCGACAAGGATCTGGCTGGAGCCTCCGTCGGAGTTGCTGGGGTTGGAGTCCGCTGGGAGGGTCTCGATGAGGATCTTTCAATTGCCGGCCTGGCACGCATAGCGCTGGGTGGGCGCATTCTCCTGCAGGCGTCTGGCGCAGCCGGCGGATCGGCGCGAACAGCGGCCAAGGCCATTGCCGCACGTCAAAATGGCAAGAAGGGCGGAAGACCGCGGAAGGCGCTTACATAAAGCGAGGCCCTAACCCGCGCGCTGCTGCAGTCAAACGCAGACGGTTCCGGCATCGACTCGCGGACTGCGCCCGTGGGCCGGATCCTATCAGCGCGTTTGCGGCAGAACGCAATTCGATAGCCAGACAGAAGGGATACTCTCGCGGAGATCGCTCGGATGCCCATCCCGGATTTTCGAGAACCTGGGTGAGCCCGGGCTGCAGTTTCGCATTGGCAAGGTTCTCGATGGTCCAGCTGCCACACCCTTGCGCTATGTGCGTCAGTGAGCGCGACCTGACAGTCGGTTGAGCCGCGGGTCCGCTGCGCGGCCCGCGACCGAACCGGGAGCGTCAGGCAGCCGGAGCTATTTCATCGACTTGATGTGCGCCACAAACTGATCGAGCGCGATCTCGGTCCCCTGCTGCCAACCCGACTCCTTGTTCTTCTCAAAATCAGCTTCATCCCGGTGCAGCGCCGTGAACACGTAACGCGTGCCGGTCCCCTCGGCTTTCATCGTCATGATGGCCGTGATCGGAACGTCGTCAAAGACCGCCGGACGATAGCCGGGGAACAACATGGAGGTCCAGACGAGTCGCTCCATCGGAATCGCTTCCAGGACGCAGCCGAGATTGGGGACCTCCCGGCCGTCTCCCACGGCGATGTCGATGCGAAAGATGCCGCCCGGTCGCGCGTCCAGTTCGCATCGCGCCACACGCCCCCACTCCCTGGGCATGTACCACTCCTTGATATGCTCCGGTTTCGTCAGCGCTTCCCAGACGAGCCGGGTGGGCGCGTCGACGAACCGCTCGAACACGATGTCGAGCTTCGGGTCCATGGTAGCGGTAGCAGTCATGATCTTGATTCCTTCTCCTTGAGTTGTTTGACGTAGTGGTCGAACCGGTCCAGCCGGGCTTCCCACGATTTACGCCGCTCGGTCAGCCAGTTCTCGGCGACCTTGAATCGCTCGGGTGCGATCTCGTAGGTCCGCACGCGTCCTCGCTTCTTCGACTTCACCAGTCGGCTCTGCTCGAGCACCGACAGGTGCTGCACGAACGAGGGGAGCTTCATGTTGAACGGTGCGGCCAGCTCGCTGACGGTGGCTGGGCCCACCGCCAGTTGTTCCAGGACTTTCCGCCGGGTCGCATTGGACAAGGCAGAAAAAACGTTGTCAGCGACCGCGGATTGAACCATTTCGACACCAGCCGTGATTTGGGTGACCCGATCTGACCGAGAGAGTCTATCACTGGACCATACTAAGGTCAAGGCCTAAGTATTCTTTTCTCGGATCGGTGCCGATCGAGGACGTGTGGAAGCTCGAGCCTGCGCGCCAGTCCGTACGGAGGCGACTGCGGTCGTGCGGAGCATCGAGATGGTTCCATGGCTCGAGAGTGCCAAGGCGTGGGGGACGACGAACGCCGAGCGGGATCCCTGCGGCCACAGATGCGGCCCCGTGGCTCGCAGTCTTCCGGGATCAGGCTGCGGGAGGTAACGTGTTGCCGGATTCGGTGGTGCCGGGCGCAGGTCCAATGCGAGTTAGCCCGCACCAATCGCCCCGACCTCCCGTGGAGAGTCCGATGAAATCAATACTGCGCGTTCCGCTTCTCCTTGTTGTCGCGAGTATGGGTGCATGCGCGGCGTCGTGGTTCGCTGCAGACGCGGTGTATCGGGGCGGCAGCGCCGTGCCGGGATACTGGATTGGCGTGGTGGGGAGCGCGCTGCCTGCGGTGGGCGCCGGGCTCGGCCTGCGGTATCTCAGGCATCATCGCGAACGGGCGAAGCCCACTGGGGCCGAGGAATGGTTCAAAGGCCTCCTGGTGCTTGCCCTGTTCTTCCTGGCTGTCATGGCGCTGTTCCCGCTGCTGTGATCATGGTGGGGGCTAACCACGGTGTGAAGTCGTCGACGCGCCGCCGAGTCCGGCATTGACGCGGCCGCCGTGGCGTTGCGGTGGCGCGGTGCGCGCGGTATGAAGGGGATCATCGTGGGCGCCATGGCGTGGGCGTGTGAGCTCATTGCCCGGCGGCGCTTCGCAACTTAAAACGGACCCGTTAGGCGGCAACCAAGGACGGAGCCAAACCATGGATCTGGGTTTACGAGGAAAGTCAGCAGTGGTGACCGGGGCGAGTCGGGGCATCGGCCGAGCGATCGCGCTCCGGCTGGCCGAGGAGGGCGCGAGCGTCGCGATCTGCGCGCGCGGTGAGCCGGCCTTGCGTGAGGTGGAGGCCGAGTTGCGCACGCGGTCTGTCCCCGTCTTCGCGGCGGTGTGCGACGTAGGTAGCCCCGAGGCGCTCGACGGCTTTCTCGACGCGGCGCGCGCCAGCCTCGGGCGGGTCGACATTCTGGTGAACAACCCAAGCGGCTTCGTGTTCGCCGATGATCAAGGCGCATGGGAGTCAACCTTGAACGTGGACCTCATGGCCGCGGTGCGAGCCAGCTGGAAAGTGGTGCCGTGGATGGTCGGCGGCGGGGCGATCGTCCACATCTCGTCGATCGCTGGCCTGGAGGCAGGCGGATTTCCCGCGTCGTACGCGGCGGCCAAGGCGGCCTTGGTCAGTCACGCAAAGTCGCTCGCCGTCGCGCTTGCCCCGCAGAAGATCCGGGTCAACGCGGTGGCACCGGGATCCATCGAGTTCGCCGGCGGACTCTGGGAGCAGGTGAAGCACGCCAATCCGGACCTCTACGGCGCCGTGCTCAAGACGATCCCGTGGGGCAGGATGGGCACCCCGGAGGAAGTCGCTGACGTCGTCGCCTTCTTGACGTCTGGGCGGGCGGGGTGGGTGACCGGCGCGTGCGTCGTCGTCGACGGTGCGCAGCACAAGGGAAATCTGTGAGGAGCGGGCCTGAACCCCCGGCGCTCTCGACGAGGTCAGGCCTGAGGCGGCGAGACTTCTGAAGCGAGGGCTGCGGCGACCGCCCGGCTTCGATGCGCCTGCGCCTTGACGAATCACTGCAGCAGACACGCGCGCTCTGGAAGCTCGCTGCGCTCGCATTGGTTGGATGTGCTCGCAGCTGAGCTTTGGCGTTAGACACACGCGACGAAGATGGGAGCGCATGACACGATCAGATGTCGCCCGCGTCGTGCTCGGTGTGTTCTTTATCCTGGCGGGGCTCCTCCACTTCGTGGTGCCGGGCTATTACCGGGCTATGGTGCCGCCATACCTTCCGGCACCCGCCACCCTCGTGGCGATAAGCGGGCTCGCGGAGATGGCGGGAGGGGCCGGGCTCTTGCTGCCACGCTGGCGGAAGGCAGCGGGGCTCGGGCTCCTGGCGCTGCTCCTGGCGGTGCTCCCCGCCAACATCGAGATGCTGCGCCAGGGCCGTGAGCGCGGGATCACCGCCCCGCGTGAGGCGCTGCTCTGGCTACGTTTGCCGCTCCAGGTTGTCCTCATGTGGGGGGTGTGGCGGCTCAGCCGGGTCAGTTCCGCGCCGCGCGGTGCCTAACCAGCTATTGCAGCCGGAACGCAGGTTTTCACAGGTCGTTTGCAGCTGATTAGCATTTAGTCACGTCGTCCACAACAGCAACCGCCGAGCGACGTTCACCTCTTTCGGAAGGATGGCCATGAAATACGTGATCAGCTGGTTCGAGCGCCCGCAGGGGTCGCCCCTGGAGTACGAGAATGCCCAGAAGCGGATCCTCGAAGTCTTTGGCCAATGGAAGGCACCGGACAACTTCAAGATCGACTTCTTTGTGATCCGCGTCGGCGAGTGGGGCGGGCACATGCTGATGGAATGCGACGATCTGGTGACCATTCATAAATTCTGTTCGATGCTGCCTGCGTTTGTGTTCGAAGTCCATCCCGTCATCCCGGTGGACCAAGCCGTCCGTGGCGAACTCGAGGTCATCGCCTGGCGCGACGGCTTGAAAGGCAAGTGACATCGGCGCAGATCACATTCCATTGCCGCATGTGAGTCCTTCCCGCCGCGGCACGTAGAGCCGATCCGACGCTGGTGCAGCGCTTCGTGGGGCCGCACCTCATTGAAGGTGCGGTCGAGCCATTTGTAGCCGGTCCTGCGACTGATGCGCATTTCGTTAGGCTTCACAGCCAGGCGAAACCCAAATACAAAGGAGCTTTAGCATGAAGAACGATGACCGCAAACCCACAACAACAGACGCCGGGATCCCCGTTGCCAGTGACGAACACTCGCTCACCGTGGGGCGCGATGGCCCGATCCTGCTCCAGGACCATTACCTCATCGAGCAGATGGCCAATTTCAACCGGGAGAAGATTCCGGAGCGACAGCCTCATGCGAAGGGTTCCGGGGCCTTCGGACACTTCGAGGTGACCCACGATGTCAGCAAATACACCAAGGCCGCGGTGTTCCAGCCGGGAACGAAGACGGACACGTTGATCCGGTTCTCCACGGTGGCGGGCGAGCAGGGCAGCCCTGACACCTGGCGTGACCCACGGGGCTTCGCGCTGAAGTTTTTCACCAGCGAGGGCAACTACGACATGGTCGGGAACAACACTCCTGTGTTCTTCGTCCGTGACCCCATGAAGTTCCAGCACTTCATCCGCTCCCAGAAACGGCGTGCGGACAATGGCCTGCGCGACCACGACATGCAGTGGGACTTCTGGACCCTGTCGCCCGAGTCGGCCCACCAGGTCACCGTGCTGATGGGTGACCGCGGGATCCCGAAGACCTGGCGACACATGAACGGCTACTCGAGCCACACCTACATGTGGGTCGACGCGGGCGGCGAGCGCTTCTGGGTGAAGTACCACTTCAAGACCGACCAGGGCATTGACTTCCTCACGCAAGAGGAGGCCGACCGGCTAGCCGGTACTGACGGGGACTACCACCGACGCGACCTGTTCGAGGCGATCACGCGGGGTGATCATCCCAGTTGGACGCTGAAGGTTCAAATCATGCCCTTCGACGAAGCCAAGCGCTACCGTTTCAACCCCTTCGACCTGACCAAGGTGTGGCCGCACGGTGACTATCCGCTGCATGAGGTCGGCCGGCTGACCCTGGATCGCAACCCGACCGACTTCCACACGGAGATCGAGCAGGCGGCGTTCGAACCGAACAACCTCGTGCCGGGAATCGGTGTCAGCCCGGACAAGATGTTGCTCGGCCGAATCTTCGCTTACGCCGACGCCCACCGTCACCGCCTGGGGGTCAACTACAAGCAGATCCCGGTCAACCGGCCGAAGGCACCCGTGCACAGCTACAGCAAGGACGGGGCGATGCGGGTCCGGAACGTGTCCGACCCTGTGTATGCACCGAACTCGAAGGGCGGCCCGAAGGCTGACGGCGAACGCTATCCCGAGGCGGCGATCTGGGAGGCCGGCGGCGCGTTCATCCGCGCCGCGTACACCCTGCGCAAAGACGACGACGACTATGGCCAGGCCGGCACCCTGGTGCGCGAGGTCATGGACAAAGCGCAGCGCGACCGGCTGGTGTCCAACGTCGTCGGACACCTCAAGGCAGGCGTCTCCGAGCCCGTGCTGCAGCGTGCGTTCGAATACTGGCGCAACATTGACAAGGAAACCGGCGACCGCATCACCTTGGGAGTGAAGGGCCGTTGATCTCGGGCTGTCGATTTTTGATCTTCCGAACGGCTATGGGGCGGCGGAACGATAATCTACGCTTACTGAGTGCAGTGGAAACGGGTCATCGAAAGCAAGCCGCCAAAAACACACCATCGCGGCGATCCACGCGCTCAACGACGAAATGGAGGCTGCCGGGGTGCTGAAGTTCGCGTGCGGGATTTCCCCGGTCAGCAACGCCCGGACACTGCGGCCGCAGCCCGATGGCAAGCTGCTTGTCACAGACGGGCCGTATATGGAGACCAAGGAGCACATCGGCGGTTTCTAGCTGTTGGACGCCGCTGATATGGACGAGGTCCTCGGGTGGCTGCGGAAGGGTGCCGTCGCCTTTCTCGGGCCGGTTGAGGTGCGCCAGATATTCTTCCTGCCGGATCCGAAGAAGGAATCTGAGCAGGCCCGGCGCGGCGTCGTCGTCGTGACGATCAACTACCGAGGCACGCTCATTCGAGCTCGTCAGCACGAATGCATTTCCGTCCGGCATCATCTTCAGTACGTACAAGGTCGCCGGGCCTTTGACGGCCGGATCATTCGACCCCCCTTAGCTGGAGCGTTCGATGCGGCAACCATCGACACGGAGACACACATCGTCGTGCTGCTCCCCGACGACGGGCACGAACGATTCCTGATGGGCGGCGCCGGTGAGAGGAACGTTCGCATGCGTTCACGATCCGGTCAACGGCGGCTCCATGCCGGCGTACGTGTTCTATCCATCGAGCGCGCGAGGCAACTCAGCGCGCAATTGGGTTGACGCAGAACCTGCGCGAGCAGGAATTACTGGCGCAGAGACTGGAGCGGATGGGCTGAAGGATGCCGCAACCGTGCGTCATTCATGGGGAAGGTATTGAATCGAGAGATTGCTGCCGGCTATGGACACGGCACCTTGCGCGCGGCCTTTCTTGAAGCCCAATACGCCGCGATAGCTCGGCTTTGCCACATCGCCCTCAAGCGCGCCCAGCAGGGTGTAGCCGGCCTTGGGAAGAGCGGCGTGATAGAACGTGTAGACCGCATGTCCATCCACACCGTGCCAGTCACAGATGATCTCGCCACCCGACACCACCGGCTTGCAGGCACTCAAGCCGGGTGCGAGAGGGAAATCCGCCGGAAGCCCCGGGCTGGCCGTCGCGGCGGCCGTCGTCACCATCACGGCACCGAGTGCACCGATAAGGCGAAGTGCGAAGATCGTCATGAGTCTGATCCTTGAGTGAAGTTGAATATGCACGGTATCAGCACTGTGACCGGCGCCCAAAATGACCGAAGCGCGTCTCTTGACCGTCGTTTGAGTGTTTGTTGCTGAGCGACGGGGCGGAGCCTACATTCAGACGGTCATGATCGAGCTCACCCTGCTGGGGCTTCACGACCTCCGCAGTTCGGACGGACGGGACCTCGGCTCGTTATCGGCGCAGCCAAAGCGGTTCGCGCTCCTCGCGTACCTGGCAGTCGCCGGCGGCGGCCTGCACCGGCGCGACAGTCTGGCGGCGATGTTCTGGCCCGACATGGACCAGTTCGCCGCCCGGCGCGCACTCCGGAACACTCTCTACCATCTGCGGGAAGCACTCGGCGACGGGGTGATCGTCACCCGGGGCGACGACGCGGTGTCCATCGACGCCGCGTCGTTGACCTGTGACGTGACGAAACTCAACGACGCCGTCGAAGCGGCTCGTTACGAGGAGGCGGTGGCCTATCACCGGGGCGAGCTGCTCGCCGGCATCCATGTTTCCCATGCCGGCGAAGCGTTTGAGGACTGGCTGTCGCGTGAGCGATTGCGGGTCACCGCTCTGGTGCTGCGTGCGGTCCAGGCGATGGTCGAGCGGGAGGAGCGAGCCGGCAACCAGTCGGCCGCCGCGCATTGGGCCCAACGCGCCTGTGCGCTGGCTCCGGACGATGAGGGCTGGCTCCGCCGCGGCATGTCGCTCCTTCATGCGAGCAGCGACACCGGAGACGCCCTGCGGCTCTACGAGACCTATGCCCGCCGTCTCGCCACCGAATTCGCCGCGACGCCGAGCGCCGAGACCGAAGCGCTGACGGCGCGAATTCGGAGTGGCAATCAGACGGCGACCGCTCGGAAGGCTCCGGTGTCGCTAACGCCATCTCCTGCCAGTCCGTCACGAAGTGACGTCCCTGTCGACGCCATACTAAAGGAAGGGCACCGGCAACCGCCGGGGGCGTCGACCCCTGATCGCCTCCGGCGGGCGACGATCGGGATGACCGCGCTGGGTGCACTCGCCCTGCTCGGCCTGCTGGCGACGCGTGCCATGGAAACCCGTCACGCCAGCGCGATCCCCGCGCGAGCGCGGGTCCTCGTGACCGTGTTTGACAATCGTACTGGCGATTCGGCGCTCACGTCGCTTGGTCGGATGGCGCAGGACTGGCTCGCCCAGGGCCTGACGCGCACTCGGCTGGTGGACGTGGTCGATCCGCGGGTGGTGTACGTCCAGGGCCAGGCGGTCATGGGGGCAGTGGTTGACCCGGTGACCCTCGCGCATCGTACCGGTGCCGCGATGGTCGTTTCAGGCAGCTATTACAGCACGGGAGATACCCTGTTCGTGCAGGCGGCCGTAACGGACGTTCGGACCGGACGCGTCGTGCGCGTAGTCGGGCCCGTTCTCTCCAGCGTGCGGGCGCCGGTCGCGGCGCTCGATGAGTTGCGATCCCGGGTGATGAGCGCGCTCGCGACCACTGTCGACCCGCACGCGACGCAGAGTCTCGACGGTGGTGACGACATCCCCAGGTTCAACGCATATCAGGCCTACGTCGAAGGGTGGGATGCCTTCTGGCACGGCGACGTCCGGAGTTCGGAGAGACTCTTCGTGCAGGCGGCGCATCGCGATACCGGATTTACCCTCGCCGCCCTGGCCGCCGCGGTGGCGGCCTCCAACATCAATGATTGCCCGCTCGTCGATTCGCTGACCCGGGTGCTCGACGCGCGATCGCAGGCGCTCACTCGGGTGGATCACCTGTCGTTGCGGATTGCCGATGCGCACTGCCATGGCCGCAATGACGAGACGCTCCGCCTCACGCTCGAGCGCGCCGATCTCGAACCCGGCAACGCGAGCGACCAGATGTCCGCCGCAGGGGCGGCATTGTGGGCCAATCGTCCCCAGCGGGCCCTGGATGCGCTGGGCCGGGTTGATCCTGCGATAGACCTGGCGTGGAGTACGGACACGACCCACTCCGCGTATTGGGGCGGGGTGACCGAGGCGCTTCATCTGTTGGGTCGCCACCAGGAGGAGCTGGCCACCACCGACCGCATGCCGCCCGGCTCGCCCCTGACCCGGATCTGGTTCCGCGGTTCGGCGCTGGCCGCGCTGTCCCGGCCCACCGCGGCACTGGCCCTGCTCGATAGCGCATTCGCGCTTCCGGTCGAAACGGCGAGCGACATCGGACTCGCGCCTTTCACCAATGGCCGGCCGCAATTCACCGTAACCGGCGGTTGGGTCGCCAACTGGATCTCCCGGGAGCTGGCGGTGCACGGCGATACCATCGCGGCGCGTCAGGCAGCGATGCGGGGCGTCGCATGGTATCGGAGCCGCCCGGCTCCCGAGCGGGCGACGTACGAGGAGCGGTTCGTTGCTGCTTGCTCACTTGAGATGCTCGGCGAATACCCGGAGGCGGAGCACATGGTACAGCAGCTTGTCGCGGAGGATTCCACCAATGTCGATTTTCGCGGCGAACTGGCCGCACTTGCGGCGGAGCGTGGCGATATCGGGTTGGCGGATTCGCTGGACCGCTGGCTCGCTGTCCAACCGGTCGCTCGCGTCTCCTGGACCGCGAGCATCTACCGCGCGCGAGTGGCCGCGATCCTCGGCCGGCCGGACTCGGCGGTCGCGCGGGCGCGCGACGCATTCGACGAAGGGATGTGGCCGAGGTGGCTGCATGAAGAGCCGGCGCTCGTCGGGCTGCGCGGCCGGCCTGACTTCATTGCGCTGTCGGCCCCCAGGGACTGAGACCGCGTATCTCGCGGCGCGAACCAGAGCAGCGGGCCGAAAACCATAGATCGGGTGACGAAGGCGTACGCCGCCGCGGCTGAGAGGAGATCGTCGATTCCGGCCTCGGCCGGCCCACCCTGATGGAGATCTGACATGCCGAACCCAGCAAAGAACACGATTTGCCTCTGGTACGATCGCGACGCCGAGGCTGCGGCCCGGTTTTACGCGAAGACCTTTCCCGATTCGTCCGTCGGGGCGGTGCACCTGGCACCGGGCGACTTTCCGTCGGGGAAGAAGGGGGACGTGCTGACCGTCGAGTTTACCGTGATGGGCATACCGTGCCTCGGCCTCAATGGCGGACCTCAGTTCACGCATGACGAAGCGTTCTCGTTTCAGGTCGCCAGCGAGACCCAGGCCGAAACGGATCGCTACTGGAACGCGATCGTCGGCAACGGCGGCCAGGAGAGCGCGTGCGGCTGGTGCAAGGACAAATGGGGATTGTCCTGGCAGATTACGCCGATCGCCCTGATACACGCGATCACCGATCCCGATCCCGCTGCCGCCAAGCGCGCGTTCGATGCGATGATGGAGATGACAAAGATCGACATCGCGGCCATCGAGGCGGCGCGGCGCGGTTGAGGGTGTCGGCAGCGGCGTGAGCTGAGCCGCGATGCTTCTGCTCGATGTGGCGGCCCGCCCCGTGAGCATCCACCCCTTCGGTCTGGGCCGTGTATGCGATGAAGCGTGCTGATGTCTTACGGGCGTTTCGCCGCGTTGAGAAGCACCATGCGCTCATCGAGGCGGCTTGGAGGAGGATTCAAGATCCCTTTGCCGCCGGCCCTGCCGCGAGGTATCGAGACCTGGTCCTCAAGCCGGGCGGCACGCTGCCCGCTGACGCGCTGCTGCGGCATTTTCTCGGGCGTCCCTGGAGCATGGATGCGTGCGCGCGATGGATGAACGGAGGCGCAGGCACGCCAGCGCGAAATTGAACTACGGTCGTTGCCTCGCCTCGCCAGGGACACTGGCCTGGTCTTGCGCCAGCAGGAGGGCAATGCACATTGGTGACGGGGCCGTGCGGCACCTGTCCACGCACTATGATTCTGCCAGCGCCCAGGCAGGCGTGCACCGACCACCGGGCGCGGCCGTGGCGCCGCCTCTTCCACCGAGGAATGGAAATGCAGATGGTGACCGCCGACATGGTGCCGGACGCCATCGGCATCTGGCGCTTTCACTGTCACAGTTCCTTCCCTGACGAGGAGCGGATGGCCGTGAGGTACCGGGCGGCGCCGGGCGCGACAGGGACTTGCATGTGATCGCCGCTGGAACGGCCAAGCAGACCCGTAACGTCATCCTGCGCGTGCCCGGCGGTGGAGGCGCGTTGTGGCTCCCGGGCAATAACGGGTTTGTCCAGAGCCGACCGCAAGACCTCCCCGCAGGAGCGCCGCCGACCGACGCCGAGCAGAGGCTGCGGACCTGCTTGCACCACCTGGGCAGAGCTCCTGTCCCCATTCCCCGGAGTCGCCAATGAGTCCCCGATTCGTTCTCGCCACCGCCGCCGCGCTCTTCGCCGCCGCCCTCCACGCGCAGTCGCCCGCGCCGGCCAAACACCGTGCCTCCGCCCCGGTACCCGCGCTCCTGGACATTGCGTATACCAGGTTCGTTCTCAAGAACGGGCTCACGCTCATTGTCCACGAGGACCACAAGGCGCCGATCGTCGCCGTGAATGTGTGGTACCACATGGGCTCGAAGAACGAGAAGCCGGGGAAGACGGGCTTCGCTCACCTCTATGAGCACCTGATGTTTGGCGGGAGCGAGCATCACCGGGAGGGCTATCTCAAGGCACTCGAGCCGATCGGCGCGACGGACCTGAATGGCACGACCAACGAGGACCGCACCAACTACTTCGAGGACATCCCCGTCTCCGCGCTCGACCGCGTGCTCTGGCTCGAGTCCGACCGGATGGGCTACATGACCGGTTTCGTCGATCAGACACTGCTGGATCTCCAGCGCGGCGTGGTCCAGAACGAAAAGCGGCAGGGCGAGAATTTCCCATACGGCAAGATGTGGATCACGGTCGCCGAGAACACGTATCCAAAGGGACACCCGTACTCGTGGTCGGTGATCGGGTCCATGGATGACCTGAACGCCGCGTCGCTCGAGGATGTGAAACAATGGTTTCGCGATGGCTACGGCGCGGCCAACGCGACGCTCGTCATCGCGGGCGATGTGACTACCGCCGACGTGCGGCAGCGCGTGGAGCACTACTTCGGGGAGATCCCCTCGGGCCCGCCGATCACGCGTCCCGGCGTGTGGATCGCGAAGCTGAGCGGCGAGCGCCGAATGACGATGCAGGACCGCGTGCCGCAGACGCGCATCGTGAAGGTCTGGAACATACCGGAATTCGGCTCGGCGGATGGGACCTATCTCACGCTCGTGAACGATCTGCTCACCGACGGGAAGAGCTCCCGTCTCTACAAACGGCTCGTCTATAAGGATCGAACGGCGACCTCGGTCACCGGTTTCGCCGATCTCCGCGAGATCGGCGGGCAACTCTGGATCTGGGCGGACGTCCAGCCCGGGGGCAACGCGAAGGCGGTCGAAAAGGCGATGGACGAGGAGGTCGCCGCCTTCCTGGCCAACGGGCCGACCTCCGCCGAGCTGGCGCGCGTGCAGATCACGGAGCGGTCCACCTTTGTGCGCGGCGCCGAGCGCATCGGCGGCTTCGGGGGCACGTCAGACCTGCTCGCGCACGGCCAGGTAATGACCGGTAATCCGATGGAGTACAAGGAGGACCAGCTGCGGATGGCCGCGGCGACGCCGACTGTTGTCCGTGATGCCGCGCGGCGCTGGCTGACCGGCGGCGTGTACGTGCTTGTGGTCGAGCCGTTCCCCAAATACGAGACCGTCGCGTCCACGGTCGATCGCACCACGATTCCGGTCGCCGGCATTCCACCCGTGGCCACGCTGCCCGCCACCGAGCGCACGACCCTGTCCAACGGACTCAAGGTCATCCTGTCGCGCCGCACCACGATTCCGGTTGTGCGCGTCTGGCTACAGGCGGACGCCGGATTCGCGGCCGACCCTCCGGCGCTGCCCGGCGTGGCGGCGATGACGGCGCAGATGACGGACGAAGGCACCGCGAGTCGCACGTCGGAGCAGATCGCGGACGATGCGGCGTCGCTCGGCGTCTACCTGACGGCCACCGCCGATCTCGATGTCTCGCGCCTGCAAACCGGTGCGTTGAAGGAGAAGCTGGACTCCGCGCTCGGGCTCTTCGCCGATGTCCTGCTCAACCCGACGTTCCCCGACAAGGAGCTCGCGCGGGTGAAGAAGATCACGCTCGCGGCGATCCAGCAGGAGCGAGTGGATCCGTACGGCACCGCACTGCGCGTGCTCCCGCCGCTCCTCTACGGCGCCGGCCATGCGTACGCGCAGCCGCTCACGGGCACCGGGACCGAGGCATCGGTCAACGCGATGACTCGTGCGGATTTGGCGGCATTTCACCGCACCTGGTTCAAGCCGAACCACTCGACGCTGGTCGTGGTCGGCGACATCACGATGAAGGAACTGCTGCCGAAACTGGAACGCGTGCTCAAGGCCTGGAAGCCGGGCGACATCCCGGCGAAGCAGGTCGCGGCGGTGGAGCTCGGCGCGCGCTCGCAACTTTATGTGATCGATCGCCCCGGCGCGGACCAGAGCCTGATCCTCGTTGGCCAGCTGATCCCGCCACGTAAGAACCCGGATGAATACGCTTACCTGAATTTCAACGACGTGTTCGGAGGGGCATTCGGATCGCGGATCAACATGAACTTGCGCGAGGACAAGCACTGGTCGTACGGCGTAAGCAGTTTCGCCTTCGACGCCCGAGGACAGCGCATGTGGGCGATCTACGCGCCGGTGCAGACGAACCAGACCAAGGAGGCTGTGGCCGAGCTCGTGAAGGAGATCAATGGCGTCACCGGCGATCGCCCCATCACCGCCTCCGAGCTCCAGGACGCCAAGGACCGCGAAACACGCACGATGGCCGGCGAGTTCGAGACGGGCTCGTCCGTCGCGGAGGCGATCGGAGCGATCGACAACTTCGGACTGCCATTGGACTACTACGACACGTTCCCGGAAAAGCTGCGCGCGGTGACCACCGACCAATTGTCCCAGGCGGTCGCAAAACTGATCACCCCGGCGAGACAGGTCTGGGTGGTGATCGGGGACAAGGTGAAGATCGAAGCGGGGCTAAAGGAATCCGGCCTTGGTGCGCTGACCGAGCTCGACGCGGACGGGAAGCCGAAGCAGCCGGTGATGGTGCCGTGAGGAGTGCTGTCGCGTCGAGGCGGCTGTAGCGAATGTCTACGTTAGCCGACATGTGGAGCTTCATCGTCTGGCAGACTGGCGATCCGGATTTTCAACCACGGACACCATGAGCACGCGCACCTCCAGAGTTTCCGCATGACCGATGCCATTGGTCGCCTGACCTCCGCGCTCGCCGACCGCTACCGGATTGACGGCGAACTCGGGGCGGGCGGCATGGCGACCGTCTATCGCGCGACGGATCTCAGGCACGACCGTACGGTGGCGCTGAAGGTGCTGCGCCCCGAACTCGCCGCCGTCCTCGGCGGTGATCGGTTTCTCCAGGAAATCCGAATCGCCGCTCAACTCGATCACCCGCACATCCTGACGCTCATCGACTCGGGCGCCGCCGACGGTTTCCTGTACTACGTATTGCCCTATGTCCGCGGAGAGTCATTGCGCCAGAAGCTCGATCGCGAAACGCAGCTGGAAATGGACGAAGCGCTCGCCATAACGCAGCAGGTGGGGAGCGCCCTGGACTATGCGCACCGGCAGGGAGTGGTGCACCGCGACATCAAGCCCGAGAACATCCTGCTGCAAGAGGGCGAGGCGATGCTGGCCGACTTTGGGATCGCGCTCGCGGTGCGCGAAGCGGGCGGCAACCGGCTCACCGAGTCGGGCATGAGTCTCGGCACGCCGCAGTACATGAGTCCCGAACAGGCCGCCGGCGACCGGCAGCTCGATGCCCGAAGTGATGTCTACAGTCTGGGCGCGGTGCTCTATGAGATGCTGGCTGGCGATCCGCCCCACACCGGCGCCACGGTGCAGGCGGTGATCGCGAAGCTCATGACCGAGCAACCGACCCGTCTCCGGGTGCTTCGGGACACGGTGCCGGTCGCCGTGGATCAGGCGGTTGCCAAGGCGCTGGCAAAGGTGCCGGCGGACCGCTACTCCAGCGCTGGGGCTTTCCTCGCCGCGCTGCACGCTCCCGCGCCGTCTACTCGCACCGCCGCCCTCACGCGCCGCGCCGCGTTCCTGGCGGTCGCCGGCTTTACTGTCCTGGCCGCGGCCGTGGCAGCGGGTGTGTTCCTCAGTCGGCATCCGACGGCGGCGCCGACCGTGGGATACGATCGCGTTCGCATCACGAGCACGGGCGACGCAGCCTTTGCGATCGTCTCGCCCGACGGACGGCAGGTGGCCTACACGGATTTTCAGAGCCCGGAGACCGGCGCACGCCGCGCTCGCATCGTGGTGCAGGACGTCGCGACCGGCGCCCGGCGCGTCATCGCCGACAGCGCCCAGGAGATGTCCCTCGAACGGTGGAGCCCCAGCGGCTCGTGGTTGCGGTTGTCGCTGATCGCGGTCGGTACCGGGAAGCCGGCCGGAGAATATGTGGTCCCGTCGCTCGGAGGCCCCATGACCTACGTGGGCGCCGGCGTGTCCGACTTTCTCCCGGCCGACGACTCGATGCTGGTGGCGTCCGATTCCAACGTCAAGAAGGGAAGAGACACCCAATTGCACCTGGTCGCATTGCCCGCGAACCAACCGCTGGACAGCGTCGCGATCGCTCCGCCGCCGGGTGCGCTTTCCCTCTCGACTCTGGCGGTCGCACCGAACGGCCGGACGCTGGCGATCGTGTGGCAGCGCGCGCGGGGGGGGATGCTGCTCGCCATCTACGATCGGTCCGGCGCGCTGCGCGATACCACATCGAAGGGGCTCATAACGGGCGTCCCCTGGACTTGGAGCCCCGCGTCCGATGCGCTGTTCCTGCCCGTCGTCTCCACGGAAAACAGATTAGAGCTGCTCCGCGTTGGCGTGAACGCGACCACCGGGCGGTTCGGCTCGCGCGACACCCTGATGGTTGCGCCTGCGGGAGAGAGTTTCAACTACCACTACGTTCTTTCGGCGAACGGCCACTCGCTGGTTTATACATCCGGCCAGACCGGTGAATGGAAATTGTGGACCCTCGAGCGGCCAACGTCGAGTTGGCCGCCGCGCCGCGGGAGACGCGTTCAATCGTCGTCGGTTGGCATCTTCGGCGAGGTGTCGAGGAACGGCCGCGACATCTATTTCCAACTCGAGGAGGGAGGTTCGCGAGTGCAGTTGTTCGTAGCGCCGTTCGACAGTGGCGAGTCCCGGGCCGTCACTCCCATCCTGACGGGCACAGGCTCCTGGCAGCAGACGCTCGACGGGCGGCGCCTGATCGTGGAGACAGCGCAGGGCCCTGGCCACGGACGGCTCACCGCGTACGATGTGGCCACAGGGCGCGCGGCTCCGTTCGGTCCGGACCTCCCATCGGAAGACTACGCCATTCAGGAGGCAGGTTTGGATGGCGTCGTCCTGATCAACCCTGCCAGGGACACGCTGCTGGTGCTCGACGGAAGTGGCCATGAGCAGCGACGCATCGCCATTCCCGACTCACTCGGCGCTATCAGCACGGCCGACCCGTCCCCCGACGCCAGCGAGCTCTCCTTCGTGGCGTTCCGGCCCGAGGCTCCATTGGCCGAGGATGGCAGCCGGGAGGTCCAGTTCTATCGGGTGTCGCTGGTGACCGGGAAGATCCGGCTCTTCAACCGCGTTCGAGTTCTGACGCTCCTCAGCAGCTACCTTTTCCGGTGGACCGCGGACGGCTCAGTCCACGTGCTGATGCGGCCGCCAGGCGCTCCGAGGACGATGCTCTACCGCGTGCCACTCGACGGCGGGCCGCCTGTACTGGAAGGCAAGCTCCCGTTCGCTCCCGATTTCTGCGACTGCGACATGTCGAGCGACGGACGGCGGTGGACCGGCATCGTCGCGTCCACCATCTATGACATCTACCTGATCCGCAACTTCGATCCGCGCAAGCCATGATTAGCCGTGCTGGGCGGGCGCTGCGCGATTATCTGAGCTCCACCTGGACGCGAGTGGGTATTGCCCTGGTTGTCGTGGGAACTGGCCCGCTGCTCCTGTTCATCCTGGCGGCGGCGATCGGGCTATGGGATGACCCCAATCCGAACGCGGTGATCCTGGGGATCCTCGCCCGGCTGACCTTCTGGCCGGGTGTCATTTGCATATTGATCGGTGTTGCGCGGGTCAGGAGCCGACGCCGCAATCCGAGGCAAACATGAAACGCCAGTTGCTGCTCACGGGCGCGCTTGTTCTTCGCGCGGGACCGCTTGTCGGCGAGAACGGCTGGCCGGCCGCCGAGACGATCAGGCCGTGATCCAGTTGGCCGGGTTTGTCGCTCACGCCGATTGCTTCTCCATCGCGGCATCGTATTCGCCTCGACGTGCAGCTCGATTACATCGGGCGCGGTGATCGAGAGCCTGTTGTGCCGCGGCGACGTTTGCCTCGTTCCCCTGCCAAATGTCCAACGCGGGCTGTTGAATCGCCCGGGAGAATGAGAACGCCAGCGCCCACGGCATGCGTGATGCAAAACGACCATTCATGGCGTTCAGTCGAGCGGAGGCCAGTTCCGCGGGCTGGCCACCCGAGAGAAACGCAATTCCCGGAACGGCTGCGGGCACGGCGCGCAGGAAACAATTCACGGTCGCATCAGCCACTTCCTCCACGCTTTCCTGATGCGGACAACTCAATCCCGGAAGCACCATGTTCGGTTTCAGCAGCATGCCTTCGAGCATCACGCGCTGCCGGTTGAGCTGGCCGAACACCATGCGCAGGACACCTTCCGTGACCTCGCCGCTCCGCTGCATCGTGTGATCTCCATCCATCAGCACCTCTGGCTCGACGATCGGCACGAGCCCGGCTTCCTGGCACAACGCCGCATACCGAGCCAGGGCATGGGCGTTGACCTCGATGCCGGTCCGTGTCGGAATGCCATCGCCAATGGCGATCACCGCGCGCCACTTGGCGAAGCGGAGGCCCAAGTTCGCGTATTCGCTCAGACGCTCGCGCAATCCATCGAGACCCTCCGTCACTTTCTCGCCCGGAAACGCCGCGAGGTCCTTCGCACCCATGTCCACCTTGATCCCGGGAATGATCGCGACGTCGGTCAGCGCTTTGATAAAGGAACGGCCGTCGTTCGTTTGTTGCCGAACGGTTTCGTCATAGAGAATCGCGCCGCTGATCGACTCACCGAGCCCCGGCGTGGTCACGATCAAATCCCGGTACGCGCGCCGGGCTTCCTCGGTCTGGGGAATTCCCAACCTGGCAAAGCGCTTGTTGCAGGTGGGATTGCTTTCATCCATTGCCAGCAGGCCCTTGTCGTCGGCGACGAGCGCCTTTGCCGTCTTCCTGAGTTCTGCGGTGTTCATTGCGATGCCTCCCATGTCCAGTTCCTGATCTCCGGCAGGTCCTGGCCATTCCTGTCGATGTACAGCTTGTGCTCGATCAGTTTGTCACGGAGCTGCTGCTTGAGATAGATGCCCTTCTCCCCGGTCTCGGGGACGCGGTCGATTGTGTCCATGACGAGATGGAAGCGGTCGAGCTCGTTGAGCACGGTCATGTCGAACGGCGTGGTGATGGTGCCTTCTTCCTTGTAACCACGGACGTGAATGTTGCGGTGATTGGTGCGGCGGTACGTCAGTCGGTGGATGAGCCACGGGTTGGCGTGAAAGGCAATGATGACCGGCTTGTCCTTCGTGAACAGCTCGTCAAAATCGCGATCGTTCAAGCCGTGTGGATGCTCGGTGTGCGGCTGAAGCCGCATGAGGTCGACGACGTTGACCACGCGGATCTTCAACTCCGGCAAATGCTCGCGCATGATGGAGACGGCGGCGAGCGTCTCGAGTGTCGGCACGTCGCCGCAGCAGGCCATGACCACATCGGGCGCGACGTCCTGATCGTTGCTCGCCCACGACCAGATGCCGATGCCTTCCGTGCAATGCTTGACCGCGGCGTCCATCGGGAGCCATTGCGGTGCTGGATGCTTGCCGGCGATGACCACGTTGACGTAATGCCGGCTCCGCAGACAGTGATCGATGACCGAGAGAAGGCAGTTGGCGTCCGGCGGCAGATAGACCCGCACGACCTCCGCCTTCTTGTTCACGACGTGGTCGATGAACCCGGGATCCTGATGGGTAAAGCCATTGTGATCCTGACGCCAGACGTGAGAAGCGAGCAGGTAGTTCAGCGACGCGATCTTTCGGCGCCACGGCAGACCCGCCGTGACCTTCAACCATTTGGCGTGCTGGTTGAACATCGAGTCGATGATGTGGATGAACGCTTCGTAGCAATTGAAGAGTCCGTGGCGGCCGGTCAGCAGGTAACCTTCGAGCCAGCCCTCGCATTGGTGCTCGCTCAGCATCTCCATGACACGGCCGGCCGGCGCGAGCCATTGGTCGTTGGGCACGGTGGCGGCATCCCATTGGCGATTGGTCGTGCCGAAGAGTGCGTCCAGGCCATTGGAGAGCGTTTCGTCCGGACCGAAGACGCGGAAGTTTCTCTGGTCCTGATTCAAGGTCGCGACGTCGCGCAGGAAGGGCCCGAGCACATGCGTGTCGCCGATGCCGAGCACGCCGGGGTGCGGCACGTCGACCGCGTAATCGAGGAAGTCCGGCATCCGCAAATCGCGCAGGAGGATTCCACCGTTGGCGTGAGGATTGGCGCCCATGCGGCGCTCGCCTGTGGGCGCGAGTTCGGCCAACTCCGCATTGAGGCGACCAGACTCATCGAAGAGTTCCTCCGGCCGATAACTCCGCAACCACTCGTTTAATAACTTCAGATGCTCAGGATGCGCGCGCGGATCGGAGATCGGCACCTGGTGGGCGCGAAACGTTCCTTCGATCTGTAACCCATCGACCATCTTTGGTCCGGTCCAGCCCTTGGGCGAGTTGAGCACAATCATCGGCCAGCGCGGTCGTGTGAGGTCGCCGTGGGTGCGCGCGCGTTCGTGAATCTGTTTGATCTGTTCGATTGCCGCATCCAGCGCTGTGGCCATGGCCTCATGCATGAGCGCCGGCTCATGACCTTCGACATAGATCGGCGCCCAGCCATAGCCGCGGAGTAACTGTTCCAGTTCCTCTCGGGTGATTCGGGCGAGCACGGTCGGGTTGGAAATCTTGTAGCCGTTGAGATGAAGGATCGGCAGGACCACGCCATCGGTGGCCGGATCCAGAAACTTGTTTGAATGCCAGGCCGTGGCCAGCGGACCTGTCTCCGCTTCGCCATCACCCACAACACAGGCGACGATGAGATCAGGATTGTCGAAGACCGCGCCAAAGGCATGACTCAGCGAGTAGCCCAGCTCGCCGCCTTCATGAATCGAGCCGGGCGTTTCCGGCGAAACGTGGCTGGGAATGCCGCCAGGAAAGGAAAACTGGAGAAACAGCTTTCGCAGCCCGGCCTCATCCTGGCTGATGTTCGGATAAATCTCGCTGTACGTCCCTTCGAGGTACGTGTTGCCGACGACCGCGGGCCCGCCATGCCCCGGACCGGACACATAGATCATGTCCAGATCGTATTTCCTGATGACCCGATTCAGGTGCGCGTAAATGAAGTTCTGTCCCGGTGTCGTGCCCCAATGACCGAGCAGCATGTGCTTCACGTCCGTGATCGCGAGCGGACGCTTCAGGAGCGGATTATCGAAGAGATAGATCTGGCCGACCGAGAGGTAGTTGGCCGCGCGCCAGTAGGCGTCGATCTTTGCGAGCAGGTCGGGCGTAAGTGTGTTCATGATGTGTTGAGTACGTCGAGTTGGAGAAGCCGGACGACCGACCGGGCGATCATAAGCTGTTCATCGGTGCGGATGACTCGGACGGAGACCGCGCTGGCATCGTTGGAAATCAGTGTCTCGCTGGCGGCATTTCTTCGTGCGTTCAGGTCGAGGCCAAGAAACCCCAGTCCTTCGCAAATCCGGTGGCGGATGACCGGCGCGCTTTCCCCGATGCCTCCGCTGAAGACTAACGAGTTCAGCCCGCCCAGCGCGGCAGCGAACGCGCCGATCCACTTTGTCGCCTGATAACAAAATAGCGCCACGGCTTCCGCGGCCCGCACATCCTTCGTTTCCTGCGCGAGCAAATCCCGCATGTCCGAGCTGATCTCAGAGACACCGAGCAAGCCTGACTCCTGGTTCACCATCTCCTGAAACTGCGCCGCCGTCATCTGCTCGGTGCGCGCCAGGTAGTCAACCAACCCCGGATCGAGATCGCCGGAGCGCGTACCCATCACCAATCCCGCCGTCGGGGTGAAAGCCATGCTGGTGTCGATACTTCGACCGTCGCGGACCGCGGCCATGCTCGCGCCGGTGCCGAGATGCGCGAGAATCACCCGGCCCTTCGTCGCGGCGGAGTCGCCGAGGCGCGCCAGCTCTTCCATGAGATAGGCATAGGACAGACCGTGGAAGCCGTACCGTTGTACGCCCTTCGCTGCGTAGCGCCGGGGGATGGAAAGCAACTTTGCGACCCACGGCATGTCGCGGTGAAACGCGGTGTCGAAACAGGCCACTTGCGGCACCAGCGGATGGCGCTTTCTGAAGGCTTCGATCAGTTCGATTTCGCTCGGGAGATGTTCGGGATCGAGCGGGGTGAGGCGATGCAGCTCGTCGAGCAGCTCTGGCGTGACGAGCTCGGGCGCGGTGTGCTGCATGCCGTGCACCACGCGATGGCCGAGCGCGCGGACGGACTCGAATGGGATCTGGTGTTCCAGCCAATCGAGGAGAAAGGTCGCGGCCGACTGGTGATCGGAGGTAGTCAGTGTGCGGCTCTGCTCATCTTCCCCGGCGGCATTGGTGAACGTCAGGGTCGTCCCGTCCGATCCGATCCGATCGATCTTCCCCGACAGGCCTCGCCGCAACGATTGATCGGCCCGGTAGGCCGCAAACTTGATGCTCGAGGAGCCGCCGTTGATGGTCAGGACGATCGGGTTCATGCCAGACTCGTTAGGGGTCTTTGCCGGGCGCACGCGTGAGGACGGTCTCGATGTTGTCTCCGGCCAGCTCAGTCAACTCTACCTGGGCAGGCGAGAGTTTGGCCAGCGCTGCCTCTTGCCTGGGCGCGATCCGGCGGCGGGCGCGCCTGCCGCGCTCGGTATCCGCAGGAACTCTGGCGCTCTCCGCCTCTCCCGAGTAGAGTGCAGCCGCGCTCGAATCGCTGCCTCCGGCCTCGGCTGACTCACCCTGATGGAGGCATGCCGTGCCAAGTCCCGCAACGAACAGGATTTGTCTCTGGTTCGATCGCGACGCCGAGGATGCGTGACAAAGATCAGGAGAGGAGTCCCTTGCGAATCATCATCAACGGCATCGGCGTCGCCGGTCCCGCTCTCGGGTATTGGCTGAGCACGTGGGGTCACGAGGTCCTGCTGGTCGAAGAGGCGCCACGACTCCGCACCGCCGGCTACATCATCGACTTCTGGGGCATCGGCTACGATATCGCCGAGCGGATGGGCCTGATCGACGAGATCCGCACACTCGGCTATCAGGTGCGCGAAGTGCGATACGTCGATCGCAAGGGGCGGAAGCGGGGCGGCTTCGACGTGGACATCTTCCAACGGATGACCCACGACCGCTTCACCAGCCTGAGGCGGTCCGATGTGTCGGCCACGATCTACCGCGCCATCGAGGGCCGGGTCGAGACGATCTTCGGCGACTCTGTCGCCAGCATCGAAGACCTGGGAGACCGTGTTCGGGTCGGGTTCGATCACGCGGCGGCACGGGAGGTCGATCTCGTCATCGGCGCCGATGGTCTGCATTCGCGGGTCCGTCATCTGGTGTTCGGGCCGGACTCGGAGTTCGAGACGTCGCTCGGCTATCACGTCGCCGCGTTCGAGGTGGAGGGCTATCGGCCGCGCGAGGAGCTGGTGTTCGTCAGTCACAATCTCCCGGGCCGGCAGATTTCCCGCTTCTCGATGCGGGATGACCGGACGCTCTTCCTCTTCGTCTTCCGCGACGAATTCATGGCCGGCGACCAGGATCCGAAGTCGGCGCTCCGGCGGGTCTTTGCCGGCGCCGGGTGGGAGTGGCCGCAGATCGACGCGGAGATCGGCCGGGCCACCGAAATTTATTTCGATTCCGTGAGCCAGATTCGAATGACGCGGTGGACCAGGGGACGGGTCGCCCTGATCGGCGACGCCGCGGCCGCCGTCTCGCTCATGGCCGGCGAAGGAACCGGCCTGGCCATCGCCGAGGCGTACGTGCTGGCGGGTGAGTTGCACGCGTGCCGGGGCGACTACGCGGCGGCGTTTGCGCGGTACGAACAGCGACTCATGCCGTTCCTGGCAAGGAAGCAGCGCACAGCGGTGAAGTTCGCGTCCTCCTTTGCACCCAGGACGTCGCTGGGCATTGGCTTCCGCGACCTGGTTACCCACTTGCTGCGGGTGCCGCTCGTTGCTGACTGGGTGATCGGCCGCTCGCTGAGGGACGAGATCGTGCTGCCGCAGTACGCCGCACTGCCGCCGACGTGAGTATGCCGGCGACTTTGCGCGCTTCAACGTCTCAGCACTATGACGCTATTTTGCAATTATGGTCGCGCGACGAGAGGTTAATACGCGAATGGAGTCGACGCGCTGAAGAACAGCCCGCGGCCTTGCTGAGCCGTCTACCCCGCGCTCGCACCGGCCGGGCCGGCCCTCGCCCGGACTCGCCGTGTTCCTTGCGCCCACGTGCCGGGAGCGGGGATTGATCCGCGACGGGCGCATGGCCGGCTCCCGAAGCGCATCTCGATGGACCTCACTATATGGCGAGGAGGAGTTCAACCATGCGATACCGTTGGCTTTTGTTACTCGGCCTTCCGGCGGCCTGCCGCTCAGACCCTGTTACTGTCCGATCGGATAGGGTTGACAACGGAATGGCGCACTTTGTGGTCGTCAACCATTCGGACAAGGATGTGAAGTCGATCCGGTTCGAGGTGGTCTTCCGAGCTGCCAAAGGGGTCGCGGTCAGCGTCGATACGATCACTTACAAGATCACAACCGATGCATCGACGGGCAAACCGACACCATTCGTGAGGGCGCGGGACGAAACATTCTTCCTGTCGAGGATGCCGGAAACAGCCGTGTCCGAGTCCGGGACCGTTCTCTCCGTGGAGTTTGTCGACAGCACCGAAGCGGAGCGGCCGGCTCCCTCGTAACCGCCCGATGCGGTGTGACACGCGACCGGAGCAGGCGCGTGGAACCTGATGGACAATCGACTTGCCTGGCCTGCCCCTCACGCCTCGACCAGCAGCCCGCAGAGGAGTCATCATGGGTTCCAGTCACATGGTCGTCTGCTCGGCGTGCGCGCATCGCTTTCGGATCATGGCCGGCCCGGGGATGAGATTCCTGATGCTTCATTGCGATCGATGCGGGCGGGACAAAGGCGTCGGCTTCGACGCATTCGGCGGCAACCTCGAGGCGAGCGCCGTCGGGCTCGGCCCCTACACACTGGAGCGGGCCCGGGACATGGAATGGCCTGAGCCGATCAGGGCCCGGCGCGCCGAGCTGCGCCAGCGGGTGGAGGCGATCGCCGGGTCCTGCCCGTGCGGTGGCGCGTTCAGTCCGGACGCGCCCGCGCGCTGCCCCGAGTGCGGCTCCGATCAATTCGTACTCGAGCCGGGTGACGCCCCGATTCTCTTCGATTGATCGCCAACCGAACCCGCCGTCGGCCGGATTTCAAATTCACATGGGTAGAGAAGATTTGCCATTCCTTCGGCGGGAAGTATGTCGAGTTGGTCCCCAACGAGCTGATCCGCTATACCGACAGCTTCGACGACCCGACTCTGCCGGGAGAAATGCAGATGACCGTCACGCTCAAGAAAGTGTCCGTCGGCACCGAGGTGACGATCGTGCAGGAGGGGATTCCCGAAGTCATTGCGGCCGAGGCGTGCTATCTGGACTGGCAGGAATCGCTCGTGCTGCTGGGCAAGCTGGTTGAGGCCGAGATTCCCGATCAGTGAGCCGAATGCAGGCCTGATCGCGCGTGATCTGCAGGGCCTGGTGGCCCGTCCGGCCCGATACGCGACGATCTCATTCGGAGGCGCCCCGCATGGTTCGGTCCCCGTCGTTGCTGAGAACGCCGGCCGGCCGTCGCAAGGCCGGCGCCGTTGTCGCCGTGCTGTTGGTCGCCGGCGCGGTCGCCGCCTTTGTGCACTGGCGCGCAATACGGTGCTGCGCGCCGCTGTCAGTGACCGTCGATGCCGACGAGCCCATGCCGTTCGACAGCGCCCGCGCCCGCGCGGGCGAGGACTTCGCTGCCCGGCTCGTGGCCCTTGTCAGCAAGGGGAATGCGGGGGACAACGTCTTCATCTCCCCGATCAGCGCGCAGCTCGCGCTGTCCATGGTCTACAACGGCGCCGCCGGTGAGACCCGCCGTGCAATGGCGAAGGCACTGGGAGTCGATACCGACAGTCTGGGCGCCTTCAACCGCGGCAACGCCGCGCTGATCCGGCACCTGGCCGCCAGCCGGGACGTAACGCTCGAGATCGCGAACTCATTGTGGGGAAAGAGTGATGTCCCCTTCACTCCGGCATTTCTGGACCGGGTGCGATCCAACTACCAGGCCGAGGTGGCTTCGCTCGACCTCGGATCACCGGAGGCGATGAAGCGGATCAACAATTGGGTGTCGGCCAGGACGCACAAGCGGATTCCTTCCATTCTCGACCAGCCATCCGGAGGCGTGCTGGTGCTGCTCAACGCCGTATACTTCAAGGGCAAGTGGCGCAAGCAGTTCGAGAAGCGCGCCACCACCGACCGGCCGTTCCATCTGGCATCGGGAGTCACGGTGCAGCGGCCGACGATGGTGAACACCTCCTGGTACGACTACGGTCGCGACCGGAACTACCAGGCGCTGAGACTGCAGTACAAGGGGGACGGCCAGAGCATGTACGTGCTGCTTCCCGACTCCGGCGTTCCGGTGAGCGCGCTTTACGCCCAGCTCGGCAGCTCGGCCTCCGCACGATGGCATGACATGTCGTCGGTCGAGGTGAACCTGATGCTCCCCCGCTTCACGCTGGAATACGGCGTTGACCTGATGGCCTCGCTCACCGAGCTTGGCATGGGCGTGGCGCTGGACCCCCAGCGCGCCGACTTCAGTGGCATGGTGACGGCCGAGTATCTCGCCGGGCAGCGCCTGTTCATTTCCGGTGCCGTACAGAAGACGTTCGTCGACGTGAACGAGGAGGGGACCGAGGCCGCCGCGGCGACGAAGGTGACGATGGGAGCCACCGCCGTCGCGCCGCAGTACCGGCCAAGGGATTTCGTCGTGGATCGGCCCTTCCTGGTCGTGATCCGGGACGACGCGACGGGCGCAGTGCTGTTCGTGGGCCGGATCATGGACCCGCACTGAGCGGCACGCCGCCGGGCTGACTGACGGTGTACCGGTGCAGCGTCAATGGCTGATGGACAGGCCGACCACCACCGCGCCGTCGCGGACGGGCGCGATCGCCACCCGGGCCACCGGTTGCCCATGCCGCCATCGGGTCGTCGATCCGGACATCAATCCGACCAAGGCCCCGCCCGCCATTCCCAGCACACCACCGACCACCAGGCCATCAACGGCGGAGACACAGAATCCTCCATCGGAGCACTCATAGCCGTTGTGCAATGCGGCGCCGGCGATCAAGCCGACGCCCCCCACGATCGCTCCGCCGATCCAGGTACCCCGCAGCACGTTGCCGCCGAGTGAGCGGTGGCCGACGGCGATGTCGATCCGCCGGATCCGGGATTGGGGAATCGTGTCGACGCCCCGGCGACCACGATCGACCACAAGACTGGAATCCGTGTGTGCGACCAGCGTACCGATGGTCTGCGCGGGGGACGCGTGGGGTGAATCGGGTGTGAACAGGATGCGGATTCGCGCGCCCGGCGCCGGGCTGACGGCTTGCGCGGCGGCGGGTCCGGAGCCGATGACGAGGAGGGCAAGGAACACGGATCGGGTCCGCATGAGGGCCTCACTGAGGAAAGACAGGCACCTGGTGGTCGCGGTCACAATACCGGCTCCCTGTCCCCTGAGCGTGACCTGTCCGAGGCGGTCCGCTCCCGGTGCGTTCCGGAGTCCGAAGCTGCGCCAAGATACAGCCCGGTCGGAACGAGTGCGACCAGTACATGGCCCGCACTGCTCAGTTGCGGAAACGGAGGGCATGGTTGAACCCACCGGTCAGCTTGCCCACCCATTTCCCGGTTGCCGAATGCATCGCCGACTGGTTCGTCTCGTCCTGCCCTTCGCGCTCGCTGGCGTTGACGCGCTCGGCGAACGATCGCGCCGCCCAGGCCGACGAATCCACGGCGCCGATCTGCAGGCCGAAGACTCCCTGCGAGTAGTCGTAGGCCGAGCTGTCGAGATCGCCCGGGATCATGAAGAGCTGCCAGAACTTCTCGTCGGGCGTCATCCGCGCGTGCAGATCCCGCACCCGTTCGGCGGCAACCGTGGTGTGATTCGGGTGGCACGGTAGTGCGACTGGACCCAGGCGGCTGCAGTCTTTCCGCGTTCGGCCGCGGATGGTAGCATGTCACCGGGTCAGGTGGCGCTCGCTGGGGCTGTGCGCGGGTCCAATACCAGTCAGGCCTCCGAATGAAGGGTACGATGAACTATCTCGTTGCGGCACTCGCGCTTGTGGCGCTTTCGGCCTGTGATGGGACCGCTCCCGTCCTGGATGTCCGCGTGCTCGGTCCAGCCGAGCAACTCGCGCGTGGCGGCGTGGCTTCGGCCACAGTCCAATCGGTGGCGGATGGGACGTTTCGGTTGCGCGTGCGCCTCATCAGCGTACCGGCCGCCTCCAGCAGCCCGGACACGATCACCGTCTGGGTCGGAGCTGTCCGCCCACCCACGATGGCGGCCGCTATCGGGCCGTCCGCGAAATCGCACTCGACGCCGGCGGCAGCACGCGCGTGCTGCCCGCCGGCTCGATCGCGGTGCTCGACGGGGGAATACGGCATCGCGTAAGCTCCACCCCAGGTGGGATGCTGCTTCTCACGCTGGCGGGCTCCCCCCGAGACGGGGATGAGCCGTCCGCTGTCGCGACCTCTTGACTCAAGGTCATGAGACAGGCCGGGGATCGGCGAGCGATCGGCCGTCCGGCAAGGCGACTGCGCGGTCCGATCGGCGATCTCCACGTCTTCGTCTCCGGCGGGCGCGATCTCCGGCTCCTGCTCAGCAGCCGACGAACTCCTCGGTCCGGAGGTTGTCTTCGTTGACGTGGAGGTTCACCAGCAGCGCACGCAAAGCCTTGACCATGCCTGGATGGCCGACCTGACCTTGCCGATGGCATCGATGAACAAGGTTTGCGCAGGGAGATGCCGGCCAATTCGCCGAAGTATCGGGTACGCTCCACGGGACTACCTGTCGCGCGTGTGGTTGGCCGTGAACACCTCAACGTCTGCAATCAGCCATGCGTCCTCTTCAGCGCCGAGCCCTTGTGAAGCGCGACGTGGTCAGTCGTGTCGCTCCTGATTTCGTACTGCGGCTCCTCCGGGCTCGCGTGGTGGGTATAGCCCTTGTAGGCGACGTCCTTCGTGTGCACCCGGATGATGTGGCCGCGGACGTGCCCCGCCTCCGAGTTCCAGGTGACGTGATCACCGACCTTGAACCGTTTGGTCATGCCGGGTGTCTCCAGTTGAGGGTTCATGGCTCGCGTCGGCCCTGCGGCGGACGCCGGTTGCTGCGGACTCTCGGAGCCGGCGCGATGAGTCCACGGTCCAGCAGTTGCGCACCCAGTGAGTAGAAGTAGAGATAGCCCCGGTACTTGCCGAACCCGTCGATCAGCGTCGTCGAGAGTGGCCCGGGAGGCAATGCCAGGAGCGCACCGAGGCCGCGGGCGGCGCCGGTGTCATGGGGCGGGAACACCTCCATGCGACCGAATCCGCGAAGCAGGATGACCGCCGCCGTCCACGGGCCGATGCCCTGCTCCGCCGTGAGCGCTGCGAGCGCATCGGGCGTGGAGAGCGCCGTGAACGTCTCCTCCCTCAGTTCGCCTGATGCGATCCGTGCCGCGAGCCGCCGCAGGGTCTCGGCCTTCTGCCGGCTCAGCCCCACCGCCCGCAGTGTTGCGAGGTCTGCTTCGGCGACGACCCCCGGTTCCGGAAATGCGAACCACCGGGTTCCATCGACTACGACGCTGGCTCCGAAACGATCGACCAGGCGCCCCAGAATTGACACGCCCGCGTCGAGACTGAGCTGCTGAAACGGAATCACGCTTCCGAAGGTCTCGAAGAGACTCGGAAAGCGCGGCGGTCGGAAGCCGCGAAGGGCGAGCGCCGTCACGCGAAGCCCCTTCTTCCGCTCCGCCCACCGCTGGACCGCCGCCGGATCCAGGTCCAGTCCCAACGTCCGCCGGAGGGATGCCGCGACGAACGCTTCGGTCGCGGGCGACGCGGGACCATTCAGAATGGCGAAGCGGACATCCGGCTCGTCGATCGACCCCACGTTGCGACTCTCGACGAGCCGCACGCCGTCCGTGGTGGAGTACGCACGACGATATCGATTGCCCACCCAGATGCTCACACGGTTCGTGGGCCGGCGCTGCAGCAGGCGTACGGTCGCCTCG
>JBBSCB010000002.1:0-197648 GCA_038250675.1 Gemmatimonadales bacterium
CCCTGGCATGGGCCCGCGCGCCCCGCGATGGCCCCACCTCCTGACACTCTTTCCCGCCCCGACGCTCTGCCGACCTGACGGATCCGGTTCCCCCCCACGCGCCGTGATGATCGCCGCGCGCGGCCGCGGAGGGCCCCGGAAATCGGGGGGGGATTGGGGGGGCGGCCGCGGAGGGCCGCCGGTACGGGAAATCGCAAAGGGCGGCCGCGAGGGCCGCGCAGTGATGCCGAATTGCGGTGGATGAGTCTAGGCGCGGGCGGGAGAGGCGCCCTCCACCACCTGCTCCTCGTAGCGGCTCAGCTTGCGGTACAGCGTCGAGGGGTCGATACCGAGGACCTCGGCCGCGCGGGTCTTGTTGCCGCCTTCGACCTGGAGCACCCACATGATGTAGGCCCGCTCGATCACGTCGAGCGTGGGGTTGCGATAGGAGCGCTCCGCGACGAGCGGCTCCTTCCGGCGGCGGGTAATCCGCTCCGGCAGCGCCCCGACATCGATGAGGTTGCTGCGATTCAGGACGCCGGCGTGCTCCAGCGCGTTCTCCAGCTCCCGCACGTTGCCGGGCCATTCATAGACCATCACCGCGTCCATCGCCTCGGATGAGAGCGCCTTGGGGTCGGCGTCATTCTCGGCGGCGGTCTGCTGGAGGAAGTTCTCGATCAGGGGCAGCAGGTCGTCCCGGCGATCCCGGAGCGGCGGCAGGTTGAGGGCGATGACATTGAGGCGGTAGAAGAGGTCCGAGCGGAAGTTGCCGCGCCGGATCTCCTCCTCGAGATCGCGATTGGTGGCGGCGACGATCCGGACGTCTACCGGAATCGACTCGGTGGCGCCGACCGGAATGACCTCCCGCTCCTGGAGGACGCGCAGCAGCTTCACCTGGAGCGAGGGCGGCATCTCGCCCACCTCGTCGAGAAAGAACGTGCCGCCCCGCGCCGCCGCGAAGAGCCCCTGCTTGTCGCGCACCGCGCCGGTGAAGCTGCCCTTCACGTGCCCGAACAGCTCGCTCTCCAGCAGGTTCTCCGGCAGCGCGCCGCAGTTGATCGACATGAACGGCCCGTCCGCCCGGAGCGACAGGTTGTGGATGTACCGGGCCACGACCTCCTTGCCGGTGCCGCTCTCGCCCTGGATCAGCACGGTCGAGTCGGTGGGTGCCACGTGCTCGGCCAGCTTGAGGACGTCGAGGAATCGCTTGGCCTTGCCGATGGGCCGGCTGACGCCGCTCTTGTCCTTGCGGCGGATCTCCTGTTTGAGCTGCTTGTTCTCCACCTTCACGGCGCGGTATTCACAGGCGCGCCGGAGGATGGCGACGAGCTCATCGTTGGAGAACGGCTTCTGGATGTAATAGAAGGCGCCGGAATTGACGGCACCGATGGCGCTCTGGAGCGAGGCCTGCGCGGTCATCAGGATGACGGGCGTCATCGGGTCCTGTTCCCGAGCGGCCTGCAGGATGTCGAGCCCGGAGACCTGGGGCATCCGCACGTCCGAGAGGATGATGTCGTGGGTCCCGCCGCGGATCTGCTCCAGGCCGGCCTTGCCGCCCTGCGCGGTGGTGACCTCGAATCCCTCGTTGCGCAGCAGAATGCGCAGGGTATCGAGAATGCCCGATTCATCGTCGACGACGAGTACCGACGGCTTCTGGCTCATGCGGCGTCCTCCGCCACGCGGGTGGCGGGCAAGAAGATGGTGAACGTTGTGCCCGCTCCGCGGGCCGATTCGACGAGCACGAGGCCGCCGTGCGCCTCGACCGCCCGCTGGACGATGGCGAGACCGAGTCCGCTGCCACCGGGCCGGGCGCTCACGAACGGCTCGAACAGGTGCTCACGAATCTCGTCGGGTATCCCCGGGCCGTTGTCGCGGATGACCAGCCGTACGCCGCGCTCGATGCCGCTGCCCGGCGGCAGGTCCGGCTCGGCGACGCCGTGAATGGAGATCGTGACGCCCACCGGCCCGCGCGCCGCCTGCACCGCGTTGAGAAGCAGGTTGGCGATGGTCCGGTGCAGCAGGTCCTCGTCGCCGTCCAGCACGGTGCGCTCGCCCTCGATCCGAATCGCCGCATCGGGGCGGCAGTCGGGGTGCTCCCGGACCAGCCGCACCGCGGCGGTGGCCACGGCGTAGAGGTCCACCGGCTCGGACCGGGTGGCGCGCACCCGCGAAAAATCGAGAAATTCGCTGAGGATGCGGCTCAACCGGTCACTCTCGCGGACGATGAGCCCGGCCAGGATCCGCTCGTCTTCGCCCGCGTGTCGCCCCCGCGCGAGCTGCTCAACCGAACTCCGGATCGAGGCGAGCGGATTGCGGATCTCGTGCGCCAGTGACGCGCTCAGCGCCGCGACCGCCTCCAGCCGCTCGGCGCGGAGATGGAGTTCCTGCAGCTGCTTGCTGTCCGAAATGTCGGTGAAGATCGCCGTCACCGACGGCGTGTCCTGCGCCTGCTGCTCAAACGTGGTGGTACTGAGTCCGATAGGAAACATCGCGCCATCGACCCGCAGCACCACGCCCTCACCGCGGCTGACCTTGCGTCCGCTCCGGATGCCGGACACCACCGCGGCCCACAGCTCGGACGAGCGAAGCTTAAGCTGGTCGAGCACCGGCTGGCCAATCAGCGCCTCGCCGTCCAGCTCGAGCAGGCGCTCCGCCGTGGGATTGATGAACGCCAGCCGGCCGAGCGGGTCCACCGTCAGGACGCCCGAGCGGATGTTCCGCAGAATGTCGTCCGCCTCGAGGCGGACGCGCTGGAGCTCGGTCTCCAGCGTGGCCTGCTCCATCCCCGCCTCGCGCAGGCGGTGGCCCAGCAGCGCCACTACGGCGAACACAATGTTGAAGAGCAGCAGCTGCGCCCAGAACGCCAGGTCCACGCTGCCCGGGATGTAGTGCGTAGCGCCGATGGCGTAGGCGATTGACGCCGCCACCACGGTCAGCGCGCCGGCCCTGAGCGGCATCAGCACGGCGTACGCCGCGATAACGAGCACGTAGATGGCCGGCGCGAGACTGGTGCTCGGTCCCACCAGATAGACCAGGAGCGTGGCGAGGCCGAGGTCGGTCACGGCCTGGACGCCAAGGAACAGCGCGCCAACATCGCGTCGACGCACGAACACCGCCCAGGCGCCGTACGTCGTCACCGTAAAGGCGACGAGGACCGCGATGGCGACGAGAAATGCGGCATCGGGCCGGACGGTCGACACGAGCGCGGCGCCCACCAGCATGCCGAGGGCGAGCAGCAACCGGCCCGCGAAGAGCCAGGAAAGCAGCGTGGGCTGGTTGGGCAACGACTTGGCGTGCCGGCGGGCGGCGGGTGCGGTGCCGGGCCGTCCGGAGGTCGCGTCGTGCATCACACCTCGGAGAGCGGCGACGGATTTCGCAGAGCGAGCCGCAAATATAGCATATTCCGCCCATGCCATGGTTCGTGTACATCGCCCGCTGCGCGGACGGGAGTCTCTATACCGGCGTCACCACCGATGTGGTGCGTCGGCTGCGCCAGCACAACGCCGCGCGCGGCGCCGCGTACGTGCGCACCCGGCGGCCCGCGACGCTGGCCCACAGCGAACCGGCACCAGATCGCGGTGCCGCGTTGCGGCGCGAGCATGCCATTAAGGCAATGACGCGCGACGCGAAGCTGCAATTGATCAGTGCGTCGATGTCGCCGGCGGCACGGATTGATGCAGACCGGCCGGGCGCCGCAAAGGCGCCCGGCCGGCACGAACGGAATGTGACGGGCCTCAGTGGCCGACGTGCTTCTGTGCCACCTGTGCCGCGGCGAGGTGCGCCCTGAGCACCGGAATCGTGTTCTGCAGCAGCGCCTTTACGCCGGTGCCGGCGGCGGCCGGAAGCAGCGTGTTCTGCAACTTGTCGATCGTCGCCGTATGGTCGTCGATCTCCTGCTGGACCCAGGCGCTGTCGGCGGCGGCACCGCTCAGGCCCTGGAGCCCGGCCGGTGCGGCAGTGGCGGTGTCGACCGCCGGCAGCGTCACATTGAGCGTGGCGGCGGCATCGGTAACCTGCCGGAGATTGGCGACGTGGTCGGTGGCAAGCCGCGTCGCGAGGGTCCGCACGGACGCGTTTGAGGTCTGGACGCGCATGTAGCGCGCGCCGCCGATCTCGGCCGCATCGGCGCGCGCCACCTGAGAGAGGATGCCCGCATCATCCAGCGCTATCGTCGTGTCGGCGGCGGGGGCCGCCATCGGCGCTGTGGTATCGGGAGTTGCCATTGCCGACGTGTCGCCGACGGCGTTGGCCGGGCGTTCGCCGCCCGAACAGGCAGCGGCAAATGCGGCAAGGGTGAGGAGTGCCCACTTCTTGACCGGTCTCCTGCTGAAGGTCAGCGCGAGGCGCGGCCTTCGGGCGGGGCACCTGCCTCGGTGACCGTGCCGCGCCGTTCCGGCGGGCGCCCGCTGTTGCCGTCGGCCGCCGGGTGATGGATCGTCTCCGAGGTGTCCTGCTGAATCCGGCCCGAGACGGCCGTGGGATCGGAGCCGCCGGTGACGCCCTCCGACCCGGGCGCCGTCTCGACCGTGGCGCCGCGGTTGGCCGAGCTGTCCGCGTAATCGTCGGGCGAGCAGCCGGCGAGCATGAGCGTGACGCCCATCGCGATCGCGGGCACAAGGAACGGGTACCGGCCATGGCGCTTCCGCATCGGCTTCCTCGGGTCGAGATGAATGAGTTCCGGCCGGCCCGGCCGGATCGCCACGGCGTCGTTCAAGATGCGCCCACCGCGCGCACGACAATGTGACAGATGACCACCGGATTTTCTAGCGGTCGAGCAGCTGACGGATCCGGGCCGTGAGGCTCTGGGGTGAAAACGGCTTCTCGAGCAGGGCGACGTCACGCTCGTCGCCGCCCCGTCGCAGCGCCTCGCTCCCGGTGTAGCCCGACATGAACAGGATCGGGATGCCCGGACGGCGCTGGCGCAGCTGACCCGCCAGCGACTTGCCGTCCATGCCGGGCATGACCACGTCGCTCAGCACGGCGTCGACCTCCAGGCCGCCGTCTACCAGCGCCAGCGCTGCGGCGCCGCCGCTCGCCTCGGTGACGGCATAGCCGGCCTGGCGGAGAATGCGTGCGGCCAGCGCCCGGACGGCGGCCTCGTCCTCCACCACGAGAATCCGCTCGGTCCCTCCCACTGGCGGGGCGCCCGGCTCGGGATCGGGCTCGACCGGTTCGGCCACCTCAGGCAGCCACACGGTGAACGACGTCCCCTGCCGCGCCTGGCTCTCCACCCAAAGATAGCCGCCGGTCTGCGACACGATGGCGTACACCACCGAGAGGCCCAGTCCGGAATTCTGCGCACCCGGCTTGGTGGTGAAGAACGGCTCGAAGATGCGGGCCCGCGTGTCGGTGTCCATCCCCTGCCCCGTGTCCCGGACGATGAGCCGGACATACCGGCCGGCCGGCATCTCGAGCCCGAAGAGCCGGTAGGCGGCGCCCGGCGCCAGCGAGACGCTCCGGGTCTCGATGGCGAGCGTGCCGCCCCCGGGCATCGCATCGCGCGCGTTGAGCGCGAGATTCATGATGACCTGCTCGAGCTGGCCGCGATCGGCCCGCACCGCACCGAGCGCCGGCAGGGACGTCTCGAGGGCGATGCGCTCTCCCACCAGGGGGCGGAGCATCTTTTCCATGTCGCGCACGACGACGTTGAGGTCCACGAGACGGGGCCGCACCAGCTGCGCGCTGCCGAACGACAGGAGTTGCCGGGTGAGCCCCGAGGCCCGCTCGGCGGCCTTCCGGATCTCCTCGGCGTCGCGCCGGCGCGGGTCGTCGGCGTCGATCGCCTGGTAGAGAAAATCCGCGAAGCCGATGATGATCATCAGCATGTTGTTGAAGTCATGCGCCACGCCGCCGGCCAGCCGCCCCACCGCCTCCATCTTGTGCGCCTGCCGGACCTGCTCCTCAGCGCGTCGGCGCTCGGTCAGGTCCTGCACGTTGGCCGCATAATAAAGAAGGGTGCCGTCCGCATCGCGAATGGCCGCGAGGTCGACGACCGCGGGGATCTCCTGTCCGTCGTGCCGCCGGTGGGTCACTTCGAAGGTCGCGCGCCCCTCGCGCCGGGCGACGTCGAGCCGCCAGGCCTCCTCCGGATCGGCCCCTTCCCCAAGGAGCCGCGTGACCGGCCGGCCCACCAGCGCCTCCGGCTCGTAGCCGTGGATCCGGGCGAACGCCGGGTTGAGGGCCTCGAGCGTCTGGCCGTCAGCGCCGAGGATCACCACCCCCCACCCGGCGTGCTCGAAGATGTGCGCCCACTTGCGGAGACCGGCCTCGGCCCGGGCGCGCTGCTCCAGCTCCGACTGCGCGGCGCGGTAGAGCCGCGCATTGAGCACGGCGAGCGCGGCGCGCGCCGCCAGATCGCGCGTCACCGCCAGGTCTGCCTCCTCGTAGTGGCGGCCCGATTCCGCGAAGCAGAAGGTGAGCGCACCCAGCGTCTGGCCGCGCGCGATCAGCGGTACGCTGATGAGCGATCGCGGCGCAAGGTCCCGCAGATAGGTTCGATGCGCGTCGTCGCGCCCGATCCCGGTCAGCTCCTGCGCCGTCATCTCGGGGATGAACGTCGGCTCGCCGCTCACCAGTGCACGCGAGATCGGATGATTGGTCCAGCGAGGATCCGGCGCGTGTCGAAGCGACTCCGCGCGGAGCCGTTCCCCCTTGGCGGGATCGCGATGGGCAAACTCCACCCGCTGCACCTGCCCGCCCTCCTCCAGCAGATCCACCAGGCAGTAATCGGCCAGCGCGGGCACGGCCATGCGGCCGACGGCGGCGAGCGTCGAGGCGTACTCGAGCGAGGAGCTGAGCGCCGCGCTCGCGTCGGCCAGCGCCCGCTGCGCGCGCTCCTGCTGGCGGCGGGAAGTGACATCGAGATAGGCGCCGACCGCACCGCGGATGTGGCGCGGCCGGTCGAGGATCGGGGCGACGTAGCACAGGATCGCCAGGATCCGGCCGTCCGCCCGCTGGATCTCGACCTCCTCGCCGTCGATCAGCTCGCCGCGCTCGGCCCGCGACATGGGCAGCTCATCGGCCTCGAGCGGTCGGCCATCGCGATAGAAGCGATAGGGGACCCGCTCCGCGGCGTCTGCGTCAGCCGACGGTACCGTCCCTGGCGGAATCCCGAGGATGCGAGCGAGCGCCGGATTGATCCGGAGCGCTCGTGCGTCGGGATCGAGGCTGATGCCGATGCCCACCGGCATCACGTCGAGCAGGGTCTGCAGCTCGGTGACCCGGCGCGCGAGGTCGACATTGAGGCGGCGGATCTCGACTTCGGCGCTCTTCCGCTCCGTCACGTCCCGCGAGTACGAAACGACACCGTCGGCGGTGGGACTGATGCGAACGCTGAACCAGCGTTCGAACGGTCCGGGCTGGACCTCGATCTCGACCGGCCGCTGAAGGGCCACCGCGCGCTCGGCCGCGGCCTGAAGATCGGTGCCGGCCAGCGCCGGTATCGCCTCCCAGAGCACGCGTCCCACGAGGGCATGCCGGGTGAGGCCGAGCGGGGCGAGGTACGGCTCGGCCCGGGCGTTGACGAGGGTCACGCGCCATGCGTGATCGCAAGCGATGAACACTTCGCGGATCGAGTCGAGCATCGTCGACGCGTCGACCGTCGGACCGGGCGCCGCACTCGCGACGGCGGTGAGCCCTCCGGATGCCGCGTAGAGCCGGATGTCCACCGGTGACGCGACGGCGTCGGCGAGTCGGACCCACTGTACGCCCGCCCCGGCACGGAGCGCCGCCGACACGGCGGCCGCCAGCGACGCCGCGGTTGAACCGGCCGGCGACGACGTCAGCAGCAGGCCGGCATCGGCCGATCCGTACATCCGCGTGAGGAGCCCGCCGGCCGCCGCGTTGGCAAACGTCAGGCGGCCGTCGGCATCCGCGACAAAGACCGGATCGGTGATCCGCTCGAGCGCGGCCTCACCGCCGGGAGACGCGTCCGCCATCGCGTCAGCGGCTTCCCGTACGGGCGCCGGCGGGCGCGGCAAAACCGTACAGCGCACGATAGATCTGCCGGTTGCGCTGGATGATGCGGACGTAGTCCCGGGTCTCGCGATAAGGAATTCGTTCGGCGAACAGCTCTTCGTCGTCCATGCCGACCTTGGTTCCCCAGCGCTCGACCCGCGTGGTCCCCGCGTTGTAGGCCGCGAGCACCTGCACCGTGGCAGGATAGCGGCGGACCAGCTCGGCCAGGTGGCGGGTGCCGAGCTCAAGGTTCACGTCGGGCTGATAGAGCAGCACCGGATCCCAGAGCGGAAAGCCTGCGGCCCGGGCCAGCGCGTGGCCCACCGCCGGCATGAGTTGCATCAGCCCGCGCGCGCCCGCCGGCGACGTCGCGCCCGGCGTGAAGATCGACTCCTGCCGGATGAGCGCGGCGACGAAGGCCGGGTCGAGCCCCTCGTCGCGTGAGTACGCGTCCAGCGCCTCCGGCGCCGCCAGCGGAAATAGCAGGCGGAAGGTCCTCGCATCACGCGCGGCCCCGCGGCCGACGGCGCGCCATGCCGTCTGCACCGCGCAGGAGGCGAGTCCGTGAGCGCGAAATGCGGCGGCGGTGGCGAGCAGCCGGTCGACCGAGCTGTCGGCGGCGCGCGACAGGGCGTCCTGCTCCCAGCGCGCCTCGCGCGCCATGCCGAGACTGTCGAGCAGCTCGGAGCGGGCGAGCGCACTGTCCACGTCGGGCACCGCGACGAATGAATCCGCGGCCGCGGACGGCACCCACGGCGCGCGGCCAAGGCGTTCCTCCGACGCGGCGGCATAGTACGACAGCGGATCGCGCGTCGCGACGTCCTGCCACCGGATCCGGGCGCCGGCCGAGTCGCCGGTCGCCGCGAGCGCGCGTCCGGCCCAGTACCGTGCCGCCAGCACTTCCCCGCTCTCGGGATAGCGCCGGACCAGACTGTCGAGTTCGCGCCCGGCGGTCCGGGTGTCTCCGGCGGCGAACGCGATGATCGCGGCGCGAAAGAACGCACCCGGCGCCAGGCGGCTGCCGGGATACTGCCGTACCAGCGACAGCAACGCGCCGCGGGCAGGCGCATCCCGCCGTTCATCGGTGGCGAGATCGGCGAGGAGCAGCAGCGCCGTCGCGGATGCTTCGGTGACGTCGGGATAGCGGCGCAGCACTTCCCGCAGCGCGGAGCGTCCCTCGCCGCCCTCGCCGGCACGCACGAGCGCCCGGGCCCGGGCGTAGGCCGCGTTGGCGGCCAGGCTGCGCGGTGCCCGCACGAGATTGTACTGGAAGGCCGCGTCCGCGTACCGCCGGAGCCCGAAGAGTGCCGTCGCGTACGCATAGCGATCGTCCGCGGTGCCCGCCCCGGCCTTGAGCGCACGACCGAGTGCCGCGGCGGCGGCCGCGGCCGCGCCGGCATCGGCCAGCGCCCGTCCCACCAGCAGCTCATCCCCCGGCGCGAGCGGGCGGAAGGCATCGAGCGCGACCGCGGCCGCGTGGCCCTGGGACGAGGTCCGCGCCTCGGTCACCGCCGCCAGGAGCTCGGCACGGAGCGCCGCGCGCGCGGCGGGGGCGGTGTCGGCGGCGAGCCGAAGCCGATAGGCGTCGGTCCAGCCGCTCAGCGCGGCATACCGCGCGGCGGCACCCCTCAGGTCGCCCGCGCGCTCCCGCGCCTCGGCCTCGGCCAGCGGCAGCCGGTTGCGCACGACGCCGGACGCAATGGCCGCCGCGAGCTGCCCGCGGGCAGCGCTGTCGTCGGTGAGAGCCACGGCGCGGAAGGTGAGCCAGTCGGCCACGCGCGGCAGTGCGGCGGCGGCCGCCCGATACGCCATCGACGCGCTGTCGCGTCGGTCGAGCCGGTCGAGCGCCCGCGCCGCCAGCACCTGCCGCATGGCACGGGTCCGATCGTTGCGCGCCGCATCGACAGCGAGCCGGGCGTGGCGCAGTGCCACCGAATCGGCCTGACGATCGAGCGCAGCGCGGGCCAGCAGCTCGCGGCCCCGGCCGCCCTGCAGTGAATCCACCCAGCCCGCGCCGGCCAGGAGTCGTTCAACTTCGGTCCACCCGCCCCACGCCCCGGCGGCTTGCGCGGCGAGGAGGAGCACGGCGGGGGTCCGGCTGCCGGAATCGCGGAGCACCGGCGCAAGCATGCGGCTGGCGCGCCAGGGCTGGCCATGCGCCAGCGCGGCGGCCGCAGCGGCCACGAGCGAGTCCGGCGGAGGGCGTCGGGGCAGGGCCTGCGCGGAACCGAGGATGGCGAGCGAGACGGCGAGCAGACTCATCACGAGCGGCAGTTCGTGTAATTTGAGGAATGGGACGACGAGACGCCGACCGTGCGGAAGACGAAAACGGGGCCCAGGTCCGCCTCGACAAGTGGCTGTGGGCCGCGCGCTTCTTCAAGACGCGCGCGGTCGCGGCCGAGGCGGTCGCGGGCGGCAAGGTCGAGCTGAACGGCGATCGGGCCAAGCGAGCCCATCCGGTCCGCCCCGGCGACCAGCTCCGCATCCGCCTCGGGCCCTACGAGCATCACGTGGTGGTCCGGGCGCTCTCGGCGCGACGCGGCCCGGCGGCGGAAGCGGCCGGCCTCTACGCGGAAACCGCCGCCAGCCGGGCGGCGCGCGAACGACTGGCGCTGCAGCTCAGGAACGCTGCCCCGCTCTTTCACCATGACCGCGGACGCCCCTCCACGAAGGACCGTCGCGACATCGACCGGCTCAAGGGCCGCTCGTGACGCGATGCCAGCTCACATGTTGCCGATCATGGCATCGGCGAACTCGCTGGTCTTGAGCAACGTCGCGCCGGTCATGAGGCGTTCGAAGTCGTAGGTGACCCGCTTCTGCGCGATGGTCTGCTCCAGCGATGTGATGATCAGGTCCGCCGCCTCGTCCCAGCCCAGGTACCGCAGCATCATCTCACCCGAGAGAATGAGCGAGCCCGGATTCACCTTGTCCTGTCCCGCATACTTGGGCGCGGTGCCGTGCGTGGCTTCGAAGATGGCGTGGCCGGTGCGATAGTTGATGTTGGCGCCGGGCGCGATGCCGATCCCGCCCACCTGCGCCGCGAGCGCATCGGAGATGTAGTCACCGTTGAGATTCATCGTGGCAATGACGCCGTACTCCGACGGGCGCGTGAGGATCTGCTGGAGGAACGCATCGGCGATGACGTCCTTCACGACGCATCCGCCCGGCAGCTTGACCCAGGGACCGCCGTCGAGCAACTCGCCGCCGTACTCCTCGCGCGCCAGCGCGTAGCCCCAGTCGCGGAAGCCACCCTCGGTGTACTTCATGATGTTGCCCTTGTGCACCAGCGCGACGCTGGGCCGCCCCTCGGCGATCGCGTGGTCGAACGCCGCGCGAATGAGCCGCTTGGAGCCCTCCTCGGAGATCGGCTTGATGCCGATCGAGCTGCTTCCGGGGAAGCGGATCGTCGTCACGCCCAGCTCCTGCTGGAGGAAGGCGATCAGCCGCTGCGCCTCGGCGGAGCCGGCGCGGTACTCGATGCCGGCGTAGATGTCCTCCGTGTTTTCGCGAAAGATGATCATGTCCACCTGTTCCGGCGCCTTGACCGGTGACGGCACGCCGGTGAAGTACCGCACGGGCCGGACGCAGGCATAGAGATCGAGTTGCTGGCGGAGCGCGACGTTGAGCGAGCGGAAGCCGCCGCCCACCGGCGTCGTGAGCGGACCCTTGATGGCCACGAGGTGACGGTCGATCGCCTTCAGCGTATCGTCCGGCAGCCAGCTGTCCAGCTGATGCCTGGCCTTCTCACCCGCCAGCACCTCGAACCAGACGAGCTCCCGGGCTCCGTCGTAGGCCTTCGCGACCGCCGCCTCGAGCACGCGGCGCGACGCGCGCCAGATGTCCGGGCCGGTGCCGTCACCTTCGATGAAGGGAATGATCGGCCGCGAGGGCACGTCGAGCCGCCCGTCGGTGAGCGTGATGGTCTCGCCGTCGGCGGGGGTGGTGAGGTGCTGGTAGTCCGGTGCGGTCGCAGTCGGCATGGTGTCGGGATGGACGTGGGAAAGGCGGCCGGAATCCATTCCGGCGCGGGCACTGTCGAATTCTAGCGACTTGCCCGAGGGGGGCAACCGCGGCGCGAACACTCCGCGGCGACGCGCGGGCTATGCCGGCCGACCCGAGGCCGCGAGCGCGCGATCGATCTCGAATGCGGCGCTGATCAGTGCGAGGTGGGTGAAGGCCTGCGGAAAATTCCCCAGGAACTCGCCACGCGGCCCCAGCTCCTCGGCGTACAACGCCACATGATTCGCATACCCCAGCATTTTCTCGAACTGGAACCGCGCCTTGTCGGGATCGCCGCCCCGCGCCAGCACCTCGGCATACCAGAACGAGCACATGCAGAAGGTGCCGTCCTGCCCCCTGAGCCCGTCCGGCGCGGCCTCGGCCACCCGATAGCGATAGACCAGCGAATCGGAGACGAGGTCCGACTCGATGGCCTTGAGCGTGGAGCGCCAGCGCGGGTCGGTGGGGCTGATGAACAGCATCAGCGGCATCAGCAGCGTGGACGCATCGGTGGTGGTCGCGCCCAGGTGCTGCACGAAGGTCTGGCGCCCGGGATCCCAGAAGCGGTCGAAGATGTCGCGATAGATCCGGTCGCGCTCGGCGAGCCAGCGGTCCAGTGGCGCCGGAAACGATCGCTTGTTGGCCAGCCGGATCCCGCGGTCGAGCGCCACCCAGCACATCACCCGGGAGAGCAGGAAGTGCTGCGCCCCGCCCCGCACCTCCCAGATCCCCATGTCGGGCCGATCCCAGTTGGCGCAGACCCAGTCCAGCAGCCGGACGAGATCCAGCCAGAAATCGTAGCCGATGGGCTGGCCGTACTTGTTGTACAGATAGACCGCGTCCATCAGCTCGCCGCAGATGTCGAGCTGCAGCTGGGTGTGCGCCGCGTTGCCGATTCGGACGGGCGAGCTGCCGCGATAGCCTCCCAAGTGCCCCAGGACGTGCTCCGGCAGCGCATGACGTCCGTCGATCCCGTACATGACCTGCAGGAAGCCATCCGGCTCCAGCTCGGCGCAGCGGTCCTGGATCCACTGCATGAATGCGCCGGCCTCCTCGGTATAGCCCAGGCGGATCAGTCCATAGATCGTGAACGACCCATCGCGGACCCAGGTATACCGATAGTCCCAGTTCCGTGCGCCGCCGATGACCTCGGGCAGCCCGAACGTCGGCGCCGCCACGATGGAACCGAACGGCTGCGACGTGAGCATCTTGAGCGTGAGCGCGGACCGGTTGACCACCTCGCGCCAGCGGCCGGCATAGGTCGACCGGCCCACCCAGGATCGCCAGAAGTTGGCCGTCTCCTTGAACGATTCCGCGACGTAGCGCTCATCGGCCGACGGGGATCGCTCCCGCCGATCGGCCTCCTCCAAAATGAAGGACGCCGTTTCCTCGGCGCCGAGCGTAAACTCGGCCGTGGCGACACCGTTCTCGATGGTCACCGGTACGGTGCTGCGGAGCCGGATGGCCGGGAGGTTGGCGTCATCCGGCACGAACACCGTCTCGCCGTCGGACGATTCGACCCGGTGGCCGGACCGTCCGTAGTCAAACGCCGGCGCACAGATCATCCGGTACCGCACCTCGCCGCGGACCGTCTTGGCGCGGCGCACAATATCGTGCCGGCCGCCGATCACCGGCATGAAATCGGAGATCTCCGCGACGCCCGCGTCGGAGAGAAAGCGGGTGAGCAGAATCGTCGTGTCCGGCAGGTAGAGCTGCCGGCAGCGCGCCTCATCGAGCATCGGCGCCAGCTTGAAGTAGCCGCCTTTTGCCGCGTCGAGCAGCGCGGCAAAGATGGTGGGCGAATCGAAGCGGGGAAAGGCCAGGAAATCGATCGACCCGTCCATACCGACCAGTGCGACGGTATGCAGATCGCCGATGATGCCGTGATTCTCGATCGATTCGAACGTCATGCCGCAGCGCCTCCGCGCCCGGGACGTGCGGCGCGATCGAGAAACCAGACGAGCCGCCCGGTGGGGTGCACGCGACCGGCGGGCACACCCGGATCGCCCCGTAGCGCCGCGGCCACCGCAACCCGCTTGTCGGCGCCCGCCGCGAGCATGAACACGGTCCGCGCCCGGCCGATCACCGGATAGGTGACAGTCACCCGTTCGCGGACCGCGAGCTCGGCGCCACCGGTGACGGCCAGCGCCCAGTGCGTCTGCTCGTCCAGCGCCGGCGCCCCCGGAAACAGCGACGCCGTGTGCCCATCGGCGCCAACGCCGAGGAGCATGAGATCGAACCGCCCCCCGGTGAGACGATCGCGGAGCAGCGCGTCGTATGCGGCGGCGGCGGCGGCGGGCTCACGCGCACATCGGACGGGATGCACCATCCCCGATGCGACCCGCAAGCCGCTCAGCAGCGTGTCGCGGGCCATCCGGTAATTGCTCTGCGAGTGGTCCGGCGGAACGCACCGCTCGTCGCCCCAGAACCACTCGACCATGGGCCACGGCGCGTCCCGCCGGTGGTCGGAGGCCAGCAGCTCGTACATGCCGCGCGGCGTCGACCCGCCGGCGAGCGCGATGGTGCAGCGCCCCTGCGCCGCGACGACGGCACGGACGAGCGCGGCCGCGGCGGCCGCCGCGGTTCGGCTGAGCGCCGCGAGGTCCGTATCGACGACGATTTCGGTCAGGGGTTCCGCCACCGCACCGGTCCCTTGAGAAGTGCGTCCGCCTGGGGCGGGCCCCAGGTGCCGGCCGCGTACGGAAAGAGCTGATGCGCGGACTCGAGCACCGGCGTGTACAGCCGCCACGAGGCTTCTACCTCGTCCGCGTGAACAAAGAGCGTCTGGTCGCCCTCGATGATGTCCAGGATGAGCGTCTGATAGGCCTCGGGAATGTCGCCAAACGCCTCGCGATACTCGAAGTGCAACGGCTCGGTGGCCAGGCGGAACGGCGTCCCCGGCGCCTTGACGTCGAACGTGAGGAAGAAGCCTTCGTCCGGTTGCACCCGGAGCACCAGCGTGTTGGAGCTGAGGCGGCACGAGTCGAACGACTCGAAGAGACTCACCGGGGGCTGCCGCAGGTTGAGGACGATCTCGGTCAGCCGGCGGGGCATCCGCTTGCCGGTGCGGACGTAGAAGGGCACGCCCTGCCAGCGCCAGGTGTCAACCTCCAGGCGCAGCGCCACGAAGGTCTCGGTGTGCGAGTCCGCGGCGACGCCCGGCTCCCCGTGATACCCGGACACCGGTTTGCCGTCGACCTCGCCCGGCCCGTACTGGCCCATGACAATCTCCGCAGGATCGATCGTGCCGATGGCGCGCACCGCCTTGACCTTCTCGAAGCGGATGGCATCGGCCTCCATCTGCCCCGGCACCTCCATCGCCACCAGACTCACGAGCTGCGTCAGGTGGCTCTGGATCATGTCCCGGAGCGCACCGGCCTGCTCGTAGTACCCCGCCCGGCTCTCGATGCCGAGTTCCTCGGCCACGGTGATCTGCACACTCTCGACGTGATCGCGATTCCAGATCGATTCGAAGAAGGCATTGGCAAACCGGAACACCATGAGGTTCTGGACCGTCTCCTTGCCCAGGTAGTGATCGATCCGGTACACCTGTGACTCGTCAAAGCACTCGTGCACCACGACATTGAGCTGTCGCGCCGACGCGAGGTCGCGACCGAACGGCTTCTCGACGACGAGCCGGGTCCATCCTGCGCTCTTGGAGAGTCCCGCCGCGGCCAGCCCGGCGATGGTGTCGGCAAAGGCCTGTGGCGGCAGCGCGATGTAGAACACGCGGTTGCCCTTGATGGCGTGCTTCTGCTCGAGCGCGGTGATCCGCGCCGCGAGCGCGGCAAAGTCCTGCGGCGAGCCGCCGTTGATCGCCTGGTAATACAGGGTGCCTTCCGCCCAGTGCCCGGCGGCGGCGGCCGGGAGCCCGGCGTCGGTCACCGCCTGGAGGGCCGTGGCGCGGTAGCTGGCGTCATCGATGTCCGCCGAGCGGGTGACGCCGAGGACGATGCAGTCGGGCGCGTCCTGATCCGCAAACAGCTTGAACAGCGCGGGCAGAATCTTGCGCCGGGCCAGGTCGCCGGTGGCCCCGAACACCACGAACACGCACGGCTCGGCCGGATGACGGGGCATCAGCCTTCCTTCCTGATGGCGTGACCGCCAAACTGGTTCCGCATGGCCGCGAGCAGCTTGTCGGCATACGACTCACGTGCGCGTGACTTGAGGCGCGCAATGAGCGACAGCGTGATCACTGGCGCCGGCACGTCGAGGTCGATCGCCTCGGCCACCGTCCAGCGCCCTTCGCCGGAATCGGCGACGTACGGGGCGATTCCCTCCAGCGACGGGTTCTCCTTCAGCGCGGCCGCCGTGAGGTCGAGCAGCCAGGAGCGGACTACGCTGCCGTAGCGCCAGATCTCGGCGACCTGCGCCACGTCCACGCCAAACGCCTCCTTGGCGCGGAGGATATCGAAGCCCTCGGCGTACGCCTGCATGAGGCCGTACTCGATGCCGTTGTGCACCATCTTCACGAAGTGTCCGGCGCCGGTGGGACCCACCCGGCCCCAGCCGCGGTCCTGGCCCGGCGCCAGCGTCGCGAAGATGGGGCGCAGCCGTTCCACCGCGGCCGCGTCGCCGCCCACCATGAGGCTGTACCCCTCCTTCAGACCCCAGACGCCGCCGCTGGTGCCGGCATCGACGAAGTGGATCTGTCGCGCCGCCAGCAACTCGCCGCGGCGCATCGAGTCCTTGTAGTTGCTGTTGCCACCGTCGATCACGGTGTCGCCCGGCGAGAGCGCCTCACCGAGCGCATGTACCGTGGATTCGGTCGGGTCGCCGGCCGGCACCATCACCCAGACGGCGCGCGGCACCGTCAGCTTGGTCACCAGCGCCGCAAGCGACGCGGCGCCGGTGGCGCCGCCCTTCACCACGGCGGCGACGGCCCCGGCACTCCGGTCGTAGGCGACCACCTCGTGCCCACCGGCCATCAGCCGGGTGGACATGTTGGCGCCCATCCGCCCCAGTCCGATCATTCCGATCTGCATGTGCAACGGTCCTTTCAGAGACACATAAGTTCAAGCGGCGGCCACACGCTCCGCAAAGACGGCGGCAAGGCGCCCGGGGTCGTCCACGATCCAGCAATCGTCCACCAGCCCGGCGCGGCGCACGGCAGCCGCGGTGAGCCATGTGGGCACGGCGATGCACGCCACACCGGCCGTCACCGCCGCCTGCACACCGGCGACCGAGTCCTCCAGCGCGATGCACTCGCCGGGTGCGACGCCGAGCCGCGCACAGGCCGCGAGATACATGTCCGGCGCCGGCTTGCCCGCGGACACGTCGTCGGGCGTGATGATGACCTCGAACGCCGCGGTGAGATCGAGCGCCGCAAGAATGCGCGTCGCGTGGGCGCAGTCCGACATCGTGGTCAGGCCGACGCGGTAGCCCTCGACCCGCACCTGCTGCAGCAGCGCGATCGCGGCGGGGAGCCGCTGGGCCCTGAGGAGGTCGCCATCCGCCAGCATCGCGTCGTAGCGCCGCAGGCGCAGCGCCACGAATGCCTCCCACGCCGTGCCGACACCCAGTCCTTCCGCACGCGCCCGGGCCGCGGCGGCCAGCCCAAACCGGGCGACGAGCCCCTCCGCCACCTCCTGGCGTGAACGCCCGGCCAGCTGGTCGAAGGCGTCGACCACCGCCGACTCGGCCACGCCCGGGTCGAGCTCCGCCGCGGCGGCGGCATAGGACCGGGCCTTGAGCTCCTCGGTCTGGACCAGCGTCCCGTCCAGGTCGAAGAGGACCGCCCGGATCACGCCGGCGTCCGGCTGAACCGCTCCTCGATCCGCTGCACCTTGGCCAGCCGCCGGACGTGGCGCTCCCCGCCGGTGAACCGTGCGCCGATGAACGCCGTGGCGAGCTCGGCGGCCAGGGAGTCGCCGATCACCCGACCGCCGAGCACGAGCACGTTCATGTCGTCGTGCTCAACACCCTGGTGCGCGGAGTATGTGTCGTGGCAGATGCCGGCGCGGATGCCGGGAACCTTGTTGGCGGCGACCCCGGCGCCGACGCCGCTGCCGCAGATCAGGATGCCGCGCTCCGCTTCGCTGCCCGTGACGGCCTGGGCAAGCGCGAGCGCGTAGTCCGGATAGTCGACCGGATCGGTCGAATGGGTGCCGAGGTCGAGCAGATCGTGCCCGAGGGCACGCAGGTGGATCAGTAGCGATTGTTTGAGGGCAAAACCCGCATGGTCTGCGGCCAGCGCGATGCGCATCCCCGGCTCCGGTCAAGACTCCGGATTATAGCCGGTCCCGGCCGCAGGCGGGGGGAATGCGCTAGCGCGGGGCGTCGAGCTGGTCGAGGTAACCGCGGATGAGGCCGGGCGCGCCGGAATCGAGCACACCCATGTGCGTGGCGCGCACTCGGTCGATCGTCACCCGCGCAACGTCTCCCCAGCCCTGTCGCGGTGCGGGACGCGTGGCGTCGTCCGCGACCGCCTGGATGAGCCGGATCTCGCCGTCGTAACGCCGCGGCACGAATGAGAGCGACGCGCCCGCACCGGCCTCGACGGCCGCGGACACTGCGTCTACCGGCCGCGGCGTCACACCGTCCTGCCCCGACGCCCCGCGGCCCGCGCCCCGCCTCAGCGTCCGGCGAACTACGCGCAGCACGGTCGCCGCACGGTCCGCCGCCGGACGCTGCCACCACGCGCGCCAGCGCCACGCGTGCAATGCGAGCCGCCGGGCCGTGCGGGCGCGGGCCCCGGGCCCGGCTCCGGCGCGAGCGACAAGCCGGCTCACCAGCGGGACCAGTCGTCGCCAGCGGCGAATGATTCCATTCAGCCCGCTGCTCTCCACCAGCACCACCAGCTGAACCGTTTCGCCCTGCTCACGCAGCCGGCGGGCGACTTCGAAGGCCGCGAGCCCGCCATCGCAATAGCCGCCGATGCGATAGGGGCCACCGACGGTTTTCCGGATCCAGTCGGCGTCGGCGGCGGCCACGCCCTCGATCGTATCGAGCGCATCATCCTGTGCGGGTCCCACCAGGTAGATCGGCTGCTCGGGTCCGAGCTGGCGCACGATCTCGCGGCAATAGAGACCACCGCCAAGCGCATCCGGATGGAAGAAGATGAAGGGCACCCTGCCGCCGGCTGGGTTGACCTTGACCACGCGCACCACCGGCTCATGCTCGGCTGCGTCGGGCAAATGCGCGGCGATACGTGCGATCGTCGGGCCTTCGAACAGCGTGCTGAGCGCGATCGAGCGGCCGAACGCGCGCCGGATCTCCGCCACCATGCGCATGGCCAGCAGCGAATGCCCTCCCAGCGCGAAGAAATCGTCTTCGACGCCGATGGGCCAGACGTTGAGCAGCCGGTCCCAGATTTCGACCAGCACATGTTCGGCTCGCGTGCGCGGCCGGACGATCTCCTCCTCGCGGCGCGCGAGGGCCGGCGGCGGCAGCGCGGCCCGGTCGATCTTGTCGCTGGACGTGCGCGGGAGCGCCGGCAAGGGCACCAGCGTCGACGGGATCATGAAGCCGGGCAGCCGACGCCGGAGATGCTCCACCAGCTCGGCCAGCGCACTGGACGCGTCGTCGTGGCCTCCGTGGAATACCACGTACGCGACGAGTCGCTGATCACCGGTGCCACTCTCCCGGGCTTCGACCGCGCATTCGCGCACGGCGTGCGATTCGAGCAGCGCCGATTCGACCTCCCCGATCTCGACGCGAAACCCGCGAACCTTCACCTGGCGGTCGAGACGGCCGAGGTACTCGAGGTTCCCGTCGCCGCGCCAGCGGACAACGTCTCCGGTGCGGTAGAGCCGCTGGCCATGCGCAAACGGATTCGGCACGAAGCGCTCGGCCGTCAGGTCCGGCCGCCCCAGATACCCGTCGGCGAGCTGCGCGCCGCCCACATAGAGCTCCCCCGGCACTCCGCGCGGCGCGAGGTTTCCCCAGCGGTCGAAGACGTATACGCGGGTGTTGGGGAGCGGTCGGCCGATCGCCACGACACCGACCGCATCGTCGTAGCCGGGAGGCAGCAGATAGCGGGTCACGACGACCGTCGTCTCGGTCGGCCCATAGCCGTTGAAGAGGCCGGTGTGGGGCGCGACCTTCCGCCACAGCGCGGCGCGCTCGGGCAGCATGCGCTCGCCGCCGACGCACATCAGCCGAAGCGCTGGCGGTATCGCCTTCCCTGCCTCCGCCAGGGCGCCGACGATCTCGTGCCACAGCGCGGTGGGCGGCACCGCGACCGTGACCCCCCAGTCCGCGCAGCGTGACATGAAGCCGTCGACCGACTCGGCGGCGACTGCATCGCGGAGCACCAGCGCCGCACCGGCCGCGAGCGTCGGGAATATCTCGGCCACCGACGCGTCGAAGTTCGGCGTCGCGAACTGCAGCACGCGGTCACTGGGCGAGAGCTCGTAGTTGCCCAACGTCCCGAACGTAAAGGCGACCAGCGCCCGGTGCCCGATGACGACACCCTTGGGTGTTCCGGTGGACCCGGACGTGTAGATCACATACGCCGCGTCCTCCGGCGTCGCCGGCCCCGGCGACCACCCGGCCGCCGGCCCTGCCGGGAGCTCGTCGAGCGCCACCATCGGGACGCTGGTGACCGCGGCGAAGCGCTCCCGGCCCGCGCGCGTGACCACGATGCAGCCGAGCGAGGCGTCGGTCACCATGAAGGCGAGCCGGTCATCCGGGAAGTCGGGATCGAGCGGCACGTACGCCGCTCCCGCCGTCATGATCCCGACCATGCCGGCGATAAGATCGGGAGAACGCGGCACCGCGAGCCCGACCCGACTGCCACGCCCGATTCCCTGATTCCGTAGTGCCTCTGCCACCACCTCGGCGCGCGAGAGCAGGTCGGCGTAGGTGAGCTCGCGGCCCTCGCCCGTGACCGCGATTGAGTCCGGCGCTGTCGCGGCGCGGTCCGCGATCAGATGATGAATGCATGCCTGCCCGGGCAGCGGCGCAGTCATTCCGGCCAGTGGGCCCAGCAGCTCGTCCCGTTCCGGAGCAGCCAAAAGCGGCAGCCGCATGGCCGCGCTGTCCGGCTCGTCCACCGCGGCGCGGAGGAGCCGCTCGAGATGGCTCAGTAGCCGGGCAACCGCCTCGCGATCGAAGAGCGACGCGGCGTAGACCAACGTGCATTCGAGCCAGGCAGCCGTCTCGGTGATCTCGAAGTCGAGATCCACCATTGTCGCTTCGCCGCGATAGTCGAGGCGGGTGACGGCGGCCTCGCCAAGCGCGGGCGCCACGGGCGGAAGGTTCCGGAAATTCAGGAGCACCTGCACCAGCGGAGCCGCCTGTCGGTCGCGGGCCGGCTGGACCGCTTCGACCAGCTGCTCGAAAGGGAGCGACTGGTGCGCCAGGCCCTCGGCCACCGCCTTCCGAACCCGCCGCACCAACTCGCGAAAGCTGGGCGAGCCGGCCAGATCACAGCGCAGCGCCAGCGTGTTGATGAAGCAGCCGAGGCAGCGCTCGATCTCGCGCCGCTCGCGGCCGGCCACGGGAATACCGATCAGGAAATCCTGCTGGCCGGTGTAACGCGCCAGCAGCACCTGGAGCCCGGCCGCCAGCGTCATGAACAGCGTCGCGCCCTCGGTTCGACCCACCTCCCGAAGCCTGGCCGTGAGCGCCGGATCCAGCGTAGCGGTTACCCGTCCGGCCGCAGGTGACTGATCAATCGTGCGAGGAAAAGCCGTTGGTAGCGCGAGCATCGTGTCCGCGCCCCCGATGGCCGTCGTCCAGTGGGCCAGCTCGCGCGCCAGCGTTGCGTCCTGCATCCGCTCCCGCTGCCAGTGCGCGTAGTCGCCATACTGCACCGCGGGCGGCTCGAGGAGCAGTGCCTGACCGGCGGCCTCGGCGCGATACGCCTGGTCGAGCTCGCCGAGAAAGACGCCGACGGACCATCCGTCGCACGCGATGTGGTGAAAGACCACCAGGAACAGATGCAATTCCGGGGCAACGCCAAAGAGCCGCGCGCGTATCGGCGGCTCGGTGGCCAGGTCGAACGGGCGGCGGCCCTCCTCGTGCATGCGCCGCTCGGCCCGGAGCCAGCCGTTCGCCCCGTCCCCGACCGCTTCGGAGACGAATTCCACGCGCGGCTCCGGGCTGACATGCTGCGACGGGATCCCGTCGGCGCCGGCGGTGAACGTGGTACGGAGAATTTCGTGGCGCGCGATGATGACGCGGAGCGCCCGCTCCAGCGCGAATGGATCGAGCGCGCCATCGACTCGCAGCGCAACGGGACTGTGGTAGGCGGTGGATTCCGGCTCGAGTTGCTCGTAGAGCCAGATGCGTTGCTGGACGAACGAGAGCGGTGCGGTGGCTCGGTCCGGACGGGGCGGGATCGCGTCATGGCGCCGGTTCGCGGCGCGCTCACTGAGCAGCGCCCGGGCCGCGTCGGAGAGCCCGGCCGGAGCGCTCGCGCTGGCGGTCACGTGGAGGCTGGAACGCGGCCGACGGCGGCGGGACTCGATGGGCCGTCCCGCCGGTCGAGATTGGCCTGCAGCACCGCCGTGCAGGCGCGGACGCCAACGCCGCCATCAGCCGGACCCTTCAACCGCCCGCCAGACAGGAACAGATCGCTGAGCGCATCGTCGATTGCACCTTGTGCCGCGAAGAGGCACGGGGTGCTGTAGATGACCAGCGAGACCCCGGCCTGACGAAGCTCCGCCAGATCATACGACGGTGACTTGCCGCCCGCGATCTGGTTGAACACGAACGGCCGACCGATCTCTCGGCTCAGCGCTCGCACCAGCTCGAGGTCGCGAAGGCCGTCGATCAGGACGGCATCGGCACCGGCGTCGGCGTAGGCACGGACCCGCCGCGCCGCGTCGTCGGGGTCGGTGGCGTCGGTACGGGCTACGACGAACAGCTCGCGCCGGGTCAGGAGCACCTGCTCGAGCTTCTCCACGTAGTCCGGAAGATCCATGAGCTGCTTGCCATCGAAATGACCGCACCGGCGGGGCCGCTTCTGGTCCTCGAGCACGACGCCCGATGCACCGGCCCGCTCCAGCTCGCTCACGACATGACAGGCGACGGCGGGATCGCCGTACCCATCGTCGATATCCACCAGCAGGTGATGCAACGGCAGGACCGTGCGCAACCGACGGACGAAATCGAGGATATCGGTCCAGGTGATGAACCCCACGTCCGGCAGCCCGTAGTGACTGGCCGCGAACCCGAATCCGCTCAGGAAGAGCGCATCCGAGTGGCGCGCGGCACGCGACGCGCTGAACACGTCGTACACGCCTAGAAAGGGAACCGCTGGACCGTGCCGCTCCGCGTGACTCACGGCGGCGCGGAGGCCCGCACCCGGATTGGCGCTCACGCGACGTCCGCCAGCTGGCTGCCGAGACTCTCCGCCATGCCGGCAATGGTAGGCGCGTCGAACAATGCCAGCAGAGAGAACTCCACATGCAGCGCCTCGCGCAGACGCGCGGCCAGCTGCGCCGCCAGGATCGAATCGCCGCCGACCGCGAAAAAATTGTCGTGTACGCCACCCGGGCTGCGGCCGAGGACCCCGGCCCAGATGGAGGCGATCACTTCCTCGACCGGCGTCCGCGGCGCGACGCTTTCAGTCGGCGCGAGCGGCCACTCCGCCTCGATTCCGAGCGTTGCGGCCAGCCCGATGCGCTTGGGCTTGCCGGTTGGGCCCTTCGGCAGGGACTCGAGGAACACGATTCGGCGCGGCACCTTGAAATACACCAGCCGTCCGGCGACATGCTCCCGCAGCTCGAACGGTGACGCGACGGCACCGGGTCGCAGCACGACCGCCGCGGCGACCTCTTCGCCGAGCGCCGGGTGCGGCACCGCAAAACTCAGCGCCTGTCCCACCGCCGGGTGCGCCATGAGCGCCTCGTCGATCTCGAGCGGTGAGATCTTCTCGCCGCCGCGATTGATCAGCTCCTTCAGCCGCCCGGTGAGGAAGAGATAGCCGTCCTCGTCGAGATGCCCCTGGTCGCCGGTACGGAACCACCCATTGGTGAATGCGGCCGCGTTGGCCCCGGGGTTGTGCGCGTACCCCGGCGTGACGTTGGGCCCGCGGATGACCACCTCGCCGGTGGCGCCGGCCGGGAGCAGGGCACCAGCCGCATCCATGATGGCGATCTCGGGGCCCGCCGCGAGGCCGACAGAGCCGGCCTTCCGCTCCCGCGGCGGGAGCGGATTGCTCGCCATTTGATGCGCGGCTTCGGTCATGCCGTACGCCTCGACCACGGGCACGCCGAACGTGCGCTCGAGCTCGAGCAGCGTGGGGCGCGGAAGTGCTGACGATGAGGACCGGATGAAGCGAAGCCTCGAGCGCGCGATGATGTCGGCATGTTCGCCGGCGCGATCCAGTATCGCCTGGTGCATCGTGGGCACCGCGGTGTACCAGGTCGGCGCAAACTCCGCAATCCAGTCAAAGAAACGCGGCGCCTGAAATCCGGGCGGGCACGCCACGCTGGCGCCGGCCGCGAGCGAGGAGAGCGTCGCGCCGATCAGACCGTGAATGTGGAAGAGCGGCATGACGTTGAGACAGCGATCGGCCGGACTGAGAGCCAGCGCCCGGCCGATGTGGCCGGCCGACGCCGCGAGATTGGCGTGTGCGAGTGGTACCATCTTGGGGCGGGAAGTCGTTCCCGAGGTATGGAGCGCCAGGGCGACGTCATCGGGTGACGGCTCACGAACCTCCGCCGCCGCCGGCAACAGGCCGTCGACGGTAAACCGGCCGGCCGTCTCACCTGCGGCCGGTGCAAGCTCCATGATGCCGATGCCCCGGGCTCGGGCCACGTCACGCGCGGGCGAGTCGAGGTCAGTGGCGATGAGCAGCGCCTTCGCGGACAGATCGTCGAGATAGAACTCGAGCTCCGCTCGGCCGTACGCAGGATTGAGCGGGGCGCACACCGCGGCACCGGCCACGGAGAGGAACGCAGTCGCCATGTCGGGACCGGTGGGGACTATCACCGCGACGGCATCGCCGCGCCCGAGCCCACGGTCGGCCAGCGCGGAGGCGACGCCACCCATGTGGGCCATCAGCCCGGCGAACGACAGCGGCGGGCGGTCCACCGAGTGAATGGCGAGCGCGCTTGGCGTGCGCTCCGCGCGTCGGGCAATGAGCTCGGGAAGAGTGCTCGGATGCGACAAACCGATCTCCCTGAATACGAGTGGACCGCCGGAGTGCAAGTCCCATGCTCTGGCTGCACTCCGCCGGACCATCCGCAGCTGTTGCCCTGCAACGTCTTAGACGAATCGCACCAGCCTCGCGCGCGGGACCCGAGGCGGGCGTGCCACACAAGCGGCGCTACTTGAGGCGCGGCTCCGTGGTACGCGGAGCCTTCACGCACGCCGGCCAGGTCGTGGGGAAACGACGGCCGCGCCCGGCGCCCGGACCGGTTTGCGGTGCCGCGGCCTCGCGCGCCGCGGCGATGGCCGCCAGGTCCACCCGCTCACGCGTGATCGTGGTCGGGTCCTCGGACGCGAGGTAGGCCAGCATCGCCGTCAGCGTCGCGTTCGACTTGAGATCATCGAACACGATCTTGTCGTAGGTGTCCCGGTTCGTGTGCCACGTATAGTTGCCGTAGTCCCAGCTGAGCGCCCCGAGCCCAAACGCCGGCGCACCGTAGCAGGCAAACGAAAAATCGTCGCTGCCGCCGCCCGCGGGAAAACCGGGACCGCCGAAATTCACCTGAGCCTTAAACTCCGCGGGGACCTGGTCGAGCCAGCGGGTGATGTGCTCGGCGGCGTTGGGGAGTCCGGCGCCGCCCATGCGCACGACGCGGCCAGTGCCGTTGTCCTGGTTGAAGAGCGCCTGCAGCCCCTTGATGACCTCGGGATGGTCTTCCGTGAATGCCTTGGAGCCGACCTCGCCCTCCTCTTCGCCGGCCCAGTGGCCCACCAGGATGGTGCGCCTGGGGTGCGGATACACCTGCTTCAGGATCCGCATCGCCTCCAGCATCGTGATCGTGCCGGTGCCGTTGTCGGTAGCGCCCGACGAGCCGTCCCACGAATCGAAGTGGGCCGACAGCATCACGTACTCATCCGGCTTCTCGCTGCCCTTGATCATCGCGATCGTGTTGAAGACCGGCCGCTCGCCCAGCAGCTCGGCGTCAAGATTGAGGCGCAGCCTGGGGTGCTGATCGTTTTCGGTCAGGCGGAAGAGCAGCCCGTAGTCCTCGCAGCTCAGCGCGATCGCCGGCGCGCGCGTGTTGTAGGTCTCGAAGATCTCGATCGTGCCCCAGGCATCCTTGGGCCGGGAGGTGACGACGCCGGCGACACCGCCCTCCTCCAGCCGGAGGCCGAGCTCCCCGGTGCCGATCGCCAGGCTGTAGCCGGTGCCGCGCACGTCGCGCCCGCCCCACTCCCGCTGGAGCTGTGCGCGCAGACTGTCCATTCGCGCCTTCGACTCCGGCGTGGCGTTGGTCGCCCAGTCCTCGCGGGGCCGACAGGTGGGCTGCGGAGCCGCCACCAGCACCAGCTTGCCGCGGGCGCTCGCCAGCCACTTCACGAACTCGGTGCTGTCGGCAAAACGCGGCAGGATGACGGTGCTGGCGACGAGGTCCTTTCGCCCCGTGCCGGGACTGTACCCGAGCATCGTGCCCTCCAGCGAGCGCACTCGCGGCTCGACGAGGTCGATGTGCGAATAGCCCCGTCGCCAGCCGCGCCACGTCCCGAACTGCTCGTTCTTCGCGTCGATACCCCACGACTTGTAAACATTCACCAGCCAGTCATTGCCGCGTCTGGCGTCCGGCGATCCGGTCAGCCGCGGCCCGATCGAGTCGAACAGCGCCTGCGAGAGCTGCATCGTGTGCGAGCTGTCCATCCCGATGGCCCAGATCCGCCCGATGACCGGATCGTTGCCGGGGAAGGTTTGCGCGTCCACCGCGGCGGGCAGCGTACCCAGCGCGAGGGCGGCGGCGATGCACAGTCCGAGCTTGCGAGTCATGTCGTCGAGTCCAGTCCAGAGTGGAAGGAGGTGATGGGCTACCGTCCGGCGACAATCGGGAAGACCACCTGCGACTCCGGCTCGCTGAGCACCACCAGCCGATAGCGCCCCGGCGATGGTGTCCACTCGAAATCATAGGTTTCCCCCACCCGGACGGGCTGCACGGCGGGCCGGGCGAGGGACTGGCCCGGCGGAAGATCGGCGCCGTCCTTGGCCACCGGGCGCCAGCCCACCAGGGTCGTGTCGCGGAGCAGTCTCACAGTTACGCGCGCGGCAAACTGCATGTTGATGAGCCGCAGCCGGTGCGGGATGCCCGCGCGCCAGTGCTGCGGGGCCGGCAGCGAATCGCCGTTGACGAGCAGGTGCGGCGGATCTGCCGGGCCATCGCTGCCGGCGATGAAAACGTGGTCGACGGCCGGCTGGAACCGATGGCCCGGCTCCAGCACCACGATGGCGCCGTACATTCCGGCCGTCAGCTGAGCCAGGTCGTTCATGTGGGTATGGTAGATGAACGTGCCGGCCCGGGCGAGCGTGAGGTGGGCATCGAAGGAAGCTCCCGGCGCGATCCACGGCGCCCGGCGGGCTCCAACGCCGCTCCAGCCCGCCACGCCGTCGGACCAGCTCTCCAGCTCCAGCCCGTGCCAGTGCACCGCCGTGGCCTCGCTGAGGCGATTGACGACGCGGACCGTGGCCGGCTCGCCCCGTGTCAGCACCAGCACGGGCCCCGGGATCGCCACCGAATCGCGCGCGGGCGGGTGGTCGCCGCGCTGCAGCACGTACCCGCGCGTCACCGGAGCACGGCCGCGGCGCGGGCCCTGCTGCACATACAGGCGAAGCAGGTGCGGCGCCCCGACGGCGGCCGGCGCCGCGCCCGACCCCGGCGCCACACTGATGCCGAGCACCAGCCCGGCCATGTGCCGCTCAGGGTCATGTGCCATGCGCATCGCCGTGTCCTGCTCGGCCGGTGCCTCCAGCGTGGCATCGACGGTCACGTGGTACCCGATATGGCAGTGAAACAGCCAGTTGCCCTCCCGCTCGGGTACCCAGGTGATCGCCATCGTCGAGAACGCCGTCATCGGTTCCGTCACGGCCAGTCGCCGCTCCGCGGGCGCGTAGACGGTATCCGCCCCGACATCCCCGCGCGAATCGACCCGGAAGAAAAAGCCGTGCAGGTGCATCGGATGCCCGCGGCCGTTGGCGTTGACCCAGCGCCAGCGCAGCGTATCGCCCACCGTCGCCGTGATCCGCTCATCGTAGGGCCAGGAGCGGCCATTGATCGTCAGCGCATTGATGTAGCGCGTCGAATCCACCTGTCGGCCCCAGACGTTCATGACGAACACCCGGTCGGGTGGGACCGGACCCGGCGGATCCACGATGAAGGCGCCACCCGTCGTTTCGCGTTCGTCATCGACGTCGACCTTGTGCCGCCCCAGCACCGCGCCGTAGAGGTAGGTGCCGGGCAGACCGGCGACGAAGTGCACCGCCGCGCGCTCGCCCGGGTGGAGCACCACCGAATCGGCCGCCGCGCCCGGGTGCGGCGCCAGGCCGTGCCAGACGATCGTCGAATCGGTGAGCGCGTTGTACAGGTGGGCGATCACGATGGTACCGACGCGCACCCGGATCAGCGGTGCGGGAATCTCGGGCGGCCGACCTTCCTCACCGATGGCCGCCACCTCGATGCCGGCTCCGCTGTCGGCCTCGGGATGCCACCGCGCCATGGCAACCGCGAGATGGACCTCGAAGCTGTCCCCGACCATGCGGCCCGCCGGTGTTCGATTGTCGTTGGGATGCACCTCGGGCAGCACGGAGCCGCGCTCGCGGGCACCGCCCACCAGCAGCGCCGCGACGGCGACGAGCAGCGTCGAACGGCGCCCGAACCGGACGGAAGTCACCGCGGATGGCCTTTGCAGGGGTCCCGCAACGTACGGCCCGGTACGGGCGCACGCCATCCCGCGGTACGGGTCGCTTGTTCCCGGTGGCCGCTCCGGCCTATGATCCGGCTGGAATGGAGGCGCCAATGGACCCACGCGCAGGCCGGCCCGCGCCGGCCGAACTGCTGATCGACCCGGCCCGGCTCGAGGACGAATACTACGCCCGCCGGCCCGACCCGGACGATCCGCAGCAGCAGGTGAGCTTCGGCACCAGCGGGCATCGCGGCACGCCGCTCGACGGCAGCTTCACCGAAGCCCACATCCTGGCCATCACCCAGGCCATCTGCGAATACCGGCGGGATCACCAGATCACCGGTCCGGTCTACCTCGGCCGGGACACGCATGCCGTCTCGGGGCCGGCCGAGCGCACCGCACTCGAGGTGCTGGCCGGCAACGGCGCCGCGGTGATCATGCAGGCCGGTGACGGATTTACCCCCACACCGGTCATCTCGCGCGCCATTCTCGCCCACAATGCCGCCGGTCCCGCCGCGCGCGCCGATGGCATCGTCGTCACGCCATCGCACAACCCGCCGGCCGATGGTGGATTCAAGTACAACCCGCCGGATGGCGGCCCCGCCGACACCGGCATCACCCGCTGGATCCAGGACCGCGCCAACGCGCTGCTCCGGACCGGCAATCGCGGGGTCCGCCGGCTGACGCTGGAGCGGGCCCGCGGCGCCGAGACGACGACAGCCATTGACCTTGTCGCACCCTACGTCGAGGCGCTGGCGCAGGCGATCGACCTGGAGGCGATCCGCCGGTCGGGCCTGCATATCGGGGTGGATCCGCTGGGCGGCGCGTCGCTGGCCTACTGGCCGCGCATTGCCGAGCGATACGGGCTCGACCTCACCGTCGTCAACCAGGCGCTCGATCCGAGATTTGCGTTCATGCCGTTGGACCACGACGGCACGATCCGGATGGATTGTTCCAGCCCATGGGCCATGGCCAACCTGGTCAAGCTGAAGGATCGCTATGACGTCGCGTGGGGCAACGACCCCGATGCGGATCGTCACGGCATCGTGACGCCCTCGGCGGGGCTGCTCAATCCCAACCACTACTTGTCGGTGGCGATTCACTTTCTGCTGGCGCACCGGGACGGCTGGCCGCGCGCCGCGACGATCGGCAAGACGCTCGTGTCGAGCGCGCTGATCGATCGCGTGGTGGCGGAGGCCGGCCGAACGCTGTACGAGGTGCCGGTGGGGTTCAAGTGGTTCGCGCACGGGCTGTTTGACGGGAGCTGCTGCTTTGGCGGCGAGGAGAGTGCCGGCGCCAGTTTCCTGCGTCGGGACGGCGGCGTCTGGACTACCGACAAGGATGGACTGCTGCTGGGGCTCCTGGCCGCGGAGATCACCGCCATCACCGGCCGGGATCCGGGCCGGCACTACGAGGAGCTGACGGCGCGACTGGGGGCGCCGGTCTACACGCGCATCGACACGCCGTGCACCGCGGAGGAGAAGGCCGGCTTTGCCAGGGTGACGCCGGCAACGATCGATGCCGACGTGCTGGCCGGCGATCCCGTCACCGCCACGCTCACCCGCGCGCCCGGCAACGACGCCCCGATCGGCGGGATCAAGGTCACAACGGCCAGCGGCTGGTTTGCCGCGCGGCCCTCGGGCACCGAGGACGTCTACAAGCTTTACGCCGAAAGCTTCCGCGACGCCACGCACCTCGAGCGGATCGTGACGGAGGCGGGCGCCATGCTGGCCCGCGCCCTTGCTGGGCCCGGCCCCGGGCACTGACGGATCTGCCGGAAGTCAGGTGTCGTCGTCCTCGCCCGGCGGCTCGCGACGCCCGATCCATCCGCGGCCGCGGAAATACATGACCATGGCCAGCGCGATGGCCAGCATGACGAGCAGGAGCGCCGGATAGGCCCAGTGGACGCCCAGCTCCGGCAGGTAGCGGAAGTTCATCCCATAGAGACCGGCCAGGAACGTCAGCGGGATGAAGATGCTGGACATGATCGTCAGCACCTTCATCACTTCGTTGGTCCGCTGACTCATGCTGGACAGGTACAGGTCCATCAGACTCGACGCGAGCTCGCGGTAGGTCTCCAGCACGTCCGCGATGTGCACCGCGTGGTCGTGACAGTCGCGGAGATACTCCCGGACCGCGGAGCTCACGAGCGGAGAATCTTCCCGGATGAGCGCCTGCACCGCCTCGCGCTGGGGCCACACCGCGCGGCGCAGTGCGAGGAGATCGCGCCGCATCCGGTGCACCCGTCGCATCCCCTCCGGCGAGGGGCGAAACAGGATCCGGTCCTCGAGCGCGTGCATCTGCTCCCCCAGCGCCTCGATCACTGGATAGTAGCCGTCGATGACCGTGTCGATGATGGCGTACGCCAGATAGTCGGCGCCGAGCCGGCGGATCTGGCCCTTGCCCGCACGGATGCGGGCCCGGACCGTGTCGAGCACGTCGCCGGGCAGCTCCTGGAGTGTGAGGACATAGTTGCGCCCGATGAACACGCTGATCTGTTCGGCCGTGATCTCGCCGGTCTCGCCCAGGCGCACCATCCGCGTGATGAAGAGCTGCTGCCGCTCGTAGGCCTCCGACTTGGGCCGCTGCGGCACGTTCACGGCATCCTCGAGCGCCAGCGGGTGGAGGCCGAACACGTCGCCGATGGTGCGGAGCACGGTCTCGTCGCCCAGCCCCTGCACGTCCACCCACACGACGCCGTCCCGGTCCAGCTCCGCCGTCAGCGCGCTGGCGTCGGGAACGTCACGCTCCTCGACGCCGGACTCGGTGTAGGCGATCAGGTGGATGTCGGGCGGCGGCGATTCCGGGGCGACGGCCAAGGTGCCCGGGGCCGCGCCGACCGGGGCCCGGTGCTTGGCAAAGCTGAGGAGGCGGGAGGCGACGCGGATGCGGCGGATGATGCGGGGGGTTCGGCGCGACATACTGCAACCTACGCCGGTCGGCGGGTGAAGGGACCCTTGACGCCATTGGCGACATACCGTACGATATATCGGCCAATATGTCGTACGATACTTCGCCAGGAGGCGGTATGAGCAGTGCGCGAGAGGATTGGGGGTTCGGGCCGGGGTTTCCATTCGGGCCCGGCGGGTGGGGCGGCCGCGGCGGGCCGCGGGGGCCGCGTCGGCGCGGTCCGATGTTCGGGGCCGGTGAGGTGAAGTTCGTGATCCTGCGGCTGCTCAAGGAAAAGCCGCGGCACGGCTACGAAGTGATCAAGGCGCTGGAGGAGAAGATGGGCGGGTGCTACACGGCCTCCGCCGGCACCGTCTACCCCACCCTGCAGCTGCTCGAGGACGAGGGGTACGTCCGCGCCGAGGATACCGACGGCAAGAAAGTCTATCACGTGACGCCTGAGGGCGAGCGCTATCTCGAGGAGCACCGCGATCTGCTGGACGAGATCATCGACCGCGTGCGCGAGACGGTGCGGGACTTTACCGGCGGCGGCATCGGCGAGGTGCAGGGCGCCTTTGCCCGGCTCGCCGGCGTGACGTTCAAGCGCGCGTGGCGGCGCGGTCCGGAGGACGCCGCACTCAAGCGCGTGGCCGAGATCCTCCGCAAGGCCGCCGACGACGTTGAGGCGGCGTGGCAGGCGGGCACGGCGGCGGCGGAATAGCTCGCATGCGCTTGGGCAATCTCTTCGGGATCATTCCGGTCCACTCGGCTTCATGACGGGGCCGCCGGCTTTCCAAGCCGTGCGGCCGCCGCGGGGGCGGCCGCCTACGGCGCGGCCTCGAGAAATTCCACCGGTGATTCGCGCTGCATCGATGAGCGCAGCAGCCATTCGCTCTCGAAGATGATCACCGGGTTGTTCCACGCGTCGAAGAGCCGCATGCGGCCCTGCTCGCCGGCAATGTGTTCGATCTCCGCCACCGGTCCCACTACCCAGCGCGGGTAGCGATAGCTGATCGGCTCGAGGCGGCAGCGCACGCCATACTCGTGCTCCAGGCGGTGGAGCATCACGTCGAACTGCAGCATCCCCACGGCACCTACGATCGGCATGGGCCCGGCCACTTCGGTCGCCTGGGTGTAGAAGACCTGCGCGGCGCCTTCCTCGGTCAGCTGGCGCAGTCCCGCGTCGAGCTGCTTGCGGCGCATCGGATCGGACAGCACCACGCGGGCAAAGTGCTCCGGCGGAAACCGCGGGATGTCGCTGAACTCGAGGTCCTCCCGTTCGGACAGCGTGTCGCCGATGCGCAGCATCCCCCGATCCAGGATCCCCACCACATCCCCCGGCCACGCCTCCTCGATGACGGTGCGCTCGCGGGCCATGAACTGCTGCGGCGCGGTGAGCCGCAGGGTCTTCCCGGTGCGGACGTGACGCACCGGCATGCCGGCCTCGAAGCGCCCGGAGCAGACCCGCACGAAGGCGATCCGGTCACGATGCTTGGGGTCCATGTTCGCCTGGATCTTGAAGACGAACCCGGTAAAGTCGGGCCGGTCGGGGGGCACCGGGCCGATAGTGGACTGATGGGCCAGCGGTGGCGGAGCGAGTTCGAGGAATTCGCGGAAGAACGGCTCGACCCCAAAATTAGTCAGGGCACTGGCAAAGAAGACCGGCGTCAGCCGTCCGGCCAGGATCTCGCCATGATCAAACGGGTGCCCCGCCCCATCCAGCAGATCCACATCGTGCCGGAGCTGGTCGTGGGCGTCGTGTCCCAGCAGTTCCCGGATGGCCGGGCTGTCGAGCGTGCCCACGTGCACGGCGGCGCGGCGCGCGCCGTGATGCTCGTCGCGACCAAAGAGATGGATGTATCGCTGGCGCCGGTCATAGACGCCGGCAAATGCGCCGTCCCGATGAATGGGCCAGGTGACCGCGTGGCAGGCGATGCCGAGATCCGCTTCGACATCCCCGATGAGCGTGAGCGGGTCCTCACCGGCACGATCGCACTTGTTGACCAGCGTGAAGATCGGCATCCGGCGGCGCTTGCAGACCTCGAAGAGCTGGCGGGTGCGATCCTCGACCCCGCGGCGGTTGTCGAGCAGCATGACCGCGCTGTCAGCCGCCACCAGTGTCCGATAGGTATCCTCGGAGAAGTCCTCGTGGCCCGGCGTGTCGAGGAGGTTGATCTCGTAGCCGTCGAACTCGAACTGCATCACGCTGGAGGTGACCGAGATGCCTCGCTCCTGCTCCAGCTTCATCCAGTCCGACGTGGCGTGCCGCTGGGCACGACGCGCCTTGACCGAGCCGGCGAGGTGAATCGCGCCGCCGTACAGCAGCAGCTTCTCCGTGAGCGTGGTCTTGCCCGCGTCCGGATGGCTGATGATGGCGAACGTCCGCCGGCGGCGGATGGCTTCTTCCAGGTGCTCCACTCACGGTCTCCTGACGGCGTCCCCGCACGAACGCCCCGCAGGCAGATGGCCTGCGGGGCGTTCCGGCGGTACCGGCGCGATGCGCCTGCGCCTGAAAACTAACCGGATCGGGGCAGCCGCGCGGCGGCCGATCACTGCCCCAGCCGGGCGTCCCATTCATCGAGCGAACGGGGCCAGTCGTCCTTGAGCAGCCGGGACAGCGCACGATCGGCGAGGAGCCGGCCGCCGGTCTGGCAGGTGGCGCAGTAGTTGGCCTCGTTCTCGGCGTACCGGATCCGCTGCACCGGCGAGCCGCAGACCGGACACGCCTCGCGGTAGCGGCCATGCACCGCCATGCCGGGACGAAATGCGGTCACCTTTTCCGGAAACCCGTCGCCCACGTCATCCCGGAGACGCGCGGTCCAGCGCGTCAGCGTCTCCCGCGTGGCGAGGTACAGCCGGTCGACCTCCGCCGCATCGAGATTGCCGGTGACCTGCAGCGGCGAAAGCCGGGCGGCATGGAGAATCTCGTCGGAGTACGCGTTGCCGATCCCGGACAGGATCGTGGGATCGGTCAGGAATCGCTTCAGCGTGTGCCGCCTCGCGGCCACGGCGGCCGCAAAATCCGCCGTGGTCATGGTCAATGGCTCCAGTCCGCCCCGGTCGTGGGCGGCCAGCGCCGCGCGGCCTCGCACCAGCCAGAGGCCGGCCCGGTGCTTCTTGCCTTCCTCGGTGAAGAGGAGCGTCCCCGCGTCGAAGTCGAACGCCGCCAGCCCCCGCCCGCGCGGCAGCACCGCCCCGGCCAGCCGCCAGCGGAGCCGTCCGGCGATCATGAGATGCAGCACGACGAACAGCTCCTTGTCCAGCGCGATCACGACCCGCTTGCCGAGGTGGGTCACCCCCCGCACGCGAAGCCCCTCGGCGGCGGCCGGCGGTGGGTCCACCGACCGCAGCGCGAACGGCCCGCCGACGCGAATCCGCTCCAGCACGGCGCCGGCGAGCTGGCGCTGGAGCGCTTCCACGTAGACGGTGATGTCGGGCAGTTCGGGCATCGCCGCGGGCTCCGGTGGCGGACGACTCAATATGCGCATCCAGGCCGATCCCGGGAGCCGGTGGGCCGGGCGAGCGGCGGGCACGCGCCTGGCCCATAGGGCGCTCCAGCGCGGCGTGCGTGCCGGGGCAGCATGACCGGCCCGTGCGTTTCCGCGACGGATCCCCGGAACCACGAGCGCTGCTCCGTAACCGGTCCGGCCCCGTCCATTCGGCCGCGCGGCCGCGCGGCCGCAAGCGGGCCCCGGCATATCCGTGATGGAGTGCCGGGGCCCGCTTTTCACATCGACCGATGGCGTCGCGGTCTACTGCACCGCGTTCATCATGTCGAAGATCGGCAGGTACATCGCCACCACCATGCCGCCGACGATCACGCCGAGGACCACGATCATCACCGGCTCCATGAGGGACAGAAGCGCGCCCACGGCGACGTCCACTTCCTCGTCGTAGAAGTCGGCGATCTTGGTCAGCATCTCGTCGAGGCCGCCGGTCTGCTCGCCAACCGCGATCATCGAGATGACCATGGGCGGGAAGACCTTGGACTTGTCGAGCGGCGCCGCGATCGTTTCACCGCCGGCGATCGACTGCCGCGATTCCATGACCGCGTCGTGAATGACGCGGTTGCCCGACGTCTTGGCTGTGATCTCCAGGCCGTCGAGGATGGAGACGCCGGAGCTGATCAGCGTGCCGAGCGTGCGGGTGAAGCGGGAGACGGCCGACTTCCGGAGCATGTCGCCCAGGACCGGCGCCTTCAGCATCATGCTGTCCACGTTCTTCCGTCCCACCGGCGTCGCGGCGTACTTCCGGAACGCAAAGACCGCCGCGCCCAGCGCCAGCAGGATGGCCCACCAGAAGCCGATCAGGATATGCGAGGCGCCGATCACGACGCGGGTCGGCAGCGGCAGCTCCATGTTGACCGACGCGAACATCGCCTGGAAGGTCGGGATGACGAAGATCAGCAGCACCGTGATGGCGATGCCGGCGACGCTCATGATGACCGCGGGATAGACCATGGCGCTCTTCACCTTGCGCACCAGCGCGTCGTTCTTCTCGAGGAACGTCGCGAGGCGCAGCAGGATGGTGTCGAGAATACCGCCGGCCTCGCCGGCCGCCACCATGTTCACGTAGAGCTGGGTGAACGCCTTGGGGTGCTTCTGGAAGGCATCCGCCAGCGTGTTGCCGCTTTCCACGTCGTAGACCACCGCGCGGGTCACGTCCTGCAGCGACTTGTTCTCGGTCTGCTGCGCCAGGATGGTGAGCGACTGCACCAGCGGCAGGCCGGCGTTGATCATCGTGGCGAACTGCCGGGTGAAGATGACGATGTCGCGCGTCTTGATGCGCGGCCCGCCCCCGAAGCTCAGCTTGATCGCCTTGGGCGCCTCCCGCACGTTCACCAGGATCATGCGGTTCTTGCGCAGGTATGCGCTGACCTCGTCCTTCGAGGCCACGTCCATCTGGCCCTTCTGGATCTGTCCGGTCGACGCGTTGCGCGCGGTGTACTCGAAGACTGGCATCAGTGTGCTCCTGTGGAGTTCGGCGGAACGTCCGCCTTCCGCCTACCGCCTGCCGCCCGCCATGGCCGTCCGGCCGCTGCCGTTCTTGTCCGCGCCAACGCCCTCGTCGTCCAGCGGGCGCTCCCCGATCATCCGGAGGAACTCGTTGGGGTCGGAGGACACGCGCAGGCACTCTTCCCGGGTGACTTCCCGGCTGGTGTACAGCTGGTACAGCGAGTCGTTCATCGTCTGCATGCCGAACTTCTTGCCCGACTGCATCGAGGAATAGATCTGGTGAATCTTGTCGTCGCGGATGAGCGCACGGATCGCCGGCGTGGCGATCATGATCTCCGACGCCATGCAGCGCCCCCGGCCGCGGGCGTTCTGCAGCAGCGTCTGGGTCAGCACCCCCTCGAGCACGAACGCCAGCTGCGCCCGCACCTGGGCCTGCTGGTTGGCCGGAAAGACGTCGATGATGCGGTTGATCGATTCCGCCGCCGAGTTGGTGTGCAGCGTGGCCAGCGCCAGGTGGCCGGTCTCCGCGATCGTCAGCGCCGCGGAAATCGTGTCCAGATCCCGCATCTCGCCCACGAGAATCACGTCGGGATCCTCGCGGAGGGCATACTTGAGTGCGCTCTGGAAGCTCTTGGTGTCGGTGCCCACCTCGCGCTGGTTGACGATGCACGAGTGGTGGCGGTGGATGAACTCGATCGGGTCCTCCACCGTGATGATATGCCCCTTGCGCTCCTTGTTGATCTTGTCGATGATGGCGGCCAGCGTCGTGGACTTGCCGGAGCCGGTCGGGCCGGTCACCAGGATCAGCCCGCGGGGCCGCTCAGCGAGCTTCGAGACCACCGGCGGCAGGCCGAGGTCCTGGAAGGTTCGCACATTGAACGGAATCATGCGGATTACCATGGCCACGCAGCCGCGCTGCTTGAAGCAGTTGCCGCGGAACCGGGCCAGATTCTGGATGCCGAAGCTGAAGTCCAGCTCGTCTTCGGTCTCGAACCGCTTCTTCTGGTTCTCGGTCAGGACCGAGTACGCCAGCTGGAGCGTATCCTTGGGCGTGAGGAGCTCGGGGACGGAGCTGTTGGTGATGTCGCCGTCCACGCGAAGCTTGGGACGCTCGCCCGCGGTGATGTGCAGGTCGGACGCCTCCTTTTCGATCATCTCCTCGAGCAGGGCCCGCAGGTTGAAGCTCATTCGGCCGTCTCCTTCACGACTTCCTCGAGGGTGGTGACGCCCTTTTTGATCTTCACGAGCCCGTCCATCCGGAGGGTCAGCATCCCCTCGGCCACGGCCTGGTCGCGAAGCTCAGCAACGGACGCGCCACGCAGGATCATCCGGCGCAGCTCGGGTGACATCGACATGACCTCATACAGCCCCGCGCGACCCTTGTAGCCGAGTCCGCCGCAGGTATCACACCCCTTGCCCTTCATGAACGGGATCTGGCGCATGGACTCAAGATCCGTGCCCAGGGAGACGAGTTCCTCCTCCGTGTACCGGGCGGGGGCCTTGCAATCCTTGCAGACCCGCCGGACCAGCCGCTGGGCCACCACGAGGTTGACGGCGCTGGCCACGTTGAAGGCCTCGATGCCCATGTCGATCATACGGGTGATCGTGCTGGGCGCGTCGTTCGTGTGCAGCGTCGAGAGGACCAGGTGGCCGGTGAGCGCGGCCTTGATGGCGATGCCGCCGGTTTCCAGGTCCCGGATTTCGCCGACCATGATGATGTTGGGGTCCTGCCGCAGGAACGCCTTCAGGGCGGCGGCAAACGTCATCCCGATCTCGTTTCGCACCAGCACCTGGTTGATGCCCATCAGGTTGTACTCGACCGGGTCCTCGGCCGTCATGATGTTGACCCCGATCTTGTTGATCTGCGACAGGGCCGAGTAGAGCGTGGTGGTCTTGCCCGAGCCAGTCGGCCCGGTGACGAGCACCATGCCATACGGATTGAGAATCGCCTTCATCAGGTCGGCTTCCGCCTTGGGCTCGAAGCCGAACTTCTGGAGGTCGAGCGTCAGGTTGCCCTTGTCCAGAATACGGAGCACGATCTTCTCACCAAACAGCACCGGCAGCGTGGACACGCGGAAGTCAATCACGCGATTGCCCATCTTGAGCTTGAGGCGGCCGTCCTGCGGCACCCGGCGCTCGGCGATGTTGAGCTGCGAGAGGATCTTGATGCGCGAGGTCAGCGCCGCCTTCATCTTCATCGGCGGCTTCATGATCTCGATCAACGCGCCGTCGATGCGATAGCGGATCCGGATCTCATGCTCGAACGGCTCGATGTGGATGTCGCTGGCGCCGCGACGCACCGCGTCGGTGAGCACGCCGTTGATCAGCTTCACCACCGGCGCATCGTCGATCTGCGCCTGGCTCGCGGCCTCGTCCTCCTGCTCCTCGAGGATCTCGACGTCCTCGTCGCCCATCGCCTCCATGTCGCGGAGGATGTTGGTGAGCTGCTGCTGCTCGGCGGCACCGGTGTCGTAGTGCTTTTCGATCAGCGCGCGGAGCGTGTATTCCCCGGCGATGACCGGGAAGAGATCGTAGCGGGTGATGAACTTGAGGTCCTCCAGCAGGCCGATGTCGGTGGGATCGGCCATGGCGACGGTGAGCGTGCGGCCTTCGCGCTTGAGCGGGAGGACGACGTTCTTTATGGCCATGTCGGAGGGAATCAGCTTGACGATCTTGGGATCGACCTCGAAGCGCGAGAGGTCCACCGCCGGCATCCGGTACTGGCGGGCCAGCACCTTGGTGATATCCAGCTCCTGCACCAGGCCCATCTTGACGAGCAGGTAGCCCAGGCGATGCTTGGTGGTCTTCTGCTCGGCGAGCGCCTGTGCCAGCTGCTCGCGCGTCAGGAGACCCTCCTGCAGGAGGACCTGGCCCAGCCGGTCGCCTGTTGCCGCTGCCGCAACTGTCGTCATGAGCTCGTGGGTTTGGACGTAGAATGAGGCCGATTGGGGCCTCGCAAAGCTAGAATCGGGCCAGCGGGCGCAAGCTTTAGCGCACGACCGCCAGATTCTGCAGCCGGCTCAGGAGGGCGGGCCCGATGCCCGGCACCCGGCCCAGCTCCCGTACCGAGCCAAACCCGCCCACGCTATCTCTAAATCTGACAATCCGTTGCGCCTTGGCCGGCCCGATGCCGGGGAGGGACTGAAGCTGGGCCGTGGTTGCGGTATTGAGGTCCAGTGGGCCCGCCGAGACGCCGCCCGCGCCCACCGGCGCCGCCCCGGCGGACCGCGGGCCGGAAGCGCGGGCGGCTCCGGTAAAGCGCAGGTGGGGGCCCAGTGATGCCAGAAGGGCCGGACCCACCCCGGGCACCGAATCGAGCCCCGCGAGGCCGCCAAAGGGGCCGTGGGCTTCGCGGTATGCCACGATGGCCCGAGCCAGCCCGGGGCCAACCCGGGGCAGCCGGGCCAGTTCGGCGGCCGGGGCCCGGTTGGCGTCGATCGCCTCGCCGGCTGCCAGAGGCCGGGCAAGGTGCACTGCGCTGTCGCGGTGCGCCAAGGGGGCACCCGGTCTGGAATCGGCCAGTATCTCGACAGCGCCCGGCGCCCCCCCGGGCCGGAGGAGGAGATAGCGGACCCCCTGCCCGGCCGTGGCCAGGGCCAGCAGCAGGAGAATCGCGCGGTGCTCGGCTGACATGGAGCGGATACTACCGGTGGGGGTGCCGCGCGGCGGATCCAATCCGCGCCGCGTGGTACGGAAAGCCGGGCGGCTAGTGGCCGGCTTCCCGTATCAGCGCCATGGCCACGTCACCAACCGCGGCGAGACTCCGGGCGCTGACCTTGTCGATGGTGTCGTCCCTGGTATGCCAGTAGGAATTGGACGGGCCGTAACTGAAGTCCACCAGGTCAACCGCGCGGAGCCCCGCCTTCTGCAGCTCCACGTGATCGTCGGTGAGCGCTTCGCCGTCGGCGTCCACAAAGACGTCGGCGTGCCCGGTGCGTCGCGCGGTCTTCCAGATGTTGGCCATCACGTCCGGCGCCGCGATGACCGAGTTGGGCTCACGGGGGATCCGGAGATCCCGATCGCCCACCATGTCGAAGAGCACGGCGTAGTCCGGCCTGGCCCCCGGCGCCTGGTGACCGGCGTAGTAGCGGCTGCCGATCAGCACATCGTTGGGCTCCTTGTAGAAATCGGCGAAGTCCTCGCCGTCCACGAAGAGCAGATCCACGCCGATCCCGGGCGGGGTCTTGCGCAGCGCGTCGGCCACACCGAGCAGGACGGCCACGCCCGAGGCGCCGTCGTTGGCGCCGGGCACCGGCGCGGCGCGATCCTGGGACCCGGGGCCGTCCGAATACGGCCGGGTGTCCCAGTGCGCCAGATAGAGCACGCGCTCGGCGGCCGCCGGCCGGAACCGCGCGATGAAGTTGGTGAGCGCCAGCGTATCGCCTTTGGCGGTGACATGGTTCCATCGCTGCACGATCAGCGTGTCCGCCCGGACGCGCAGCATGCTGTCGAGCCACGTGGCCTCCTGCCGGTGACCGTCGGTCCCCGGTATCCGCGGGCCAAAGCCGACCTGCGCCTCGATGTACTGGAAGGCGCGGGCGCCGTCGAACTCGCGCGGCGGCGCGGCGGGGGCGTCCCGGCATGCGGCCAGGAGCGAGACCAGGGCGATCAGCTTGACCGACGACATGCGGAGTCCTTTGGACCGGGGGCGGGGCTAGCGGTAATCACCCGCAAAGAGCGACAGGGAAAAGGTAACCAGCAGGTACAGGTTGGCGGTCTTGCGGTCGAGCGCACGGAAATCGTTCACCTCGTAGCCCATCTCGACACTGCCGGTGAGGGTCCGGAGGACATCGGTCCGGAGCGAGCCGCGAATCGCCTGATTGCGGGTGTCGCCGGTGACCTGACAGATCGAGTCTCCCTCCCGCTGGATGCAGCTCGAATTCGTGTTGCGGGTGATCGTCAGCTGCGACTGGACCTGCTTGCGGGCCCGGCTGATCGAGGCCGGCAGGCGGAAGCCGTAGCTGAACTGACCGAGCACGTTGCTCTGATCCACGATGGTGCTGCTACCATTGTTCGCCTGTTCCTGGCTCAGCGAGGAGAGGCGAAAGGTGAGCTGCATGCCGTTGCGGAGGCTCAGCTGCGCGTCCGGCGCAAAGCTGCTCGAGTTGACGTCGCTCACGACGGCGGGTTCACTGGCCTGGCCCGGCTGCGTAGACGTTCCCGATCGCTTGCGGAATGCGGTGCTGAGTGCCAGCAGCGTGAAGGGGCCGCCGCGAAAGGTTCGGGTCCACCGGAGACTGCCCGACGGCCAGTCGCGCTGGACGTTGGTGGTGCGCACCTGCTGGTCTCCCGTGAACTGGTAGTACGCCGCGTCGGTCAGGCTGTACTGCAGCGAGAAGCTCAGTCCGAACGGCAGGTCGGCGCCCGAATTCAGGACCCGCGTGTGCACGTCCGACGCGCTGATGGCGGGTGCCCCCTGTCGCGAGAGGAAATTGTCGAGGCCGCCGAGCGCCAGCTGATAGCCCAGCGTCGGCTCGAACACGGCCAGGTCGAAGGTGGAGCCGCGGGTGGTGCGCGCGCTGAGATCGATCGGCCGCATGCGCACGATGCCCCGGGCGATCCGGCTGCTGTCGCCGAGCAGCACGCGCAGCAGCGCCGGCAGACTGGCCGAGGCACCGAGCTCGCGGGACTGCGAATTATTGAGCGTCTGCGGCAGGATGAACGCGCCGATCGTGTCGCCATCCACGCGGACCAGCGGCCGGCTGGTGAGGCTGCGTGAGAGCACGAATCCGCCATTCATCGTGTAGCGGGGCTGGATCCAGCTCGAGACGCGGGGCGTGAGCTGGAGCGACGTGACGAGATTGCGGTCGCGCTCCACACCCGCGTCGATGCCCAGAATCGCCCGGCGGGAGAGTCCGGCAAGCCGGCCCAGGGGTGTCGAATCGGAGTAATGGCGCAGATCGCGGGTACTGGACAGGTCGCCGTTGAGTGTCAGCATCCCGAGCGGCTGCCAGGTGAGCCCGGCGCTGTTGCGCCAGAGCTGGGAGAGCGAGGTGGTCGGCGTGAGCAGCGTGTCGGCATCGCGAAACACCGGCACGAGGTAGGTCGTCGAGCTGGCGCGGTCATGGGAGAGCCCCGAGGCGAGCCGGATACTGGTCGGCGTGAGGCTGACCGTCGGGTTGCGGAGGGCGCGGCCGATTTCACTTTGCCGGAGCCATTCCGGCAGACTGTTGACCAGTCCGGCGATCGGCAGCCGCGGACCCCGGCGCTGCAACTGGAGATTGTAGTTGGCGTTGAAGGCGGAGTTGGCCGCGTCCGCGTCGCTCAACTCGGTCCGCGTGTGGCCCCGCGTGACGGCGGCGGCGAGGGTGAGCGGGTCCAGAAATCCCTTGGCCAGCCAGGTTGTGCCCCGGCGGCTCCGCCGGATCTGCATCGTATAGTTGGTGGTCCACCCGTCAGGCCGACGGAGGCCCGCGAGGTCGGCGCCGCGCAGGTCCGTTCCCGTGAGCAGCTCGGGATCGACCCGGCTCCGCGTCACGCTCATCGTCACCGGAATGGCCAGCCCCAGCGACGTGGGAAGAAAGCGATCGAGTCGCCATGTGCTGCTCACGGCAATGCTGTTGGTGGTTAAATACGATGGGGTCTGGCCGATCTGGCGGAACTGGCCGTCCTGCCGGATGTAGGCCAGGGCGACGTCGCCGACGTCGGATGCGGTGAGACGGGCGTCCAGCGCGATCGCCTTCCCGGTCTGTGACACGGGGCTCGCCAGCCGGATGTCGTCGATCCACAGCTCCGCCTCGGGGAGCGGCCCGTGATCGGCCACCCGGTAGATCCCGCCCGCCACTTCCTGGATCGCCGCGAGATTCGGCGGGTTCACGCCCGGATTGGCGACGTGGACGACGTATCCGTTCTCGCACGCGACGTAGGCCTGCGTGTCGGTGCTGCCGCATTCCGTCGCGCCCGACGGCGGGAGGCCCTGCAAATACTGACTCTCGATCTGCGCCCGGAGCCGCCGCCAGACCGAGAGGTCCACGACGAACTCGGGCTCCCAGTCGGTCGTCCTGGCCGGCGCATGGTAGAGATAGAAGTTGTTGACGTCACTCCCCAGCTTGATGAAGGCGTGAAGATCGCCCGCCTCCCAGCCAGCGCCGCGCCCGCGCATCCAGACGCGGAGCTCGCTGTAGTTGAGGAGATTCTGCGGGCCGCTCTGGAAGCGCAGGTAGGCCTCGGCGCGCTCGCCGACCCGGAGGTCGCGCCCGATGACGCGGAGCGACTTCTCGTTGATCTGCTGGCCCAGGGCCTGCTGGCCGACGTCCTTGCGGTCGGTCGCACTCAGCACGCCGGGTGGCGACACGTAGCCCAGGTCGCCCTTGTTCTCGGTCGAGATGATGGACGTGAGCACCTCGCCGTGCGCCTCACCGACCGAGCCGCTCAGTCCGGCGACCGGCTGGTCGGTGCGCCGGACCCAGGGCGCGCCGACAAACCGCATGCGGGCAAAGGCAAAGCGCCCCACCACATCGGGCTGGCCGTTGTCGTTGGGCGCCACGACCGTGATGCGCAGCGACTTGATCAGCCGGATGTTGGGGGTGCCGATCGCGCGCGCATTGGTGATGGCCAGCGGGACCCGGTACAGCGTCCAGCCGGACAGCCGGCCGTTGGTGCCGATCGTCTTGATGCCGCGGTTGGGTACCTTGAAGGAATCCGACGAGATCGGCACGACGTAGCGGTAGACGTTATCGTTGGGCCCCGTCGCGTTGAGCTGGAGGTCGCCGTCGAGGTCCTCGGTGTCCAGCGAGCCGTTCCCGTTGGTGCATCGCGCACTGAGATCGCCCCATGGGAACACCGGCACCACCGAGCTGAGCTGCCGATCGCACAGCGCCGCAAACCGCTGCACCTCGCCGTTGACGATCAGCGAATCGGGCCGGTCCTGCAGGATGCCGATGTCATCCGCTTCGGCGTTGAAGATGCCGGTGGTGGACCGTTCCGTGTCCAGCCGTCCCTGCCCCACGTACTGGCGACCGGTGAACAGACTGTCGCTGCCGGCTACCGTGAGGGACTCCGGTGCGATCGCCAGCGCGTCCTCGTTGACCGTACCGAGGTCGAACACGAGCTGGAGCCCGGCGGAGTCCGCCGACTCGGCCTGGGACTGGAAGACCCAGAACTCGAGGTATTCGGTCTTGGAGAGGTCGAGGCCGGTGGTGCTGAGCGATGTGACCATCGAGCGCCAGCGCGGCCGGTTGGAACGGACGGGCAGATGCCACTGCGAACTGTTGTCGTTGCGCACCAGGCCGCCGGCCGTGTCGGCATGGAGCGTGATGAAGAGCGGCGTCTCGTACTGCGTCCCCGTTCCGGCGAATCGAAACGTCGTATCGATGTCCTGCGGCCGGATCTGGACCGGCTTGCCGTCGGCGCCGGCCACCAGGTTCTGCCAGACCAGCTGCACCGCGTCGGCCGGATCGAACTGCGCGCCGAAGATCGTCTCCAATCCGTCAGTGTGCTGCGGGACGCTGCCAAATTCCCAGCTTTGCTCGCGCATCGGCACCGCGATGCTGGCATCGCTCTCGAATTCCTCCAGATACGCCGCGCCGGAGCGATTCGGGTCGGGGCGCGAAAAGGCCAGCTCCGCGTTCAGATCCAGCAGCGACGGCGCGGAGGCGCCGGAGGTCACCACGCCGTCGAGCAGGCGAGTAAGCCACGTGGGTTTGAAATGCAGCTCCGCCGTCGCTCCTGCCATCAGGTTGGCCTTGGCCTCGAAGCCGAGGTGCGGCCGATTGAACGCACTGGCCTCGCGCTGCAGCATGCCGATGAAATTGATGGCACCGCGCTCGCCCAGTGAATAGCGGGACGTGAGGCCAATGATGGAGGTGGGCGCGATGGCGAAGGCGTCCTGCTCCTCGAAGCGGGCGGTGACGGTGGCGCTCCCCGCGCCGAACAAAGCGTCGGGGTTGAGGAACGTCACGCGCCCGGTGGCATAGTCGATCGAGTAGTCCACGCCACGCACGAGCTGGCGGCCTCCGACCTGAAGCTGTTCGCTGTTGTCCTTGATCTGCAGGGCGTTGAGCACCAGCGTTGATCGGTCGCCGCCGCCGGTGGCGTTGTAGTGCAGGCGGAGCTGAAAGCGCGACGGCGGCCCCTGCGACAGCAGCAGGTACTGCGGCGTCCGATAGAGCGAATCCGCCCGCTCGGCCGGCGAGAGACCGGGCGTGTCGAAGAACGGGCGCAGCGTCGGGAAGACGATGTACGACTCGCGGAGAATCTGCTGCGCCGTCGGGTCCCGCGGGCGGGGAAAGAGCCGGTTGTCCCGGTCGAAATAGCTGGGATCGGTGGGCACCGACAGTCCGAAGAGGGCCAGATAGCTCGGCGCGCCGGACGCGGGGCGCTCGGAGCGATTGAGTGTGACCGCCGCACCGAGCGACGCCGGATCGAGGTCGGTGCCGGCCACCCGGTAGACCTGCCGCATCTCGTGGTAGAACGTGCCCGAGGCGGGGCCCTGGTTGGGCGCCACGATCAGCTCGAGCGTGTCCACCGCCGCAGGGTGATCCTGGCTGGGAAAGGTGCCGACCGTCGTGCCCGCGCCCGTGGTGTAGCTGACGGCCAGGTAGTCGCGGGTGTCGAGCTTGGTGGCCAGGGCAAACCAGAGCCCCGACCGATCCACGAAGTAATCGGTGCCCTGAACCAGCAGTTCCCACCGTGGACCCTCATCGAGCTGTCGGGCTCCCACCAACTGCGTCGTGTCGCTGGGATTGTCGTGGTTCCGGGCGAACGCGGCCAGCCCGGCGAGGTTGGGGTCGAGGCCGGTCCGCGGCACCCCCGACTTATAGCGGTAGACGCGAATCTGCACCGGCCGAGCCGCGGCCGGCACGAGTGTCGGATCCAGATTCAGGATGTCGAGTTGCGGGTAGCCCGCCACCCGACGCGGATCCACGACCCAGAAAAAGCGGCCGGACTCGTAGTCGAGATCGCGCACCTGCCGGTCCTGCGGCTGGCTCGTGGTGGTGCCGCCGATCGTGTAGACGCGGTTGGCGAGCGCGCTCCCCTTCTGGGTGGCCAGGAGCGCCTGGAACTGCATCGGGCCGACCTCGAAGGTGGCGTTGACGCCGAAGTTGTTGGACGGGATCGCCGCCGTGAGGAAGCGCGAGGGCGGAGGCCGGAACGTGACGGTGCCGATCTCGACCCGCCGCAGCACTTCGTCCTCGAGGCCCTGGTAGTAGACCTGGATGAGGTTGTTGGCCGTAAAGTCCCGCTCGGAGTTGTAGTCCACGTTGACGTGGAACCGCTGCCCGATGATGCCGCCGACCCGGGCGTTGATCTGGTTCTCGAGGCGGGGCGGCTTGATCTTTCCGTTGCACCCGGCCAGCGGGTCCTGGAGCTCGGCCGCGGTGCAGCGCAGGTTCTTGAACCGCTCGGTCCGGATATCGATCGTGGCATTGCCATCGATGGCCAGATCGACATCTTTCTCCGGCAGCCCGAACGCGCCCAGCCGGACCGGCGCTTCCTGCCCGCCGGCTTTCAGCGGTGCGCCGTAGCCGTAAAGGACCGCTCGGCGCCGGGCCCCGGCACGTGCCGTCCGCGCCGAATCGAGAGCATGACCCACCGCACTGTCAAATCGCGCGCCGAACCACCGCCCCTGCAGCACGGCGGGAATCCGCAGCGTAAGTGCCGGCGCAGGAAAATGCAGTTGGAAGCCGATGCCAGCGGTGTCCGACTGGGCTGCCAGAACGCGGGGCACCGCGAGCAGCAGGGTCAGGGCAAGGAATGGACGCGCCAGGCTAGGCAATCAGGACCGCTTCGGGCTTGTGGGTGGAGGAGCGCAATATAATGGCCGCAAAAACCCGGTACAACAAGCGTGGTTAGGCCGTGCGACTGATCCGCCGGTACCTGCTGCGCCAGCTCACCGGCCCGTTCCTTTACGCGCTGGCCGGCCTCACCGGCTTCATGCTGCTCAACCAGGTGGCGCGCCGCTTTGGCCAACTGGTGGGTAAGGGACTGGAATGGACCGTCATCGCCGAGGTCTTTGCGCTCAGTCTCCCGTTCATCGTGGCGATGACGCTCCCCATGGCCGTGCTGGTGGCCGTGCTGTACACCTTCAGCCATCTCGCCGCCGACAACGAGGTGACCGCCATGCGGGCCGGCGGCCTCAGCGTCCTCCAGATCCTGGCCCCCGTGGTGCTCTGGGGCGCCCTGACGGCCAGCGCGAATTTCGTCTTTGTGGATCAGGTGCTGCCGCGCAGCAACGCGCGGCTCAAGGCGCTGCTGACCGACATCTACCGCAAGAAGCCAACGTTCGAACTCCATGAGCAGGTCATCAACAACGTGCCGCCCTCGCAGTACTTCCTGCGCGCGGGACGGATCGAGGCCGGCACGGGGCGGCTCCGGGACGTCGTCATCTACGACGTCGGCGACCAGACCGGGCGCCGGATCATCTATGCCGACAGCGGGCTGATGGGCCTGGCCCCGGGCCAGCGTGATCTCAGTCTGCTGCTGTATGACGGCGCGGTCCATGAGCTCAAGACGTCGGCGCCGTCGGAGTTCCGGCTCACCTACTTCCGCACCAACCGGATCCGGGTGCGGAACGTCTTCGACGAGCTGGAGCGCAACACCAACACGTCACGCGGCGACCGCGAGATGAGCACCTGCGAAATGCTGGGTGTGGTCCGGCTGGCGGACCGCCAACGGCGCCAGGCGGAACTGGACCGCGACGCGCTGCTGGACCGCGACCTCCGCACGCTCGTGGGGCTCGGGCCCCGCACCGCCGGCGCGCCCGCCGCCGAGCGCCCACTGCCGCGCTACTGCACCCTCGGCGCCGTGCTGGCCCACAGACTGGGGGGGACGGCCAAGCCACCGCCGCCCGCACAGGCGGCACGTCCGGCCCCCATCGTCGCGACACCGGGCGCGGTGCTGGCCACGTGGTCCGACGTCGCGTCGCTGCGCGACCGGATCACCGAGGCGGACGGCCGGGGTGACCGCTATCTGGTCGAAGTGCATAAGAAGTGGTCGATCAGCGCCGCCTGCATCACCTTCGTGCTGATGGGCATCGTGCTCGCGCTACGGTTCCCACGGGGCGGCATCGGGCTCGTCGTGGGCGGCGGATTCGGCATCTTTGCCGTGTTCTACGTCTTTCTCACCGCCGGCGAGGCGCTCGCGGACCGCGGCATCGTCGAGCCGGCCCTCGCCATGTGGGGCCCCAACCTCATCTTCATCCTGGCCGGCATCATCGGCCTCGTGGTGGTGAACCGGGAAACCGGCAGCACCCGGGGCGGCGACTTTCAGGAGATCATCGAGAACCTGCGCGCCTGGCTCCGGCGCCGGCGCCGGAGCGCCGCGTGAGCCGGGTCCGGCTGCTCGACCGCTACGTCATCGGCACCTGGCTTCGGCTGTTCGTGCTCACGGCGCTCGGCTTTCCCTTTGTCGCGGTGCTCATTTCGATGATCGACGGGCTCAACGCGCTGCTCGACAAGGGCCTCACCATGCGCGAGATCCTGGTGAGCTACGCCTATGCGCTGCCGGAGAACATCTCCCTGGTGATGCCGGCCGCGGTGCTGGTGGCGACGGTGTTCACCATCGGCAACATGAGCCGCCATTCGGAGCTGACCGCCGCCAAGGCGAGCGGCATCAGCTTCCATCGGCTCCTCCAGCCGATCCTCGGGGCGGCGGCGATCGCCTCGATCGTCGCCCTGGCCACCGGCGAGCTCGCCGTGAGCGCGACAGCGCGGCAAAAGGTGCTGCAGCATGACCGCGAGGACCAGCCTACCGCGGGCCGGTTCAATTTCGTCTATCGGGCGGATGGCGGCTGGACCTACGCGATCCGGTCGCTGGACGTCGGCAGCCGGCAACTCAAGGACGTCATCCTGGAGCGGCCCGGCCGGGGCGCCGAGTATCCCAGTCTGGTCGTGACCGCCGACAGCGCGGGCTACGTGGACAGCCTGCACGCCTGGGAGCTGCGCGACGGCGCCAGCCGGGTGGTGGCCGATGCGCAGCACCAGGCCACCTTCCGCTTCCGGACGATGCATCTCCGCGCGATGACGCAGAGCCCGGCCGAACTGCTGGCGCCGCCCAAGGCCCCCGACGAAATGCGCTACGCCGAACTGGGCTACTATATCGACGCGCTGCGCCGCTCCGGCAACGACACCAACAAGCTGCAGGTGGAGCGGGCGCTCAAGCTCGCCATTCCCGCGACATGCCTCATCGTGGCGCTGTTCGGCGCGCCGCTCGCGGTGGGCGGGCCGCGCTCCAGCCCGGCCACCGGCATCGCGCTCAGCTTGGCTACGACGATCGTCTTCCTGCTCCTCACCCAGATCGCGCGCGCGGTCGGCGCCGGCGGCGTGGTGAATCCGGTGGTTGCCGCGTGGCTGCCCAACGCCGTCTTTCTCCTCGCGGCGCTGGTCCTGCTGGATCGCGTCCGCACCTAACCCCCGACGATGGCGCACGAGAAACGGCCCTCCCGACGATCGTCGGGAGGGCCGTTCTCACTGCGGCGACCGCGTGTTCAGGGCCGCGTCAGATCAGAACGCGTACTTGGCGCCGACCTGCATCCGCCAGCGCGAGGAGTTCGCGCCGAACGACGTCCGCAGGATGGTGCTCGGCGGGGCAAAGCTGTAGATCGGGCGGTTGTTGCCCGGATCGTAGCCCACCACCTTGAGGAATGCCGGTCCCTCTTCGAAGCCGCTGACCTGATTGCTCAGGCCCCAGTTGTGGCTCATGAAGTTGAGCACGTTGAACATGTCGAGCGAGAGCTGGATGCCGCGGCCGCGGATCGACGGCAGGGTGGTGGCCAGGCGCGCATCCAGGAAATTGCGCCAGGGATTCCGGCAGGCATTGCGCGGCAGCAGGCTGCCGCGGCTGGCCGCCAGACAGGGCTGACTGGCGATGAATGCATCGACCGCGGCAAAGCTCGACCCGCTGGCCAGCGTGATCTGGGATGCATCGCCCGGCACAAACGTCATGTCGTTGCCGTTGATGCCGTCGGCGTTGGCATCGCCGCTCGTCGTCCAGCCGTACGGCGTGCCGGACAGTCCCTGGTAGATCAGCGAGAACTGGCTGTGGAACGGCAGATCGGCCGTGCCACTGATCGTGATCTTGTGAGGCACATCGAACGCCGATGTGGTCACGTTGCGGTTGAAGAGCGAGCCGTCCAGCGACGCGAACTGGTAGTTCGAGAACGCGATGCTGCTGGTCAGCGAGATCACGTCCTTGGTGTTGGCATACGTGTACGCCGCATTCAGCGCCAGTCCGTGGCCAAAGGTCTTGGACAGCTGGCCCGTGATCGAGACGCTGCGCCCGCCAGAACTGTTCCGGTGGAACAGCGCGTTGCCGATATCGCTCCGGACCAAATCCTTGGTGGCGCGGCCGTTGCTGGCCGCGAAGGTGCCGTAGAGGTACCGGCCCTCGCCCGACAGCGCCGCACTCTCCTTCAGATTGTTGTCCTGGATGTAGAGATTGTTGCGGTTCTTGGCGTAGAGGAAGTCCGCCGACGCCACGAAACCGTGGGACAGCTGGCGGTCCAGGCCGAGCGCCACGCGGAGACTCTGCGGGAACCGGAAATTCTTGTCGAAGTAGACCGGGTTGGCGGTCGCCGGCGTCGCGCCACCGCCGCCGGCGCAAGCGGTCGGCTGATCGGCGAGGGAGCCGCCGGGAAACGTCGGAATCGTCGCCCCCGTGAGGCACGACAGCGTGGCCGTCTCGAGGCCGGTGCCCACATAGGCGTTGGAGAGCCACACGTAGGCCGGTCGGCCGGAGAAGATGCCGGCGCCGCCGCGGATGACCGTGGTTGACTTGCCGTCCGCGTCGATGTTGAACCCGAGCCGCGGCGACCAGAGCGCGTTGCCGCTCGGGAACACCCCGGTGTCAATCGGAAGATTGGGATCCGCCGTCAGATTGGGATTCGTGATCGGCGCATTGAACAGCGGCACGTCCACGCGCACACCGCCGGTGACGCTGATGCGGTCGTTGACCGTCCAGCGGTCCTGCAGGAAAGCGCCAAGCTGCTTGACCGAGAAATCGGCGACGGCGCCGTCCGGGCGCAGGGTGGGGTCGCCCGGCAGGCTGATCTGGTACCCCTCGGCCTCACCGTTCGCCAGGCTGTCCAGCGACGCAAACGCCCAGGCGCCGTAGGAGCCGGCCGTGAACACGTTGTGGAACTTGAAGAACTCGTCGCTGGTGCCCACCGTCATCCGGTGGTTGTTCGCGATGTCGAAGCTCAGATTGTCGGCCACCGAATAGATGTTCTGGTTCAGCAGGTTGCCCTGCGAGAACTTGTCGGCGCCGGCGGCGAGCCAGGAGTCGAGCGAGCCTACCTTGCCCACATCCACCAGGATGAGCGGCGTCTGATTGGTGATCGCGCGATGGTCGCGCACCCACTGGCCGCCGGCCAGGAACTCGTTCGCGTAGTTGTTCCCGAACGTCGTGGTCCACTTGAGCCGCGTCGTGTTGGTCCGATTGGCCTGCTGGTAGCCGCTGGCCGAGAGCTGGTAACCGTCACGATAGTTGGGGCTCGTGGTCGAGAATCGCGGGCTGGTCGGGCCCCGGGTGAGCTGGTCCTGGCTGGCATCCACCCAGTTGTGGGAGAGCTCGACGCGGCTGTTGGCGCCCACCTGCCAGGTGAGCTTGCCGAACAGGTTCTTGTCCGGATTGCTGAGCGGCGGGGCTGTGCCCAGGCCCGGCTCACCGAAGTTGTACTGGTTCACCAGGATGTCGTGGAACCGCTGCGCATCGGCCAGGGTGAAGCCTGTGGTCGCAAGGTCCGACGTATTGTCGCCGGTGAGCTGGAACGTGCTGGAGTACGAGCTCTTGCTGCTCTGCAGGTCCGCCGACAGGAAGAACTGCAGCTTGTCCCGCATGATCGGCCCGCTGAACGTGCCGCCGTACTGGTAGACGTTGAACGAGTTGAAGGTCGGATCGTCCCGGTATCCGGCGATCCCCTTGCCCCGATAGTAGCTGAACAGCGAGCCGTGGAACTGATTGGTGCCGGACTTGGTCACGGCGTTGACCAGGCCGCCGGTGAAGTTGCCCTGCCGCACGTCGAACGGTGCCACCTCGACCCGGAACTCCTGCACCGCCTCCAGCGAGATCGGCTTGGCATTGGCCTGGCCGCCCGGCGTGCCGCTCGACGCGAGGCCGAACAGGTCGTTGTTGACGCCGCCGTCGATCTGGATGTTGTTGAACCGGTTGTTCTGGCCGGCGACCGAGGTGCCGCTGACCTGCGGCGCCGTCTGGATGAGGTCGGTAAAGTTGCGCCCCAGGAGCGGGTAGCGCTGAATGGCCGTGTCCGAGACGACCGTCGATGGGCCGGTCCGGGAGACGTCGGTCAAGATTGACACCGACGGCACCCGCACGTCCGCCAGCTGCACCGCCGCCCGTGTCATCTCGACGTTCCGGGAAAGCCGCTGGCCCAGCAGCAGGCGGAGTCCCTCGACCCGGATCGGCTGGTAGCCGATGGCCCGGATCGAGAGCGTGTACGGACCGCCGGCCGAGGCGTTGTCCACAATGTAGCCGCCGTCGGAGCGTGAGGTGACGGTGTGGGTCTCACCGGTCGCAACCTGGGTCAGCGTCACGTTCGCGCCCGGCACCGGAGTGCCGCCCGCTTCGCTGATGACGCCGGTGATGGCCGCCGACGTGATGCCCTGGGCGCTCGCCTGCCGGCCGCTCGCGGTCGCCAGTGCGACGAGCCCAAGGACGTACCCTGCCTGACGTATCCACTGCTTCATGGCTGATGTCCTCACCGGAGAAGGAAGGTGTGCGCCGACGGCGCGCGGCCGGACCGTCCGGTGACGGTCCGGCGTAAGGCGTTGAATGCGCAGATGGCCGGGGACTTCATTCCGGCGGAAGTATACGCCCGGGACCTTGGAGGTCAAGCAGTGTTCTCCCCCGTGACGCCCGCGTTACCCGATCGGCCGCCCCACCGCCGCCAGGCGTAGAACGCCGGGATGCCGACGGCGATAATCCCGAACGTGACGCCGGTGTTCCGCGGGTCGGTGATCAGCGCATTGACGACCATCCCGACCGACGCGAGGAGAAAGAGAATCGGGACCACCGGATAGCCCCAGGTCCGATACGGCCGCGGCAGATCGGGCCGGGTCCGCCGCAGCACGAACACCGCACCCACCGCCAGCGCATAGAACGGCCAGATGCCCAGGATGAACTTGTCGGCCAGTTGCTGGAAGTCGTTGAGCAGCACGTAGATTACGCCGAGCGATGTGGCCAGCAGGATGGAGATCGACGGGCTCTGGAACCGGGGCGAGATCCGCGCGATACCGCGGAAGAAGAGTCCCCGGTCCGCCATCGCGAAGAAAATGCGCGGCCCCGTCATCATCGAGCCGTTGAGCGATCCGAAGCACGAGAGCATGACGATGGCCGCGATGACGCCGGCCCCACCGGCGCCGAGCAGCGGAATCCGCTCCGCCGCCGTGGCCGCGATCAGCTTGGCCCCCGCCATCTGCGGCAGGGGCACCAGATAGATATACGCCATATTCAGCACCAGGTACACCACGATGATCGCCGCGGTCCCGAGAATCAGCGCCAGCGGCAGCGTCCGCGCCGGATCCTTGACCTCGCCGCCCATGAAGGACAGGTCGGCCCAGCCGTCATAGGTCCACATCACCGGAATGAGCGCGGTGGCGATCAGCGACAGATTGAGGCCGCCGCTCCAGGCGGGCAGGAAATGGCCGCTGCTGCCGTCGCCGGCGACAAAGGCGAGCACACAGAGCCCCGCGAGCGCGGCATACTTGGTCACGGTGGTCAGGTTCATCACGACCGCCGCCAGACTCACGCCCAGGTAGTTGAAGATGCCCACCAGCGCCACCGCAACAGCGGCGACCCAGCGGACCTCCTGCGGAGTGAGGTGGATGAAGTAGCCGAGATATTCCGCGAAGATCGTCGCGATGGCGCCGAGCGCCGACGCCCGGATGACGGTCATTTCCGACCAGCCGAAGAGAAAGGCCGGCAGCGGTCCGAACGCCTCGAGGATATAGGCAAAGACGCCGCCGGATCGCGGCAGCGCGGCCGCCAGCTCCGCGTAGGTCAGTGCGCCAAACAGCGCCACGGCGCCCCCCAGCACCCACACCAGCACCACGGGCCCCGGCTGGCCCAGCGTGGCGGCGACGCCGGCCGGCACCCGGAAGATGCCGCTGCCAATCGTGGACCCGACCAGCACCGCGATGGCACTCCAGAGGCCGAGGTGGCGGGGGAGTCGCTCACCCCAGGCATCGCGGTGTTCAGTCATGCAGTCAGATTCCGTGGTTGAGAAGTCTGTAACGTGGGCCCGGAAATTTGGCTTGACAAGGGGGGAACACGGGCCGTTCTTTCGCCACTTCGGACACACTCTCAGGCGGACCATGACATCTACGGAAGAGGACGCGGCGGACCGGACCCGGCCACTGCGCTGGCTGGCCTGGGCCGGAGTGGCACTGGCCTTTGCGCTGATCGTCCTGGGCGGTGTCGTCCGGATCTCGGGATCGGGACTGGGATGTGGCGACCACTGGCCCCGCTGCAACGGCCACTGGTTCCCGCCGTTCAACGACATCCGGACCGTCATCGAGTGGAGCCACCGCTGGGTGGCCGCCATGGTCAGCGCCGTCGTGGCCGCGGTCGCCGTGACCGCCTGGGCCCGGCACCGGTACGAACGCGCGCTCACCTACCCCGCCACCGCCGCAGTCATCCTGCTCGTGGTCCAGGTGCTGCTCGGCGCCGTCACTGTCAAGCTCGACCTGCCACCCTGGGTGGTCATCACGCACCTGGCCAACGCCATGGTGCTGCTGGCGACGCTCCTCATTCTGGCGCTCCGCACCGGCCGCGATGTACGGCCGGCCCTGCCGGCCGTGGCGCGCCATCCCGGCCACGGCCTGGTCCACCTGACCGCGCTGCTCGGGTTCGTCGTCATTCTGTTCGGCGCGCAGGTCGCCAATTTCAATGCCGGGCTCCTCTGCCTCGGCTTCCCGCTCTGCAACGGCTCGATCGCGCCGCCGGCGTCCAGCCTGGCGATGCTGCACTGGACCCACCGGCTGCTGGCGTTCACCTTCGTCGCCCTGGCCATCGTGCTCGCGGCGCGGTTGCGCGCGCGCCGGGAGCGGCCGGGCGGCCGGGCGCTGGCACGCGCCGCGCTGGCGACCGCCTCGCTGGCCGTGCTTCAGGTGGTCGTAGCCGCGGTCATGGTGCTCCACCTGCTCCCGCCATCACTCCGGGCGCTGCACCTGCTGGTGGGCACCGCCGTCTGGGTCTCGCTGGTGGTGCTCGCGTTCATGTCGGCGCGCGCCGGAGTCGAGGCGCCCGAACCGGGCGCCGCCCGCGGCCCGTCGGCGATGCGGGACTATGTCACGCTCACCAAGCCACGGATCATCTCGCTGCTGCTGGTGACCACGGTCGCGCCGATGTTCATCACCGATCGCGGCATGCCGTCGTTCTGGCTGGTCGTCTGGGTCATCGTGGGCGGGTACCTGATGGCGGGCGGAGCCAACGCCATCAACATGTGGTTCGACCGGGACATCGATACGCGGATGACCCGGACCCGGCTCCGGCCCATTCCGTCCGGCCGGATTTCGCCCGCCGCCGGCCTGGCCTTTGGCATCGGGCTCGGCGCCATCGCCTTTGCCGTCTTCTGGTTCCTGGTCAATCCGCTCGCCGCCTGGCTGGCCCTGGCCGGGCTGCTCTTCTACGTCTTCATCTATACGGTGTGGCTCAAGCGGACCACCACGCAGAACATCGTCATCGGTGGCGCCGCCGGCGCCTTCCCGCCGCTGGTGGGCTGGGCTGCGGTCACCGGCCGGATCGATCTGGCCGCGATCTACCTCTTTGCCATCATCTTCTACTGGACGCCGCCCCACTTCTGGGCCCTCGCCCTGATGAAACAGGGTGAGTATGCCAAGGCCGGCGTGCCAATGATGCCGGTGGTGCGCGGGGAGCGGCGGACCAAGGTCGAGATGCTGCTCTACACCCTCTTTCTGATCCCGCTGACCGTCATGCCGTCGCTCTTTGGTGCGCTGGGGCCGTTCTATCTGGCGGCGGCGCTCCTGTTGGGCGGCCGGCTGCTCTGGTACTGCATCCAGCTCCTTCGGGAGCCCACCGTCACCGCGACCGCCTGGAAGATGTATCGCTTCTCGCTCCTGTACCTGGCGCTGCTGTTCGTGGCCATGGGCATCGATCGCGCCCTGCCGTCGAGCCGTCACGAGCAGCCTGGCGAGATTCTCATCCTCGATAAACCGGACCAGACGCTCGCGATGCCCGCGGGCGCGACCCCCGCCCGTTGAGCGCGGCCCCGGCTCCGGCGCCTGCGTCCGGCGGTCGCCGCCAGCTCCCCTCCCCCCGGCAACTGGCCCGGCTCTGGCCCCGGGTCCGGCCCTACCGCACGGCGCTGGCAGGCGCGGTCGTCACCCTGCTCATCAGCAGCGCCATCGGCCTCGCGTTCCCCGGCGTGGTGCGCTACCTGCTGGACGCCGCCTTTGTCCATGGCGACCGCCGGACGCTCGACCGTATCGCCCTCGGTCTCCTGGTCCTCTTCGCCATTCAGGCATTCCTCAACTACGCCCAGGCCTATCTGCTGAGCGCCACCGGCGAACGCGCCGTCGCCGGCCTCCGGCGGGAGCTCTTTTCCCGTCTGCTGGACATGCCGCCGGGCTTCTTTGCCGAGCGCCGCACCGGTGAGCTGACCAGCCGGCTCACCGCCGATGTCGCGCTGGTGCAGGGCGTGATGAGCCATCAGCTGGCGGAGTTTTCCCGGCAGGTGATCCAGCTCGTGGGGGCCATCGCGCTGCTCACGCTGCGCCAGCCGCGGCTCACGCTCACGGCGCTCGCCGTGGCACCCCTGGTGGTGCTTTCGATCGTCTTCTTTGGGCGCCGTCTCCGGCGGATCACTACCGGGGTGCAGGACCGGGTGGCGGACGCCAATGCCGTGGCCGAAGAGGCGTTGAGCCAGATCCGCACAGTGCAGAGCTTTGTGCAGGAAGGCGCGGAGCGGGCGCGTTACGGTGAGCGGGTGCAGGAGGGGGTGCGCCAGGCGCTGCGCCGGGCGCAAGTGCGCGGGGTCTTCGTGGGCATCATCACCTTTGCCAGCTTCAGCGGCATGGTGGTGGTGCTCTGGCAGGGCGGCCGCCTGGTGCTCAACGGGCGCCTCACTCCGGGATCACTGGTCGAGTTCCTGCTCTACACCATCTTCATCGCGGCCTCGATCGGCGGGCTGGCGTCGTTCTTCAGCGCGTATCAGGAAGCGGTCGGCGCCGTCGAGCGGGTCTTCCAGATCATCGAGAGCGACCCCGCCATCGCCGATCCGGCCGACCCGGTGCCGCTGCCTGCGGTCCAGGGCGGCGTCACGTTCGAGCATGTCTTCTTCCGCTATCTGCAGGATGCGGACGCGCCCTGGACGCTGGCCGACATCAACATCACGGCCCGCCCCGGCGAGGTGGTGGCGCTGGTTGGCCCCTCAGGCGGCGGCAAGACCACCCTGGTGTCGCTCCTGCCCCGCTTCTGGGACGTGGATCAGGGCCGCATCACCCTCGACGGCGTGGACATCCGCTCGCTCCGGCTGGCGGACCTGCGTGAAGCGATCGGCATCGTGCCGCAGGAGCCGGCGCTCTTCAGCGGCAGCGTCGCCGAGAACATCGCCTACGCCCGCCCCGCGGCTACGCGAGAGGACGTGGAGGCGGCGGCCCGGGCGGCCCATGCGCATGAGTTCGTGGAGCAGCTTCCGGAAGGATATGACACGCTGGTGGGGGAGCGCGGCGTCAAGCTGAGCGGCGGGCAACGCCAGCGGGTGGCTATCGCCCGGGCGATCCTGAAGGACCCATCGGTGCTGATCCTGGACGAGGCCACCAGCAGCCTCGACACCGAGAGCGAGCGGCTGATCGAAGACGCGCTGGGGCGGCTGCTGGTGGGGCGGACGACGCTGATCATTGCCCACCGCCTCAGCACCGTCCGCCGGGCGGACCGGCTGCTGGTGCTGGACCATGGGCGGATCGTCGAGGAGGGCACCCACGCCGAGCTGCTGGAGCAGGGCGGGCTCTATGCCCGCCTGTACCTCCGGCAGTTCCGGGAGGACGATGTGATACCGGCGGACGGATCAGCCTTGTCGTAGTTCCCGACCCACGCCGCGCTGAATTCCTGCACCAGCCGGCGCGAGCCGGCCGACGGACTCGCAACGCCGGACTGGCCCGGCGCTCATCGAATACACAAGCGCAGAACGCCCCGGCGAAATCGCCGGGGCGTTCTGTGTTCCGCAGTCAGCCGCTCGCGTTATGGAGCCGCGTGCGGAGTAATCTGCAATCCGTAATAATCTGCTGCCGTCGTGTAGTTGAACCACACGACCGCGAGGTAGTACGTTCCGGGATCGAGCGTTACGGTACCCGACTCGGTGGCGCCGCCGCCGCCGGCGTCGACAAAGTCGCTCAGCCCGGTCATGGTGTTGTCGTAGATGTAGACGCCGAGATCGGAGCCGCTGCCGACGAACGGGATGCTGATATCCAGGTCCGTCTTCTCGACCAGGGTGATCTGGAAGAGCTGGGCCGTGCCGCCGAAGCCGCCCGCGTCCGGCGCGCCGAACGGAGCGCCACTCACAACACCCACTGTGTGGCCGTCGGCGATCGAGAGCGTGGGAGCCGTGCCAAAGGCGTCGGTGCCCGCGACAGCGGTCGCCGGACCCGCGCCGGCCGTTACAGTCAGGCCGGTCGGGAGCGGACCCAGCGCGAATCCGTTACCCGCGGCGCCGGTGATCACAAGTGCGCCGCTGCTGCCCGGGGTGGGTACGAACGTCAGCGTCGAGCTGTCGGCGGCGCTTCCGATCGTGACGGCGTCGGCCCCTCCGACGGTCACCGTCGCGCTCGGCGACACCTTGAAGCCGACGCCAGTCAGCACCACGCTCTGGCCTGACGCAGGTGCGGCGGTGCTCAAGGTGCCGCTGAATGCGGTCGGGGCCGGCAGCGAAACGGTGGACGTCGTCGGCACCGTGAACGTCAGCGGTGGATTGGCCCGGATGCCCACATTGGACACCGTCGCGATTCCGTTCGTCCCCGGCTGTACCAGGAACGAGATGGACGAACTATCAGCCGCCAGTGCGGTGACGATCGCATTGGACACGCCCGGGAAGGAAACGACCGACGTGGGGCGGAAGAACGTGCCCGCTGGTGCGGTCAGAACGACAGCCTCGCCGATTGCCGGTGTCCCGGTCGACGCCGTCGTCGGGAGGGTCACGGGCGTTGAGGTGACCGTGATCGTCGTCGTCAGCCCGCCAGCCGTAACATCGAACGTTGACGTCGCGTAACCAGTCGCAGCGACAAAGAATCGGGTGCTGGAGGCCCCGGTTGGCTGCACCAGGTTGCCGGCGGCATCGTACACCAGGGTCTGTGACGTATCCTGATGGACGCTGAAGCTGGCACTGGCTGGCGTCGTAAAGGTAAACGCGCCCGCCGGCACCGGATTGTCGTTGGCGTCGCGGAGCTGCACCGACACCGCTTCGGAGTCGCCCTGCGCGATGAAGAGTGTCTGCGGACTCGCCACGAGCTTGGTGGCGATTCCTGTCGTGCTGGGAACAGTCGGATCGCTCTTGCATCCCCAGACCAGCGCGGGAATTGCGAGCAGGAGCATTGAACGTGTCCATTGCTTCATAACGAGCACCTCGAGTTGGGACTGGAAACGAGGGACCGGAATCCCCAGTGATACCGCCACGGCCGAAGCCACCCACCTGTACACCTGAACCGCCTGCTAATGTCGCATCGCGGCGCCCGGACTCCAAGGGGTGGCATTCCGCCGGCCCACGGCCTCAGTTGCCAAGCGGCGACGCTGCATCCCTGTAAAAGTCCACGCCAAGATAACGACCGATGTCCTGGACCGCATCTTCCTTCAGGATCTCACGCCAGCCCGGCTGCGTGGGCTCATTGAGATCGTTGGTCGCCAGCAGATTGTAGTCACCGACCCCGCCGCTGCGGTCGGCAAAGAGGAAGTACCGGCTCCGCCCGTGCGTGTAGCGCCAGACCTCGTAGGGCAACGTGTTGCTGCTCGGCCGCTTGAGCATATCGTCCGGTGCGCCGTTCTTGATGTATACCCGGCCGCGGTCGGTCTTCCAGCCGGTCTGCGCCGCCCGCCCGCCGGCCGTAAAGGCACGGTTGGCAAAGTCGATCGCCCCATAAAACTGCTCGCGCGCCTCGTTGCGCTGGGTGGCAGGATCCGGGTCCCGCTTGCGCCAGAATTCGACCAGGAACCGCCGCTTGGCCGCCGGTGAAAGCTTGTCGAACCCCCGGAGCAGGCCCCGCTCGCTGGACTTGGCGACGTAGGACAGCGGCGCCGCCGCCGAGTCGAGATCCGCCTCCGACATGGCGGCAAAGAACCCTTCGTCCGTCGTGAGCGCCACACTCGTGAGCTCGGCGTTCCTGGCGACGGTGGCCGCGAGCGGCGCCATCGTGAAGTCGGCCGAGCGCTCAACCACCGTGCCGCCCAGGTCCACTGCGACGGTCATCGTGTAGCGGCCCTCGGGCAGTCCCTCCAGGTCCACCTGCGACTTGAGGAGTCCGCCTCCCGGGCCGATGCGCACCGGGGCCGGCTGCGTCCTGGTCATGACTTTGTGCGCCTCGTTGAGCACCGAGACCTGCATCGTGCCGGTCTGATCCAGCTCGCCTGGATTGTAGACTTCCAGCAGGTAGTACGCCTGCGGGCGGAGCGGCGTCAGATGAAGCGTCGCCGCCGCCGAGATCAGCGCATCCCCCCGATGGAACTCACCGGCCCGCGGCACCGTGTCGGTGGCATTGCCCACCTGCCGGATCAGCGGCGAGAGCAGCAGATCGGACGCCGCAGGCACCGAGGTGAACCCCTCGACCGGCACGGTGGCGCGTGCCTTCTGCTGGCCCGCCTCGTTGAGCACCGTGGCCTCGAGGCGGTATGAGCCCGGTGCCACGAGGAACTCCACGATATCCACGCCGGACGCGCCCGGTTCGTTGAGCAGCGACTTGCCCCACGTCTCGCTGTGGAGCGTCACCCCGGCCGAGTCCACCACTTTGAGCGACACCTGGTAGCGCACCGAGTCGGTCCGCCCGGGGCCGATCGGCTCGGCCAGCTGGGCGGGGACTTCCACGAACGCCTTCACCGTGGTCTGCCGCCCGTCCGCCCGGTAGAACCGGACGGCCCGGACACTCAGCGGATTGGGGCCCTGGGCGGCGGCCGACGCCGCTGCCAGGGCCACGAGCATCGCCAGCGAGACGCAGGAACGTAAAGTCAAAGAGCTCGAAATGATGCGCCACATCATACGACTGCCTCGGGATGGGAAGAGATGGGGGCCGACCGGAAACTCGCTCAGTCCCCTTGAGCCGTCACGGGCCGGTACCGGCCAGATCGCCGGCACCCTTAATGACGCCCAACCCGCCAAACGTTGGACAGGCCCGACAGGCGCACAGGATCGCGAACGACCGCTGCCGCATGCCGGGCCCCTGCATCAGCAGCTACCAACCGATGCTGAAGGTGAAGAAGTTGGTGCCGCCGAGAATGCCCTGGTACCGGTACGCGTAGTCGAACCCGAGGCTGAAGGTGCTCGAGGCGTAGTTGAGCCCGCCACCGAGTGCCAGGCCCTGCAGGTTCTCCTCGTCCGTCAGCGCCGTGCTGGACGGGTCGGCGACGGTCAGGTTGTTGGCCGCCTGATAGCTGTAGCTCCCGCGCAGGGCGAAGCCAAAGCCGCTCCCGCCGAGTCGGTTGGCCGCGAACTCGCTGCCGACCGAGAAGCCCGCTTTGTTGCTCGTGGCCTGATTGAAGTCCGAGAGCAGGGTGAGCCGGCTGGACTCGCCACCCATCAGGTCGTACGCCAGACCGACCCGGAAGATCGTGGGGAGCGAGAAGTCCTTGGTCCGGAGCTGCGACGGCTGCGGAATGGTCGGCACCGGATCCTCGCCCGGCAGCGGCGTCCGCGGCGCATCGCTGTTGAGCGCGACGCCACCGTACTTCAGGTTGGTGCCGAGATTGGCCAGGACGAACGAGAACTTGATGGGGTGGCCGCTCAGCATCGCGTGGAAATTGGTGCCGAAATCGACGGCGAACGCGGTCCCGCTGGCGTCACCGAGGTTGTCGAAGATGAACTTCGGGGTGATGCCGGCCGAGAACCGATCCGAGAAGTTCTGCGACAGCGTGACGCCGACGAAGGTCTCGTTGACCGAGTAGTTGGCCCCGGTGCCGTCCGGCTGCGCCGACGTATAGACCGGCTGATTGCTGAAGCCGAAGGTGCCGACCTGCACACCGAAGGCCCGCTCGCCGCCCGACGTCGGGACGGTGAAGCCGGCCCAGCTGTAGCGGGTGTCCGCCACGTACTTGTAGGTGCTCAGCATCGCCCCCGGACGCGACATCAGCGCCGCACCCGCGGGATTGTAGTACAGCGCGCTGGCATCCGCGGCAATCGCCGAGAACGCGCCGCCGAGGGCGGCGCCCCGCGCGCCGGCACCGAGCAGCAGGAACTCTGCCGACGTGGTGCCGTAGCCGGTGTTGTCCTGGTTGGTCGCCTGGGCCGCAAGACCCGCGGGAATCCCGCTCAGCAGCGCCGCGACCAGGGCAAACCGTCGTGCAGTAAACTGACTCATTTCCGATCTCCTGGGTGAGGGAGCCGGGGGCGAAGCCCCCCGGCCTCCCTGCTGTGGGCTACTGGGCGAAGTTCACGATCGTGAAGCGTCCGACGCGGCGGGCGTCGCCCGACTCGATGTGATAGAAGTACACACCGCTCGCCACGACCTGGTTGTTCCGGTTCCGGACATTCCAGTCTTCCGATCCGGCGAACGTATTCGAGTGGTGCTCGAGAATGTTCACCAGCACGCCGCTGGACGAATAAATCCGGATGATGGCGTCGTTGGGCAGGTTCACGAACTTGATGATCTTGGTGTCCGTGGTCTGCTCAAACTCACTGGTCACGTAGTACGGATCCGGGACGGTGTGTACCCGTTCCAGGTCCGCCCGCGAGGTCGAGACGAGCTTGTTGGTCACATCGAACTGCACGGCGAGCTGCACGCCGGGGGCCGCCAGGGTCCGCTTGCCTTCCGGATTGTCAAAGGCGTACGGGCCAAGATTGCCGGCCCCCGCACCATTGCCGCCCGTGATGGCGCCGATGTAACTCCGCATCGACCACACCGTGCCGCTGGCGGGCACTGCCCCGCCGGTCAGCTCGAACGTGAAGATGTGGCCGGCGAGGTACATGCCGAAGCCGTTGTTTGGCTGCGGCGTGGCGGTCTTGAAGTTGGCCAGCGAACCGCCGTCCGCAAAGATCACGGGCCCGGGCACCGCCGTCCGCTTGAGCCGGATCGGTGCACCCACCGTGGTCGAGGCGCAGGTCATCGAGACCGTATACTTGCCGCGCAGTGGATACACACAGCCGAAGTCGGTGTTGCTGATCGCGAGCTGCGTGTCGTAGCTCCCTGTCGCCGGCACGTCACCGGCGTTCAGGATTCCCCACGAGGCCCCCATTGCGGTGTCGAACGGAAGCGAGATGTGGTGCACCGCGTCTATCACCGAGTCCACGGCACCGGCGGCACCCCAGTAGACGTTGTAGTCCGCTGATGTGAAGGCGCCAGCCAGGACGCCGCTGGTCGGCCGGTACTCGCCGCCGCCCACCGTCTGGTAGGCCTTGGTCTCGTGAATGGTCACGACGCCCGGCAGCGCACCCGCGTTGCTGAAGTTCGGCATCGGGTCGCCGCTGAAGTTCGCCACGTCGTTGCCGTTCGGGTCGGCCATCGTCTCGTTGTTCTGGGGCGACGGACCGGCGAACCAGCGGGCACCGTTGTACGAGCACCCTCCGCCGACGTCGAACCCGGCACGGCCGTTGACGCATCCGCGGCCGTACAGTCCGGCATAATCGGTTCCGTCGATGCTCTGCGTAATCTTGCCCTGCAGATTGAATTGATTGCTCCCGCCAAACCGGGCGGCCAGCGCCTGATCAATCGGCACCGCGGCGAACTGTCCCGCGCCGCTGCTCGGCCCGAGCTCCTGTCCCTGCAGAACGGGGACGCTGAAGATGACGTTCGGGCTGGAGCCGACCACGTGATAGAAGTACTGGACCGGAACGTTGTCGTAGGCCGAACCCAGCTGCACGCTGTCCTGCTGCACCGTGAAGTTGCCGGGCTGGCTCAGGACGGTGGCCACGAAGTCGGCCAGACCGATCGACCAGCCATTGGCCGGCGGGAACGGGCCACTGAAGATGCCGGTGACCGGATCGAGCGTCGGCTTGGGCGCGCCGCTGTCCAGCGCGACGCCGCGGCCGGTCATCGAGAAGCCAGTAACCAGGCCCGCGACGTTGTAGTTCGATGCGGCCGCCACCGGGGTCACCGACTTGGTGAGCCGGGGCGATTCGAGGTTGCTCGGTCCCGACTGGAACGAGTTGATGTCGAACGCCGTCACCGAGTAGAAGTAGCGGAAATTGTTGCGGACCGTCTTGTCCACGTAGACAAACGGCACGCCGGTGTCCTTGAGGACCGGGCACGCGCTCGGGGCGCAGGATCCACCGCGGCCCGTGAGCGCGGTGTCCGCGATCAGCACGATGATGGCACCGGTGGCGAGCTTGGAACGCTCACCCAGCTTGGCCTGCGTGATCTCGCCCACCAGCGGGACCGAGACGTTCTTGGTCCGGGCCTGGCCAAGCGAGCCCGGCGCAGGGAACGGATTGTCGTACGGGCAGCCCGACGTGTACACCGCGAGTTCCGGCGCGCAGGTCGGCGACGGATTGACTTGACCGGCGTAGTCCGTGATGCTCGTGCCGCCGTAATCGAACTGGGCCAGCATCGTCAGTGCGTTGGGCGCGTCCACCCGGCCGCGATAGATCCGGTAGCCCTCGACGTCAAACTGCCGGTAGTTCGGGTCATAGAGCGCGTTGGCCGTCGGCAGACCCGAGATCGGGTCGATGACGGTCGGTGCATTGGCGATGGCGAAGAACGGATCGCCGGTCGTCTCGCTGGCCGTGGGACGCCACAACACCGTCACCTGGTTGTCGCCCGGGACCAGGAAGAAGTCCGGCGACTCCGGCGCGAACGGGAGCAGGAACTTGCCATCGAAGACGGCCTGGGCCGTCTTGGCCTTGCCCAGCAGCGAGCCCGGCACGACGGTGAACTCGTTCTGCTGCGCGCAGCCCACCGTGCTGGTCGGCGAAATCGAGGCGCAATCGCCGTTCACGTCGGTCCACGACCGGAAACCGGTAAGCGAGTCGACCACGTTGGCACCGGTGGTGGCCAGCGCGGTCGCGGCCGCTGGCGTCTTGGGATCGAGCAGGAGCGGGTCACCCGGCTTGACGCTGAGCGACGAGGTCGGAACAACGCTCGCCGTGATCACCGGCGGAGCAAAGATGTACGCCACGACGATCGAGCCGAAAGCACCTGGCGCGAGGTCGAGCGGCGTCGACGACTGGAAGAAGCGCATGTCGAACGCCGTGCCGTTCAGCACGTAGCAGACGCGCGTGATCGTCGGATCGCCGTTGTTGCAGGACTGGTCGCCGGCGGCCTGTGACGGCGTGCCGGAGAGATACCGGAAGAGCTGCTTGGTGTCACGCGCATCGTTGAACGCGCCACCGTTGGTCGTGTTGCTGAACAGCTGGATCTGACCCGGGCCGCTCGGGCTCTTGAGGTACTTGGCGCCCGTGAAGCCGGCACCCGCGAAGAACGGCGGGCTGAAGATAGCTGGGTCGAAGGTCCACCCGGCAAACTTGCTGAACGACTGCTCGTAGGTAAAGCCGAGCGCGAAGGGCAGGTTGACCGACGCGTAGTTGACGTTGGCGTTGGCGACATCGTCATCCCGCGCGAACGCCGCATACAGGCTGTTGATCGTGTAGCCGGCGGCCGGCAGCGTCACACCGAAGGCCGCATCGTTCTGGGCATGAAACGCCTGGGCCTGCTGCAGCAGGATCGGCTGCATGTCCGGCCGCGCCGACGCATAGTCCGCCGCGTTGGTGGACGTGATGTTGTAGAACGTGTACACGAAGTACAGGATGTCTTCGTTGCCGCTCGGGAAGTTCCAGCCCATGCCGCGGGTCTCGACCAGCACCCCCAGCGGGTGGGAACGTCCGGCGTTCTGATTGGGGTTGCCCTCCCAGCTCAGAAACCAGACATCACCCTGCGAGGCCGCGATCCGGCCCTGCAGCAGCGGGTGATACAGGCCCGCCGTCGCATCGCCGAGCGGCACCTTGGCCGCGGCCGGCCAGTTGGCCGCGTCATCCGGGTTCTGCGAGTTGAAGATCGGCTGCACTTCCTGGCCGTGCTGCGTGGTGCCCTTCGGGTCAAAGAAGAAGGCGCCCGTCGTGTCACCGCCCCACGGGTTGCTGGGCTTGGTCCCGCCCACGACACCCGCCAGCTGGAGACCGGAATTGAAGATGTACTGGTCAGCGGTGCCCTTGGGCCAGTAGCCGCCGCCGATCGTCGACGAGTTGGTCGAGTCGACGCAGACCTCGCCCGTCGTGGCCAGACCGCAATAGACGCGGTTGACCGTCAGGGCGCCCAGGCTCCGCGCGAACAGGCGGAAGCTCCGCCCCCGGGCGCCCGGCTCGGGCTTTGCCGAGGCGGCCGTCGGCGTGATCGCCGCCAGTCCCAGGGCAAGGAGGCCCGCCAGCATTACGCCTCTCTTACCAAAAAGTGAGTGCATTGCGTCCTCTCCAGATGGAATAACGGTGGCGTGCCCGCGGGAGGCCGCAGACGAGCTGCGGTCCCCGGGAGCGCACCGATGACACTAGAAGTTGATCTCGAGACCCAGTCGCACCCGGCGTCCTGCACCGAGGAACGAATACGACCCACGACCGCTCTGATAATAGTTCGCATCAGAGGCCGCCGTCTGCTCGGCCAGCGTGAAGGTGCCGTCGCCGTTGCCGAAGCGCTGCTCCGCCCGGATCAGCGACACGCAGTTCGGCACACCGGACACCGACGGGTTGACCGTGCTGTAGCCGCTGCACCCCGCGGCCCCCTGACCACCGAATCTCAGGTCGATGGCGCCGGTCGACTTGTTGTAGATACCGTTGGTCTTGGCCTCGCTCGCGAACGACGAGCTGTCGTTGGCGAAGTTGGTCTCATGGTCCAGCGGGCTCGCGATGTCGCCGGTCGTGACGAACACCGCCAGGACGTTCCGGAAGTTGAACACGTTCCGGGCGTCCGCGTACGCCTGCAGGTCCAGGCCGCCGATGCGGAAGCCCTTCGACGCGCGCAGGTCAAACTGCTTGAAGGACGGCAGACGGCCCGAGTTCAGCCCGTCCACGAACGCGCCCTTGTTGCAGACCTGACCCGAGAGGACCGTCTCGTTGCCTTCCCCCTGGCACTGGGTGTAGGCGGTACCGCTGGCGTAGCGGAACGTCGCGAAGACGCCGACGTTCTTCAGCACCGTGCCCAGGATCGAGCCCTGGCGCCAGTCACCCGGGAACGACAGCGACATCGCGCCGGCGATGTTGTGCGGCCGGCTCGCCGCCGTCGGCGCGATGGCCTGCGGCGGCGGCTGGTTGCCACCCGAGATGGCGTTCAGCACGCGCGACCCGAAGTTGAGGTAGGTGAACGGGTCGGACCCGGTGTTCTTGGCCTGCTGATAGGTGTAGCTCAGCGTGCCGTTGAAGATGTTGCCAAACCGGCGGTCGAGCCGGACGTCCACGCCGCGCGTGTTGCCGAAGTCGGCGCTGGTCAACTCGCGGATATCCACCCGGCTGTTGGCGCGGGTCGGATCCTGGCGCGACACCAGGCGGCCGGCCACGTCGGCCAGCTTGTCCTTGTTGTAGGCGGCCACGTCGAGCACCATGTCGTCGCTGAAGGCGTGACGGATACCGAACTCGAAGGTGATCGTCTTGCCGAAATCGAGATCGGTGCCGTACACGTTGTTCGTGTTGGTGATCGCGAGGTCGGTGTTGATGCCGGTGAGCAGGAGGCCGAAGTCCGGCGCCTGCACCTGGTGCGCGTACGACAGGCGGAAGTTCGTGCGGTCGGTGACCGGGAACGACACCTGAATGTGCGGGCTGATATACGTGTGGGTCTTGTCCTTGATGAAGCTGACCAGCGGCTGACCCTGGAACGTCCCGCTGTAGCTCGAGAGGCGCGGGAACGGCTGGTAGGTGTTGAACGTCGGGCTGGTGGGAATCGTGTCCAGCGAGTACGGCCGCGATGCATTGGTGGTGTACGAGTCGTACCGCATGCCGCCCACGACGACGACGTCGCCCAGGTCGATACGGTCTTCCACGAACCCGTCCCAGCGGACCGGCTTCTCGAAGTAGATGCTCGAGAACGCCTGACTGGTGAGCGAGTGGTTGTAGTTCTGAATGCTGTAGTGCGTGTACTCGCCGCCGATCTTCAGACGGTTGTACCGGTCAAACTGCCAGTCCAGGTTGGCCTTGCCGATGGCCCGGTTTTCCCGGTTCATCCGCAGCGTCCCGGTCGGGCCGCCCGACTCCTGCGTGCCGGTCAGGCCGAACGCGTTGGACCGGTACTGCGACTTGGTGGAATACTGCGTCGTGTTCTCCAGATCGTACGGCGACCGGCGGCTACCCTTGGTGTCGTTGCGGTAGTTGTCGATCAGCTGCGAATCGAGCGGAAACGACGTGAAATCGTACATGAAGTTGAGCGGCTTGACCAGGAACCCGCCGAACGGATCGCGGGTGTCCAGCTCGCCCTGCGGCGTCAGCGGCGACGTCAGCGCACGGTCCTGCTGGATCGACCCGTACAGGTCGAGCGCCAGTGCCCGCTCCGACGACTTGGACAGGTTCTGCGTGATGTTCAGGATGTAGGCCCGGTTCCACGACCGCGTCCCGAAGGTGTTGATCGGGTTGTTGAAATTGGAGCCGCGGTTCTGGCCCTGGCTCGCCAGCGCCGACAGCGCAATGCGCGAACCGGTGCCGTAGGTGTACTGCAGCTTGCTCTGCAGCTGATATACCGAGCTGGGCGACCACGCCGACCGCACCCCCTGGCACGACACGCCGTAGTTGCTGGCGATGCCGGCGTCGCTGCTCCCCGCGAACTGACCGCACTTGCCGCGGAACTGCGCGTACTTGAGCACGTCCACATACGACGTGTCCGCCGTGGGGCTGCCCACCACGCTCGGCACGGCCACCGTGGTGTCCACGCCGACCGGCACGAAGTTGGGGAAGTTCTGCACCCCAAGGCCGAACGCCGGCGACTTCTGCCCCTCGAGCGCGCCCGAGACGTAGAAGGTGAGCCCGTGCGCCAGCGGCCCGCCCAGCGCCGCCTGCAGCCGGGTAAACCCGATGCTCGCCGACGGGAACATCTGATCGGTCTCGTAGCCCAGGTTCCCCGTGAACCGCTGCGGGTTGCCGGCCTTGGTCGAGATCGAGATGACACCCGACTGCGCATTGCCGAACTCGGCCGAGCTCGCGCCGGTGGTGACCGACGCTTCTTCGAACGAGTTGGTGGCGATGCTGATCTCGTTGCCGCCGATGTTGGTGTTGCCGCGGTTGCCCGACTGCACCGGCACGCCGTCGACGTACGTCACGTTCTCGTCGGTGCGGCCGCCGCGGATGGTCAGCCCGCCGCCCCCCGCGTCGGCCACCACGCCCGGCTGCAGCGCCAGGACGTTGGTGATCCGGTCCACCGGCAGCTTGCTGGTGAAGTCACCGTCCACGCGCTGCTTGGTGGTGACTTCGTCTCGCGGCACCAGCGGCGACGTCGAGACGACGTTGACCGGGGCCAGTTCGACCGTTGTCGCTTCCATCGCGACATCCTGCGTGATCGTCTGTCCGGCGAGCACCTTCACGCCGGTGACGTTCACCGCACGATACCCGATGAAAGCCGCATGGAGCGTCACCGTGCTGGCCGGCACGTTGTTGATGAAGTAGTACCCTTCCGGGTTCGTCAGCGCGCTGAAGGCGGTGCCGACGAGACTGATCTGAGCGTTGTTGATGGGCGCGCCTGCCTGGTCGCGGACCCTGCCCTCGATCTTACCAGTCGATGCCTGGGCGAAGGCCGAACCGGCCCCGAAACCCAGCGCGACTGCCACGAGCGCGCAAAAGCGCGCCACGCGAGCGAAGGCGCTGACACAGCTTTGCTTCATGGAAACGTCCTCCAAAGGCGTGAACCTGCACGTACTGCCAGCTTGGAGCGGGGGGAGATGCACTCAAGTCCCCCGGGGCTACCAACACCCTGACCGACAGGATGCGACTGCGCGGAGACTGCGTTGCATGGCGAAGGAAGACCACTCAGGAAAACCACCGGGGTGACGCTACACTCGGGTTGCACGGACGGATTGCACGGACGGATTGCATATACGATTGCACGGACTGCGGTGCGACGGACTGAATACCTGGGAGTCGACCGTGACCCGGCGGACATCGTTAATATGGGGCGCGAAAAAACCGGTGTCAAGGAACAGTCACGAAGCAGTCCGCAACGCAGCGCGGCCGCATAACTCACTGAAACCCTGAAAGTTGCCCGATGGAACGAAAGCGACCCGCCCTCATGCCCGGGCACGTGTTGCTCAAATCCATGACGGCAAGAATCTGGACTGACACGAAGAATTGGCGGACGCCGGCATCAGCCTGAGCCAGCGCGGAAGCCGTTATACTAAGGTCAGTCGGCGACTTTGAAAAGGGGTCAACCCGTAATCAACTCCCGCTGCGGCTCGGCCGGCGTGACCACCGGACCGTCCGCGCCCCAGTACATGTTGATCTCGCTGCGCACCCCAAACTCCCCCGGCAGATAGATCCCCGGTTCGATCGAGAAGCCCACACCCGGCACCAGCCGGCGGTCGTCGTGCGTCTCGTAGTCGTCCAGGTGCGGTCCCGAGCCGTGCAGGTCCCGATCGATCGAATGCCCGGTCCGGTGCACGAAGAACTCGCCGTAGCCCGCCGCCTCGATGACGCCGCGCGCCGCCCGGTCACCCTCGTACCCGGCGATCGGACGCCCCGCCTGCGCCGCCTCCCGCACCGTCCGCGCTGCCGCATCCCGCGCGTCGCGTACCACGATCCAGACTTCCCGCACCCGCGGCGGCACCACGGCGCCGCTGAATCCCATCCACGTCTGATCGGCAAACACGGTGTCCAGCGACCGGCCGGCCCACAGATCGAGCAGGATCACCTGGTCCGGGGCCAGTGCGGCGTCGCGCCCCGGGTGCGGTTCGTAGTGGGGGTTGGCGCCGTTGGGGCCGAACCCGACGATCGGCGGAGTGTCCAGCACCAGGCCCTGCGCCTCGAGTGCCCGAATCACCCGCGCCTGCAGCGCGCACTCCGTGAGCCCCGTCCCGCCTTCGGTGACCGCCTGCGCCAGTGCCTCCCGGGCCACTGTGGCCAGGATCCCGGCCGCCGCCACGTGGTCGGCGCGCTCCGCCTCGCTCCAGCGCGCGGCAAAGGTGGTGACCAGCGGGCCCGACGGCACGATGGTGGCCCCGAGCCGGGTCAGGAGCTGCACCACGCCGTAGGGAACCCGGTCCAGATAGGGCACGGCATCGTCCGGCGAGATCTCCATCGCCAGCCGCCGGCCCGCCACCAGCGGGCCCAGCGCTGCATGCAATTCCTCCCAGCGGGCATAGGTGACCACCCGGCCGGGAAAACCCGCCAGCGGCTGCAGCTCGATCTTGTGCGCCACCGCCACCGGCTCCCCATCGCGCGGCAGCAGCACGAACAGCCGCCGCGTCCCCATCCCGCCGAGTGCCAGCACCCGGCCGGCGACCGGGTTGAGCCCGTGAAAGTCTAACAGCAGCCACCCGTCTGCACCCGCAAGGTCGAGCCCCGCCCGGAGCGCGTCCCGGTCCAGCTCCGCCAGTCCGCTCATTGGTATGCCTCCGCCTGGGCGGCGCGCCACAGGCACGCCGCATCGCCGCGACCGCGGCAGGTTTCGTGTCGCATCGTCCCTTCGAAGCCGGTGAGCGTCCGGAGCAGCTCGACAAATGCCGCGGCGTAGAAGCCGCAGGCCTCGCCCGCCGGCCACGCCGCCACCGACAGCGGATCGGCCATGCGCACCTCGATGCCGGTCGCCGGCGCCCGCAGCTCTGCGGCAAAGGCATCCCGGGCCACCCGCCCCGCCGCCCGGGTGGCGATCCGCCGCCCCACACCGCCCGGCGCCACCCGCATCAGGGCCCGCGCCGGGGCCGTGCGCGCCGCGTACCGCGCCGCGCGCCGCCCGGCGTCGGCAAAGACCAGCCCGGCATCCGGCCGCCGGCCCACCAGCCGGAAGACCGAGACCGCCTCGTCCCCGCCGACGGCCCCGTCGCGCTCGCGCGCCGCGCCGTAGCGTTCGATCTGTGCCGCCACCGTGGGGCTCAGCCCCAGACGCTTGGACACGATCTCCGGTGAGAGTTCGTCGAGCCCATCCTCCACCGGCGTATCCAGGTTCCGGATCGCCTCGAGCAGACTCAGCGGAATGAATGCGGGAATGGCGACGTCGGTCACGGAGTCGGGGGTTGGCGGGCGGTGCCGCGCGCAAACGCGCAAAGCTGATGACCGGGCGGAACATAGCGACCGCCCCGCGGGCGAGCCAGTGCTCCCTTGCGCCGCCTTCCGACCGCGCGAACATTCCGCCATGGCCGAGCCGGTGCGGCACCCCGATTCCTTCGAGCGCGAAGCGCTGCCCCACCTCGACACGGTGTATCGGGTGGCGCTGCGCCTCAGCGGTGATCCCAGCCGCGCCGAGGACCTGGTCCAGGACACCATGCTCAAGGCGTTCCGCGCCTGGTCCCAGTTCCGCCCGGGAACCAATGCCCGCGCCTGGCTGCTCACTATTCTGCGGAACACGTTCATCAACGAGTACCGCAAGCAGAAGCGGGAGCCGACGCCGGTCGACTTTGACGTCGTCGAGCCCTACATCATGCGCCAGGGCGGGCTCGATGCCGACCCCGAAGGCACCTTCTTCAGCAGGATCGTCGACGCCAAGGTTCTCGAGGCGGTCGATGCGCTGCCAACCGACTTTCGCGAGGCACTGGTCCTCAGCGACATGGAAGGCATGAGCTACGCCGAGGTGGCGGAGTCGCTGGAGATTCCCATCGGCACCGTGAAGTCGCGCCTGTTCCGGGCTCGCCGGCTGCTGCAGGCCCGGCTGTACGATCACGCCGTCGAAATGGGATACATCAAGCCCCGGGAGGATCGGTGAGCACGCAGGAACCCCAGGCCGGCGACGGACTCGACTGCGCCGCCGCGCTCGACCAGCTGCATGACTACCTGAAGCAGGAGCTCACCCCCGCCGTGGCCGCGGAGGTTCGCGCCCATCTCGAGCGCTGCGCCCCCTGCTTCACCCGGCTTCGGTTTGTCGAGCGGTTTCAGGAAACCCTCCGCACCCCCGCCGCCGGCACCCGGTGCCCCGACCCGCTCCGCCAGCGCATCGCCGAAGCCCTCCGTCTCGAACTCGGCGGGCCCTGAGACGTGACGCCCGCGCTGGCGGCCGCCGTCAGCGCGGCGGCGGCCTGGCTCGGCTGGCGGGCGGGCGCCCTGACCGCGAGCGGTGCACTCGCGGCGTGGTCGGTCGGCGCCGCCGTCCTGGTCGGCACCGGCTGGCCGGGCGGTGCGGTGCTCGCCATCTTCTTCCTGGCCGGCAGTCTGATCTCCCGCCTCGTCCCCCGTCGCAGCATTCTGCTCGACCCCAAGGGCCCTCGTCGCGACCCGTGGCAGGTCTATGCCAACGGCGGAGCTTCCGCCGTGGGCGCCCTCGCCGGTGCGGCCGCCGGCAGCGGGCTCGGCCTCTGGATCGTCACCGCGTCGCTGGCGGCCGCGGCCGCTGACACCTGGGCCACCTCGATCGGGCCGCTCGGGCGGCGCGACCCGCGCCTGATCCTCAGCGGTCGCCCCGTGCCGCCCGGGACCAGCGGCGCCGTGAGCTGGCTGGGCAGCGCCGGCGGGCTCGTCGGAGCGGTGCTGGCGACACTCCCCGCATGGCTCACCGGTCACAACGCGATGGCGGGTGCCGGCGCTATCATTGGAGTCGGAGGCATGCTGGCCGACTCGGTGCTCGGCGCCACGCTGCAGGGGCGGTTTCGCTGCCCCGCATGTGCGGCGCCGAGTGAATGGCTGCGGCACCGCTGCGGCACGGCGACAATCCACGAAGGAGGGTGGCGATGGCTCAGCAACGACGGCGTCAACGCGGCAGCCACCACGGCCGCCGCACTCGCGGGGTGGGCGGCCTGGCGCTGGCTCTCGCCCTCTGCCTGAGTGCCTGCGCCGCCCCGGACCAGACCGGCCCCTCCACCGGCGGCGGCGACGCACTGGGCCAGCCGGTGACGCCGCCCGCCACGGGCGGCGGCGGCGGCGGCGGCGGTGCCGCGCTCGGCGCGCTCATCGGTGATTTCCAGACGATCAGCGTCATCCCGGTCAACGGTAACTTCCAGTCCACCGTCACCCAGTGGCGCTTTGCGGCCGACTCCAGCTGCCGGCGCACCGTCAGGACCACGCTCCTCTCCGAGGGCATCGCGCAGACCACGCTGGCGGACTGCACCTATACCACCAGTGTCAACAGTGTGTTGGTCACCTTCCCGGGATCGCCCACCGCGGTCTTTTCGGTAAGCTTCGCCGGCTTCTCGCCCGATCGGCTGGTCCTCGACGGAGTCGAATATCAGCGGATCGATTGATCCCGGGCGCGGACGCCCGATCGACGTCCTGATCGTCGGCGCGGGGCCGGGCGGGAGCGCCGCGGCCACGCTGCTGGCGCGCCAGGGACTCGCGGTGACCGTCGTGGACCGCGCCACCTTCCCCCGCGACAAGGCCTGCTCCGAGTACATGAGCCCCGAGGCGGTCCGGGTCCTCGCGCGCCTCGGCGCGCTGGCCGACCTCGATGCGGCCGGCGGCATCGCCCTCGAAGGCACCATCGTCACCGCTGCCCTCGGCTCCCGGCTCACCGGCGCCTTTGCCCGCGCCGGCGGCACGCCATTTCGCCCGACCGGTCTCTCCCTCTCCCGCCGCATCCTCGACGCCCGCCTCGTGGCCGGCGCCCGCGCGGCCGGCGCCCGAGTCCTCGAGGCGACCGCCGTGGAAGATCTGGTGTACGACGACGGCGCGGTCGCCGGCGCCGTCGCGCGCGCAGCCGATGGCACCCGGCGGGTGCTCCGGGCCCGGCTCACCATCGGCGCCGACGGGCTGCGCTCCATCGTCGCCCGCCGGCTCGGCGGCCAGCGACATGGCCGCCCCCGGCGGATCGCCTTCGTCGCGCACGTCGCCGGGGTGGCCGGACTGGAACGGTCGGCGGAGATGCACGTGGGCCGTGAGGGCTACGTGGGACTCAATCCAATCGGAAACGGCGTGGCGAACGTAGCACTGGTGGTACCCGCGAGCCGCGCGCAGGACGCCCGGGGCCGGGCCGAGGGATTCTTTTTTGACGCGGTGGGCGCCTTTCCGGAGCTGGGTGAGCGGGTGGGCCGTCGGCTGGTGCGTCGCGTCCTGGCCACCGGACCCTTTGCCGCCACCGCCGCGCGCGTCGTCGCCGACGGCGCCCTGCTCCTGGGAGATGCGGCCGACTTCTTCGACCCGTTCACCGGGGAGGGCATCTACAGCGCACTCCGCGGCGCCGAGCTCGCGGCCGAATGGGTGCCGGTGGCGCTGGCGCCGCCGGGTGTGGTCCGCGCGCGGCGGCTGGCGGGGTACGCCGCGGCCCGCCGCAGCGCCTTTGCCGGCAAGTGGGCGGTGGAACGTCTCCTGGGCTACGGCATGTGGTTTCCCCGGCTGTTCGACCGTGCCGTCGCCCGGCTTGCGCGCCACGGCCTCGCGGACACGCTCATTGGCGTCACCGGTGACATCGTCCCGGCGCGCAGGGTTCTGAATCCCATCGTGCTCGCGCGCATGGTGCTGTGACCACACCCGACGTCGATGCCGCCCGCTTCCGCCAGCTGCTCGGCCACTTCGCCACCGGCGTGACCGTGCTCACCACGGTCACCGCGGATGGGCGGCCGGCAGGCATGACCGCCAACAGTCTCGCGTCGGTCTCCCTCGAACCGCCGCTGCTGGCGGTGAGCATCGGCCATGATGCGACGCTGCACGCGGCGCTGCTCGGCTGCACGGCGTTCGTTGTCAACGTGCTCGAGGCGTCGCAGGAGGCGATCTCGCGGCGCTTTGCCGGCGAGCACGCCGACCGCTTCGACGGCGTCGGCTATCGGCTGAGCGATCGGGGGCTCGTGCTGCTCGACGGCGCGCATGCCCATATCGAATGCGAACGCCATGCGCTGTTCGAGGCGGGCGACCACACGATCGTCGTCGGCCGCGTCATCGGCGGCGGGCCCGGCGGCGGCCGCCCGCTGCTCTACTACCGCGGCGGATACGCGGCGCGCGGATGAGCGCCGGCGGCCTCTCGATCAGTCCGCTCGGCGTGGAGCTGCTCGACGATCCCGCGGCGGACGCGGCGACCGTCATCGCGTCGCTCGACGACATCGCCGTGGCCAACCGGTGGTTTGGCGGGACGGCGGCCGCGCTGCACGGGCTGGGCCGCATCCTGGCCGGCACGCCGCCGGGGACGCGGGTCACGCTGCTGGACATCGGCACCGGCCGCGGGGATCTGCCGGTGGCCGCGGTCCGCTGGGGGCGCCGCCGCGGGCTCGACATCGTGCCCGTCGGGCTCGAGCGGAGCGCGGTGGCGGCGGCGCTGGCGGTCGGGGCCGGCATCCCCACCGTGATCGCCGACGCCGCCGCCCCGCCGGTGCGCAGCGGGAGCGTGGACGTCGTCCTCGTGAGTCAGGTGGCGCACCACTTTGCACCTGCCTCGGTGATCCGCCTGGCCCGGACCTGCGACCGGCTGGCCCGCCTCGGCGTCGTGGTGGCCGATCTGCGGCGCTCCGGGCTGGCGGCGGCGGGATTCTCGCTCGCGGCACGGGCGCTGGGATTCGACCGGGTCACGCGGCTGGACGGTGTGACGTCGATCCGCCGCGGGTTCACCCGCGCCGGCATGGCCGCGCTCCTGGCAGAGGCCGGCGTGGATGCCCGGGTCGAGCGGCGCCCGGGCTCGCGCCTGGTGGCCACCTGGCGGAGCGTCCCATGATGCGGACGGTGGACCGGATCACGATGCGCGCACCGGCCCGGCGTGTCTTTGCGGCGGCGGCGGACGTCGAACAGTGGCCGACGCTGCTGCCGCACTACCGCTGGGTCCGCATGCTGGAGCGCCGGCGGGACGGCGGCATCGTGGAGATGGCCGCGTGGCGCCCGTTCGGGCCGCTGCGCTACCCCACCTGGTGGGTGTCGGAGATGTGGACGGATCCGGGGGCCGGCACGGTACGATATCGGCACATCCGGGGTATTACGGCAGGCATGGAAGTGGAGTGGACGGTGATTCCTACAGCGGAAGGCACGAACGTGACGATCGTACACGACTGGCAGGGGCCCCGGTGGCCGCTCCTCCGCCGACCGGCGGCGGAGTGGGTGATCGGTCCCGTCTTCATACATGGCATTGCCTCGCGGACCCTCGCGGGACTCGCCCGCGCAGTGGAGCGACCCAATGATTGAGCCGCGACGGATCGTGATCACCGGCATCGGCGCCATCACGCCGATCGGGACCGGTGTCGAAGCCCTCTGGGACGGCCTCCAGCGGCGCACGTCGGCCGTCGGCGAAATTCGCCGGTTCGACCCGACACCGTTCCGCTCGCGGGTGGCGGCCGAGGTGAACGACTTCCATCCCACCGATCACATCGAGGAACGGCGGGTCCGTCGGCTCGACCGCTTTTCGCAGTTCAGCATTGCCGCGTCGCGGCTGGCGCTGGACGACGCGGCGCTCGACCTCGCGGCGGAGGACACCGACCGGGTGGGGGCGATGATGGGCACCGCGCTGGGCGGCGTGGCCCGCGGTGAGGATCAATACCGTAACTTCGTCACCGGCGGCATTCGCGCCGTGGACCCGTCGCTCGCGCTGTCGGTCTTTGCCGGCGCGGGCAGCTGCAACGTGGCCATCGAGTTCGGGATCTGCGGCCCCAACTCCACCAACGGGATGAGCTGCGCCTCGGGCACGATCGCGATCGGCGACGCCTACCGCGCCATCCTCCGCGGCGATGCCGATGTGATGCTCGCGGGCGGCGCCGAGGCGCCGCTGGCACCGCTCTGCTTTGGCGCGTTCTCGATCATCCGCGCCATGTCCACCCGCAACGACGATCCGCAGCATGCCAGCCGGCCGTTCGATGAGGGGCGCGACGGCTTTGTGATGGCGGAAGGCGCAGCGGTCCTGGTGCTGGAGGAGCGCAGCCGGGCGCTGGCGCGCGGCGCGCCGATCTACGCCGAGATCTGCGGGTACGGGCTGACCAACGACGCGCACCACATGACCGCACCCCGGCCCGACGGCACCCAGGCCGCCCGGGCCATGCGGCTGGCCCTGCGCGACCTGGCTGTTTCCCCGGGCGAGGTGGGTTACATCAACGCCCACGGCTCCTCGACGCCGCTCAACGACCCCACCGAGACGAGCTCGATCCGGCAGGTTTTTGGCGAGCACGCCGACCGGATGGCCATCAGCGGCACCAAGGGGTACTACGGGCACGCCCTGGGTGCGAGCGGCGCGATCGAGGCCGCGATCTGCGCGCTGGCCAGCCGCCGCGGCTGGCTGCCGCCCACCGTCAACCTCGAGTCGGCCGATGCCGCCTGCGACCTCCCGTATCTGGCGGGTGAGGGGCGCGAGGCCTCACCGGATTATCTGTTGAGCAACTCCTTCGGCTTTGGCGGCATCAACGCCGCGCTGCTGTTCCGGCGCGCGGGGTAGGCAGAAGGGCGTCGGCGCCTTAGATTCGCCAGCCGACTCCCCTTCACCCCGAGGAACTGCATGTCTTCACTCCCGCGTCGGATGGTCGCCGAACTGTTCGGCACCTTCGGTCTCGTCTTCTTCGGCTGCGCCGTGGTCGTCGTCAACGCCTATCCCGGCACCAATCTCGGGCTGATGGGCGTGGCGCTGGTCCACGCCATCGTGTTTTCGGTGATGGTCACGGCGACGATGAGCATCTCCGGCGGCCTCTGCAACCCCGCGCTGACCGTGGGTATGCTGGTGACCCGCCGGCTCGACTGGAAGGCCGCCGTCGGCTACATCGTGGCGCAACTCGCGGGTGCGGTGCTCGCGGGCGTCATGATCAAGTTCCTGTTTCCCGGCGGGGTCGTGCGGGCGGTGTCCTACGGGGTGCCGGTCATCGCCAACACCGTGACGCTCACGCAGGCCATTACGGTCGAGGCGCTGCTCACGTTCTTCCTCATGTCGGCGGTGTTCGGCACGGCGGTCTCGCCCACCGCGCCCAAGGTGGGCGGGTTCGGCATCGGGCTCACGCTGTTCTTCTGCATCATGGCGGCCGGCCCGCTGACCGGCCCGGCCGTGAATCCGGCCCGGGCGTTCGGACCGGCACTGATGGCCGGTGTCTGGACCGGGCATGCCGCCTACTGGGTCGGACCGATCATCGGTGCGGTCCTGGCCGCGCTGCTGTGGGATCGGTTCCTGCTCCCGCCGCGCGAGGAGATCGTGGTCGTGGTCTGACCTGGGGCCCACGGGACGCCGTTCGTCGCGGACGCCTAGTCGCGGAACGCGCGCCGGGTCCGCTGCCAGAGGCGGACGGTGTAGCCCAAGTAGATCACGGCGGCGACGATGTAGGCCGCGATCATGTACCCACCGTTGGAGGGCGGTTCAGGCGACATCGTTGGCCTCCCTGGCTTCCCGGATCCGGTCGGCCAGCCCCAATCCGTAGCGCATCGTGACCAGCCCGACGTACAGCAGCAGGCAGACACCGAACGAGACGAGCAGCGTCCGCAGCATCACCGGCGGCAGCGACGGCGCGCTGGGCTTGAGGACGACCGGCCTGGGATGCAGCGTGCGGAAGAAATAGACGCTGAGGTGAATGAACGGAACCAGCAGCATGCCGAGGATCGCCACCACGGCGCTGAAGCGCGCCCGCTCCGACGGGTCACTGACCGCGGCGCGCAGCGCCAGATACCCCACATACAGGAAGAACAGGAACAGCGTGAGCGTGAGCCGCGCATCCCAGGTCCACCAGGTGCCCCAGATCGGCTTGGCCCAGATCGGCCCCGTGGTGAGCATGATGGCGCTGAATGCCACGCCCACCTCGGCCGATGACTCCGCGAACAGGTCGAGCCGCGAATCGTGCAGCCAGAGATAGAGCGCGCTCGCGAGCCCCACCAGCGTGAATACGAACAGGGAGGTCCACGCCGCGGGCACGTGCAGGTAGAAGATCTTCTGCGCGAGCCCCTGAAATTCTTCCTCCGGCGTGTACCGCAGTGCCAGCACGTAGACGCCCGCGAGCCCGGCCAGCGCCACCAGTGTGATCCAGCGACCCCGGCGCACCGTTGCGCGCGCCCCGTCGATTGGTGTCGTCACTCGTCCATCACCGCCGGAAAGAGGAGTGTGCAGAGCGTGACGAAGACGATGTCATACAACGCCAGTAACCTAAGCAACCCGGCCATCTCGCTGAAAGGGCGGCCGCCCAGGAGGCGCGAGGTAAGCGACGCCGCGCCCACCAGCGGCGGCACCATGAACGGAAGCAGCAGCACCGGCAGCAGCAACTCGGCGAAGCGGGTCCGCACCGCCATCGCGCTGAACACGGTGCCGACGGCCACGAACCCCACCGTCGCCAGCACGATCACCACCAGCAGGCCGCCCAGCGCGCCGGCCAGGTCCACGTCGAAGAAGAGCACGAAGAGCGGCAGCGTCACCGCCTCCACGATCCCGACGAACGCCAGATTGGCCAGCAGTTTGCCCAGGTAGAGCGCCTCGCGCGGCACCGGCGCCAGCAGCAGCCCGTCGAGTGCCGCGTGCTCCCGCTCCATGGCAAAGGCGCGGTTGAGCGCGATGATGGCGCCGAACGCAAAGGTGATCCACAGGGCGCTGGGCGCCAGCTCGGACGCGGGGAACGCGGTCGGGTCGCGGGCAAAGTTGAAGACCACGAGCACCAGCGCCGCAAACACGACGGCGGAGAGAAGTGCGGTGCGGCTCCGAAGCTCCGCCCGCAGGTCCTTGCCGGCGATGACCAGCGCGAGCCGCAGCGCGTCACGCATCGGTGCTGGCGTGGTAGCGGGGCAGGAACTCGGCCACGTCGCCCTCTCGCGGACCGTCGAGCACCCAGCGCCCTCCCGCCAGGACCGCCACGCGGGATGCGAGATCCCAGGCCTCGGCGAGCTGATGGGTGACCAGCACGATCGCGCGGCCGGCGCCGGCCCGGTCGCGGATGAGCGCGCGCAGCCGGCCGGAGGCGGCGGCATCGAGCCCGGTGAACGGCTCATCGAGCAGCAGAATGGCGGGCTCGTGCACCAGCGCCCGCGCGATGGCGGCGCGCTGCAGCATGCCCCGGCTCAGCTCGCGCGGCGATGCGTGCGCCCGGTCGGTCAGTCCCGCCGAAGCGAGCGCGGCGTCCGCCAGGGCACCGGGCGAGCGGAGCCCATGCAGCCGTGCGGCGAAGACGAGATTCTCGCGAAGGGTGAGGTCGTCGTAGAGGAGCGACTGGTGCGAAAGGAGGCCGAGCGGCCGGCGGGCATCGGGATCGCCGGCGGTGAGCCGCCGGCCGAGCACCCGCACCTCCCCCGCGCTGGGACGCATCAGGCCGGCGAGCAGTCGGAGGAGTGTAGTCTTGCCGGCGCCATTGGGACCGGCGATGACGAGCGTCTCGCCGGCGGCGAGCTGGAGATCGATGGCGTGCAGCACCTTCCGCGGCCCGTACGAACGGGCGAGAGCGGTGGCGACTAGAAGCGGCGCCTCATACTGCGGCATCGATCCGTGCGCCGAGTTCGTCGAGACGGAACGGCTTCACGATGTAGTCGGAGTAGGGAAGATCGAGGAATTTCAGCTGGGGCTCGATGCTCATGTACGCGGTGGTGATGATCACCGGCAGCGTGGGTCGACTGGTACGGATCTGCCGGAGCAGCGCGACACCGTCGGTGTCCGGCAGCCGCATGTCCAGCACGGCGATGTCGGGACTGGTCTCCTCCAGCCTGGCCATCGCTTCGGCGCCGTTGGCGGCAAAGACCAGGTCATAGCGTGGATTGAAGAAGCGTTCGTAATTTGATCTGAGCGCCGGCTCATCCTCGACGAAGAGCACTCGCCGGCGCGGTTTCGTATCAGTCATCAAGGCGTCTCGGAAACCCGCAACGTCAGCCCGTTCCCGCCGCGATGCTGACGGGAACGATGCGAACCAACGGCGTACGTTAATGGATTGAGGAACGATCGTCCATCCCGAACCGTGGCCGAACCGCCGCATGCTCACGCATACGAGGACTCGAGTTGAAAGAGCTCGTCGAGCTTGGTGAGTGCCAGGAGGAAGCGGATTTCGTCGCTCGCGTTGCGCAGCACCACCGCCTGCCGCCGCTCGGCCGCGCGCCGCTGGACCAGCATCAGCGCGCCCAGCCCGGCGGAATCCACGCTGCGCGTTGCGGTCAGGTCCACCACGAGCGTGCCGCCGCCTTCCGGCAGCTGCTCGAGCAGTTCGATCGCGACACGGCGGAACTCAACCCTCGTGTCCAGTCCCAGAAACTCCGGGGCCGGGTATTCCCGGGCCGGCGTGTGTGTGCCCATCACCGCATCCTCCGACACCCGATAAGCCGGAAGCGCGGCGAAACTGCTCCACGCTGCCTCTCCACCTTCGGCACCGAGCTATCTCGGTCCGGGCCGATGTGCCCGACGCGCGAGACCTCTGGTTTTGCGGCCCCGGATCGCTCCGGGTGTGCTCTTATCGGGCGGAACGTGTAGTCCGCTGCGCGCCTTGCGGCCGCGGACCGGCAGAAGGCGAGAGCAGTGCCAGGCGCGATAAGCGCATGCCAGTCGGTGGCTTGGCGTACCGGCTCGGAGCGGTAACGGTCCGCCGCCGCGTCGCACTCCGCGAAACCCGCGGGACAAGTGCAATTCACACTTTGCACTCGCCGGGATACCTTCGATTGCACTCACCCATCATCGCCGACCTCCAGCCCTGCCTGCCATGACCGACCAGCTCGACACTCTGCTCTCCGAGGCGCGGCGCTTCCCGCCGCCACCCGCGTTCGCCGCCGCGGCGCAGGCCGGCCCCGAGCTGTATGCCACGGCCGCCCGCGACCGCGAGGCGTTCTGGGCCGACCAGGCGCGGGCACTCGACTGGATCAGCCCGTGGCGGCAGGTGCTCGACTGGCAGCCGCCGCATGCCCAGTGGTTCGTGGGCGGCACGCTCAACGCCGCGGCCAACTGCCTCGACCGGCACCTGAGCGGCCCGCGGCGCAACAAGGCGGCGATCATCTGGGAGGGCGAGCCCGGCGACCGGCGCGTGCTCACCTACTGGGAGCTGGCCCGCGAGGTCCGCCGCTGCGCCAACGCGCTCAAGGCCCTCGGCGTCAGCAAGGGCGATCGCGTCGCAATCTATCTGCCTCTAATTCCGGAGGCGGCCATCGCCATGCTGGCGTGCGCCCGGATCGGGGCAGTGCATTCCGTGGTGTTCGGCGGCTTCTCGGCTGAATCGCTCCGCGACCGCATCAACGACGCGGAAGCGGTCGCCCTCATCACCGCCGATGGCGGGTATCGTCGCGGCCAGATCGTGCCGCTCAAGCGCTACGCCGACGAAGCAGTGGCCCAGTGTCCCAGCATCCGCAACGTCGTCGTGGTGCGGCGGCGCGCCGGGGCGGAGGGCGACGAGGCCTTCGCCAGCATGACGGAAGGCCGGGACCACTGGTGGCACCGGGTCCTGGATGCCGCGTCGGCCGTCTGTCCCGCCGAGCCGATGGACGCCGAGGACCTGTTGTTCATCCTCTATACCTCGGGCACCACCGGCAAGCCCAAGGGCATCGTCCACACGACCGGCGGCTACCTCACGCAGTGCGCGGCCACGACGAAATACGTCTTCGACCTGCGGGAGGACGACGTCTTCTGGTGCACGGCGGACATCGGGTGGGTGACCGGGCATTCGTACGTGGTCTACGGCCCACTGGCCAACGGCGCCACCGTGCTCATGTACGAAGGCGCACCGGACTGGCCGGAGCGGGACCGCTTCTGGGCGCTGGTCGAGCGCTACGGCGTCACCGTCTTCTACACGGCGCCCACCGCGATCCGGGCCTTCATGAAGTGGGGCACCGCGCATCCCGCCGCGCGCGATCTCTCATCGCTCCGGCTGCTGGGCTCGGTGGGCGAGCCGATCAACCCCGAAGCGTGGATCTGGTATCACGAGCAGATCGGCGGCGGGCGCTGCCCGGTGGTGGACACCTGGTGGCAGACCGAAACCGGCGGCATCATGATCACCCCGCTGCCCGGCGTTACCGTCACCAAGCCCGGCTCCGCCACGGTACCGTTCCCCGGCATCTCAGCCGAGCTGGTGGACCAGCAGGGACGGCAACTGGAGCAGGGCGGCGGCTTCCTGACCCTCACCGAGCCGTGGCCCGGCATGCTGCGCACCCTCTACGGCGATGACGAGCGCTATCGGGAGACCTACTGGAGCCGTTTCCCCGGCCGCTACTTTGCCGGCGACGGCGCCAAGCTGGACGAGGACGGCTACTGGTGGATCCTGGGCCGGGTGGACGACGTGCTGAACGTCGCCGGGCATCGCATCGGCACGATGGAGGTGGAGAGCGCGCTGGTGGACCACCCGTCGGTGGCGGAGGCGGCGGTGGTGGGCAAGGCCCACGAGCTCAAGGGGCAGGCGGTTGCGGCGTTTGTCACGCTGAAGGAAGGCATCGCGGCGACGGCGGAACTGAAGGACGATCTGAAGGAGCACGTCACGCGGAAGATCGGCGCCATCGCCCGCCCGGACGACATCATCTTCTCCGCCGATCTGCCCAAGACCCGGAGCGGCAAGATCATGCGCCGGCTGCTCAAGGACATTGCCGAAGGGCGCGCACTGGGAGACACCACCACCCTGGCCGATCCCGCCGTCGTCAGCCGCCTGCGCGATACCTACGAGGCGGACGAGGCGTGACTAGAACTGGATCTGGGCGCCGAGCTCCACGACGCGGCCGGGTGGCAGGCCAAAGAACGCCGTCGCGGGCCGCGCGTTCTTGGACATGAGCACGAACAGGTGCTTCCGCCAGCGCGCCATCCCCGTGCCGCCGGTGGAGATCAGCGTCTCCCGTCCCAGATAGAAGGACGTCTGCATGAGACTGACGTGCAGCGCGGAGTTGGCGCCGCCCGCCACGCCGGCGGACTCCAGCAATGACGGCACGTCCGGGCTTTCCATGAACCCGTAATGCGCCACCAGCTTGTAGAACCCCTGCCCCAGGTCGGCGCACTCGATCCGGTCCGCCCCATCCACCTGCGGGATCTCCTCGGTGACGATCGAGAGCAGCACGACCTTCTCGTGCAACACCTTGTTGTGCTTGAGGTGATGCAGCAGCACTGGCGGCGCGCCGTCCAGCGACGAGGTCAGGAAGACCGCCACCCCCGGCACCCGCGGCGGCTGGGTGCGGTGCACGTCCTGCAGGAAGAGATCGGTCGGGAGACTGGTGGCACGCGCGATGTCGCCCAGCATCTCCCGTCCCCGCTTCCAGGTGGCCATCAGCGTGAAGACGACGCCGGCCACGACCAGTGGGAACCAGCCGCCGTCGGCCACCTTGACCATGTTGGCGGAGAAGAAGGCGACGTCCACCACGAGGAACATGCCGGTGAGCACGCCGGCCCGGAGCCGGGTCCAGTGCCACCGCTCGCGCGCCACCCGGTGGAACAGCAGCGTCGTGATGATCATCGTCCCGGTGACGGCGACGCCGTACGCGGCCGCCAGATTGGACGCACTGCGGAACGTCAGCACGAGCAGCACGCAGGCCACGCCGAGCGCGGCGTTGACCTCGGGGATGTAGATCTGGCCCATCTCGGTCCGCGAGGTGTGCACGATCGTAACCCGCGGGCTGTACCCCAGCTGCACCGCCTGGCGCGTCAGGGAGAACGCCCCGGAAATCAGCGCCTGTGACGCGACGACCGCAGCCGACGTGGCCACGATGATCATCGGGTACAGCGCCCAGTCGGGCACCAGCGAGTAGAACGGGTTGGTGGCCGCCTCGGGGTGCACCAGCAGCAGCGCCGACTGGCCAAAGTAGTTGAGCATCAGCGCCGGCAGCACCATGGCAAACCAGGCGATCCGGATGGGGCGCTTGCCGAAGTGGCCCATGTCGGCGTAGAGCGCCTCACCGCCGGTCAGCACCAGCACCACGGCGCCCAGGATGAGGAAGCCCTGCATCCCGTCACGCCGGAAGAAGTCGATGGCGTACCAGGGATTGGCGGCCGCCAGGATCGCGGGATGCATGAGGATCCCGCGGATGCCCAGCACAGCGATGGAGGTGAACCACACCAGCATGACGGGACCGAAGACCGCCCCGACGCTGGCGGTGCCCCGTTTCTGGAACCAGAAGAGCAGCGTCAGGATGACCACCGAGACCGGCACGACGTACTGCTGGAAGGCGGGGGTGGCCACGCTGATGCCGTCCACCGCGCCCAGCACCGAAATCGCCGGCGTGATGATCCCGTCGCCGTACAGCAACGCCGCGCCAAAGAGCCCCAGGCCGATCAGCAGCCAGTGGCCGCCGGTCCGTCCCCCGCGGGGGCGCAGCAGCGCCAGCAGCGCCAGAATCCCGCCCTCGCCACGGTTGTCCGCCTGCATGACGAACGTGATGTACTTGAGGGAGATCACGAAGTTCATGGACCAGAACACCAGCGAGAGCACGCCGTAAATGTTGTCGGACGTGGGTGCCACGTGGTGCAGGCCGGTAAAGCATTCCTTCAGTGCGTACAGCGGGCTGGTGCCGATGTCGCCATAGACGACGCCCAGGGCGCCCAGGGAAAGTGCGGCGAGCGCGCGGCCCCGGGACGGCGCCCGGTGGCCGTCGGGCGTGTGCATGCTCAAGCCCGGACCACGCGGGACGCGAACCGACGGGAATCCAGGAGCACGGCGACGAAAATCGCGGTGATGATGATGGCGGAGGCAACACACCACCGGCAGATCGCGTGGATCACGAACAGCTCGAGCGACGTCAGATAGATGCTGAATGCCACGCCGCCCCCCGCGAGGGCCGCCAGCAGCCTCGTGGGGCCCGGGCGCTCGGCCAGCGTCGGGCGGAGCGAGTACAGGGCGATGCCGAGGAGCAGCGCGTACCCCAGCAGCCCAATGAGCGAGACCTCGATGCCGAAGACCCGGCTCCAGGAACTGAGCTGGACCGTCTCACAGCCGCCGGTTCCACAGACCAGGGCGCCCACCTTCCCCAGCTTGTACAGATAGAGATAGAGCGAGACGAACAGCCCGACCAGACTCAGGAGCGCCACGGCCATGCGGGATTTCACCGGCTGTGCGACGCCGAATCCGCGGCGGCGCCCACCGGCGCCAGCGAGTCCACCAGATGAAGGATCGCGTCGGAGTCCAGGCGGCCGCTGTAGAGCTTGTCGCCGATCATCATGGTCGGCGTCGACGGGACGCCGTAGCGCACCCCGAGGTCGTAGCTGGCCTGGATGCGGCCGGCGTACCTGGCGGACGTCATGCAGGCGTCGTATGCCGCCACATCGAGGCCCAGCGCCTTGGCGTAGCCGCGAAAGATCGCGGTCGCGTCGTCGGATTCCGACCAGTCGCCCTGGCCCTGGTACAGCCGGTCATGCATGGGCCAGTACTTGTGCTGGTCGTCCGCGCAGGCGGCGGCGTGCGCTGCGAGCCGGGAATGCGGGTGCATGGGGAGCGGAAAGTCGCGGTAGCGGAACCGCAGTCGGCCGGTCTTGATCAGCCGATCCTCGATCGTCGGCATCTGCATGGTCGCGAAGGTCTGGCAGAAGGGGCACTGGTAGTCGGCAAACTCGGTGATCTCGACCGGCGCATCGGGCGAGCCGAGCACGTAGCCCTGGAATCCGGCGGTGTCTCCCGGCTGGACCGTGACATTGACCGGAATCTCCACCGTCGAAGGACGCGACAGCACCCAGGCGATGGCCCCCAGACCGACCACGGCCACCACCGCGAATGTGATGTAAAATCCCTTCATGCGTCCGGGTTCAGCGGCCATGCGTCAGGAGTCTCCGTGTTGAGGGTGCCGCGCCAGGCAGCGGCGGGCCGCGGCCCGCTCCTTGCCAGTGTTTCTGGCGTCGTTCCGGCCCCGGGGCACGGAACCGAAGCTCGCCAGCCATCGTTGATTACGCGACCCCGAATCTACAAGGACCGGTCGCCGGATGGAGGAAAATAGAGTTTGCACCAATTGGTGCAACCCACTTATATTTCTATCCACCCTGACCACGATACAAGGACGGTGCATGAGCAAGAACAAGACACGGCGTACCACGGCGACGAGCTCGTCGCCCTCGACGTTCGACCAGGCCCGGGATGAGATGTTCAGCCACATCCTCCGCTGCGGAGTGATCGAGGCGATGCCCGAGCACCAGAAGGAATGGTTCGACGACACGATGCAGTACCTCACCGATCGCTATGATGATCTGAGCGACGAGCAGCTGGCGCAGCTCCGCACGCTCGGTGAGCGGTACTGTCAGCCCGTGCAGCGCCGCGCGGAACCGGTCGGCAGCGTCTGAGCCGCTGATCAGCAGGCCGACGCCCCCGGAGAGCCCGACTCTCCGGGGGCGTCGTGTCATCCGGACCAGGGCGCCCGCACGTCAGCGCCGCCGATGCCGCCAGCGCCACCCCGCCGACACGCGGGGCCCGCCACCGAGCCCCGCCTCCACGAACCAACCGCTCGACGCGCCCGGCCGGGCCTCCAGGCCGAGCAGGAGCATCACCCAGCCGTGGACCGCGCCGCGCGCGCCGCTCACCGCCACACCGCCGCCACCGTAGAGGCCCGGGCCAGTCCGGTTGCCCGGCGCCAACAGAAAGTGCGCGGCCAGCTCCCCGCGCCACGCAAACGCGCCGTCGGTGACTCCCGCCCCGCCGGTCAATCCCAGGCGCGTGCGCGCCGAGGTCCTGAGCCCGAGGTACGGGCCCGCCACGCCGACGACCGGATCGGAGGCCAGCAGTACCGCGGCGAGCCCGACTTCCCGGACCTGCTGCGCCCCAAGCGGAACTCCGAGCAAAAGGGCCAGCGCGGCCGCGCTAGCCCAGCGCCACGTCATACGTGATGTCGATGTCCGGTGCCAGTGACTGACTCACCGAGCAGTATTTCTCGAGCGACAGGTCGATGGCGCGCCGGGCCCGGGTTTCGTCGAGCCCGGTGCCGCGAAGGTGATAGTGCAGGTGAATCGACACGAAGCGCCGCGGGTCGGTCTCGCGCCGGATGCCGGAGAGTTCGACCCGGCACTCGGCCAGCTCGATTCGCATCTTTTCGAGGATGCCGACCACGTCGCTCCCGGTGCACCCGCCCAGCGCGATGAGCAACGCGTCCACCGGGCTCGGCGCGACGGTGGCGTGTCCGTCCACCGTGATCGCATGCGCCCCGGGCACCCCGCCGGTGAAGCGGAGCCCGCCTTCCCAGGTCAGTACCACCAGCTTCGGTGCCTGCGCCACTCATCCCTCCCCGTGTGAAGCCCGCTGGGCGCCCGCGACGCGCGCCACCGCGCGCTGATAGTCCCAGATTGCATACAATCCAATGGCGCCGGTGGCCCAGGCCATCGGGCGGAGCCGGCTGGAATCGGTCAGAAACGCCACCAGCGTGAGCAGCTGAGCTACCGTCACCGCCTTGCCGCCCAGTCGCGCCGGCACCGCCACCGCCCGCCCGAACACCGCGGCGGCGACGAAGGCGAGCGTGGCGACGATATCCCGGATCAGCACCGCGACGATCTCGTACCATTCGAGCCGGCCGGACCACGCCACCACACCGAACGCCGCGGCCATGAACAGCTTGTCGGCCACCGGATCGAGCACGGCCCCCAGGCGGGACCCGCCGTAGCGGCGGGCGATCTGGCCGTCGAGCAGGTCGGTCGCCGCCGCCATCGCGACGATCGCGAGGCGCCAGCGCGCGTCGTCCCCGACGATGAACGCCACCGCCATCGGCAACCGCAGCGCGGTGAGCACGTCGGCCACCGTCGGCATGCGCCGGCCTTGCTGCACACTCAGGTGCGGACTAGCTTCGGGCACCACGTTCCTCGCGTGACTTTCAGGGCCGCCATGCATTCCTCCCGCTCCACCCCGCCCCCAAGATACCCGTGATTGATACCGCCATCATCCCCTGTGGCGGCCTGGGCACCCGGCTCGCGCCGATCACGCGCTGGGTTCCCAAGGAGATGCTGCCCGTGGCGCTCAAGCCGCTGCTCCACTGGGCGCTGGACGAGGCGGCGGGCGCGGGGCTGCTGCGGGCCATCGTGGTGACCAATCCGCTGCGGCCGATGGTCGAGGCGGCCGCGCGCCAGTATCCCGGTTCGCTCGAGCTGGAGTTCGTGCCGCAGCCGCATCCACGCGGACTGGGCGATGCGCTGTTGCGGGCCCGCGATGCGCTGGCGGGCGCGCCGTTCGCGGTCCTGCTGGCGGACAATCTCTTCGCCGGCGGCAACCCCACGGCGCAGGTGCTGGAGACGCGGCGCCGGACCGGACTCGCCACCGTGCTTCTCGTCGAGGTGTCACGCGAGGAGGCCGGCACCAAGGGCGCCACCGGCCGCGCATCGGTGACGACCCACGCCGACGGGACGCTGCGCGTCACCGCCGTGGCCGACAAGGGCGCCGGCCGCTTCGACCCGGGTCCGGACGAGAGTGCGATGACGCCGATCGGCCGCATGGCCTTCCACGGCGACGTGTTCGACGAATTCACCGACGTGGCGCGCGAGTTGCCGACCGGCGCGGAGCTGGATGACGTGCCCGTCATCCAGCGGCTGGCGCGGCGCGGGGCGCTGGCCGGTGTGGCCCTCGCGGGCCGATTCTTCGATGTGGGCGTGCCCGAGGGGTATCATGACGCGGTCGCCAGCTTCCCGGCGCAGGTGTGACACCGTGAGCACCGACGCATTTGAACATCGGGTCACCACGCTGTCCGGCCTGCCCGCCGATCGGCGTCATCGTGCGCCGCCTCGGCACCGCCAAAAACTAGCGCACCGCCCAACTCCGCTGGCACGAATCGTGTGAGGTCTCCGATAGCGCGGCTCCCCCGCCGCGCCATTCATCCGGAGCCCCGCACCGATGCCCCACGCCGCGCTGCCCTCGGAATACGAGGATCCGCTGACGCTGGTCTTCTGCAACGACGCCGAGCGCGCCTACCAGGTGCGCCTCGGACTCGGCCGCCTTCCCCGCGCGCTGGTCGATTTCATTTGCAAGCAGGGGGTGCAATTCGCGATACTGTCGCCGCGCTCGCTGCCGAGCCGCACGATCCCGCGATGGTATCCGGGTGACGGCGATGCGCCGGGCGACGGCATGGGCGGGCAGCCGTTTGACACCGCAGCCGGGTGGTACGACCCCGCGACCCGGGTGATCGCGGTGACCCGCTCGCGGGACCCGGAGCGCACCGTGATCCACGAGGTTGGGCACGCGCTCGACTATCTGCTGTTCGACGGGATCCGACTGAACGTGCAGCGCCACTTCCGGCGCGGCCGGGCGGTGACACCATACGGAAACACGAATGCTGCGGAGTACTGGGCCGAGGCGTTCCGGGTGCTGCACCACCCGGGTGCGCTGGCGCTCGACGGGCGCACCGCGGTCCATCGCGCGGGAGCGGAGCTGCTGGAGACGCTGGACGCACTCCCGGCTCTGGTCGCGCGCTGAGTCTGCGCTATCCGCCGCCCGGCGACGTCGTGTCCCGGGCAAACCCCACGTAGCTCCCCCGCATCCGGGCCGCGGGCGACGCCGGATCCCCCACCACCGCTTCGAGCGTGATCCGGGCCCGCCCCCAGCGCCGCAGCGTCTTGACGAAGAGCTCGACCTGCGCCGCCGGCGGTGCGGCACACGAGGCCTCAAAATCGCGCGTGACCGGCTGCAGGTACGAGGTCGTCGTCTCCTGCACCACCACCCAACCCTCCACTCCGCTTCGTTCCAGCAGCTGCCACAGATACGCCCATCCGGCCAGGACCAGGATGGCACCGAGACTCCCACCGAACGCCGTGCCGGTGTAGTTGAGGTTGGGCGCCAGCGGTGCACCCAGCGTGACGCCATTAGCAGTACAGCGCCGGACCTTGAGTCCCATCGCGCGGGTGAGCGGGATCTCCTGGTCGAGGAGCTGCTGGAGCATCAGGCGGGGATCATGCGGGAGCGCCATGGCGTCAGCGGCCCGCCGCGGCCCAGCGAAGCTCGGTCGCGGCGGCGCGCATGAGCCCGCCCGCGATGGTAAGCATCGGTGAGCCGCCGCTGAAGGCACCGGCGATGGCATAGAGATATCGCGGGGAGAACGAGGCGTCCGCCGCAATCGCAAAGACCGGCTCCCAGGCATGCGGCTGGAGTCGGGCCTTGAACGCGTCGAGCCCGTCGAAGTTGTAATAGCGGCGGCCGTGCGCGCGGACCCACGCGAGGACGGCACGGAGCCACACCGGGTTGCGACCCTCCTCAACGCCGGCGCGGCGCGAGAGCGGCGCCAGCCCCAGCGTCACGAACCGGGCGCCGTCAGCGGCCACGCCGCACATGGCCGCATCCACCATCAATTGCGTCGTCCCGTTGGGGGCGGCGTGGCCGCGGACAAATTGCTCCACCAGCCAGCCGTGGCGGCCGGGCACCGGCGAGGCCACGAGGAATGCCACCGGGACGCCGCGCTGCTCGGCAACGAAGACGCGGCGGTCAGCGAGACGGGACAGCGTCTCCGGCTCGACCAGGAAGTGGAGCGGCGGCAGTCCCCGTGTCGCCAGCCACTCGGCCAGGCACCGACGCAGCGCCTCGCTTGCCTCGGCCCGCCCGGCCGTCCACTCGGCGACGGTGACGTCCTTGTTGCGCGCGCGGTGGAGCTGTGCGCGGAGCGAGCTGTGCCCGGCCACGATGGCGGGCCACACGCGCGGATCCCACACCGGCTGCGCGCCCAACACCACGCGGGCAAAGGTGTGGCCGCGGTACGCCGTTTCGAACCGCTGCTCGGCGCCGAAGTAGCAGACCCGTTGGCCGGCCAGCGACGAATCGTGCTCGAACTCCGCCGTGACGTCGGACAGCCGCTCCGGCCCCGAGACCGGCGCGCCCGCAACCACGCGTACGCCGCTGTGCCCGGTGTATCCCACGACCGCGTCGCCCGCGGCGGAAAACCACCGCGTGATCCCGGGATTGACGATCTGGTACGCCGTGGCGTTCCAGCCGTGCTGCAGCACGAGCGCGCGGGCTCGCTCCGCATCACCGGGCCAGTCACTCTTTGGAATCCGGGACCCCGGTGTCGAGCACCACTTTCCAGCCGTCCGCCTCCCGCCGCCAGACGGTGAGATACGTCCCGCGGCCCATGACGGTCCGCGTGCCGCCCGCGCGCTTGATCACTTCGTAGCGGCCCTTGGTGTAGCCGTACCGGCCGTCGCTGTAGACCCCGCCATCGGTGGGCTTCCACTCGAGCGAGATCGTGCTGTCGGCAAAGGTGGCGGCGTCGACCTTGCGGATGGCCCGCCGGCCCTCGATGAAGTCGGCATCCCAGGGCGCCTTGACCGCGTCGTCGGCCATGTAGGACATCCAGCCGTCGAGGCGCCGCTCCGCCGTCACCTGGGCAAAGTCAATGTCCGCCTGCATCACGCCGGCCCGGCCGCTGCCGTTCGAGACCGCGGTCGTGCCGGGCGTGCCGTGGCCGGCACACCCCATCATGAGTCCCGCGACGATCACTCCGATGAATGTTCTCATGCCACCCCGCTCACTTGAGTGATCCGCGCTGCAGGAACCGCTCCGCCAGCTGCTCCAGCCGCTCGTCACCGTCGTTGCGCGCATCCTCGAGCATCCGCCGCACGATCGGCGCGAGACGCGGCGCCCCGAAAACGTAACCGGTCGCCGCTTCGGCGCCGGCCGAATCGCCCAGGTCAGCTCCGCGGAGCAGTGCCCGCGCCGCGGCTTCGTCATAGCCCGGATCGTCGCGCGGCGGCAGCGGATACCGAATGGGCGCGCCGCCGGCGTCCTCGTTCACGAATGCCCGCGACATCAGTGCCCCTCCATATGACCGATCACGACCTGACTCCAGCACAGCGTCCACCCCGTCTCCGGCGAAGTGTAGCGCAAGGGAGACCGGCGCTGCAAATTGGAGCCACCCAATCCCACGGAGCCCCGCATGGCCACCCGCCGTTCGTTCCTTACCGCCCTCGCGAGCGCATCGGTGGCGCCCGCCTTCACCGAGCGCGCCATCCGCCAGCTCACCCGCGCCAGGCAGGTCGCCGGCAGCCGCGCCGCGCTCAGCGTGGCGGAGGACGAGGTGTACTGGAGCGAGATCCAGCGCGCGTTCGACTGCGACCGCACGATGATCAACCTCAACAACGGCGGCTGCAGCCCCACGCCCAGCCACGTGCTGGAGCAGATGATCCGCGACCTGCGGTTCTCCAACGAGCTGCCGGTGGATCACATGTGGCGGGTGCTGGAGCCGCGGGTGGAGAGCGTGCGGCGGGACCTGGCGCAGGAGTTCGGCTGCGACCCCGAGGAGATGGCCATCACCCGGAACGCCTCCGAGGCCAACGAGACGATGATCCTGGGGCTCGACCTCAAGCGGGGCGACGAGGTGGTGGTCACCAACCAGAACTACGGACGGATGCTCACCACCTGGGACCAGCGGGTGCGGCGGGAAGGCATCGTCGTTAAGGCGATCTCGTTCAAGGTGCCGCCACCGTCACAGCAATACCTGGTGGACCAGTTTGCCGCGGCCATCACGCCGCGGACCCGCGCCATCGAGCTGACCCACATCACCAACCTCACCGGGCAGATCCTGCCGGTGAAGGAGATCGTGGAGCTGGCGCGGCCGCGCGGCATCGAGGTGCTGGTGGACGGCGCGCACGCCTTTGCCCACTTCCCCTTCACCCGCGACGAGCTGGGCTGCGACTACTACGGCACCAGCCTGCACAAGTGGATGCTGGCACCGATCGGGACGGGGTTCCTGTATGTGCGGAAGGCCAAGCAGAAGGCGCTCTGGCCGCTCATGGCGGCCCCGACCTCCATGGACGACAACATCCGGAAATACGAGGAGATCGGCACCCATCCCGCGGCCAACCACAACGCCGTCTCGACCGCCATCGCGTTCCATCGCGGCATCGGCGCGGACCGCAAGATCGCCCGGCTCCGCTACCTCAGGGATCGCTGGGCCAAGCGGCTCCTGGCCGAGGGCGGCGGCCGGGTGAAGATGCTGACGCCGCTCGACTCGCCGTACTCGGGCGGCATCGGGCTGGTGTCAATTGATGGCATGGACATGGGGGCGCTGGGCGGCTGGCTCCTCAGCAAGCACCGGATCGTGAGCACGCCGATCATCCACCCCGAATTCAGCGGGCTCCGCGTGACGCCCAACGTCTACACCACGCTCGACGAGGTGGACCTCTTTACCGACCGGATGCTGTCGGCGATCCGGAACGGGATCGCGTAGGGGACAGAGCGGAGCCAGCCACCGCGTCGTGCTCGATGGACCTGACCGTTGGGACACAGCGCAGCCGCGCCACCGTCTCGGCGGTCAGCACCGCAGCGAACCCCTCGAGCGCCGCCGTGTACCTAATTGTCGGCTGGAACCCGTACAACGCCGCCAGGCGCGGCGTCTCGACGTCGGACTCGACCCCGTCGCGGAAGACCACGATGTAACCCGGAGCCGCCGGGTCGAGGGTGCCGTACAGGGGCGCCGGCCGGTCACAGGCGGGTTGTACCGCCAGTGAATCAAGTGTGGGATCCGGAGCAGTCGCGGCCGACCCGCCGCAGCCGACTGCCCCGAGCGCGAGGAAGCAAGGCAGGCAGGATAGTTTCCTCATGATGGCCGCCGCGTTCAATGGACGCTCACCGTGTCCTCGATGACCGGGTTGCCCGCGGTGTGACGAAAGGTGATGACCGCTTCCCCCAGCGCCATGGCGACAAACCGGAAGCGCTGGGTCGGGCCCGCCGGTACGTTCGGCCCCACCAACTCCGCGTCGAGGAACTTTATCGCCGAGGAGGAGATCGTCGGCGGGCTGAGATATTCACCTGGCCCGAGTGTCCCGAGAGTGACGTCCAGCTCTCTTCCCACCACGATCGTCAGTGAATGACTGGGCTGGAAGTCCACGTCAAGGGGTCCCGCGCAGGCGAGAACGCCAAGGCCGGCACAGGCAAGGATTTGAGGGCAGAAACCACCCCTGCGCCAGGGAAACCAAGTCACCATGAGAACCTGCCTCGCATCAGTGGGCGCCGCCAGCCGCCGCCGCGAATTCGCGGACGATCTCGCCCGCCGGTTCGATCGCATCGATCCCCGCCACGCTCTTCCCCGCCTGCCAGTAGTCCTTCTCTCCCGTGACATCGAGCGACGCGCGCTTGAGCTGCCACAGTGACTTGAGCGCGTAGACGTTGCGCATCCAGTGCTTGGTCCGTCGGCCCCGCAGGAGACGACGCGCGAGCGGCCCGGCCTTGAGGCCCATCCGCTGGATGTACGGTGTGTTGATCACCGCCACCGGCACACCCGTGATCCGCTCGGTGAGCACGATGTCGTCCGCGTCCGCCCGGACGATCGCGTCCTTGTACGCCTCGCTCGCGCCACATTCGGTGGTCGCGATGAAGCGCGTGCCCAGCTGCGCCCCCGCGTAGCCCATCCGGAGCGCCGCCGCAAAGTCGGCCGGGGCCCCGATGCCGCCGGCGCAGAGCACCGGGAGCCCCATGTCTCCCACCTCCGCCAAGAGCTCTGCCGCGCCCCGCGGCCCGGCGTGCCCGCCCGCCCGATCGTTCACGGCGACGAAGCCGTCCACCCCCCCGTCCCGCGCCTTCTGCGCCCACTTCCGCTCGGTCACGTCGTGGTACACGACCCCGCCCGCCGGCTTCACCCGGTCCACTACCCACCGGGGATTGCCAAGCGAGGTGACGAAGAAGCGGACGCCTTCCTCCAGCGCCACGTCGATCCAGCGGCTCATGCGCTCGCGGTACGCCTTCGACGATTGCTCGATCAACGCGTTCATGCCGAACGGCTTTGCCGTGAGCCGGCGGATCAGCCGGAGCCCCTCGCGAAAATCGTGGCCGTAGACGTAGGTGAGCGAGATCGGCTGCACCACGCCGATCCCGCCCGCCTCGGAGACCGCCGCCACCAGCTCGGGATTGCTGCAGGGGTACATCGCACCGCAGACGAGGGGAACCTCGATGCCAACCGCGCGGCTGAACGGCGTCTCGAGCGGCGTGCCGCTCACAGCGGCGCCAGACGCCACCGCACCCGCACGCGCGCCACGACATCGCCCCCCGCATCGCGGATGACGGCCTCGACTTCGTGATCGACCGGCGCGGTGACGGCCGGAATCTGTGCGTCGCATGAGGCGACCAGCGTGCCGCGCGCCTTCTTGAGAAAATCGGTGGACAGCCCGGTGACGATGCTGCGCACCGTGGGCGGCAGTCCCACCAGCATCGCAAGGCCGCTGGTGACTTCGCCCAGGTTGACGAGGGCGACGGCGTGGATCGACTTGAGATGATTGCGCACCGCGCGCCGGTCCCGGAGCTCCATGACGGCATGGCCGGGCCGGAGTTCGCGGACCGTGGCGCCGATGGAGCCGGTATACGGCGCCATGGTTCCCACCAAGCGACTGAACAGCCGCCGGCCGCCGGGCAGCGGGCTCAGCCGCGACCAGAGCCGGGCCAGGCGGGCGCCGGGCGCCGCGTTCACCGGGCCCCTCGCATGCTACGATCCGGCCAGGAGGAGATCGGTCAGGCGGGCGCTCACCACCGAGCGGCTGTCGAAGACCCGGCCCACCACCTCATAGCGGGTCCGGGCGTCCTGCCAGATCGTATGCTGGCTGCCGTCGTCGTCGGTGCGGGTGGTGCTGGGATTGCCCATGCTGCCGCGCGCGGCCGCCACCTGGTCCGCGTACCCTCGGAGCGGGCCGTAGGCGACGTCGATCACCCGCACGACGCCGCCAGGTGTCAGATGCACCGTCAGTGCCTGGATCCCGCTCGATGCGTCCGGCATGAGTTGGTACAGCGTGTCGGCCAGCCGATTGGCCTGGTCGGCCAGCCCGAACGCCTCACCGAGCGTCCCCGGCCCGTACGGCGGCGCGGGCACCGTACGGTCCACCCGTGCGGTGGCGGCGCTCCCTACGGAACGCGCGGTGTGCACCGAGCAGCCCAGCGCGAGGGCCAGCAGCAGCAGACCCGTTCTCATGGCTGGCTCTCCAGACGCTCGAAGTCCACGAAGCCGCGTGCCGGCTCGGTGCCGACCAGCCGCACGCGGGTCCGGTCGCCCACATCGAGCCCGTGCTCGTTCCGGATGACCCGGCCCTCGACCGGCGGCGAGAGCAGCCGCACGTAGACGCCATGGTCGGTATCGCCGGTGACGATGGCATCGTAGCTCTCGCCCACGTGCGGAGCCATCATCGTGGCCGCCGCGATCTTCCGCACCAGGCGCTCGACCTTGCGCGCATCGTCGGCCCGGGTGGTACAGCGCGCGGCGATGCCCTCCAGCTCCGTCACCGGGTAGGGCGGGGGTGACCCGGACAGCACCGCCTTGACCAGCCGCTGGGTGACCAGGTCGGCATAGCGCCGGTTCGGTGCGGTCGAGTGGGTGTAGTCGTCGACCGCCAGCCCGAAGTGGCCGGGGCTGGTCTCACCGGGGCGGTCCACGACGTATTCCCCAGGTCCCAGCAGCTTGACGACGGCCAGCGACAGATCGGGAAAGTGATCCGGGTCCGCCGCGCGGCGCCGGGTGAGGAATGCCGCGAGCGCCGGCGCGTCGGCCGCCGCCGGGAGCTGCTCGCCCAGCCCGGCCGCCAGCGCCACGATCCGGTCCCAGCGCCGCGGCACCCGGACGACGCGCCGGATCGACGGCACCTGGCTCCGCTCGAGAAACCCCGCGATCACGCCGTTGGCCGCGATCATGAAATCCTCGATCAGCTCGCGCGCGCGCGTCTTGTGGGTCAGGTCGAGGTCCACCACCTCCCCGTTGACCACGACCGGCGTCGCTTCGATCGTCTCCAGCTCGAGCGCGCCGTTCCGGTAGCGCACCAGACGGAGCCGGCTGGCCGCCTCATCCTGCATCCGAACCTGCGCGGCCAGCTCGGCCGATGCGGCGAGCGGCGCCGGCGGCGGCGCCTCGCCCTCCAGCCAGCGGCCGACGGCATCGTACGCCAGCTTGCCCCGGTTGGTCAGCAGCGCCCGGTACACCGCCGGCTCGCGCACGTCGCCGGCATCGGTGACCGTGAACTCGATCACGATCGCCGCGCGTTCCACATCCGGGTTGAGCGAGGTGAGATCGGTGGAGAGCCGCTCGGGAAGCATCGCGAAGGTCGCGACGCCGGTGTACACCGACGTGGTGTTGGCGGCGGCGAACCGGTCGAGGGCGGAGCCCTGCGGCACCAGCGCGTCCACGTCCGCGATGCCGACCCGGACGCGGATGCCGCCATCCACGGTGCGGGCCGACGCCTCGACCTGGTCGAGGTCGCGGGACGACGCATTGTCTATGGAGGTCCAGGGAACGGAGCGGAGGTCCTCAGCGGCACCGCCGGTCTGGGCGGTGCCGTCGATCCGCGCCAGCTCGCCCGCGGCGTCAGCCGGGAGATCGGGCGTGAAGCCGGCGGCGAGCATCGCCCGGTGGGCGGCGGCGCGGAGATCGAGGTGTGGCGGGCGGGCGGGGCGGACGGTCTCAGCCATGGGCGGGCAGACGCGCAGCGCCTCCCGGCGCCGCGCGGCGTACCGACTGCGTGCCTAGGCGCCCATCATCCCGCCGGAGGACCCCATGCCCGAGGAGCTCATGCCGGACGACCCCATGCCGGATGCGCTGCTCCCACCGGCCGAGCCCTCGGTGCCCATCATGCTGCGCCAGGTGACTTCCTTGCCGATACGCCCACCCTTGGGCGTGATCTTGATGCCCTCGGGGGACATGATGATCGTGTATGCCTTGCCGTCGATCTCGAGCTCACGCTTGATCGCCTTGTCGAGCTTGGTCGCCATGGATTCCTCCACCGAAAGTTCGTCTGCCTGCGGTCCCGGCCCCCAGGGGCCCGGGGCGAACGATACACGGGTCGGGCGCCCCGCCAAAGCGCCGCCGCCAGTCTACGCCCGGCGCCCCCCGGCGCCGGAGCCACGCAATTCAAGCCGCAATCGCCGCAGCCGGGTGAGTCCCAGCAGCACCACGACCAGCGTTGCGAGCATCCAGGTCCCGGTAAAGATCGCCCGGCTCCGGGCCGATGCGTGGCCAATACCGGCCCCGTAGAAGGTCGCGATCCCCACTGCGTGCACCAGCAATACCGCCACGACCAGGCGCACGACCTCGCGCCGGACCGGCGTCAGAATTCGCGCTTGCGCATGTCCGTGAAGAACTCGCGCAGCTCCTGATCCTCGTCCGGCTGGCGTCGCAAGGTGTCGTCATACTTCTTGGCCCGCTCATCGCGCGGCTTGATCTCCTTGGCGGCGTTCTTCTGCGCCAGTTTGGCCAGCCGCTCCTCTTCGCGCTTGCTCATCGTGTCTCCCGGACAATGGACCCCGGCCCGTCCCCGCGGGCGCCGGAACTCCCTGAATGTTGGCGGAGCCGCGCCTCCCGGGCAACCGACCCCTATTTCTCACCGCTCGTGGCGGTCCCCCGCACCAGCCCCTCGGCCCGCCGTTCGGGGTCGAGACAGGCGGCAGCGACGGCCTGCACCTCATCGGCCGTCACCGAGCGATACCGGGCCGCGGTTTCGTCGATTTCGGCCAGGCCGTCACCGATCAGCCACGCGTCCAGCAGCTCGCCCACCACCGCCCACGCGCTCTGCCGCTGCACCTCCGTCTGACCGGCGAGATACGCCGTGGCCTGTGCCAGCTCGTCCGGCGTCACCGGCTCCGCGGCGAACCCGGCCAGTTCGGCCAGCATCGCCTCGCGGGCCTCGGTCTCCCGCTCGGGACTGGTGGCAATGTAGGTGACCAGCGCGCCGGCCCGGCCACGCTGCCAGGCGGACGCGAGCACGGTATACGCCAGCGAGCGCTGGTCCCGCAATGCGTCGAACAGTCGCCCGCCCAGCCCACTCGCGACCGCCGCCCAGACGTCCGCCGCATACCGGTCCGCATCGCGGCGGGCCGGACCGGGAAACGCCATGGCGAGCGCCGTTTGCGCCTTGTCCCTGAGACTCACCCGCTCGGTCACGCCGCCGGGTGTGACCGCCCATGCCACCGGACCCGGTCGCGGCGCCGCCTCGCGCGCCGGCAGCGACGCAAAGGCAGCGGCGAGCTCGTCCATCGCCCGGTCCGGGTCGATGTCGCCGACCGCCACGATGACGGGACGGGCCCCGAGGAGCGTCGCGCGGTGCCACGCGTGAACGTGGCCGGCATCGAGTGCGGCCAGCGTCTCCGGCAGCCCGCCGACCGGCACGCCGTAATCGCGATCGCCAAACGCGGCGCCGAACGCGAGCTGAAACGGATAGCGGAACATGTCGTCCGCCACCTGCCGCGCCTCGTTGATCATGAGCTCGCGCTCGGCGGCGACCGCGGCCGCGTCGAACGCCGGTTCCGTGAGCACGCGATGGAGCAGCGACGCGGCATCCGCCATCCGATCGGCGAGCACCGACGTCCCGAACCCGGCCCGATCCGCACCGGCGGACGGCGAGACGGTGCCGCCCAGCCGCTCGAACGCAAAGGCGAGCGCCGCCGCGGCGAGCCCGCCGGCGCCACGCACCGCGGCGCGCACCGTGAGCGCGCCCAGGCCGGCCTGAGCCGGCGCGTCGGACACGAGCCGGGGCACGTAGATGCCGAGCGTCACGAGCGGCACCCCCTCCTTCCGGCGGACCAGCAGATCGGCTGCAGGCAGCGCCAGATGGCGAACGGCGGACGTCAGCACCGGCACGCCGGCGACGCGTGCCGATGCCGCCGGGGAGGGCGCACCGAATGCGCGGGCGAGCGCCGCCGCGGTGAGGTCTTCGCCGAGGCCGGTCGGCAGATAAAGAACGGCTGACACGCTGCCCGGCTCCAGCCATGCGCCAGCGGCCGCACGGACCTGCTCCGGCGTCGTCGCGAGAAGCGATTCGTATTCCCGGTCCAGCAGGTCCACGCTGCCCAGCGCCTCCGCCATGGCAAGCGACGACGCACGCCCCTCCATCTGCTCCATGCCCCGGGCCCACCGCGCACGGAGCAGCGCCCGGGCGCGGTCCATGTCGTCACCGGACGGCCCCGCCGTCGATAGCTCGGACACGCAGGCAGCCATCCCGGCGAGCGCCTCGGTGACGCGCTCCGGCTCCAGCTCAGCCCCGATGGTGAACGTGCCCACTTCGCTCGGCGCGTAATTTTGGGCGGAGACGGCCGTGACGATCCCCTGCTCGCGAAGCCGCCGGTAGAGCCAGCTTCCCCGCCCCTCGGAGAGGATCGCGGCGGCCACGTCGAGCGCCGCGGAATCGGGATGCAACGGCGGGACGGTGCGCCAGCCCACGATCAGCTCCGCCTGCGTCACGTCGCCGCGGAGCGTGCGGGCCCGGACCTCGCGATGATCCGGCTCGGCCGGCGAGGGATCCACCGCTCCCGCATCGGCGGGCCAGGCACCGTACTTCTCGCGCGCCAGGCGGAGCGCTTCGTCCTCGTCCACGTCGCCCACGATCGCGACGATGGTGCGCGCCGGCACGTAGCGGGAGTGGTAGTACCCCAACAGGTCGTCGCGGGTGAAGCCGGCGAGCTGTCCCTCGTGGCCAATGCGCCAGCGCCGGATCCGGTGGACATCGAACATGACCTCGTGCAGCGTCTCGTAAGCGACGGCCCCCGGCGTGTCGCGCTTGCGCCGGGCTTCCTGGATGATGACCTGCAGCTCGCGGGCGAGCTCGCCGGCATCGACCGTCGAGTGGCGCAGTGCGTCGGACTGGATGTCCAGCGCCTGCGCAAGATGGGCGGACGGGAGCACGACATAGTACGCGGTCCGGTCGTAGCTCGTGCTGGCATTGAGATAGCCGCCGGCACGCTTGGTCTCGCGCGCCACGGCGCCCACGCCGCGGGAGGGCGTGCCCTTGAAGAACATGTGCTCCAGCACGTGGGAAATGCCCTGCCAGCGATCGGGCTCGTCGAAGAAGCCGGCCCTGACGTGGGTCACGACGGCGACGGCCGGCGCCGATCCGTCGCGCTGCACGAGCACCGTGAGCCCGTTGGGGAGCACTTCACGGCGGACGCCGGCGGTCCAGCGGGGGGTCGAAGCGATTGGCATCATGGAATGATAACCGGCGGCGGAAGGGCGGATGCTACGCGCGGCCACCCGAGCCGAGCGGGCGGCGATGCAGGACGACGAGCGCGAGCGCCACCATGGCCACGCCATAGGCCACGAGATGGAGCAGCGGCCGCCCGGACGGGAGGCCGGTGGGAACGATGACCAGGTGAAACGGTGGCAGCACCGCGATCAGCGCACGCCAGAACCCGGTGAACCGCACGCCGGCCGAGGCGACCTGGTGGAGTGCCGTTTCCAGAATGTAGATCAGGAGGGCCACGATCCAGTCGCGCCGCATCAGCGTGGAGAGCAGGAAGACCAGCCCGCCCAGCAGCAGATAGAAGAGCGCGACGCGCGCCGGCAGATCCCAGCCGACCGCCGGCGCCGTGCGCTGTGCCGCCATGATGGCGAGCACGAGCAGCCCCACCGCGGCCAGCACCGCCACGCCGCCCAGCAGCCACCGCTGGAAGTAGTACGCCACCGGGCTCACCGGCTTGGAGAAGAGCGTCCGGTAAAACCCCTCGGTGAGATCGGTCCGCACGATGCCCCCGGTGGCCAGCAGCACGAACGGCATGGCCACCTGGCTCACGATGCGTTCGAGCAGCGTGCCGGCCAAAGCTGGACTCCCACTGGCCATCCGGCCGGTCTGCGAGACGATCCATGCGGTAATCAGCGCCACGACCAGGTAGATGAGCCCGGGCCCGAGCGCGAGGTCGCGCGCCATCCACGGCGCGTAGCGCAGCGGCCACCGGTTCATGCGTCCTCTCCCACTGCCGTCCGGAACTCGCTCTCGAGGCGGCTCCGCTCGGGGTAGAACGCCTCCACCACGCCGCCGGCGGCGAGCAGCGCGGCAAGACCGCGGTTGAGCACGGCAAGCTCACCGGTGAGCCGGAACTGTCCCGGCCGGCCGGCCACCGGCTCGGCGCCAGCCAGCAGCGCGCCGAGCTCGGTGCCGGGGGGTACCACGAGCCGGTACGGGCCGCGCTGCGCCGCGGGCTGCCGCCCCGCGGTGACGATCCGCTCGAGCCGGCCCTGATGCAAAATGGCGACCCGATCGGCCAGGCGCTCGAGCTCATCGAGATTGTGCGACGCGATCAGCACCACACGGTCGGGGCGGCGCTCCGCGTCCACCAGGTCGCGGAACCGCTGGGTCCAGAGGGGATCGAGGCCGTGGGTCGGCTCGTCGAGCACGAGCAGTTCGGTGTCGCGCAGCAGCGCCTGCGCCAGGCCCAGCCGCTGCAGGTTGCCCTTGGACAACTGGCGCACCTGCTTGCGGCGATGCTCCTCGAGGCCCAGGCGCTCGATCACGGCCTCGGTCCGCAGGCGCCGATCCGCCGGGACCAGCCCAGCGAGCGTGGCATAGCGGTGAAGGGCGGACTCGACGGTCCACCGCCGCGGCATCGCCACCAGCTCGGTGAGATAGCCGACGCCGTGCCCCTCGACGTAGCTGCGCGGTGACTGGCCGCCGACACGGACGGTACCGCTGGTGGGATGCAGGAAGCCGAGCAGGAGTGAGAGGAGGGTGCTCTTGCCGGCGCCGTTGGGGCCGGCAATGCCGAAGACCTCGCCGCGGCTGATGGTCAGCGACAGCTCGCGCAGCGCGTGCACGGTCCGTCCGCGCAATGGCGACTGGTAGGTTTTTGCGACCTGCTCCAGCGCGATCACTGGATGATGCGCAACACGCCTGCCTCCGCACTGCCACGGATGAACTCTTCCGCGGTGGTCACCGGAATGATCACGCCGGTCTCGGTCTGTCCCCGGCGCGCCAGACTCGCCATGTAGTCCGCCAGCGAGGCCTGGACCCATTCCTGTTCGGCGGCCTTCATCTGCAGGAGTATTTCCTCCCATGACCCGCGGAAGGTCGCACCGGCAAGCGTGGTCACCTGGTGCACCTCGACCGCGACGGTCGGCTTCTTCTGCATGGCATGCAGCTCGGTGAGCAGCACGCCGAAGAGCTCGAGCTGGTTGGGGTCCCGCGGCGTGCCGTCGGGCTGCTGTGCCTCCACCTCGGCCAGCAGCATGTCGATCGCATCGGGCTCGCCGGCCACATCGTTGAGCCGCGCGATCCACGGCGCGAGCTCGGGGTCTTCGTCCGGCAGGCGGTAGAGGGTCTTCTTGAGCTCGATGTGGCGCCAGATGGCCAGCTCGTCGAAGTGCTCCTCGGGCTGGGTGCGCTCGAGGTGATGGAGTGCCGCCTCCGATTCGCCGCGATCATACAGCAGGTTGGCGAGGTAGATCCGCGCCTCGCTGTATTCGGCGTCGAGCTGGAGGGCGCGGCGGAGCCAGTAGAGCGCGGCGCCGTCCCGTCCCAGGCGGTGCGACGCATAGCCCAGTGACGCGGCGGCGTCGGCCGACTCGGGGTGCGCCTGCGCCGCGAGGTCGAAGAAGCGGTGGGCCGGCGCGATGTGTCCCTCGCGGAAGAGCGCGCGACCCACCTGCAGCATCAGGTCGGGATCGTCGCCAAAGCCGAGCTGGAGGATTCGTTCGAAGGCGTGGATGGCGCCGTCGCGATCGCCCAGCTTGAGCCGGGTCTCGCCGACGCCGGCCAGGCCGTCCTCATGATCGGGATCTAGCGAGAGCGCGTGCTCGAAGCTGCGCCGGGCCCACGCATAGTCCTCGCGCGCGAGGTAGGCGTACGCCATGCCGACATGGAGTTCGATGCAGTGTGGATAGAGGGTGATGCCGTCCTTCAGGATGGCGAGTGCGTCGTCGTACCGACCTTCGTTATAGAGTTGATGGGCTTGTTCGTCGAAGTCGTCGGAGCTGAGAAAGGCGTCCGACATCGGCAGGTCCTCCGGCGCGGGGTTGATCCCAAGGTACGAACGCCGGGGAGCGGGAGCAAGCGGTCGAAAGTGGCGGCAAACCGGTCGATGGCGAGCGGACTTGACGGACCGGCCGGTCCATTTATCTTACTGACCGGTCAGTTAGTAAAGGAGAGGATTCATGCGTCCCACCCTGCCCCCCGCGCCCCGCTGGCAGCGGCGTCCCGAAGCCCGCCCCGAGGAGATCCTCGACGCGGCGTTTCAGGTCTTCGGCGAAGCGGGCTTTGCCCGCACCCGGGTGGAAGACGTCGCCCGCCGGGCCGGCGTCAGCAAGGGGACGCTCTACCTCTACTTCGACTCCAAGGAAACGCTGTTCCGCGAGATGGTGCGCGCCAAGATCATCCCCTGCGTCGTCCAGGGTGAGGAGCTGCTGGCGACCCACGACGGCACCGCGCGTGAACTCCTGGTCCTCCTCGTCCGTCGCATGTGGGCCACCGTTCGCGCGCCCGACGTGGCCCGGATCGGCCGGCTGGTGCAGGCCGAGCTGGCCAATTTCCCCGAGCTGGCCCGGTTCTACTTTGACGAGGTCATTCTGCGTTCCCGCCGCCTGATCCAGGCGGCGCTGGACCGCGGCGTGGCCAGCGGCGAGTTCCGCGCCACCCCGCTCCAGTTTGCCACCCGCGCCATCGGCTCGCTGCTGGTGCATTCGGGCCAGCAGCAGTGCTTCTTCGCGTCACTCGATCCCAGCGCCCTGCCCGATGAGCAGGTCGTGGATGGCGTCATCGACTTCGTACTGAACGGCGTGCTGGCTCCGGCTGCGCGCACCCGCTCCAAGGACCGGTCCTGATGCGCTCCACCCTGCTGCTGCTCGCGCTCGCCGCGGCGTGCGTGACGCCACTCGCGAGGCCCGTCGCGGCCCAGACGGCCGATACGATCCACGTCCCCACCCGCATCTCGCTGCTCGACGCGATCCGGCTGGGGCGGACCCGCGGCGTCAGCGCATCGCTGGCGCAGCTGAGTGCCGATGTGGCCGGCGCGCGCGTACGCGAGCGCCGCGCCGACCTCCTGCCATCCATCGGCGGATCCGCCGCGGCAAGCCGCCGCCAGATCAACCTCGACGAGTTCGGCTTTCCCGGCGTGACCGGGGTGACGCCGGCCTTCAACGTCGTCACGCTGCAGCTCCACGGCTCGCAGACGCTGTTCGACGCCGCCGCGATGGCGCGGGTGCGCGCGGGCCGTGACACCGCCGCGGCGGCCGGCCTCGATGTCCGGGCCGTGGGCGAAGCCACCGCCGCCGCCGCGGGCTTTGCCTATCTCCGCGTCCTCAGCGCCGACGAGACGGTGCGGGCGCGGGAAGCGGACAGCACCATCGCCGCCACGCTGCTGGACCAGGCGCGCAAGCTGGTGGACGCCGGCGTCAGCCCTGCCATCGACGCGACACGCAGTGAGGTCGGCTTCGCCAGCGTGCAGTCCCAGCTCGAGGTGGCCCGGAATCTTCGCGATCGCGCGCGGCTCGAACTGCTGCGCACGCTGGACGCACCGGCGGACACCCCGCTCGAGCTCACCGACTCGCTCACTGGCGGCGAGGTCGCGCTGCCGACCGACCCGGCGGGCGCGGTCGCCTTTGCCCGGAGCCACCGACCGGAGCTCATCGCCGAGCACGCCCGCACCGAGGCCGCACGGCGCAACCTTGCGGCCATTCGCCTCGAGGCGCTGCCCACGATCGGCGTCTCGGGGTACTACGAGCAGACCGGCCGCTCCTTGGGCACGCTGGCGGGCACCTACCTGGTGCAGCTCGGCGTGAACATCCCGATTCTCGACGGCTTCCGCCGGCAGGCCCGCGCCGCCGAGCAGCGCCTCCGGGTGCAGGCGCAGGAGCTCCGGGAGCGGGACCTGGCCAACGGCATCGAGACCGATGCCCGCGAGGCGCTGCTCGACCTCGCCTCGGCCCGCCAGCGGGTCCGCCTCGCGGGCAGCCGGGTCCAGCTCGCGCAACAGGAGCTGGCGCAGGCCGAGGAGCGGTTCCGGGCCGGCGTCGCGGGCAGTGTGGAGACCACCACGGCGCAGAGCTCCGTCATCGCCGCGCGCGACGCACTCATCCAGGCGCGGGCGGCGTACGGCACGGCGCGAGTCACGACCTACCGGGCACTCGGTGTCCTGGCGGACATGCCGTAGCTGCGCGCAGCGACAAGACTCATCGCATTTCACGCATCAAAGGAACCATGACGAACATGCCAATCGAACTCGACGAGGCGCCGGCGCCCCGGCGGCGGGTGTCGCCGCTGCTCATCGCCGGCATCATGGTGCTGTTGGTGGCCGCGTGGGGGCTGACCAAATACCTCCACGGGCGCAATCACGTGGAGACTGACAACGCCGAGGTGGACGGCCACATCACGCCGATCGCGCCCAAGGTGCAGGCGTTCGTGGCCCGCGTCCTCGTGGACGACAATCAGGGGGTCACGGCGGGCGACACGCTGGTGGTGCTCGACGACCGTGATCTCCAGGTCCGGCTCCAGCAGGCCCAGGCCGACCTGGCCAACGCGCAGGCCTCGGCCGGCACCGGCCGGAGCGCGGGCATGGCGCAGGCGCAGATCCAGTCGAGCCGCGCCACCGCCTCCGGCGCGAGCGCGGAAGTCGGCGCGGCCGAAGCCGCCTACCGCAAGGCGGCGGCGGACCTGGAGCGCTACCGCACGCTGGCGGCGCAGAAGATCATCGCGGCCCAGCTGTTCGACGCGGCGCAGGCCGCCGCCGACGCCGCGCGCGCCAATCTCGAAGCGGTACGACGGCAGGCATCGGCCAGCGGCAGCAACGTGGCAGTCGCCACCGCCGGCCTGCGCTCGGCTGAGGCCCGGCTCCAGGCCGCGCAGACCGCGGTGGACAATGCCCGCATCCAGCTTGACTACACCGTGATCACGGCGCCGACGGACGGCGTGGTCGCCCGCCGGCGGGTGGAGCCGGGTGAGTTGGTGCAGGTGGGGCAGACGCTGATGTCGGTCGTGCCGCTGAGCGATGTCTGGGTGACGGCCAATCTCAAGGAGACGCAGCTGCGGCGGGTCCGGCCGGGTGACCTGGCGGAGTTTTCCGTCGATGCCTACCCCGGCGTCACATTCCACGGCAAGGTGGAGAGCATCTCGCCCGCCACCGGCGCAAAGTTTGCCCTGCTCCCGCCGGACAACGCCACCGGCAACTTCACCAAGGTGGTGCAGCGGGTACCGGTACGGATCGCGGTGGATCGGGGCCGGGACCCGACCCACCCGCTCCGCCCCGGCATGTCGGTCGACGCGACGATCACGGTGAAGTGAGTCCTCCGTGACCTCGATCGCCCTGTCCACCGGGCGCCCGCAGATGGCGCGCGCGGACGTCTACCGCTTCCGGTATCTCATCGCCTTCGCAGTGACGATGGCCAGCATGCTCGAGCTGGTGGATACCAGCATCGTGAACGTCGCCATCCCGCACATGATGGGGAACCTCGGCGCCACGCTCGACGAAATCGCGTGGGTGAGTACCGGTTATATCGTCGCGAACGTCATCATCCTGCCGCTCACGAGCTGGCTCTCCGATCGTTTTGGCCGCCGGAATTACTATACCGGCTCGATCGCCCTCTTCACCGTGGCGTCGTTCTTCTGCGGCAATGCCCACACGCTGGAAACGCTGGTGGGCGCGCGGGTGGTCCAGGGCATCGGCGGCGGGGCGCTGATCTCGACGGCGCAGGCCATTCTGTTCGACGTCTTCCCCCTCGAGGAGCGGGGCAAGGCGATGGTCATCTTCGGCATGGGTGTGATGGTGGGCCCCACGCTCGGTCCCACCCTCGGTGGCTGGATCACCGACAACTATTCGTGGCCCTGGATCTTCTACATCAACATCCCGCTCGGGGCCATCGCGGCGATGCTGACGTGGCGCTACGTCCCGGAGCCGCTGCACCCCAACGAGCGAACCGACCACGTGGATTGGCTGGGACTGGGCCTCCTCATCGTCGGCATCGGCACCCTCCAGATCCTGCTCGAGCGGGGCGAGGCGCGCGACTGGTTCGATTCGCGCGAAATCATCGTCGAGTCGGTGATCGCCTCGATCGCGCTCGTGTCGTTCGTCTGGCATGAGCTGACCGCCGACCAGCCGATCGTGGACCTCAGGATCCTCGGCAACCGGCAGCTCGCCGGCGGCGTGATCTTCGGGCTCATGCTCGGCTTTGCACTCTACGCCAGCGTGTTCGCCCTGCCGGTGTTTCTCCAGAACCTGCTCGGCTACACCGCCTGGGACACCGGCAAGGTGATCCTGCCCGGCGCGATCGCCAGCGCGGTGACCATGGCTGCGATGGGCCGGCTGGGCACCCGCTTCGACGCGCGCTGGCTGATTACCCTCGGCGTCGCGCTGTTCGCCTGGTCGATGTGGCTGCACTACCACTTCACGATGGACATCGGGCTGCACGACCTGTTCTGGCCGATGGTCCTGCGCGGCATCGGCCTGGGATGCATCTTCGTGCCGCTGACGCAGGTCGCGGTGGCCGATCTCCGCCCGTCGCAACTGGCCCAGGGCACCGGGCTCTTCAACCTGTCCCGCCAGCTCGGCGGCAGCTTCGGCATCGCGGTCGCAGCCACGCTGCTGAGCCGGTTCAGTGAAAAGGCGCGCGAGGCACTGCTCCCGCATCTGACCGCCGGCGATCCCGCGGCACGCCAGTGGCTCGAGCAGGTCACCCACGGTATGATGCGCCAGGGCGGTTCGCTCCAGAGCGCGCAACTAAAGGCCTACGCGGTGCTGGACCGCGTCCTCACCCAGCAGGCGTCGGTCGTGGCGTTCGAGAAGGTGTTCTTCACGATGGGAGTCACCTTCGTCTGCGGGCTCCCGCTGCTGCTCATGTTCCGAACCGGCCGGGGCCGCGGCGGCGGCATGGCCCACTGAGCCGGCACCGGCTTGCCCGGGCGCAGGGTGGCTTCGTATACTCCAAATGCGGTCGCGGGCGGCGCAGTGCAGGTACGTCGCGCCGCGCGCCGGCCGATCATCCATCAGGAGGTGCTGGGTATGCGCTGGACCAAGCCAACGGCGGAAGTCGTGGCGGTGACGCTGGAAGTCACGGCCTACGTCGCAACGCTCTAGATCTGTCTGACGCGGGGTCCGCCTTGACGGCGGGCCCCGTGCCGCATTTGTGAACGTCATCCTCCTCGGCACCGCGGCCGGCGGTGGCTTCCCGCAGTGGAACTGCTGGTGCCCCGTCTGCCGCGTCGCGCGGCGCGATCCCGCCGCCGCCCACCCCCGCACCCAATCCTCGGTAGCCATCAGCGCCGACGGCCGGCGCTGGTACCTGTTGAATGCCTCGCCCGATATCCGGGCCCAGGTGGCCACGCTTCCCGCCGAAGAGCCCGTCGGCACGCGGCACGTGCCGGTCGACGGCGTGCTGCTCACGGACGCCGAGCTCGACCACACGCTCGGTCTCGTCCTGCTGCGCGAAGCGCGCCGCCTGCCACTATACGCCACCGCGCGCACAGCACAGATCCTCGACGAGGATTCCCATCTGCTGCCCACGATGCGGGCTTTTGGCGAGTTTCCGGTCACTACCCTGCCGCTACGGCGCGCGGTGCCGATCCTCCACCGCGAAGGCGCCGACGCCGGGCTCACCGTGGAGGCGTTTCCGGTGCCGGGCCATGCACCCAGATTTGCCGCCGATGCCGGCACCGGCCACACCGTGGGCCTCCTGATCCGGCACGGCACCGCCGCCATGGCGTACGTGCCCGGTTGCGGCGCTCTCGTGCCGGACGTGCTGGACCGCCTCGACAATGCGGCGCTGGTGCTCGTTGACGGCACCTTCTGGAGTGACGACGAGCTTACTGCGCTGGGAATCGGTGACCGCACGGCGCGGGCAATGGGCCACCAGCCGATCGCGGGCGCCAACGGCAGTCTTGCCGCGCTGGCCGGCCTGCCGGGGCGAGTGGTCTACGTGCATATCAACAACACCAATCCCATCCTGCTGGAGCATTCTCCCGAGCGGGCGGCAGTCGCGGCCGCCGGCGTAACCGTCGGGGACGATGGCATGAGCTTTTCCCTGTGACGCCCAGCCTGCCCGCTCCGCCAGAGCCGCCGATGCCGCGACTGGATCGCCCGCTGCCGCCCGACGCGCTGGCCGATGCGCTGCGGTCCTTCAGCACCTCCTACTACGCGGGCCATCCGTTCCACGAGCTGATGCACCGCGGCGCGCTCAGCCGCCGCCAGCTTCAGGGCTGGGTGGCCAATCGCCTGGCGTACCAGCTGGCCATCCCGCGCAAGGATGCGGCGATTCTCTCCAATTGCCCCGAGGCCGCCGTGCGTCGGCTCTGGATCCAGCGCATCGTGGACCACGACGGGACGGCGCCCGGCACCGGCGGCATCGAGATGTGGATCCGCCTTGGCGAGACACTGGGCGTGCCACGCGAGGAGATGGAGGACCAGCGCCACGTCCTGCCCGCCGTCCGTCTCGCGGCTGAGTCCTACGTGACTTTCTGCCGGACCCGGCCGTGGCTCGAGGCGGTGGCGTCGTCGCTCACCGAGCTCTTTGCGCCCGATCTCATGCGTCGCCGGATCGCCGCCTTCGCGGAGCACTATCCCTGGGTGGATCGGACCGGGCTGGAGTACTTCCAGTCCCGGCTGCTGCAGGCCCCGCGCGACAGTCGGCACGGACTGGCCCTCGTGCAGGAGCGTTCCACCACGATCGAGCTGCAGCAGCGGACGTTTGACGCCCTCCGGTTCAAGCTGGAGATGCTGTGGGTCATGATCGACGCGATACACAACGCGTACCGCGATGACTGACGTGCCGCCGGCAACGGCAACGCCGTCACTGTGGCGGCTTGCCCGGCTCGAATTCGACGCCGTCCGCGATCGGCCCGTCCTGCTCTATCCCGAGGGCGTCGTCTTCCTCAACGAGACCGGTATGGCCATTCTCGAGCTGTGCGACGGGCGGCGCACGATCGGCGAGATCGCCGCCATTCTCGGTGCGCGCTACGAGTCGGACGTCGCCGACGACGTGGCCGAGTATGTGGGCGACCTCGCCCGCCGGGAGCTGATCGATGTCGATTGAGCTGCCCACGACGCTGCTGGCGGAGCTGACCCACCGGTGTCCCCTTCACTGCCCCTACTGCTCCAACCCGCTGGAGCTGGTGCGTGCCGCCGGGGAACTGGGCACCGAAACCTGGCTGCGCGTGCTGACCGAGGCGCGCGCCCTCGGCGTCCTCCAGCTCGGCCTGTCCGGTGGCGAGCCGCTGGTACGGAAGGACCTCGAGGTGATCGCGGCCCATGCCGCCGGCCTTGGCTTCTATTCGACGCTGGTGACCTCTGGGCTGGGACTCACCCGCGCGCGCGCGGAAGCGCTGCGATCGGCCGGACTGGAGCACATCCAGATCTCCATCCAGGACACGGAGACGGACTCGGCCGAACGCATTGCCGGCGCGTCCTCGGTGGCCCGGAAGCGTACCGCCGCCGAACTCGTAAAGGAGTTCGGCTTTGCACTCTCGCTCAACGTCGTGCTTCACCGGGCCAATCTCGATCACGTGGGTGCGCTGATCGATCTGGCGCTCGAGCTCGGCGCCGATCGCCTGGAGCTCGCCAACACGCAGTACTATGGCTGGGCCCTCGAGAACCGCGCTGCGCTCATGCCCACGCGGGAGCAGCTCGCGGCCGCGGATGCGGTCGTCCGCGAGGCCATGGCGCGGCACCGAGGCCGGCTCCGCATCACCTACGTGCTGGCCGACTACCATGGCCGGTATCCCAAGCCGTGCTACGGCGGCTGGGGCAGGTCGTACCTCGTGATCACGCCCGATGGGCGCGTGCTGCCGTGCCACGGCGCCACGGGAATCGGCGGGCTGGAGTTTGATCGGGTGAACGCGCGGCCGCTCGACTGGATCTGGCGCGAATCCGCCGCGTTTCAGCTCTTCCGCGGCGATGCGTGGATGCGGGAGCCCTGCCGCAGTTGCGACCTCCGCGGCCGCGACTTTGGCGGCTGCCGCTGTCAGGCCTTTGCCCTCACCGGCGATGCGGCCAACACCGACCCCGTCTGCACCCTCTCGCCTGACCGCGCCATCGTGGACCGTGCGCTGGCCGATGCATCGGCCGATCCCCCCTACATCTATCGCGGCTACGGGCAGGCGTCGGGGGCATCCGGCAGCCGGTCGATCGTGACACGCTGATCGAGCAGCGAGCGCACCGGATAGCGGAGGCCGTTGCCGGCGGGCACCTGGGTGACGACCGTGATGTGCCGCAGGCGGTGCACCATGCCGCGGACCGGGTCCCAGGCAAACTCGCCGGTCTCATCGGTGCGCTGGGTGACGGCAATCGAAACCGTGTCGCCGAGCGCGGCGATCGTCGTGTCCCGTTCACGGCCCTGGCGCTCCAGCCGGTACCGCTGCACCGTATGGCCAGCGGCGCTGCTGTCGCCCAGGCGCTGGATCTCGAGGCTCGTGCCGTCCCGCCAGGCGGCGCCCGGCCGGAGCGCGCGGGGCGGAAGTCGCGGCAGGAGCTCGGCCATCGCGTCACGCATGTCGACGAAATCCGCCAGCACCTCGGGCACGAAGGGCCCGGCAAGCGCGGTGTACGTGCCGAATGGGCCGAGGATGCCGCGGTAACGGCCACCGAGGATGCCGTCGGTGTCGGCCGCACGGACGACGCCGTCGGTGGTGCGCCAGACGGCCAGGGTATCGAACCAGCCTTCGATTCTGAGTGAGTCGCCCCTGAGTGTGTCGCCCCTGAGAGTGTCGCCGCCGGGCGAGTCGTCCCGGATGACGCGAACGATCCACACCGCGGACCATCCGGCATCGTCCTGCCGCGCCCGTCCGCCCGCTTCACCACGGATCCGGCTCTCCACCCGCTGGGCAAACCGCGCGCAGCGAAGCGGGGCCGCGGCGTAGCGCGGCGCCGCCTGGGCGGCCGCCGCCGCGGTCCACAGCATTCCCGACAGCAGCAATACAAACGTTCGCATTGCTGCAATCTATCTCCGGGGCGCCCATGTCTCGGGTCCGCTGCGGTCCCGCAGCTACTCGGCCTGCATGAACGGGTAGCGGTAGTCCTTGGGCGGCGCGAGCGTCTCCTTGATGCTCCGCGGTGATACCCAACGGAGCAGATTGAGGATCGAGCCGGCCTTGTCGTTGGTCCCGCTGGCGCGTGCGCCGCCAAAGGGCTGCTGGCCCACCACCGCGCCGGTGGGCTTGTCGTTCACATAGTAGTTGCCGGCCGCGTTGCGCAGCGCGCGGTCGGCCTGAACCAGCGCCGCACGGTCCTGCGCGAAGACCGCGCCGGTGAGCGCATACGGACTCGTCTCGTCGACCAGCGTCAGTGTTTCGGCCCAGCGGCGCTCCGGATATACATGCACCGTGAGCACCGGCCCGAAGATCTCCTCGCACATGAGCCGGTACTTCGGGTCCTCGGCCTGCAGCAGCGTCGGCTCCACGAACCAGCCCACCGAGTCGTCGGAACCGCCGCCGGCAACGATCGTCACGCCCGCATCGCTCCGGGCGGCATCGAGATATCCCTTGATCTTGGCAAACGCCCGCGCGTCGATCACCGCACCCATGAAATTGCGGAAGTCCGCAACGTCACCCATGCGGATCGTCCGCATCATCTCCACCATCCGCTCACGAACGGCGGGCCATGCCGTGTCGGGGATGTACGCCCGCGAGGCCGCGCTGCATTTCTGGCCCTGGTATTCAAAGGCGCCGCGCACCAGCGCGACCGCCAGCGCGTCGACGTCCGCGCTCGCGTGCGCCACCACGAAATCCTTGCCGCCGGTCTCCCCCACCAGCCGGGGATAGCCGTGGTACCGGTCCAGGTTCCCGCCCACGGTCTTCCACAGCGAATGGAACACCGCCGTGGACCCGGTGAAGTGGATGCCGGCCAGCATCCGCTCGGTCAGCAGCGCGTTGCTGATGTCCACCGCGTTGCCGGGCACGAAATTGATGACGCCGGGCGGAAGCCCGGCCTCGGTGAGCAGCCGATGGAAGTGGAAGTTGCTCAGCGAAGCGGTGGCGGCCGGCTTCCACACCACGGCGTTGCCCATGAGCGCGGGCGCGGTCGGGAGGTTGCCGCCGATGGCCGTGAAGTTGAACGGTGTGATCGCGTACACGAACCCTTCGAGCGGCCGGTGGTCCATCCGGTTCCAGATCCCGGGCGCGGAGCCCGGCTGCTCGCGATAGATCTGCTCGGCAAAATGGACGTTGAAGCGCAGGAAATCGATCAGCTCACACGCACTGTCGATCTCGGCCTGGTAGGCCGTCTTGCTCTGGCCCATCATCGTCGCGCCGTTCAGAATGGCGCGATAGGACGACGCCAGCAGCTCGGCGGCCTTGAGGAACACGGCGGCCCGGTCCTCAAAGCGCCAGGTGGCCCAGTCCCGCTGCGCCTCGACGGCGGACGCTGCCGCGGCCGCGATGGTCGCCGGCTCGGCCTGGTGCACGCGGGCCAGCACCTGCGCGTGCCGGTGCGGCGCGACGACGTTGACGGTGCGGCCGCTGCGGATCTCCCGCCCTCCGACCACCGCCGGGATGTCGAGCTCGCCGGCGCTGAACAACTGAAGCGCCGCCTTGAGCGTTGCGCGCTCCGGCGTGCCGGGTGCGTAGCTGAGGACGGGCTCGTTGACCGGCGTGGGGATGTTGGGCGTACCGTTCATGACGTCACCGCGGCTCGGGGTTCAAAGGTCGGCCCGAAAAGATAATCGGGACTGCGCCGTCAGCCGCGACCGTGACCACGGCGCCCGGCACCGGCGGCTGGCCCGCCACCACCACGTCCAGCGCAACGCCATTCAGGCGGCCCACCAGGTGGCGGCGCGACCCCAGGTCCAGCACCCGTTCGACGGCGAGCTGCAGCGTCATCGCGCCCGGGGCCGGGGCGTCGGTCACGCGGAACCCGCCGGGCGGCACCGCCCAGCATCTCCCGCCATGCTCGATCACCGTAAAGCCGAGGAGCCGGGCGGTGTCCGCATCCGGCGGCTCGGCGCAGAGCGCACGCTTGGAACCCGCCGCCAGCACCCGGCCGTCCACCAGCACGACCAGATGATCGGCCAGACGCAGCGCCTCGTCACGGTCGTGGGTCACGACGATGGTGGTGGTGGCAAAGCGCTCCAGCAGTCCCGGCAGCTCGTCGAGCAGCTGCCCGCGCCCGGCGCGATCGATGCCGGCGAGCGGCTCGTCCAGCAGCGTCACCGGTGCCTCGAGGGCCAGCGCGCGCGCGACGTTCACCCGCTGTGCCTCCCCGCCGGAGAGCTGCGCGGCCGGCCGTTCCAGGAGCGGCTCCAGTCCGCACTCGCGCGCCGCGGCCGCGATCCGCGCCGCGCGCGCGGCGGCCGGAACCTCCTGCAGCGTGAGGCCAAGGTCCAGGTTGTATCGCACGCTGCCTCGCACGAAGACGGCGGCCTGAAAGGCGTAGGCAATCGGCCGCCGGCCGCTCCGCGGCATCGGCGCGCCGTGGAACGTCACCTCGCCGGTGGCGGGCTGGTCGAGGCCGGCAATGGCGCGGAGCAGCGTGGTCTTCCCCGCGCCGTTGGGACCAAACACCGCGGTCGTCGTCCCGGAGACGAAATCAAGCCGGGGCACGCGCAGCACGACGCGGCCGCTCCGTGCCACGGTGAGATCGCGGACGGCGACGTTCATGCGCCTGGCCGCTCCCGGGCGATCACGCGTGCCGCTGCTGCGCCACGGTGAGGAAGGCGTTGACCGCGAACGTGAGCCCCAGCAGGACCAGCCCGAGCGCCATCGCCACGCCCAGCTCGCCGCGGCCGGTGACGGTGACGATCGCCGTGGTCAGCACCCGCGTGTCGCCCTGGAGATTGCCGCCCACGATCATCGAGGCGCCGACCTCGGACACCACCGCGCCAAAGGCCGCCATCACCGCCGCCAGCAGCCCGATCCGTACCTCGCGGCTGATGAGCCACATGGTGCGGAGGCGGCTGGCACCAAGGGTCGTGAGCAGGTCCGGCAGCTCGGGCGGCAGCGCCTGGATCGCCGCCGACGTCACGCCCACGACCACCGGCGTCGCGATGACGAACTGCGCGAGGATCATCGCCTGCCGGGTGTAGATGAGACCCAGCGCGCCGAGCGGCCCGCTGCGGACCAGCAGCAGCCAGACCGCGAGTCCCACCACCACCGGCGGCAGCCCCATGCCGGTGTTCACCACCGTAAGCACCAGCGTGCGACCGGGAAACCGGCGGCGCGCGAGGAGATACCCCAGCGGCACCCCGGCCAACATCGCCGCGAGGGTTGCCAGCCCGGAGATCAGCAGCGTCCGCAGCACCACCGCCCGGACATCGTCACCGGCGCCGCCGCTGCCCGGGCCGGAGGGCGGCGTGGCGGCGCCCGCCGAGTCGGGCACGGCGTCGGGCGTGAAGAGCGGCTCGCCAAACCGCTCGCGCCCGAAGCCGCCGATCAGCACCTGGGTGGCGGGCTCAGTGAGAAAATGCACGAACGCCGCCGCCTCGCGGTGGTGCGCCCGCGGGTAGCGCGCCGGATTGACCGTGTAGGCATGGTAGATGTTCCGCAGCCGCGGATCGCCGGCGACGAGCGGCACGAGATGCAGTCGGGCCCGGAAGGCGAGGTAGGTGCCGCGGTCCGTCAGCGTATAGGCCCCGTGCTGATCCGCGATGAGCAGGGTTGCCCCCATCCCCTGCCCTGTTCGCTCGCGGTGGGCGACGGCGGCGGTGTCGATGCCGGCCGCCTTCCAGAGCTCGAGCTCCTTCGATTCGGTGCCCGAGCCGTCACCCCGCGAGACAAACCGGCCGCGGGCGGCGATCGCATGAAGCGCAGCATCGAGCGATGGGGCGTGAGCCGCGCCCGCCGGATCGGCCGCGGGTCCTGCGATGATGAAATCGTTGTGCATGATGAGGCGGCCGTCGGTGAGGACACCGCGGTCCACATACACCCGCTCGGTTGGCGGGGCATGCACCAGGACCGCATCGGCGTTTCCCCGCTCCGCCATGTCGAGCGCCGCGCCGGTCCCCACGGCGATCACCTTGACGGCGATCCCCGTCTCCCGCCGGAATCGCGGCACGAGCGAATCGAGAATCCCGCTGTCCTGCGCGCTGGTGGTGGTGGCGAGAATCAGGGTGGGTGCATCGGCGGCGCGACACGCCGCGAGGAGGAAGAGCAGCAGCGCGGCCATCACTCCGCCGCGACGGTTCATGCGCCGAGGACGGCGTGCACGGCGGCGAGCAGGGCATCGGCCTCGAAGGGCTTGGCCAGAAAGCCGGCCGCGCCCCGGCGGCGCATGTACTCGTCCATCCCCTTCTGCGTGTTGGCCGTGATCGCCAGCACCGGAATTTCCTGGGTCCGCATCGACGTGGTCAGGCGTTCCAGCATGTGCACGCCGCCGCCCGCCGGGAGTTGCAGGTCGAGAATGATCAATGCGGGCAGCTCGCGGGTCGCCACCATCACCCCCTGCATCGCGTCGAAGGCCGCCAGCGTGCGGTACCCGGCTTCCTTGAGCAGGAGGGTGATCAACGCCACCATGTCCTTGTCGTCGTCGACGATCAGCACCTTGGGCGCCGGGGCGGCAGCAGGGCCGCGGGAATGCATGTATCCAGGCCTCTGAAATGAGAACGCCAGAATCTCTCGCGTGGGCCGGGGGAAGGCAAATGGGCTCCCGCCGCGGTTCAAACCTCGCCCGAATCCACGCCGAGCGCTAATTTAGGCCCGGCCCCGGCCCGCGCCCGGCGAAACCCGGCGGATGACCCTCCCGTCTGTGGAGCGGAATTCGCAGGGCGCTTCAAGTCCCGACCCACGCCACACCCAGGAAGGCATGACCACAGCCGCTGAAGCTACGGAACCCCGCCCGGCAGCCGGCGCGCGCGCCGGACGCCTGCTCGGGCTCTCGGCCCTGGATCGGCTGACCGTCCTGTACGTGGCCGCCGCATCCATCATGCTGGCGGCCCACGTGGCCAACTGGCGTGATGCCCGCCCCTCGCGGTGGGAGACCGAGTGCCTGATCGCGTTGCATTTCCTGGCGCTGGTCTTTGCCCTCATCGCTCCGGTGGTCCGCGAGCGCGCGGCCGGCGAGGACTCGTTCGTCGCGGAATGGTACCCGGTCATGGTGATGATTGGGCTGTATGCGGGCGTGGGGCTGCTCAATACCGGAGCCGGTGGCGCCACCATCGCCTTCGACGGCACAGTGCAGCGATGGGAGCTCGCCGTCTTCGGGCGCCAGGTGGCGTACGACTGGATCCGGGCGCAGCCGTCCCCGCTCCTGTCGTGGGTGCTGCACTTGTCGTATCTCTCGTACTATTTCCTCGTGATCGCCGCGCCGGCGGCGCTCTGGCATCTCGGACGGCGTCAGGCCGCCCGCCAGGCCATCTTCGCGATCTCGCTCACCTTCTTTGCCTGTTACTTCGCGTTCCTGGTCTTCCCCGTGGCCGGGCCGCTGTATGCCTGGCCGCTGCCGGCCAATGCCGCCACCGCCGTCTGGCCGGCGCGCATGGTGCACGCCCTGCTGGCCCACGGCGATGCCTGGGGATCCGCATTCCCGTCCAGCCACGTGGCGGCGAGCGTCGTGGCTACGATCTTCGCGTTCCGCGGCTCGCGTCGGCTGGGCTGGATTCTGCTGGGGCCGACCATCGGCATCCTGTTCGCCGTGGTGTACGGCCAGATTCACTACGGCGTGGACGCCCTCGGCGGGCTGGCAGTGGCGGCTGCCGTGGCGGTGGTCACCCCGCGGCTCTGTCGCGGGCGCTGCGTCAGAATGTCCCGTGCCACTGGAGACTGGCCGTCCCGGTCGGTGTCAGCAGGAACCCGGGCGGCTTGAGGCCAAACAGCCGCCAGTGGCCGTTGACCAGCTTCGCCGATGCGATGCCCAGGATCGCTCCGGCCGCAACGTCGCTCAGCCAGTGGCGGTTGTCGTTGATCCGCGAGAAGCCGGTGCCGAGGGCAAAGGTGTACAGCAGCACCGAGATCGGCGTGCTGTGGATGTCGTCCGACAGTGACGTCGCGATGGCAAAGGCTGCCGTGGTGTGACCCGACGGCATCGAGCCGCGCGTCTGGATCCCGGCCGAATCCTTGAGCGACGTGAACGGATGGAACTTGAACGCTCCGACGCCCTCGTTCGGACGCGAGCGCCCCACCAGCATCTTGCCTCCTCCCATCACGATCCCGGCCACACCCACCGCCGCCACCATACGGCCGCCGGCACGCTCCACGTCTGCGTTCCCGATGACGATGCCGGTCGCAAGCACGCCGAGACTCACCGTGGCGTAGTAGATCGGCTCGCCCTCGTGCCGGAACACGGACGAAATGTTGTTGCTCGTGGTGGACCGGTGCCGCTGCGCCCACCGCTGCACCGGCTCGTCCAGCGCCGTCAGCGCGACCACCCCGCCGAGTGCCGCGGCCACCTCGTACCAGCGGATGACGTGCGCGGTGGCGACGACTTCCTGGCGGGCCTCCTGCTTGAGTGTGTCCTTGATCGCGTTGATCGTGTCCTGCACGGCCTTCTGGCGCGTCGAGTCCGGAACCTGCGGGGAGAGCGGGGCGGCCGTGCCCAGAAAGAGCAGCGCGCACAGAGCGATGCTGAGGCGGGAACGAACGGTGGAAGCACCGACGCGGGGGCAGGCGGACAACATGGCGCTCCTGTGCGACAGGGAATCCTGCGGTGGACACTGGCGGCAATCAACGAATACAAGCTAACATCCAGCGTCTTCGATGTGCCTTGCGTCACCGATGCGTGGTGCACGGCGCGACGCACGACCGACCCGAACCTCCAGGACCGATGATGATCCGGGCTCTCGCACTGCTGGCATTGACCGTCGCACTCACCGGCTGCCCGACGTATGACGAGTATCCCAAGCTCAGCAGCCAGAAGGGCTATGTGCCGGCCGACCGCTACGCGCGCTACGGCACCGAGCAGGCCGAGGCGATGGCCATCGCCCGGGAGTTCGGGCGCGCGCACCAGGGAGAATCCCGCGCCGACTACGTGCGCCAGGCCGACTCGGCGGTCGCCTACGCGAGGACGCTGCCCGATGTGGTGGACATCACGCCGGACTCGCTGGGTCACCGACTGACGGTGCAGTTCACGAGCGGCTGGCGCACCATGGTCCTGCCCATCGACGACGGCAAGCGCGGCAGCGACACGCCCAACCTCCCGCGCGCGTCGGCGGCCGCCTCACGCTGACCGTGGGACCCGACTGCCTGCTCGTCACGACCACGGTCGATAACAGGGAGACGGCGGAGCAGATTGCGGAGGCCGTCGTCACCGGGCGGGAGGCCGCGTGCGCGCAGGTCCTCGGCCCCGTCGCGAGCACGTACCGATGGCGCGGTGCGGTCGAGCACGCCACCGAGTGGCAATGCCAGATGAAGACGACCCGCGCCCGCCAGCCGGCGCTCGAGGCGGCGGTCCGCCGCCTCCATCCCTATGAAGTGCCCGAGATCGTCGCCGTGCCGCTGACGGGCAATCCGGCGTATCTCCAGTGGGTTGAAGAGGCCGTTCGACCGGAAGCCTGATCCGCCTTCACCTCCATCGCACGCCGGGGCCCGCCATGCCACCCCACACCGCCGCCCCCTCGCCGGAGCTGCTGTATCTCCTCGCCGCGGATGACGAGGATTTTCAGGCGGCCTGTGCGGACCTGCTCCCCGCCGATATTGCCGAAGCGCTGAACGCCCTGCCGGTCGAGGCGGCGGCCCGCGTGGTCGCCGCCCTGCCGTTCCACCGGGGCGTGCAGCTCCTCGACGAGCCGGAGCTCGAGCGTCGCGCCGAGATCTTCGAATGCCTGGAGCAGTCGCAGGCGGTGCCGCTCCTCGAGGCGATGTCGGCCGACCAGCAGGTCGAGCTCTTCCGCGACCTCGGCGATGACGCCCGCGCCCGCCTGATCCACGTGCTCACGACGCCCACCCGCGACGTCCTCAAGCTGCTGTTGCGCTTCCCGCCCACGAGCGCGGGCGGCATCATGACGACGGAATTCGTTGCGGTGCCGGCGGAATGGACCGCCGAGCGCGTCAAGGCGTACGTGAGCGCCGTCGGCGAGGCCAAGGAAACGGTCTACGCCATCTACGTGCAGGATCCGGCCACCCAGCGGCTGCTTCACGTGGTGTCGCTCCGCGAGGTCATGATCGCCCCGCCCGACCGGCCCATCATCAAGGTCGGCGAGCTCCGCAAGCCGCTGTCGGTACGGCCCACCACCGACCGCGAGGATGTCGCCCGGCTGATCTCCAAGTACAATCTGCTGGCGATCCCGGTCCTCGACGAAGGCGGCCGAATCCTCGGCATCTGCACCGTGGACGACATCATCGACGCGCTGATCAGCGAGCAGACGGAGGACGTGCAGAAGTTCGGCGGCATGGAGGCGCTGGACGAGCCGTACATGCAGATCGGCTTCGGCGCCATGATCCGCAAGCGCGCCGGCTGGCTCTGCGCGCTCTTCCTTGGCGAGATGCTCACGGCGACGGCGATGGGACACTTCGACCGCGAGATCAGCCGCGCCGTGGTCCTCGCGCTCTTCATGCCGCTCATCATCAGCTCGGGCGGCAACTCGGGGTCCCAGGCCACGTCGCTCATCATCCGCTCTCTCGCCCTCCGCGAGGTGACCCTGCGCGACTGGTGGCGCATCGCGATGCGGGAGGTCCCCGCCGGCCTCACACTCGGCACGATCCTCGGCGTCATCGGCGTGCTCCGCATCCTGCTCTGGCAGTTTGCCGCCACCCACCACTGGCACGTGATCGGCTACGACTACGGCCCGCACTACCGGCTTGTCGCCGTCACCGTCGGCATCTCGCTCATCGGCGTCGTGACGTTCGGGTCCTTCACCGGGTCCATGCTGCCCTTCGCGCTGCGCCGACTGGGCTTCGATCCGGCCAGCGCGTCCGCGCCGTTCGTCGCCACGCTGGTGGACGTCACCGGGCTTATTATTTACTTCACCGTCGCCCTCCTGATCCTCCGCGGCACGCTTCTCTGACCCAACGGAGCCCATCATGACCGCACCGCACACCACCGTCCCCCCGCCGCCCGAGCCGGGCCTGACCGACCTCGTCGAGATCTACTACGCCCCGTCCGATGTATTCCGCCGCCGGGAAGGCGGCGAGTTCGGGATTCCGCTCCTCGTGCTGGCCGTCGTCATGACCGCGCTCTACTACGCCAGCGCCTCGGCCATGCAGCCGGTCATGGATGCGGAGTGGGCACGCGGCATGCCCGGGCTCATGCGGAAGTTCCCCAAGGCCACCCCGGAGATGCTCGCAAGCATGAAGGCGACCATCGCCAAGTTCGCCGGCTGGGGCGTTGCTCTCGTGGGCCTGGTGGGCCCGCTGCTCACCGGGCTCGTGGTCTGGCTGGTGGCCAGAATGGCGGGCGTGCGCGCCACCCTCGGCCGCGCGTGCATGATCGCGACGTTCGCCTTCTACCCCATCATCGTGGAGATGGCGGTCAATGCGGCCCAGGCCCTCGTGCTGCCCGATGGCGCCATCACGTCGCGGCAAAGTCTGAGCGTGGGGCCCGCCCGGTTTCTCGACGCTGCATCTACATCGCCGGTCGTCATGGCAGTGGTGGGCCACGTGGACCTGTTCACCATCTGGACAGCAGTGCTGATCGCCCTGGGCCTCAAGGTCACGGCCCGCGCCACCACCGCGCAGGCGGCCACGGTGGCGGCGATCGTCTGGCTCATCGGCCTGGTCCCGACGCTGCTTGGGGCGCTGCGCGCCGGCTGAGCGACTGCGGCGCCCGATCCGTTCGAAGCGCCGCCCGGATGCGCCGGACCTGCACGCCGGACGGAACGAGGCGCCGCTGACGGGCGACCACCTCGAGAAACGCGCGGTCGAACCTCGCCGTGCGCCCACACTCGGCGCACGCCGCGACATGCCCTCCGATGCCGGCGCGACGCTCGGCCGCCAGCTCGGCATCGAGATATTCCCGGAGGTGCGCCTGCACCTCCACGCAATCGTCTGCCACCTGCCGGCTCCTCGGGTCGTCGCATCCGCCGCCGCCTACCGGGCGGTAGGAGCCTGAACAGCCGGAGAGCATGGCCGGTTCCAGCTCTGCATACCTGCGCCCGGGAGGTTCCGTGACTCGACGTGGAAAGCTGCTCACCGTTCTCGCCGTCCTGGCGTTTGCCGCGTTCCTCCTCTACGGGACGCTCTCCAGCCAGAAAGTGAGTTGTACCGCTGTGATGGAGTTCCGGGGACAGCGCAACGAAGCCACGGCCTCCGCCGAAACGGAGAGCGCCGCCCGCCAGCGCGCCCAGGACACCGCCTGCGGCACCATCTCATCCGGCATGGACGATCGCATCGCCTGCTCCAACACGCCGCCGGTCCGCATGGCCTGCGCCCCGACATGACCGGCACCGCGCCGGCCTCGTTCTGGCGCGGTTTCCGCTTTCCGCATCCGCTCGCGCTGCTGATTGCGTGCATTGCGGTGGCCGCAGCGCTGACCTACGTGCTGCCGGCCGGCAGCTACGACCGCCGCGAGGACGTCGCAACCGGCAAGAGCGTCGTCGTGCCCGGGACCTACGCGCGGGTGGACCAGCGGCCGGTGACGCCGTTCGAGGCGCTGGTGGCGATCCCTCGTGGACTGGAAGCCGCCGCGTCGGTGGTCTTCCTCGTCTTCCTCGTCGGCGGCGCCTTTGCCGTCGTGGACCGCACCGGCGCGCTCACGCAGGCGGTGAGTCGCCTCGCTCGAGCGCTGGGCCGCCGCCAGGCGCTGGTGATCCCGGTCGCATGCGCGGCGTTCGCCTTGGGCGGCATCGTCGAGAACATGCAGGAGGAGATCATCGCGTTCGTGCCCGTGCTGCTGCTCCTCAGCCGCCGCATGGGGTTCGACGCGCTCACCGCCGTCGCCATGAGTCTCGGTGCCGCCGCCGTCGGGGCCGCCTTCAGCCCCATCAATCCGTTCCAGGTCGGGATCGCGCAGAAGCTGGCGCAGCTGCCGCTGTACTCGGGCGCGGGATTCCGCATCGCCCTGTTGGTACCAGCACTGGCCATCTGGACCTGGGGCACCATGCGTTACGCTGCACGGATCCGTACCGTCCCTGTCGACGTGGTCCCGGATGATCAGGCGGAGGCGCCGGCGGACGCCGCGCCGGGCCGCCCCGGCGCGGTGCTGGCCATCGTCGGCGTGACGTTCGTGGTGCTGGTGATCGGAATCCTGAAGCTGGGCTGGGACCTGGACCAGATGTCGGCGCTCTTCTTTGCGATGGGCCTCATTGCGGGTCTCACGGCCGGGCTCGGTGTCAGCGGAACGGCACTGGCGTTTGCGGAGGGATTCGGCGCGATGGCGGGCGCGGCGATGCTGATCGGATTCGCGCGCGCGATCTCGATCGTGCTCGAGCAGGGCCGCGTCCTGGACACGATCGTGCATGCCCTGTTCACGCCGGTGGCGGGGCTGCCGGTCGCCGTGTCCGCCGTGGCGATGACGGTGATGCAGGCGGTCATCCACGTGCCCGTGCCCAGCGTGAGCGGACAGGCGGCGCTCACCATGCCGATCCTGGTGCCACTGTCCGACCTCCTCGGCCTCTCGCGTCAGCTCACGGTCGTCGCGTATCAGACCGGGGCCGGGCTGTGCGAACTCCTCACTCCCACCAACGGTGCCCTGATGGCCATCCTCGCCGCGGCTGGCGTGCCGTTCGGCCGCTGGATCGGCTTTGCGGCCCGGCTGTACGTCGTGCTGCTCCTGCTCGGCATCGCCGGCCTGATCGCCGGCATTGCCCTCGGCGTCTGAGGGCCCCGGCCGCTCACGCGATCAGCGCGTCGAGCACCGGCAGGTCCGCCATGCCCACGTGGCGGCGCGATTCCTTGCCGCCGCGAAACGCGATGAGCGTCGGTATGCCGCGAATCCCGAAGCGCGCCGCGACCGCGGGACTCGCCTCGGTGTCGAGTTTCAGGACGAGTGCGTCTCCCGTGTGTGCCTGCGCAAACTCATCCAGCGTGGGCGCCATCATCCGGCAGGGACCGCACCAGTCGGCGTAGAAGTCCACCACGATCGGCACCGCCGTGCCGGCGATGACCGTGTCGAAGTCGGCATCGGTGACCTTGAGCGGTCGATCGAGGCGGAGCGGACGGTGGCATTCGGCGCACGTGGGACCGGCGGCGAGGCGGGTCAGATCGACCCGATTCAGCTTGCCGCAGAAGGTGCAGCGTGCCACGGCGGGACGGGGAGCGGCGGTATCCGGCATCGGGCCTCCTGAGCGGCCTGGTTGCGAAAGGTGACGCTGGAGGGGGAACTTACCGGCCCTGTCGCATCCGCGCCGCGGTCCCGCCCCACCGTTCGGGGTGATCGTCACCACAGCGGCGGACCGCCAGTGATGGCATTACTTGTGCACGCCTCGCCACGGCAGGTGGAACTTTCGACCGGAAGGCGGGTTCGACGACCATGAGCGAAATGACGATCCGCGCGATGGACCAGGATGAGGACGTCGCGCACTGGCTGCAGGAACTGCTCGCGATCGAAGCGATCGCCGCCGGCCTGCCCACCCCTGCCGATGACTGCTATCTGGTGCTCAGTAACGAGATCGGCGACTGGATCGGGGGGCTTCGCTATTCGCTGCGCGCCGGCGTCGCCCGGCTGATCGACCTGGTCGTCACGCCGCCGACCCGCCGACAGGGACACGCCCATCGCCTGCTGGCGGCGTTCGAGGCCCGGGTGTCCGAGGACGGAGCCCACATGGCCGAATTCTGGACGGACGATCTCCGGGCCGAGGGACTGCTCGCCGCGATGGGATGGCACCGGCTGATGAGCCGGGATCACTATCTCGGCAATGGGACCTGGGTGCTGATGGAAAAGCGTTTCGAGGCCGGCGCGGCGTAGGTTCGCTCCGGGCCGCAAGTTGGCGCAATCGGGACCAGCCACGTTAGTTTGCGCCGTTGGTCTCTTTTGTCTTCCTGCGGGTTCCGTCACCCGGGCCCCGTGTTTGCTTCCAGTCGAGGGGCCGTTACCGGCCTCAGCGGGTGTTCATGACTATCGCCGAGTCAGCACGGGAGCTGTTTTCGAAGGTCGAGGTGCTCCGCGACCTTGAGAGCAAGGTGCGCGACATGATGGCCGCTCACGAGGCCAAGCGTGAGCTCTGGTTTCCCGCCGACCTTCTCGGCCCCGAGCCCGACACCTGCCCGGACGAGCACATGGCCCAGCTGCGCAAGCGGGCCGCCGGCATCCCCGACTCTGCCCGCGCGGCGCTGGCGCTCAATCTGCTGACCGAGGAAGGCCTGCCCCACTTCCACCGGCTCCTCGCCGTCTACCTGGGCGAGGACAGCCACTGGCAGAACTGGAACAACCTGTGGACCGCCGAGGAGGACCGGCACGGCCAGGTCCTCCACGATTACGCGCGGGACGCCCGCCTGTTCGATCAGCGGAAGCTCGAGGAGATGCAGTTCGAGTACCTGCGGGCCGGGTTCAATCCCACATGGGACCACGATCCCTACCGCGTGTTTGCCTACACGACGGTGCAGGAGCGGGCCACCCAGTTCTCGCACAGCGAGACGGGAAAGCTGATCGGCGAATATGAGCCGCAGTTGGGCCGCGTGCTGGGCTATGTGGCCCGGGAAGAGGCGCGCCACTTCACCTTCTATCGGGCCGTGTTCGACGAGATTCTGCAGCGCGATCCCGATCACGCGCTGCATTCGGCATCGTTCATCCTTCCGAGCATCGACATGCCGGGCCTCACCATCCCGGGCTACAAGGAAATGGCCGACGTCATCCGCCGCGCCGGGATCTACGGCCCGCGTGACTACCTGCGCATCGTGCAGGAGCAGATCCGCTACTGGCGCATCGAGAGCATCACCGGATTGAACGAGCTGGGACGTCGGGCGCAGGAAAAGATCATGGGGATTCCCGAGCGGCTGCGGCGCATCGCGGACATCATGGATACGCGCAGCCGGGCCAAGACGTTCAGCTTCCCCGTCGTGTTCAGCCGCGAATTCGCAATGGAATGAGCGGTACCACCCGCGCGATGCTCCTGGCGGTGTGCCTGATCGGCGCTTGCAAGCACAAGGCGCCGGAGGCGGCCGCCGCCCGCCCGCCCGCCGATCCGGTGGCCGCCGAGGCCCAGACGCTCGGTCGCGAGGTGTTCGACATCGTGGACCGGGCGGTGGACTACCGCGGGTCGCACCGTGGGCGCTACCCGGCGTCGGTGGCACGGCTCGGCGTGGATTCGCTCACTCCCACAACAGCGCGCCGGCTCACCAGCAGCGGAGCCACCCTCACCGTCGCCGTCGATTTCCGGCGGCCCTCCGGCCATATCATCAGCTCCTGCTCCGGCGGGGCCGACGTGCTCGAAGCCGCCTCGCTCAATGACGGCCAGTTTGCCGTGCGATGCATCGGCACCGACGGATCGATTCGGCCGCTCCGGGTGAGCCGCCGATGACCGCGCTCGCCATGGTGGATCTCGTGGTCCGGGTGCTGGTGGTTTCGGCAGTCGCATACGCGATCATCGTGGCCGGCACCCACTGGGCCGTGCGGCAGCGCCGCCTCAACCCGTTTGGCGGCTGGCCGCGGTTCGTGCGGAAGATCAGCGATCCGGCCCTGCAGCCGGTGGAGCGCCGGATTCTCCGAAGCGGCGGGAACCCGCAGGATGCCAGTCTCTGGCTCCTTGGCCTCACGGTGGCCGGGGGCCTGCTGCTTCTCTGGCTGGTGCGCTGGGTCGTCGGACTGCTGAGCACGCTGTCGTATCTCGCGCGGTCGGGCCCGGCGGCCTGGGTCGTGGCCCTGGTGAGCGTCGCCTTCACCGTGATGGAGATCGCACTCATCGTCCGAGTGGTGGCCTCGTGGCTGGGCCTCTCGCCAGAGTCCCGCTGGGTGCGCCTCGCGTACCGCCTGACCAACTGGATCGTGGAGCCGATTCGCCGGGTGCTTCCGGCGCTTGGGCCCCTCGACTTCAGTCCGCTCGTTGCCTGGATCGTGCTCCGGGTGGCCCAGTGGATCGTCCTGTCGCTGCTGGCCCGCATCCACTGACGGCCGCACCCGGCCGCGGCATCCGGCTCCGGGTGCGGGTGCAGCCGCGGGCGTCCCGCAGCGAAATCGGCGGCATGCACGGCGGTGAGCTTCGGATCCGGCTGATGGCGCCGCCGGTGGACGGCGCGGCCAACCAGGCGCTCGTCTGGCTGCTGGCCCGCGTACTGAAGGTGCCGCGCGCGGCCGTGACCATCGCGGGAGGCCATGCGTCCCGCAGCAAGCTGGTCGAAGTCGCCGGCATCAGCACGGCAGATGCGTGCCTGCGGCTGGGCCTCAGGGCCGACGACGCCCCTCTACACAGGACCCCGCCGGGCCGTTAGATTCAGGGCACAATCGATCCGTGGTGATTTGCGCTGATTGCGACCACGTTAAATAACCGCTAAAACGCCCCTCGACCCGGAGCCGTTTTAGCTTCGGGCTTTTTTCATCGGAGATCCCCCGTGTCACGCCCCGCCACCGGCACAACGAGCATCGCCCGCACGCGCACTCAACGCCTGGCCGAACTGGAGCCGCTGCTCGCGGAGCGCATCCTGCTGCTGGACGGCGCCATGGGCACGATGCTGCAGACCTACGACCTGGGCGAGGCCGAATTCCGGGGCCAGCGGTTTGCCGACTGGCCCAGCGACGTGCGGGGCAACAGCGACCTGCTCTCCCTCACGCAGCCGGGCATCATCTCCGCCATTCACGGCGCGTACCTCGAAGCCGGCGCGGACATTCTCGAGACCAACACCTTCACCTCCACCCGCATCGCGCAGGCGGACTACGGAATGGAGGAGTTGGCCTACGAGCTGAACCGGGCGGGCGCCGCGCTGGCCCGCGCCGCCGCTGACGCGGCCGAGGCCGCCGATCCCGATCGGCCGCGATATGTCGCCGGCGTGCTGGGCCCCACCAATCGCACCGCGTCGATCTCGCCGGACGTGAACGATCCCGGTGCCCGCAACGTGATCTTCGACGAGCTGGCGGCCGCCTATGCCGAGGCGGTTCGCGGCCTGCTGGACGGCGGCGCGGACCTGCTGCTGGTGGAGACGATTTTCGACACGCTGAACGCCAAGGCGGCGCTGTTCGCGATCGATGCGCACTTTGCCGCTGAGGGGACCCGGGTCCCGGTCATGATCTCGGGCACGATCACCGATGCCAGCGGGCGCACGCTGTCGGGACAGACCACCGAGGCGTTCTGGAACTCGGTGGCGCATGCGCGGCCGCTGAGCGTCGGGCTCAACTGCGCGCTGGGCGCCCGGCAGCTGCGCCAGTACGTCCACGAACTCTCGACGGTGTCCGACGCCTGGGTCAGCGCTCACCCCAACGCGGGGTTGCCCAACGAGTTCGGCGCGTACGACGAGACGCCCGAGTCAATGGCCGCGCTCCTCCGCGAGTTTGCCGCGAGCGGGCTGGTGAACATCGTGGGCGGCTGCTGCGGCACGACGCCGGCGCACATCGCGGCGATTTCGCATGTGCTGGACGGCATCCCGCCCCGCGAGCGGCCAGTGCTGGAGCCGCGCACCCGCCTGAGCGGCCTGGAGCCGCTCACGATCGGACCGGAGAGTCTGTTCGTGAACGTGGGCGAGCGGACCAACGTGACCGGCTCCCGCCGGTTTGCCCGGCTGGTGCTGGACGGCCGCTATGAGGACGCGCTGCAGGTCGCCCGGCATCAGGTGGAGAGCGGCGCCCAGATGATCGACGTGAACATGGACGAGGCGATGCTCGATTCGGAGCGCGCCATGGTCACGTTCCTGAACTTCGTCGCCTCGGAACCGGACATCAGCCGCGTCCCGGTGATGCTCGACTCCTCCAAGTGGTCGGTCATCGAGGCCGGACTGAAGTGCCTCCAGGGCAAGGGCGTGGTGAACTCGATCTCGCTCAAGGAGGGCGAGGAAGCGTTCGTGCGGCAGGCGACGCTGGTCCGGCGCTACGGGGCGGCAGTCATCGTGATGGCGTTCGACGAGGAAGGTCAGGCCGATTCGGCCGAGCGGAAGGTCGCCATCTGCGCGCGGGCGTGCCGGATACTGATCGACCGGGTGGGTTTTCCGCCCGAGGACATCATCGTCGACCCCAACATCTTTGCCATCGCCACCGGGATCGAGGAGCACAACAACTACGCGGTGGACTATATCGAGGCCGCCCGCCGCATCAAGGCGACGCTGCCGCACGTCCTCGTGAGCGGCGGTGTGAGCAACGTGTCCTTCGCGTTCCGCGGCAACGACCCGGTGCGGGAGGCGATTCACACCGTCTTTCTGTACCACGCCATCGAAGCCGGCATGGACCTCGGGATCGTCAACGCGGGGCAGCTGGCCATCTACAGCGACATCGAGCCGACGCTGCTGGGCCTCGTCGAAGACGTGGTGCTCAATCGGCGGCCCGATGCCACCGACCGGCTGCTGGCCGTGGCGGACACTGTGCGGGCGCGGGAGGCCGGTGGCGGCGCCGACCTCGCCTGGCGCGAGAAGCCGGTGAACGAGCGGCTGACCCACGCGCTGGTGGAGGGCATCGCCGACTTCATCGTGGAGGACACGGAGGAGGCCCGCCAGCTCGTGGCCCGGCCGATCGAGGTGATCGAGGGCCCGCTGATGGACGGCATGAACGTGGTGGGCGACCTGTTCGGCGCGGGCAAGATGTTTCTGCCGCAGGTGGTCAAGAGCGCCCGCGTGATGAAGAAGGCGGTGGCGCACCTCATCCCGTACATCGAGGCGGAGAAGGATGCGAGCGCCGCGCCGCAGGCCAAGGGCAGGATACTGCTCGCCACCGTCAAGGGGGACGTGCACGATATCGGCAAGAACATCGTGGGCGTCGTGCTCCAGTGCAACAACTACGACGTGATCGACCTGGGCGTCATGGTTCCCGCCTCCCGGATCCTGGAGACGGCGCGCGCGGAATCGGTGGACGCGATCGGCCTCAGCGGGCTGATTACGCCCTCGCTCGAGGAAATGGCGTTCGTCGCCAGCGAGATGGAGCGGGAGGGGATCACGATCCCGCTGCTCATCGGGGGCGCGACGACGTCACGCGTCCATACCGCGGTGAAGATCGAGCCGCGCTACCGCAGCGGGCCAACCATCCACGTGCTGGATGCATCGCGCGCGGTGGGGGTGGCCGGCAACCTGTTGAGCGACACCCTGCGGGACGACTATGTGCAGGCCATGCGCGATGAGTACACCGCACTCCGGGCCGAGCGCGGCAACCGGCAGGCCGATGAGCGGCGCCAGCCGATCGCGGCGGCGCGGCGCAACCGGCTGGCGATCGACTGGACCGGCGTCCAGCCGCCCCGGCCGACGTTCACCGGCGTTCGGACCCTCGACGACTACCCGCTGGGCGAGCTGGTCGAGCGCATCGACTGGACGCCGTTCTTCCAGACCTGGGAGATCAACGGCCACTACCCCGCTGTGCTCACCGACCCGGTCAAGGGCCGGGCGGCGACGGCGCTGTTCACCGACGCGCAGGCGATGCTCCGGCGGCTGGTGGATGAGAAGCGGCTGACGGCGCGCGCGGTCTTTGGCTTCTTCCCCGCCAACGCGACCGGGGACGACATCGAGATCTACGCCGACGACTCGCGCAGCCGGCCGCTGGCTATCGTCCACACGCTCCGGCAACAGATGCCCAAGCCGCCGGGCCGACCCAACCTCGCGCTGGCCGACTTCGTGGCGCCGGGCGAGACCAAGACGCCCGACTACGTCGGGATGTTCGCCGTGACCACCGGCATCGGACTCGAGGCGATCGTGGCCGAGCACGTCGCCGCGCACGACGACTACTCGGGCATCATGGCCCAGGCGCTCGCGGACCGGATGGCGGAAGCGTTCGCCGAGCGGCTGCACGAGCGGGTGCGACGGGAGTTCTGGGGCTATGCCGCCGACGAGTCGCTGGACAATGCGGACCTGATCCACGAGCGGTATCAGGGCATCCGGCCCGCACCGGGCTATCCGGCCTGTCCCGATCACACCGAGAAGCGGACGCTGTTCGCGCTGCTGGACGCGCCGGCGCGGGCCGGCATCACGCTCACGGAGAGCTGTGCCATGCTGCCCGGGTCGTCGGTGAGCGGCTACTACTTCTGGCACCCGGAGTCGCAGTACTTCGGGCTGGGGCGGATCGGACGCGATCAGGTCGAGGACTACGCACGCCGCAAGGGCGTGGACGTGGCCGAAGCGGAACGCTGGCTCGCCCCCAACCTCAACTACGAACGATGAGGCGGGTCGCCTGATGCGCACGCTGCGTGATCTACTCGAGGACAGCCGGGTCCACGTCGTGGACGGCGCCATGGGCACGATGCTCTATGCCCGCGGCGTGTTCCTGAATGTCTGCTACGACGAGCTGAACCTGCGCCAGCCGGACCTGGTGCGCGATATCCACCGCGAGTACGTCCGCGCCGGCGCCGACCTGATCGAGACCAACACCTTCGGCGCCAACCCGGTGAAGCTCGCCACCCACGGCCTGGCCGACGAGACCGAGCGGATCAATACCGCCGCCGCGGTGCTCGCGCGGGAAGCCGCCGCGGAGCGGGCCGCCGTCGTCGGCGCGATCGGGCCGCTGGGCGTGCGGCTGGAACCGTTCGGCGCGTTGTCCACGGCGGAAGCGCGGGACGCCTTCAGCCGGCAGGTCCGCGGCCTGCTCGATGGCGGCGTCAGCGGATTCATCCTCGAGACGTTCAGCGACGTCCACGAGATCGAGGCGGCGGTGCAGGCGGTGCGAGCGCACTGCGATCTGCCGATCATCGCCCAGATGACCGTCGGTACCGACGGGATGACGCATTACGGCACCGACCCGGACGTGTTCGGGCCCGCACTCGAGGCGATGGGCGTTGACGTCATCGGCGTCAACTGCTCGGTCGGACCGGCCGGCGTGCTGGAAGCGGTCGAGAAGCTGAGCCGGACCGTGGGCGTGCCGATCTCCGCGCAGCCCAATGCCGGTCTTCCGCGCGAGGTGGGCGACCGGAAGATCTACATGGCGAGCCCCGAATACATGGCCAGCTTTGCGCGGCGAATGGTGGAGTCCGGCGCGCGCTTCGTGGGCGGCTGCTGCGGCACGACGCCGGCGCATATCCGGGAGATCGTCGGATTTGTGCAGAGCGTTTCCCCACGTCACGCGGCCGGCGCCGCCGTGGCCCCGCTGCCGGCGGCCGCGCTCGAGCCGGTCCCGCTCGCCGAACGGTCGCGACTCGCGGCCCGGCTGGCGCGGGGGGACTTCATCACGACGGTGGAGATCGTGCCGCCCCGCGGCGTGAACCCCGAGCCGATGTACGAGCAGGTCCGGCAGCTCAAGGCCGCCGGCGTGGACGCGGTCAACGTCCCCGACGGGCCGCGGGCCCAGAGCCGGATGGGTGCCTTGCTCTCCGGCCTCCTGATCCAGCGGGAAGTGGGGATGGAAGCGGTGGTCCACTACGCCTGCCGCGACCGCAACCTGCTGGGCATGCTCTCCGACCTGCTCGGTGCGGCGGCAAGCGGGCTCAACAACCTGCTGCTCATCACCGGCGATCCGCCCAAGATGGGACCGTATCCCGACGCGACGGCGGTGTTCGACATCGACGCGATCGGGCTGACCAACCTGGTGGCGCGGCTCAACCGAGGCCTCGATCCGGGCGGGAACCCGCTGGGCGACCGCACCCGGTTTCTCATCGGCGTCGGGGTCAACCCTGCGGCCACCGATCTCGAGCGCGAGCTCAAGCGATTTGCGTGGAAGGCCGAGGCCGGTGCTGAATACGCGGTGACGCAGCCGGTGTTCGACCTGGACCAGCTCGACCGGTTTCTGGCGCGGGTCGAGCCCTTCAGGGTGCCGATCGTCGCCGGTATCTGGCCGCTGGTCTCGCTGCGCAACGCCGAGTTTCTGGCCAATGAGGTGCCCGGCATCAGTGTGCCCGATGCCGTACTCGACCGGATGCGCCGGGCCAGTGCCGTCGGCAAGGACGCGGCGCTGGAGGAAGGCGTGCTGATCGCTCGGGAGATGCTGGCCGCGGTGTCGGAGCGGGTGCAGGGCGTGCAGGTCTCGGCGCCGCTCGGCCGGGTTCCGGTGGCGCTCGAGGTGCTGGCCGGTGCGCCGGGGCTGGGCAGCGTCCGTTGAAGCGCCGCCCCGGCCGCGGTATGTTGCCGCGGACGGCCGGCGCCACTCTACCACCACAGCGGAGCCCCTCATGCAGGACGTGACCACTGCGACTCAGGCACTCACCGTGATGTCCGAAGAGGAAGCGATGTTTCGGGACGCGGTGCGCGATTTTGCCGAGTCCGAGGTTCGGCCCTATGTGTCGGCCATGGATGAGGCGGCCAAGTTCAACGCGGACATCATCCCCAAGTTCTTCGAGCTCGGGCTCATGGGCATCGAGGTGCCGGAGCGCTGGGGCGGCGCCGACGGCTCGATCTTCATGGCGACGATCGCGATCGAGGAGCTGGCGCGGGTGGATGCGTCGGCCGCCATTTACGTCGATGTCCACAACACGCTGGTCAACAACGCGGTGCTCCGCTGGGGCAGTGAGGAACAGAAGGCGCGGTACTTCCCCCGGCTCACCAGCGACCTGCTCGGCGCTTTCGCGCTGAGCGAGCCGAACAGCGGGAGCGATGCGTTTGCACTGGAGACGCGGGCCGAGCGCAAGGACGGCCACTGGGAGCTCACCGGGCGCAAGTTCTGGATCACCAACGGTGGCGAGGCGGGGTTCTTCATCGTCTTTGCCAACACCGATTTTTCGAAGGGCTACAAGGGAATCACCGGTTTCCTGGTGGAGCGCGACTTCCCCGGATTTGCCGTCGGGAAGAAGGAGAACAAGCTCGGCATCCGGGCCTCGAGCACGACCGAGCTGATTCTCGAGCAGTGCCAGGTGCCGGACGCCAACGTGCTGGGCCCGGTGGGCCAGGGCTACAAAATCTCGATCGAAACGCTCAACGAGGGACGCATCGGCATCGGCGCGCAGATGATCGGCGTGGCCCGCGGCGCACTGGACGCCGCCATCGCCTACCTCAAGGAGCGCCAGCAGTTCGGCAAGCCGATCGTCGAGTTCCAGGCGGTGCAGTTTCAGCTGGCCCAGCTCGCGACCGACCTCGAGGCGGCGCGCCTCATGGTGTACAACGCCGCGCGGCTCAAGGATTCGGGCCGGCCGTTTGCGCAGGAGGCGGCGATGGCCAAGCTGTTCAGCTCCCAGATGGCGGACCGGACGACGTCCACCTGCCTGGAACTCTTTGGCGGGTATGGGTATTCCAAGGAGTATCCGGCGGAGAAGTTCTACCGCGATGCCAAGATCGGGACGATTTACGAGGGGACGAGCAACATGCAACTCCAGACGATCGCCAAAACGCTGCTGCGTTGACCCGCAGCGCTCTCGGCACTGTCATCTCACGACGCACGGGCGCCGGCAGTGCCGGCTCCCGTCGCATATCCGGTCATCGAGGCGGGCTCTTCCTGCTCGGAGCCGACATCCGTATCGCGATCCGGTACGGCGCCACCATCGTCGCGACCGGCGTGCTCACATGATCCGTCGTGCTGCGATATGCGACGGCCGCCGTGTCACGCATGGGCGCGTCGCAATCTCGCGGAGCGTCGCCGCCGCTACGACGGCGGCCGTTTCCGGCATCGATCGGATCATGCGTGGCCTCGGTCCGAAGCTCGTATATGCAGTGACTACCCGTCATCCCAGGTCGCACGTTTCAACCGCTCGGTGAGCGCAGTCACGCCGGCGCCACAACGCGAGGCGTCCATGCGTCACCGCGCGGGTGAGTCGGGCGCCCTACACTGAGGCAAGAGGGCCTGGAACTTGCACCCCGTCGGCGTCGTCCAGAGGGGTGAGGGAGCGCGCTCGGACTGGGCGCGGGGCTGGCTCACCCGGCTGGAACGCGTCGCAGGATGATGCGTAAGCCCCTCGTTGTATTGAGTTTGTGTATTGACAGACCGGGTGGGTGATGCAATAGTTTGCGGTGGTCTTTCCCGCCGTTCGCTCGCCGGGTCCCAGGTCGCCATAGCCAGCAGATTTTTCCTGTAACGGAGCCACATTATTCCGTGATGCCAGGCCGTCCCGCGTTTACGTTCCCCGCGCAGCCGTTCCGCGCTTTCGCCCTCGTCGCGGCCCTCGCCGCCGGCGTGGCCACCTCGCTGACGGCACAGGACGACCAGTCCTGGCTCGAGTCGCATCTCACGAGCTGGTACCAGGGCGCCTCCCGCAGCGCGCCCGGCACCTGGGGCATCGCGGTCGCCGACCAGCAGGGCCGCATGCTCTGGAGCATCCGTCCCGACGAACCGCTCATTCCCGCGTCGACCGTCAAGCTGTTCACGACCGGCTTTGCCCGAAGCGTCCTGGGCGGCGCGGCGCGCCGGCCCACCCGTGTGGTCGGCATTGGCCACCTGAACACCGCGACCGGTCAGTGGATCGGCCCCTGGGCGCTGGAACTGAACGGCGACGTCACGCTCGAGCGCGAGGAAGGTGCCGGCCCGACGCTGCTGGATCTGGCGCAGCAACTGGCGCACGCCGGCGTCCGCCGGATCACCGGTCCCCTGCAGGTTCGCAGCGAAGACGGGCCGGCCGACGCGGTGTATCCGTCGGTCTGGTCATCGCGGCACCGCGGTCGGCTGTTCGCGCCGCTCGTCGGGCCGCTGACGCTGCACGAGAACGTGGTCTGGTTCACGGTCCGGCCGGGCGCCAGGGTGGGGCAGCGGGCCCAACTGGTGGAGGAATCGCCCGCTGGCATCGGCTCGATCGTGACTGTCACGGCCAAGACGCGCGCGGGACGCCGGACGGCGCTGGCCTTCCGGGCCCGCTCCGACGGCGGCTGGGTGGTAAGCGGCACCATCGGCGTGCGGGCCGGTGCGCGGCGGTTTACCACGGTTACGCAGGACCCCAAGGCGGTGCTGGGCGCGGCGTGGGCCTATGCGCTTCGCGAGGTCGGCATCACCTGGACCCAGGGCGGCTCATCCGCGATGGGGCCCGGCGTGCCGCGGGTGCTGGCGGAGGTCAATTCGCCGACGTTCGACTCGGTGGCGAGCGAGGTCAACCGGCGCAGCCTCAACCTGGGCGCCGAGCTCCTGCTGCAATGGGCCGCGGGACGCGGGGCCCAGGCCCCGGCCGCACTGGTCCAGCACATCCGGGACATCACCGGCGAGCGGGACGGCGTGCATCTGGTTGATGGCAGCGGCCTGTCCAGCCAGGATCGGGTGACGCCATCGGCGTTCGTGGCATATCTGGCCCGGTTTCCCAACACGCCCGCGGGGCGCAATTTCCCGCTGCTCCTTCCGGCCAACGGGTCAGGCACGCTGCGGCGGCTCAACACCGGCTTCCCCGGTGCCGGCGTCGTGCGGGCCAAGACGGGGACGCTCAACGACGTCTCCACAGTGGTCGGCTATCTCGGACGGCCCGACGGGGTGCTCCTGGTCTCGCTGATGTACAACGGGCCACGTCCCTGGAACGCGCGGCAGGCCCAGTGGCAGCTCTTCCGCCTGCTCGGGGCGGACGGCGTCGTGATTCCGGCCGACAACACGCCGGACAACCCGCTCCAGTTCGGCAGCGAGCCCACCGTCTCGCCCAAGTGGTGGCAGCCCACACTGCCGGCCGACAGCGCGCGCTAAGCACGCACGCGCCAAGCACGATCGACAGCAACGACTAAACGGGGGCGCCTATGGCGCCCCCGTTTTCGTTGTGTGCCGCCCCGCGTGTCAGGTGCGGCGCGCGCCGGCGGCGATGAGTACGATGCCACCCACCACGGCGATGCCGCTCAGAATCGGCGAAATCGGCACTGAATGCGTGCGTTCGGCGGTGGCCTGAATCGGACCCATGTCCAGCACCTTTTCGTGCCGGGTGAACGAAAATCCACCCAGCGCGAACCCCACGATCCCCAGGACCAGCAGGACCAATCCCGCCAGGGTTGCAACTTTCATGGCGCGGTCAGGCGATCGGTCGCCGGCCCTGGATCACGCGGATCAGGACGACGACGATGGCGAGGACCAGCAGGACGTGGATGAACCCGCCCATGGTGTAGGACGTGACTACGCCCAGCAGCCATAGAACCAGCAGAATGACGAAGATCGTCCAGAGCATGCGCCCTCCTCGCAAGGAATGTCCAACTCGATGACGGCGGCGGCCGTGTCGACTGATGGCCCAAGCTAGCCGCGAACCCGGCGGGGGGCGGTGACAGCCATCACCCGGGTGCTGGACGCGGTGACCCCGCAGCCCTAGCTTCCGACTCCCCCACGAGCGGACGGACGTGATGGCGAGCAACGCCCTTCCCCAGCCCGACTATCAGCCGTACGTCTCGCCGGGGCAGTCGCCGGCCGAGCTGACGGTGCGTGCGGTGGTCCTGGGCTCCGTGCTCGGCGTCGTGTTCGCCGCCTCCAGCGTCTATCTCGCACTCAAGATCGGTCTCACGGTCTCGGCCTCGATTCCGATCGCCGTCCTCGCCGTGGCGGTCTTCCGGACGCTGGGACGCTCGACGATCCTCGAAAACAACATCGTCCAGACGACCGGGTCGGCATCCGACTCCATCGCCGCGGGGGTGGTGTTCACGCTGCCCGCCATCCTCCTGATGGGCTACGACCTCAGCGTCTCCAAGATCACGGTGATCGCGCTGGTCGGCGGCGTGCTCGGCGTGCTCATGATGATTCCGCTGCGCAAGGCGCTCATCGTGAAGGAGCACCACACGCTCCGCTATCCCGAGGGAACCGCCTGCGCGGAAGTGCTGATCGCCGGCGAGCGGGGCGGACTGCAGGCCAGGCTGTTATTCCAGGCGTTCGGCCTGGCCTTCGCCTACAAGTTTCTCATGGCGGGGCTGCAGGTCTGGAAGGAATATCCCGGGCGGGTCTCCACGTTCTACAACGGCGCGTCGATCTCGGCCGAGGTCTCCCCCGAGCTGATGGGCGTGGGCTACATCATCGGACCCCGGATCGCCGGCTTCCTCTTTGCGGGCGGCTGTCTCGCATATCTGGTCCTCATCCCCGCCATCAAGCTCTTCGGCGCCGGACTCACCGCACCGATCTTTGCCGAGACCAAACTCATTGCCGAGATGAGCCCGGGCGAGGTGCGAGCCAATTTCGTCTTCTACATCGGTGCCGGCGCCGTCGCATCGGCCGGCATCATCGCGCTGCTGCGCTCCCTGCCCACCATCGCGGGGGCCTTCCGGTCCGGCTTTGCCGACCTGCGATCGAGCTTGGGAGTCGCGGTCACCCGGCTGCGCACCGAGACGGATCTGCCGATCTGGGTCACACTGGCCGGCTCGCTCGGGCTGGCCCTGCTGCTGGCGGTGCTGCCCCAGGTGGGCGTCAACCTCCTCGGCGCGGTGCTGATCGTCGTGTTCGGCTTCTTCTTCGTGGTGGTGTCGTCCCGCATCACCGGCGAGATCGGCACGAGCGCCAATCCCATTTCCGGCATGACGATCGCCGCGCTGATCGGCACCACATCGATCTTCCTGCTGATCGGCTGGACCGGCGTGGACCACCGGGTCGGCGCCCTGTCGATTGCGGGCGTGATCGCCGTGGCGGCGAGCAACGCCGGCGCCACCAGCCAGGACCTCAAGACCGGCTTCCTGGTGGGCGCCACACCCTGGCGCCAGCAGATTGCGATCATCATCGGTGTCGTCACATCCGCCATGGCGATCGGCTGGACGCTGACGCTGCTCAACGCCACCTACACCAACATCGTCCCCGAGCAGCATCCCGGCGTGGTGCTCCAGGCCTCGGCGCCGGGCGTCGCCAACCGCTCGGCCACCGCCACCGGCGAGCATCTCACCCATGCCGGACGCGAGTGGGAGGTGGTCCGGGTCAACATCCCGACGGACGGGGTGCAGCCGGGGAAGTATCTGCTGGATCCGGGCACCAGGGAAATTGCGTATCTGGTGGACCCGGGCATCGGCGGTCGCATCCGCGAGCTCAACGGCAAGCCGATCACCAAGCTCGATTCGCCCAAGGCCACGATCATGGCGCTGGTCACCAACGGCATCCTGACGCGGAAGCTGCCCTGGGGGCTGGTGCTGATCGGCGTGTTCATCACGTTGTCCATCGAGCTCATGGGACTGCCGTCGCTTCCGGTGGCCGTGGGCGTCTATCTGCCGATCTCGACCTCATGCGCCATGTTCGCCGGCGGCGCGGTGCGCTGGCTGGTGGAGCGGCGTTCACGCGGAGGGGAGCGCTCGCTCGCAGAGATTGAGTCGGGGCCCGGTGTGCTGTTTTCCAGCGGGCTGATCGCCGGCGGCTCCATCGCCGGGATCGCGGTGGCGGCGGCGGCGGCGGCGTTCGTCCGGCAGGCCGAGGTGGCGCAGGTGCCGGCGGCGGATTATCTCGCGCAGGCGGCGGGGCTCTCGCACATGCTGGGCGGCTTTGCCACGAGCGATCTGGTGGCGACGGTCATGTTCTGCCTGCTGGGACTGGTGCTCTACCGGGTCGCGAGACGATGACGGCCGGCCGAACGACCGCGGACCGGCGCGGATGACGCCGCCGACCCGGCCCCAGCCCCGACCGAGCGTGGTGGCCCGGATCATCCACGCAGCGATGATGGTCGGCGTGATCCTCCTGACCGCGGTGGCGTGGCTCATCGCGCACCAGCGCGGCGGATCGGCGGGGCGGGGGCCGAACGTCGGCCCGCTGTACATTCCGCTGGCGGTCATGGCGATCGGGACGTTCGCGGGCGCGTTCGTCGTTGCCGGTCGCCTGCCTCCGCCCGCGCCAGGCCAGACCGCCGAGGCCTGGTGGACGGCGCACCAGACCCAGGCCACGATCATCTGGGCGCTGGTGGAGGCGCCCGCGCTGTTTGCCGGGGTGATCTATCTCACTGGCGGCGATCCGCGCGCGCTGCTCGTCACCCTCGCCGCGTTGGCGCTCTTTCTCCACTTTGCGCCGGGCCGCCTGGCCGGCCAGGCCTGACGACGCGATGCGACCGCGTGATCGCATGCCGCGCGTCGCATGACGCGCAGTTGACGGGCGATCACGACATTTCATTCACCATCGAGGCAGACAACCATGCAGTTGCAGAAGGACATGCCGGATCATCATGACGCCGAGCTGATCATCAAGCTGTATGACCTCCGCCGGGAGGCGGTGATGCGGCAGTCGCGGCACGCGCTGAACGCCGATTACTGGCCCCGGTCCGCCGAGGAAGCCACCGCCGTCCTCAAGCCGGAGCATCCGCTGAATGCCGCCTTCCGGCAGGTCGCGGGATACTGGGAAATGGTCTACGGCATGGCACGGCACGGCATCGTGCACGCCGACTATCTGGTCGAGAACAGCGGCGAAGGGCTGTTCCTCTTCTGTCGCGTCGAGCCGTTCCTCGCGGCGATACGTGAAGCGCATTCGCCCCGCATGTTTCAGCACACCGAGTGGGTAGCCTTGGAGACCGCCGTGGGCCGGGGCATGATGGAAGGCTTCCGCGCGCGGCTGGCGCGCCGGGCCAAGGGAGCCAAATGATGCGGGCGGAATCGCTGACCTTTCTCAAACGGCTGCTCGATACGCCGGGACCATCCGCCTTCGAGGCGGCCCCCGCGCGGGTCTGGCGCGCTGAAGCCGAGCGGGTGGCCGACGAAGTGCACGTGGACGTCACGGGGAATTCCTGGGCCACGCTGCACCCCGACGGCCGTCCGAAGCTCATGCTCGCCGGCCACATGGACGAGATCGGCATCATGGTCAGCCATGTGGACGACGATGGATTTCTGAGCTTCGAGCCGATCGGCGGGTGGGACAGCCAGGTGTTCGTGGGCCAGCGGGTGGTGATCCTGGGACGCGACGGCGGCGTGACCGGCGTGGTCGGCAAGAAGGCCATCCACGTGATGGACAAGGATGAGCGGGAAAAGATCTCGAAGGTCGAGGACCTCTGGATCGACATCGGGGCCGCGAGCCGCGCCGAGGCGACCGCCCGCGTGCGGATCGGCGATGCGGGTGTGCTCGCCTCCCAGGTGCTGGAGTTCCCCAATGGACGGATCGTCAGCCGCAGCATCGACAACCGGATCGGCTCGTTCGTCGTGCTGGAGGCGCTGCGGCTCCTGAGCGAAGGCGAGCGCCCAGCGGCGGCGGTGACCGCCGTGGCCACCACGCGCGAGGAGATCTCCGCCACCGGCGGCGGCGCGCGGCCGCTGGCGATGCATCTCGAGCCGCTGGTGGCCATCGTCGTGGACGTGACCCATGCCACCGACTACCCGGCCATGGACAAGCGACGCCACGGCGACTATCGGCTGGGCGGCGGGCCGGTGCTCTCGCGCGGTGCGTCGGTCAATTCGGCCGTCTTCGAGCTGCTGGCCGAAACCGCCGAGCGCGAGGGCATCGCCTACACGATCGAGGCGGCGTCACGCGACACCCACACCGACGCCGAATCGATCTTCAACGCCCATCGGGGCGTCGCGACCGCACTGGTCTCGGTGCCCAATCGCTACATGCACAGTCCCAACGAGATGGTGGCGCTGGAGGACCTGGAGCGGACGGCGCGGCTGCTGGCGGCGTTTGCGCGGCGGGTGGACGGCACGACGGACTTCGTGCCGCGCTGAGCGGTGCGGCTCAGCTGTTGAGCTGGGCGAGCGCCTTCTGCGCGGCGTGGCGGACTTCGGAGTCGTCGTCCTTCAGGAGAGACTGAAGCGAGGCAGCCGCCGGACCGGTGCCCGCGGTGCGGAGTCCGTCGACCGCGGCGAGCCGGGTCGCGACCGGCTTCCGGCTGAACAGCCGCCGCCCCGGTGTGGCGGCGCGCACCAGCGCCTGGACCGCCTCATTGGTGCCGATGCGGCCAAGGGCCAGCAGCATCTCCCGGGTGATATCCGGGTGGTTCTCCTCCTCCAGCAGCACCGCCAGCGTCATCGCCAGCCCGCGGCTCTTCCGGCCCTCCAGTCCCTGCACCGCCTGAAGCCGGACCGCCGGCGCCGGATCCCGAAGTGCCTGCCGCAGCGGCTCGATGGTCGCGCCGGTGCCGATCTTGGACAGGGCGCCGGCCACGGCCCGCCGCACGCGCTCGTCTTCATGCACCAGATGTCGCGCCAGCCGGGGCACGGCCGCCTCGATCCGCAGCTCACCGCAGAGATCGGCCACATTGCGGATGACAAACCACTCGTCATGCGTCAACATGTTGACGAGCAGCTCGGTACCGGCGGTCATCTGTCGCAGCGCGGCATAGTACGCGCGGCGTTCGTCGAGCGACGACGCGGACGCGAGGAGCGACAGCAGCACTTCGGTCGCATCGGCGCCCATACGCTGCAGGAGCGGCAGCACCCGCGCCCGCGCCGGCCCGACGACGAGACGAGCCAGATGCTCCAGCACCGACCGCGGCAGCATCCGCCGCAGCGCGATGGCGTATGCCCGCCCAAACGACGCGTTCCCCGCCCGCTCCTCGCTCGCCACCAGACTCTCGGCCGCCCGCGCGACCTCGGACCAGTTGGCCTGGCTGGCCGCGGCGTCGGTCAACGCGACCACTTCGTTGAGCCGGTCCGGAACGCCGGCATCGGCAGGGTCGCGCTCGATCCGCGCCAGGAGCTGATCGAGCTGACCGTCCCCCAGTGTCTCGATGCTCCTGAATTCGGAGATGTGGACGCTGGGCTCGATCTGTTCGGCGTCGCTCAGTGTTTCGTAGACGCTCCAGTCGCCCGCCTCGTCGGCATCCTCGGGCGCGGGCGGCGCGATGGTGATTTCGCCTTCGGCTCCGTTGACATGCACGGCAAGCTCATAGACCGAGCGGAACCGGCCCCGGGGGCTGGCCAGTGCGCGCAGCAGCTCGAGCAGCGCGGACGGCGCCATCGTGCCAGGGCTGCGGATTTCACCGACGCCGTGCAGCAGGAGCTGATCCCGCACCGCCAGCACGCCGGGTACGGTCGGAGGAACGTCGGAGTCATTGATCCGAACGCCCCCATTGGTCACATGGAGGTCCAGCCCCCGTTCGCCCAGACTCGCAAGGAGGAGTCGGAACGCGGCGACCTGCTCATCGCGAGCCTCGGGCTTGTCGCGGAGCAGAATGAGGACGCAGGCGAAATTCGCCACAATGGAAGGTGCATTCATAGGCGCAACGGTAGCCCCGTCGCAGCAACAACGTAACCCGCTACCTCCCGCGGCGGCAACGTGCCGAAAGCGCGGCCGCGACCGCGTCCCGGGTGAGCGCCGGAACGTCGAGCTCCAGGGCCCGTGCAATCGCCGCGTGAGGCGGCCGCATCGGCACGTCTGGGCCGGAGCCCAGGACATCCTCGATCGCCGCATCCCGCGTCACCCGGCCCGCCTCCAGCACGACCGCACGCCCCAGCGCCTCCAGGGCAAACTCGCCGTCATGGGTCACGGCGAGGACGGCGGCGCCAGCCGCGGTCCGGCGCACAACGGCGCGTTCGACCAGCCGGCGCGAGGCGGCGTCGAGACCCGCCGTGGGCTCGTCGAGCAGCAACACGACCGGCGCCGCGACCAGCGTTGCGGCGAGCGCGACGAGGCGGCGGCGTGGTGCGGGCAGATCGTACGGATGCACACCGGCCACGTCGTCCAGCTCCAGCTCCGCCAGGACCGACGCGGCCGCCCGGGCGATGCGGTCCGCCGGCCATCCGAGCTGGCGGGGCCCAAATCCCACTTCCAGCCGCACGGTGCGCTCGAAGAGCTGGGACCCGGGATTCTGAAACAGGTAGCCGGCCCGGCTCGCCAGGTCTTCCGGCCTGAGACCGCGCGAATCGATCCCGGCGATTTCGATGCTGCCGTGCCGCGGACGGACCAGGGCCATCGCAGCGCGGAGCAGCGTGGTCTTGCCGGCGCCGTTGGGCCCCAGGAGCGCCACTCCCTCGCCGGCACAGACATCGAGCGAGACGGCGTCGAGCGCCGGCACCGCGGCGCCCGGATAGGTGACACTGAGGCCGGCGAGCCGGACGAGCGGGGCCCCCGTCATTGCCAGCGGGCCAGGCCGTCGGACACGGTCAGCGGGTAGGGCGGCTGCAGCGCGGCGGGCGGAGCTTCGGACGGGACGATCGCGGCCGCGGCCCGTGCCAGCGCGGCGATCGCAGTACTGCCGGCGCCATGCTCCCGGATCGACTCGCCCGCGAGTAGCGCTGCCGGCGGGCCATCGAGCGCCACACCGCCGCGATCGAGCACCACCAGACGCTCCGCCACCGCGAGCATCCGGTCGGCATCCTCGCTCGCCACGACCACCGCGGCGCCGCGGCGCGCCTCGGCGGCAAGCAACTGGCCCAGGCGGGTCCGGCCGCCCTGGTCGAGCGCCGACGCCGGTTCGTCCAGCAGCCACAGCGCGGGCTGGAGCACCAGCATGGCCGCGATGACGACGCGCTGCAGCTCGCCCCCCGAGAGCGTGGCCGGATCTCGCTCGCGCAGATGCGCGATGCGCAGGCGAACGAGCGCGTCGGTGGCGGCGCTGCCGATCCGCTCGATGGGCCAGCCCAGGTTGGCCGGCGCGAAGGCGACTTCCTCCCACACGGTGGCGGCGACGCCGGAAAGCTGCGACACCGGGTCCGCGGTCACGAAGCCGATCCGGCCGGCCAGCGCCCGCCGGCCCGGCTCTGTGGCCGGATCGACACCCAGCACCGAGACGCGGCCGCTCAGCTCTCCGCCGGTATGACGCGGCGCCAGCCCGGCGGCCACCAGCAACAGCGAGCTGCACCCGGCACCCAGCGCGCCGTACAGCCAGGTCACGCCGCCCGCCTCCACCGAGAGCGTGATGTCCCGGAGCGCGTCGCGCGTCGCAGCGGGATAGCGCAGCGACACGCCTGACATCAGCAGCGGAGATCCGGACGGAGCGGTCACGCGAGCCAACGCCAGGCGCAGGCCGCGACGACAAGCAGGAGCATCCCCCAGCGAAGCACACGGTCCGCGGTACGGTCGCGCGGCGGGGCGAGTGGAGTCCGGGGACCGCGCGCATCGAGCCCGCGGGTCTCGAGCGCCATAGCTCGCTCGTCCACTTCGCCCAGCATCCCGAGGATGAGGGGCAGTGCCAGGGGCACGAGTGCACGGGCCCGGCGCAGCGGCCCGCCGCCGTAGCGGAGTCCCCGCGCGCGCTGGGCCTCGAGGATCGTCGCCGCCCGCTGGCGAAACCTGGGGGCGGCCTGGAGCGTGGCAACCAGGAGATACGCGGCGTGAAACGACCAGCCGCGCACGGCGACGGCGTCCAGGAAGCGGGAAGGGTCGAAGGACCGGAAGAGCGCCAGTGAGGCGGTGGCTACGGCGCCGAGCCGCGCCGCCTGCGCCAGCGCCACGGCAAGCCCGGCCCGCGACAGCACGACGGAGCGCAGTGCCACTGTGGCGCCGTCACCCGGGAGGGCGTGCAGCAGCAACAGGAGCACCCAGAGCGGCAGGCAAACCAGTGTGGCATCGCGTGCGGAGGCGGCCGCCCCCGTGAGCAGCGCCGCCGCCACGACGACAGCATAGAGCGCGATGGGACCGGCGGGTGCCGGCAATGCGAACGCCAGGGCGGCAACGCCGGCCGTGACGGCAAAGAGCGTAAACGGATGGGCGCGGCGAACGAGCCGGGGCCGGTCGCTCACCGCCGCGTGGCCCGGGTAGCCCCCGGAAACCGGCCGGCAACCCGCAGCGGCAGCGCGCGCAGCGTCACTCCGACCAGCAGGAATACGATCATCTTGTCGAGCAGGTCGGTCCCGACGCTCGAGGCGGTGACGGCCTGGCCCTGGGAGAGCCCCAGGTGTGTGAGCAGGATCGTCACCGCCGTCACTCCAGTCGCGGTGACGCCCTTGAACACGAAATACGAGATGAGCGCCGAGACCGCACCGGCCACCAGCCCGACGAACAGCCCCCAGCCCGCCGAGGTTGCCGGCGAGCGGAACCCGGCGCGCCGCGCGGCCAGCGCCGCGAGGAGCGCGATGACCACCTGCACGGCGGCGAAGGGGAACCAGATGAACCCCTCATACAGAGAGCGCACCGTCTGGCTCACGACGCCGGTGATCACCCCCGCGAGCGGGCCGGCGAGGGCGGCGGTGAGCACGGTTCCGATGGTATCGAGATAGAGGGGCAGCCCGAGCTGATTGACGACGAGGCCAATGGCCAGGTTGACGGCGACTGCGGAGGGGATGAGGGCAAGCAGTCTGGGCGACAAGGGCGTCCGCAGCCGGGTCCGGGGTGGGACTCGCGTATATATTTGGGCAGTTCCCGCTGGAATCTAGGCTCGACGCCTCTTCCGGCAACCCTCGCACCGCGCGCCCTCCGGGCGTCACCACGTTGGGATACCATGCGCCGATTGCTGTCCCTGGGCTTCTGGCTCGCGCTCCTGTCACCGATCGCGTCGCTGCATGCGCAGCACCCCGCCGGCGGCGAGCCGGGCATCCTGGACGACGTTCGCTATCTGGCCGACGACCGGCTGGCCGGCCGCCTGACCGGCTCGCCCGGGGCCGACACCGCCGCGGCGTACATCGCGCGGCGGTTTGCCGAGGCGGGGCTGCAGCCCGCGGCCGGGGGCTGGTTCCAGTCGTTCACGATCTCGCCGGACGCGCCGGCCGCGCGCGCGGCGGGTGTGGGCGGCAAGGTGGGCCGCAACGTGATCGGCATCCTGCCCGGCCGCGATCCGGCGCGCCGGAACGAGAGCGTGATCATCGGCGCGCACTATGACCATCTGGGACTGGGCGGCTACGGCGCCCTGGACGCGCCGGACAGCACCGGGAAGGTGCACAACGGCGCGGACGACAATGCGTCCGGCACGGCAGCGCTGATCCACATCGCGGATGTGCTGGCGCAGAATCCGCCGGCCCGCACCGTCATCTTCATCGCGTTCAGCGGTGAGGAGCTCGGCCTCTTCGGCTCGGCCTACTACGTCAAGCACCCGGTCTACCCGCTGAACGCGTCGCTCGCGATGGTCAACCTCGACATGGTGGGCCGGCTCCGGAACCGCCGGCTGATCGTCTACGGCACCGCGACGGCGGCGGAGTTTCCGGCCCTGCTCGACTCGCTCAACACGAGCGCGCATTTCGACCTCAAGGAACAGGGCGACGGCTACGGCCCCAGCGATCAGTCGTCATTCTTTGCGGCACACCGACCGGTGCTGCACCTCTTCACCGATCTGCACGGCGACTACCACCGCAGCACCGACGACTGGCAGGCGATCAACGCCTACGGCATGGCGCAGATCGTAGACTTCAGCAGCCGACTGGTGGCCGCGCTCGCCAACCGCAGCACGCCGCTGACGTTCAGGGATCAGGCACCGATCGTGGCCAGCCACGCCGGTACCGTCGTGACGCCCGGCTACGGCGCCTACCTGGGAACCATCCCGGACATGACCGACACGCCGGGCGGCGTTCGTCTGTCCGGCGTCCGCACCGGCAGCCCGGCGGATTCGGCGGGCCTCAAGGCCGACGACATCATCACGCGGATCGGGGATCACGACGTGCCCAACCTGCAGGCCATGACCGACGCGCTCCGCGAGCACAAGGCCGGCGACGCGGTGGACATCCAGGTGCGGCGGGGTGCCGACACCGTGACCGTGAAGGCCGTCCTCGGCACCCGGAGTTGAACCGATGCCGGCACTGGATGGCGACCGGGTCATCGCCGCGCTGCGCGGCGCCTTTGCGCGTGAAGTGTCCCGGACCGAACTGCTCGCCACCGCCGCCGGGAGGATCCGCGCGGCGGGCGCGCCGTACACCTCGGTCTATCTCTACATGCTGCAGGGTGACGAACTCGTGCTCGAGGCCCAAGCCGGCCGGGAGACCGATCACACCCGGATCGCGGTGGGTCACGGCGTCTGCGGCACCGCGGTGGCGACCGGCGAAGACCAGAACGTGGGCGACGTGCGGGCGATCACCAACTACATCGCGTGCAACACCTGGACCCGCTCGGAGCTCGTGGTGCTGATCCGCCGGGGTCCGGTGATCCTGGGCCAGATCGACGTGGACAGCGACGTCCCGGACCCGTTCACCGCGGAGGAAGAGGCTGAAGTGCGGAAGGTGGCGGACGCGCTGGCGGTGCTGCTGTAGTTGCGCGCCTGGTCACCCGCACGGTTCGCCGTGCCCCTGCCGGCGGACCACCGCTTCCCGATGGCCAAATCCGCCGCGATCCGCGAGGGCACCGCGACACGCGGCGTGATGCCGGCGGCGCCGAACGCTGGACGGTGTCGCTGGTGCACACACCCCGCTATATCGATGCGATGCACGATGGGACCCCCGCCGACCCGGAACTCGTCTCCTATCTCGCCGGCGCGGCCTTCCGGTGGCCGTCACCCTTGCCGGCGGCAATGCCCGCGAGCTGGTGGACATCGTGACCATTCACGTGAACACCGTCGAGGAGCTGATCCTGAGCCATGGATGAACGGACCCGGACCCGCGAGGTCCGCGGCGTCACGCTGCTCGAGCGGCGTGCCGGTGACGGTCCGCCGACCGTGGTGTTGCACGGTGGACCGGGCGCGGACTCGGCGTATCTGCTCCCCGGCTTCGATACGCTCGCCACGGGGCGCACGCTGGTGTATTACGACCAGCGCGGCGGCGGGCGCTCGCCGGTGCCGCGCGAGACGCCGGTGGGCTGGCGCGAACAGGTGGCCGATCTCGACGCGCTGCGGGCGGCATGGGGTCTCGAGCGGCTGGTCATTGCCGGCTATTCGTGGGGCGCGCTGCTCGCGATGCTCTACGCGCGCGAGCACCCGGCGCGCGTCGAGCGAATGGCGCTGGTGTCACCGGCGCCGGCGTGGCGTGAGGCCCGTGACCGCTTCGAGGCCGAGTTTGCCCGGCGCAACATGAACCCGGTGCTGCAGGCCGGGCGGGCGGAGCTGCGGGCCAGCAAGCTGCGGGAGCAAGACCCGGACGCGTACGCCCAGCGGCTGTTTGAACTCAGCGTCGTTCCCTACTTCTACGACCCGGCCCGGACCCGCGACCTTACGCCCTTCCGCGTCACCGGCCGGACCCAGCAGGAAGTCTGGAGCAGTCTCGGCGATTTCGACCTGCGCCCCGATCTGGCGCGGCTGGACGTGCCGGCGATCGTCATCCACGGTGAGGCCGATCCCATCGCACCCGACGACGCGCGCGTGGTCGCGGCCGCCCTCCGCGCCCCGTTCCATCTGCTCCCCCGCTGCGGCCACGTCCCGTATGTCGAGGCGCCTGAGGCATTCACGCGACACCTGGACGGCTTCCTCCCGTCCGATTGAGGCCGCGGCGGGCACCGGGCTTGCAGCGGCTGTCGATCCCCCGATCCACCACATCTTCTCCGGTGAGTCCCGCAATGCGCCTGCTGCCGTGGCTGTTGCTCTCCGTCGCGCTCACGCCTGTGCCGGTGCGAGCCCAGGCGCCCGTCATCTCGACAGCCGGCGATCCGTCCGTGCAGAACGACTCGATCTACCGGCTGGCCGTGAAGGCCGACGACTACCCAGACGAGCCGTTCGTCTATCTCCTGGACGACGGCGTGGCCCGCTTCGAAGCCGACGGAACCGGCCGGCGGACCTATCGCCAGGTGGTGCAGATCCTCAAGCAGGATGCGGCGGCAGACTGGGCGGAACAGCAGATCGGCTACGCACCCGGCCATGGCCGCGAGCTCCACATTGTCCGGCGAATCGAAGGGCGCCGCGGCAGCGAGCCGCCGGCGCACGTGGACGGTCTCGTCGCCTGGTTGCGTGCCGCCGCCAGGGACGACGCCCAGTACGTGGTGCTGGAGCGTCCCCGCCGCACCCCATAGTCGGACCGGGCCGGCGCGGCGTTAAGTTGGATCATGCCGCGCCCCACGCCATTCGACCTCGTCTTTGCTCCGATCGCCGACGAGCGATTCCCGCCCATCCGGAACGCGCTTGGCGGTGCCGACCCGCGCGATCGCGATCGATTCCTGCTGCTGCGCCAGGTCGTGCAGCTGATCCATGATCTCCGACCCGATGACGGCCTGGGTGAGGAGATCGGACAGCTCGCGGCGCTGATCCATCACGCGTACCTCTTCTGGGATGCCGGCACGCCCACGCTGGTCCTGAGCCCCGCCGATCTTGCGGCGCTGCTCCATGCGGGCACCGCACCGGCGGCGGTGCCCGGCGCCGCGCCGCCGCCGGCCTATTACGCACAGGTCCCCGAGCGCCGCGTCTGGGCCCGCGCGATTCCCGCCGCGCCGCCCGAGCCCCTCGACGGCTGCTTCATGTTCGCGGACGGGACCGGTGCCGAGCTGCACGTGCTCAGCGCGTTCGGGCTGCGGTCCGAGCGCATGGGCCTCACGGTCGTCGAAGTGGCCGGGCCACGCGCCGGGGCGCTCGCGCGGCCCGACGGATCGGCCCTCTTTGGACCCGAACTCAAGGGCGGCGCGGCGGCGGGGCTCGCCTCCGTCGCCGGCGGCGAGGAGCTGCTCGAGCTCGGCTGGCGGACGCACGTGCTCGCCGGGGAACGATCCGCTTGATGAGCGATGTGACCGGGCACAGCCTGGGCGAGTTCCTCGACCGACGCGCGGTGGTCAGCGTACTCGAGCAGATCGGGGCGCTGCTCGAGCTGAAGGCCGAGAATGCCTTCCGGGTGCGCGCGTTCCGCACGGCCGCGCGCGCGGTAGCGGCGTTGACCAATGACCTTCGGCCGTCGCTCGCGGATGGTACGCTGGCCGCCACGCGCGGCATCGGACCGGTGACGCTCGGCGTGGTGACCGAGCTGGTGACGTCGGGCCGCTCCACGCTCGCCGAAAAGCTGCGCGAGGAGGTGCCGGCCGGCCTGGTGGAGATGGTTGAGGGTTCCGGCCTCAGCGTGGCGCGGGTCCGCTGCATCCACGAGCTGATGGGGATCGAAACGCTTCCCGAGCTCGAGGACGCCGCGCGCGATGGCCGCCTCGCCGCGCTCCCGCGCTTCGGCCCGAAGACCGCCGCCAATGTCCTCAAGAGCATCGCGTTCCTGCGTCAGGCGCGCCCGTACCGGCTGCTGCATCACGCCATCGATGAGGGGGAGTCACTGCGCACGGCGCTGGCCCGGCTGCCCGGCGTCGCGAACGCCATCACCGCCGGCGAGACCCGCCGGCGCTGCGAGGTGGTTGGCGGGCTGGTGACGGTCGTCGTGTCCGACGTCGGTCCCGCTGCACTGTTCCGCCAGCTCAACGACCTGCCGGGGGTCCATGAGTTCGCCGGCCAGGACGAGCGCCGGGTGACGCTGCGCTTTGCCGGCGGCGGCACGGCGCAGATCGTCGTGACCACGCCCATCAACGCGGGGGCCGTGCTGCTGCAGTCCACCGGCAGCGCGGGTCATCTCCGGGACGTAACCGAGCACGCCACGGCGCGCGGCTTCAGTCTCCACGGCGCAGCGCTCTGGCGTGCCAGCAGCTTTGTGCCGACACCAGACGAGGCGACGCTGTATCGCGAGCTGGGCCTCGAACCGGTTCCCCCCGAGCTGCGCGAGGGCCGGGGCGAGGTGGCCGCCGCCGCGCGCGGCGCCCTGCCGACACTCGTCACGCGGAGCGACCTCCGCGGGCTGCTGCACTGCCACACACGGGACTCCGACGGCGCCGATACGGTGGAGCAGATCGCGGTGGCGTGCCGCGAGGCGGGCTACGAGTACGTCGGCATCACCGACCACAGCCAGGCGGCCGCGTATGCGGGCGGGCTTTCGCACGACCACCTCCGGCGCCAGGTGGACGAGATCGACGCCCTCAACGCACGGCTGGACGGCTTCCGGGTCCTGAAAGGCATCGAAGCCGACATCCTGCAGGACGGACAGGTCGACTATCCCGACGCGGTGCTCGCCCGGCTCGATTTCGTCATCGGCTCGGTGCACAGCCGCTTCGCCATGACCGGGCCGGCAATGACGGCGCGCATCCTCCGCGCGATGGACAACCCCTGGCTCACGATCATCGGCCATCCCACCGGCCGCCTGCTGCTCGCGCGGGAGCCGTACGCCCTCGACATCGACGCCGTCATCGAACGCGCGGCCGCAGCGGGCGTGGCCCTCGAGGTCAACGCTGATCCTCACCGACTGGACCTCGACTGGCGGCGGCTGGCTCAAGCACGCGCCGCCGGCGTCATGATTTCGATCGGGGCCGATGCGCACAGTCTGGCCGGGCTGGCGAACGCGGAGTTCGGCGTGGCCATGGCCCGCAAGGGCGGGCTCGGACCGGGCGACATTCTCAACACCCGCAGCGCTGACGGTTTCCTGGCATTTGCACGGGCGCGGCGGTCGTGACGGCGCCGCGCCGCGGTGTCCGTGCCGCCGCCATCCGGGCCCAGGCGACCGAGATGCTCGCCCGCCTCAGGCGCGAATATCCCGACGCGCACTGCGCCCTCGATCACCGCAACGCATTCGAGCTGCTCTGCGCCACGATCCTGTCGGCGCAATGCACCGACGTGCGGGTGAACATGGTAACGCCGGCGCTCTTTGCCCGGTATCCCACGCCGGCCGCGCTCGCGCGCGCGCGCCAGCCCGGACTCGAGGCGATCATCCGCCCCACCGGCTTCTTCCGCAACAAGGCGCGCAGTCTCATCGGCATGGCACAGGCCATCGTCGCGGACCACGCGGGCGTCGTGCCGCAGACGATGGGAGCGCTCCATGCGCTGCCGGGTGTCGGTCGCAAGACAGCCAACGTGATCCTCGGCAACGCCTTCGGCATCAACGAGGGCATCACCGTGGATACTCATGTCGGCCGGCTCAGCCGCCGCCTGGGCCTCTCGCGCCATGACGACCCGGTCAAGGTGGAGCAGGATCTCATGGGATTGATCCCGCGGGACGACTGGGCGCTGGTCTCGCATCTGCTGATTTTCCACGGGCGCCAGATCTGTACTGCGCGGAAGCCGCGCTGCGCTGACTGCGTGCTGGCGGACATCTGCCCGTCGGCGTTCACGGTATGAGGCGCCGCCCATGAACCGCCTCGCTCATGCCGTCTCGGCGTACCTGCGCTCCGCGGCGGGCCAGCCGATCCACTGGTACCCATGGGGCTCCGAGGCTTTTGCCGCGGCGCGCGCCGCGGATCGTCCCATCCTGCTGGACATCGGCGCGGTCTGGTGTCACTGGTGCCACGTCATGGACGGCGAATCGTACGAGGACCCGGCGCTCGCCGAATTTCTGAACGCCCGGTTCGTCTGCATCAAGGTGGATCGCGACGAGCGACCCGACGTGGACACGCGCTACCAGCGCGCGGTCCAGCTCCTGACGCGGCAGGGCGGCTGGCCCCTCACGGCGTTTCTGACCCCCGACGGTGACGTGTTCCACGGCGGCACCTACTTCCCGCCGGAGGGGAGGCTGGGTCGCCCGGGCTTCCGCACCGTGCTCAACGGGGTGCTGGATGCCTACCACGGCCGGCGCGAGCAGGTCTCGCTGCATGCGGCGGCGATCCGGCGCGCGGTGGTCGACGGACCCGACGCGGCGGAGCCCGGCCAGGTGACGCCGGCGCTGCTGGCGGAGGGCGAGGGACAGATGCTGGCCGCATTCGATCCGGCGCGTGGCGGCTTCGGCATCGAGCCCAAGTTTCCTCATCCCGGAGCCATCACGTTTCTGCTCCACCGGTGGGACGACCAGCGTGCGGTGGCGCCGCGGGAGGCGGTCGAGCGGACGTTGCAGGGCATGGCGCGCGGCGGCATACATGATCAGCTCGGTGGCGGCTTTCACCGCTACAGCGTGGACCGCGAGTGGATCGTGCCGCATTTCGAAAAGATGTCCTACGACAACTCGGAGTTGCTGCGCAACTACGCCGATGCGTACACCGCATTCGGCGCGCCGGAATATCTGGCGGCGGCGCGCGGCATCGTGCGCTGGGTGCGGGACGTGCTGGCGGATCCGGACGGCGGCTATGGAACGAGCCAGGACGCGGACGTCGGCCTGGATGACGACGGCGACTACTTCACCTGGACCCGGGCGGAAGCGGCCGCGGTGCTCGACCCCGATGCGCTGGAGATCGCGGCGGATTTCTATGACATCGGCACGGCCGGCGAGATGCACCACAATCCCGCCAAGAACGTGCTGTACGTCGCTACGACGACGGCCGACATCGCCCTGAGGACGGGGCGAGCGGAGACCGCGGTGCGCGCCACGCTCGAGCGGGCCGACGCCGCCCTCCTGGCCGCGCGCAACCAGCGGACCCCGCCGTTCGTGGACCGGAGCCGCTACGCCGGGTGGAACGCGATGATGGCCGCCGCCATGCTGCGCGCGGCCGCGGTGCTCGACGACGAGCCGGCCCGCGCTCACGCGCTGGCCACCCTCGTCCGGCTCCGGCGCGAGTCGCCGGAGCCGGACACCGTGCCGCATACGGCGGGCGGCGTCGCGGGACTGCTGGACGATCAGGTGCACACGGCGGCCGCCGCGCTTGACGCCTGGGAGGCGACCGGTGAGTCCGCCTGGCTGGACTGGTCGCTGGCCATCATGCACCGCGTCTGGGCGGATTACCATGATGCCGAGGCCGGCGGCCTCTATGACACGACCGGGAGCGGTGACGCCGAAGGTCTCCTGCCCGCGCGTGCCAGGCCGGTGCAGGACGCTCCGACCCCGTCGGCCAACGGTACGGCCGGCATCGTGGCGGCGCGGCTGCACGCGCATACGGGCCAGATCATCTGGGCCGAACGGGCCGCGGCCCTCACCGAGTCGTTCGCCGGCAGTCTGGCCGAGCTGGGACTGTACGGCGCCACCTGCCTGATCGCGGCCGACTGGGTGCTCAATTCGCCGGCGCACCTGGTCGTGACCGGGCCCGCTGACAGCGCGGTGGCGGCGGCGATGCACGCGCGGGCGCTGCGCCACTTTGCGGCGCGCCGCGTAGTCCAGCGGGTGACCGGTGGGAGCGGCGGCGGTCAACTTCCGGCCGCCGCGGCCGGCATGGTCGCCGCCTCGGGCGGTGCGCCGCGGGCCTTTCTCTGCGCCGGGACGGCGTGCGGCGCCCCGGCCGCAACGCTCGAGGAATGGGAGCGGACCCTCGCCGACTTTTCGGCGACGGGAGCCATGGGGTAGATTTGGCACGGGACGGACGCGGTCCATCCCGCAGGATTTCACATACAGACCCGAGGAGTTCAGTGTCCAAGACCGCGACGATCGAAACCAGCAAGGGCACCATCGTGGCCGAGCTGTACGATACCGAAGTGCCGGGTACCGTGGCCAACTTCGAGAAGCTCGCCAACAGCGAATTCTATGACGGCACGCGCTTTCACCGCGTGATCAGCGACTTCATGATCCAGGGCGGCGATCCGCTCTCGAAGGATCTCGCCAATCCGCGCGTCGGCACCGGCGGGCCCGGCTACCACATCAAGTGCGAGACCCACCTCAACACCCACAAGCACGTGGCCGGAACGCTTTCGATGGCGCACGCCGGCAAGGACACCGGCGGCAGCCAGTTCTTCATCTGCCATTCGCCCCAGGCCCATCTCGATCGCAAGCACACGGTCTTTGGCCAGGTGACCGACGGCATGGACGTGGTCAACGCCATTCGCCAGAACGACGTGGTGACGTCCGTTCGGGTCGCCTGAACCATCCAGCTCGATTTTGCGGTTCTCGCCGATTACGCCCTGATCGACCAGCAGGGCAAGTTGAGCGTGCTGGGGATCTTCCAGCACGTCTGGGTGGGGCAGTTCCCGGCGGTCCACCCGCGGACGCACCTGGTGCTTCGGGTTCGCGGCCGCCGCACCGAAATCGGTGTGCATACGATGAGGATCCGGTTCGTCGATGACGCCGGCACCGAGCTCCTCGGGGGTGAAGGCACGGTCCAGTTCGGGGAGCCGCCGGCGGGCGTGGTGGACGTGGAGGCGGGGGCGGTCCTCGTCTTCGACGTCCCGCTGCCGAAGCCGGGTGCCTATGCGTTCGAGATCGCGCTGGACGGCGGCGCCGGCACCCGCGTGCCGCTGACGGTGGCGCTCGCCACGCCGGCCCCGGACATGAACAACTAGCGCGCGCCCGCCGGTTTTGACAAAGGGATGCGCGGACGGTAGACTCCATTCCCCCCGATACATCCCATTCCCGTGGGCGCAGTTCCGGCAAGTCCCTTATTGGAGTGCATCTATGCGAACGGTGTCTGTGAGGGTGGCTCTGGGCCTCCTTGCCGCCTCGGCGATGGTGCCCCGTGCGGCATCGGCCCAGGGGTACGGTATCTATGAGCAGGGTGCATGCGTAATGGGACGTGCCGGCACCGGCGTCGCGTCACCGTGCGCCGACGGCTCCAGCATCTTCTTCAATCCGGCCGGGATCGCGCTCGCCGATCGCCAGCAGTTCAGCGTCGGCGGCACCCTGATCGCCCCCCGCGGGGCATTCACCAACGACCTGACCGGCCAGCGGACCGCGCTCAAGAACGCGGTGTACCCCGTCCCCAATCTGTACTATGTCCGCCCCATCGGCGGTGGCCGGGCCGCACTCGGCATCGGCCTCTTTGCGCCCTACGGGCTGACGACGGAATGGCCGGACAATTTTGAGGGACGGTTCCTGGGCTACAAGAGCAAAATCCAGGCGATCTACATCCAGCCCACCGCGGCCGTGAAGCTCGGACGGCGTGCCAGCCTTGGCGCCGGCTTCGACTTCTCGCTGGTGAGCGTGCAGCTCCGGCAACGGCTCGAGCTCTCGTCGCAGATCGCCTCGCCGCCGTCCATCACCTTCGCCAACCTGGGCATCCCGTACGGGACGGAGTTCGGCGACGTCAACCTCCACGGGCACGGCTCCGGCGTGGGCTACCACGTCGGTATCGAAGTCGAGCCGATCCGGCGCGTGACGCTCGGCGCCCGCTATCTCTCGCGCCAGCTGGTCAAGATCAATAACGCCACGGCCGAGATCTCGCAGATCATGACCGGCATCATCCTGCCCCCCAACAACCCGGTGGCGGCCAACCCGGCGACCGGTCTCGGGCCGGCCGTCCCGGTGGATGGCCTGCTGGCGCCGCAGTTCGGAACCGGCGGACCGCTGACCAACCAGGCCGGCTCGACCTATCTGCGACTCCCCGAGCAGCTCGTGCTCGGCGTCGCCTGGCAGGTGACGCCGAAGGCCAAGCTGCTGGGCGACTTCCAGTACACCAACTGGACCGTGTTCAACCAGTTGGTCCTGGACTTCGATCTGCTGGGTCGGCGGGTGCTGCAGGAAAACTATCGGAAGGCGTACGGGTTCCGCTTCGGCGGTGAGTACATGGTGTCTCCCGCCACCACGCTGCGCGCCGGCTACTACACGCACGGCGCGGCGGCACCGCCGGAAACCGTCACACCCAATCTGCCGGAAGGCGCCCGGGCGTCGTTCGCCGCGGGGCTCGGCACGCACCTCACGCGCAACGTGACCGTGGACGTGGCATACCAGTACATCGCGCAGGCGGACCGCCGGGGACGCACGGTGGACGGCGGGCTGGCGACGCCGACCGTCGCGGTGAACAACGGCCTGTACACGTTCCACGCGCATCTCATCAGCGCCACGTTCGCCTTCGCCTTCTGACCGGGAGACTCGACCGTATGACGTATCGGACTCTCGCGGCCTCTCTCCTGGTCGCCCTGCCGCTGATGGCGGGGTGCCGGCAGGACGAACGGCTCGCGCCACCAGATCTGTCGAATAACAGCGGGATGCTCGCGCACTATGTCGCGATGGGCAACAGCATCACGGCGGGCTTTCAATCCGCCGGGATCAACGACAGCACCCAGCGGCAGTCGTATGCCGCAGTCTTTGCCAGGCAGGCCGGCGCGCCCTACTTTTATCCGTCACTCAACATGCCGGGCTGTCCGGCGCCGTTCACGGTCAACACGACCCAGGCCCGCCTCGGCGGCGCCACGGCGGGCGGCTGCGCGCTCCGCGCCCCCAATCAGCTTCCGTTCCTGAGCAACGTGGCGGTGCCGGGCGCACACGCCATTGACGGCCTCACCAACACCGACCCCGCGTCGGGCCCCAACATCCTGACATCGCTGGTGCTCGGTGGGCGCTCCCAGGTGACCGCCATGCAGGCCGCGCAGCCGACCTTCGTCACGGTCTGGCTGGGCAACAACGACGTGCTGGGCGCGCTGACGAGCTCGACCAATCCCGGCGACCCCGCGCTGGTCACGTCGATCGCGGCGTTCCAGGCCACCTACAAGGCGATCATCGACAGCGTCGCCGCCACCGGGGCCAGCGCGGCGCTGTTCGCCGTGGCCGACGTCACGGTGATCCCCTACAGCACCAGCGGCACCATCTACTGGTGCCTCAAGACCGGCGTCTGCCCGGGCGTGCCGGCCGGCGGCTTTCCGCCGACGTTCACCGTGAGCAACAACTGCGCGCCCGGCGCGGCGGTCCCCGGCGCCAAGGGCGACTCGATCCTGGTGCCGTGGACCGTCGGCGTGACCAAGCTGTCCGCCGCCGCCGCCGGGTCGCCGCAGACACTCGACTGCTCGATCGACGCGCAGGTCGTGACCCCGCTCGAGTACAAGACGATGCGGGACGCCGTCGTGGGCTACAACGCCTTCATTGCGGCGCAGGCGGCGGCGCACAGCTGGCCCTACGTCGACCCCAACCCGACCCTCGCCGCCGCCAAGGCGGAGCCGGCCGTGGCGGGGCAGTACCCCAAGGTGGCCGTCTTCCCGTGCCTGCCGTTTCCGGGCGCACCGTGCGGCGGCAAGACCACGCCCACGTCGCCGGCGAATGTGCTGTTCGGGACCTACTTCTCACTCGACGGCGTGCATCCCACCGCTGAGGCGCATCGCGTCCTCGCGGACACGCTCATCTCGGCGGTCAACCGCGCGTACGGAACCAGCATCCCGTTCGCCGGACCCTGATCCGGAGGGTGACGGCGAGGCGGCAGCGGGGCGGCGCACTGCGCCGCCCCGCTGTTGTTTGGCGCTAGATTACGGCGAACCCGATCCGGAGCTGCCGTGACGATCCCGCGCGACCGTGCCCTGTCGCTGATGCACGAATACACCGCATCCGATGCGCTGCGAAAGCACATGTACGCCGTCGAGCTCGCGATGCGGGCGATGGCCACGCGCGTCGGCGCCGACCTGGACGCCTGGGGCGTCGTCGGCCTGCTGCACGACTTCGACTACGAGCGCTTCCCCAACGACGCGCACTCCGCCACCGAGGAGCACCCGGCCGAAGGGGTCCGCATCCTGGCGACCGAGGGACTGTCCGAGGAGTCCCAGCGCGCCATCCTGGGTCACGCGACGTACACCGGCGTCCCGCGCGACACGCCGATGGCACAGGCGCTCTTCGGCGTCGACGAGCTCTGCGGCTTCCTCGTGGCCTGCGCACTGGTTCGGCCGTCGCGCAGCCTGCAGGATCTCGAGGTCGCCAGCGTCCGGAAGAAGCTCAAGGACAAGGGCTTTGCGCGCGGGGTCAGCCGGGAGGATGTCACCCGGGGTGCCGAGGAGCTCGGCATACCCCTGGACGAACTTATTGGCTTGGTGCTGGCCGCACTCCGACCACATGAGCGGACGCTCGGACTCGGCGGCTGATGTCGCTGCCGGTCGTCGAGTTGGGAGGCCAGCCGGTCGAGAGCGCGATCAACCGCGCGGCCGGAGGGCGCCCGGTGCCCGGCAACCAGGTGGCCCTGCTGGTGGACGGGCCCGATGCGTACCGCGCAATGCTGGACGTCATCGCGCAGGCCCGGCGCTGGGTCCACTTCGAGAACTACATCATCCGGGCCGACTCCGAGGGACGCCGCTTCGCCAACGTCCTCATCGCGCAGGCGCGCGCTGGCATCCGGGTTCGCGTCCTCTACGACTGGCTCGGCTCACTGGGAACGCCGAGGCGGTTCTGGCGGGAGCTGCGCGATGCCGGCGTGGAGGTGCGTGCCTTCCGCCCGCCCCGGATGCTCGATGCGGTCACGATGTTCTCGCGCAACCACCGGAAGCTGGTCGTGGCCGATGGCTGCCGGGCAGTGATGGGCGGACTGTGCATCGGTGCCGAATGGACCGGCGCCCGGACCCCGGCGGCGGAGCCCTGGCGCGACACGGCGATTGCGGTGGACGGGCCCGCGGCGGCCGTCCTCGACCAGGCGTTCAGCGTCACATGGCACGTCGCGGGTGGAACGCTTCCGGCCGACGAGACGGTGGCCGAGGTGCCGCTGCGGGGCCCGGCCGAGGTACGGGTCATCGCGGGCGAGCCCGGGCGCGAGCGCGCGTACCGGGTCATCGAGCTCCTGGCGGCGGGCAGCGTCCGGCGACTCTGGATCACCGACGCCTATCTGGTGGCGCCGCCGCGGCTCTTCCAGGCGCTGCGGGACGCGGCGCAGGACGGGGTGGACGTCCGGCTCCTCGTGCCCGGCATGAGCGACATACCGCTGGTGCGGAACCTCACGCGCATTGGCTATCGCGACCTGCTCCGCAGCGGGGTCCGGATCTTCGAGTGGGACGGCCCGATGCTTCACTCCAAAACCATCAGTGTGGATGGGCGCTGGGCCCGGATCGGGTCGAGCAACCTCAATGCGTCGAGTCTCGTGGGCAACTACGAGCTGGACGTGCTGGTGGAGGATCCCGGCGTCGCGGAGGCGCTGGAGCGCCAGTTCCGGCGAGACATCGCGCGCAGCCGGGAGGTATCACGCCGGCCGCTCCGCGGCCCTCGCCGGATCAGTCAACGGCTGCCAAGCGCACTGACGCGGCTGGAACCGGATGCGCCCGTGATACACCAGCGCACCGCCCAGGAGGGGCGGCGGCGCGCCATGCTGGCGCTGCGGGCACTCGCGAACAACGCGCGCCGGTCGGTCTTCGGACCCCTGAGCTTCCTTCTGGTGGTGCTGGCAGCGCTGTTCGTGCTGCTGCCTCGCGCCTCGGCGTATGTCGTTGCGGCCGTGTGTGTTTGGTTTGCGATTGGAGCCGGCCGCGAAGCGTTCCGGCGCCGGGCGGAGAAGCCGGGCCGGCCCGGCGGATGAGCGGCCGGCCCGGGCCACGATGGCCCAACGTTCCCGGCGCGGCACGCGTATGACCGTCGTGACCGATGCCGAACTGGCAGCCGAGGCTGCCTCCGGAAATCCGGATGCCTTCGGTCGGCTGGTCGAGCGTCACGCGCCGGCGGCACGCCGGGTGGCCCGGCTGTTCCTGCAGGACGGGGACGATGCCGACGACGCCGTGCAGGATGGCATGCTTTCGGCCTGGCGCGCCATCGACCGGTTCGACACTGGGCGGCCGTTTCGTCCCTGGCTGCTGCGCATCGTGCTCAATTCCGCCCGGGACCTGCGCCGGCGGCGGGTGGTGCGGCGCACGGAGCAGCTGCCCGACAGCCAGGCCAGCCGGACGCCGGGCCCCGAACACGAAACCGATCGCAGGCTGTTGCGCGCCCGGCTCGATGCGGCGCTGGCGACGCTGCCGGAACGCCAGCGGGTCGCCGTCACGTTGTTCGATGCCGAGGGGTATCCGCACGCCGAGATTGCCGCATTGCTCGGTGTGCCCGAAGGCACGGTTCGCTCGGATGTGTTCCACGCACGACGCGCACTCCGCAAGGAGCTGGCGCCGTTTCTCGAGGAGGTTCGATGATCGGGCACGACCCGTTCGATGCGCAGCCGGATGCGGCCCTCGGCCGCCTGCTCCGCGAGCATCTCGATGCCGGTGACGACGGGGCGTTCGTCGCGCGGGTGCGCGGCATGCTCGCGTCCGAACGCGATACCAGCTGGGACGTGCTGACCCGCTGGGCGCGCCCCGGACTCGCGGCCGCGGCCTCCATCGCCGTGGGGCTCGGCCTCTGGCTCGCACTGGCCGGCAATCCGGAGCCGAGCGCCACACTGGCGGACGCGATCCGTCCCGCCGGCGCGCCGGCGACGGTTCTGGCCGGCGCTCAGGCCCCCAGCAGCGAGAGTGTGATCGGCGCGCTCATGGTCGATCGATGATGCCCTCTCGCGGCCGGGCGCTCGTCCTGCTCATCGCGGTCTTTGCCGCCGGCGTGCTGGCCGGTGCCGGCGCGTCGATGCTGCTCGGGCGCCGCGCTCCCCGGCGGGCGCCGCGGCACGGCCCGGACGAATTCATTCAGTACGCCACCAAGACGCTGGGCCTGTCACCCACGCAGCAGGACAGCGTCCGCGCGATCCTCACCCGACGTCGGTCGAGCATGGATTCGCTGTGGGCAGAAGTGGGTCCGCGGTTTGAAACCTTGCAGACCAGCGTGCGTTCGGACATCCGGGCGCAGCTCAATCCAGACCAACAGCGAAAGTTTGCCGAGATGAACAAGCGGTTCGATGCCGCGCGCGCAACGCGGGGAGGTTCCCATGCGCCGCGCTGACGTCCTGATGACCATGCTCTTCCTCGCCGCCGCGGGGCCGCTGGCCGCACAGGCCCGGCAGGTATCGCTCGATGAAGCGATCAAGCTGGCGGAGAGCTCGCAGCCCCGCGTGATTCAGGCGGAGGCCAACCTCACCACCGCCAATGCGCGCCTCCGGACAGTCAAGGCGGCCTATCTGCCCAACCTGTCGTTCTCATCGTCGGGGAGCAACTTCCACGCGTCGGGGCCGGCGCGCCTCAACCCCATCACCAATGAGGTGGTGCCCGGCGGCACCAGCAGCAGCAGCCTGAGCACCAACCTCAGTGCCAGCGTCGATCTGTTCACCGGGTTTCGCCGGGGCGCGGACATCGGCGCGGCACGGGCCACGACCGACGCCGCCAACGCGTCGCTCGTCGACGCGCGCTACCAGCAGCGGCTGACCACGACCAACGCCTTCTTCGACGCACTTGCCTCCCGGCAGCTGCTGGCGGTGCGCCAGGCGAGCGTGCGCCGCGCGGAGGAGCAACTCAAGATCTCGATCAGCAAGCTCAGCGCCGGCTCGGCGACGCGCTCCGATTCGCTGCGTTCGCGCGTGACGCTCGGCACGGCGCAGCTCCAGCTGCTTCAGGCACAGTCGCAGCTCGCGACGACGGAAGCGACGCTGGCACGCACGATCGGCGTCACCGGCCGGGTGCAGGCGGAGGACGACTCGGCCTTCTATCGGGTGGTGCCGGCGGCGGACAGCGCGGCGCTCCGTGCGGAGGCGGTGCAGCGCTCGCCGTCGGTGCAGGCGGCGCTCGCCAGCGCCCGCTCGGCCGACGCGGCGCTCCGATCGGCGCGCTCCGGATACTGGCCCACGCTCTCGCTCAACGGGAACACCGGCTGGAGCGGCAACAGCGGCACGTCGTACCATCTGTACAACCAGCGACAGGTCAGTCTCCAGCTCAGCTGGAATCTGTTCAACCGGTTCAGCCGCGAGCAGCAGATCGCGACGCAGCAGGCCAACGTCGACATCGCGGCGGCCAACGCCGCGGACCTCGGCCGCTCGGTCGAGACGACACTGACCGGCCAGATCGCATCGCTGGAAGCGGCGCATGCCGGGATCGGCATCGCGCAGACCAGTGTCGTCGCGGCGGAAGAAGACCTCCGCGTGGTGCAGGAGCGCTACCGGCTGGGGGCGGCGACCATCGTCGACGTGCTCACGTCGCAGGAAGCGCTGAGCCAGGCGGAGGTGGATGCGCTGTCCGCCCGGTTCAACTATCTGCGCGCCAAGGCGCAGATCGAAGCCCTTCTCGGACGGAACCTATGACCGCCATCCACAACACCGATGAGCGGATGGCGATGCTGCCGTCCGACGTGCCGCGCGACGCGATCATCGTCACGCGGAACCTGCAGCGCGAATACGACATGGGCGGCGAGGTGGTCCGGGCGCTGCGCGGCGTCGACCTGACAATCCGCAAGAACGAGTACGTGGCCATCATGGGCCCGTCCGGTTCGGGTAAGAGCACCCTGATGAACATGATCGGGTGCCTCGACAGCCCCACCGCCGGCGAATACTGGCTCAACGGCTTCCGGGTCTCGGAGCTGGGTGACGACGAGCTCGCCCGGATCCGCAACAAGGAGATCGGTTTCGTCTTCCAGACGTTCAACCTGCTGCCGCGCGCGTCGGCGCTGCACAACGTGGAGCTGCCGCTGGTGTACGCGGGGATCGGCTCGCGAGAGCGGAAGGACATGGCGAGCGAGGCGCTGACGCGCGTCGGCCTGGGAGACCGCATGACCCACCGCCCCAACGAGCTCTCCGGCGGACAGCGCCAGCGCGTTGCGATCGCCCGGGCGCTGGTCAACCAGCCCAGCATCCTGCTGGCCGACGAGCCCACGGGCAACCTGGACAGCACCACCAGCACCGAAATCATGGCGTTGTTCGAGGCGTTGTACGGCGAGGGCCAGACCATCTTGCTTGTCACGCACGAGGCGGACATCGCCGAGCACGCGCTCCGGCAATTTCACCTGAAGGACGGCCGCGTGGAGCGGGACTTTTTCACGGAGAGACAGACCAGATGATGCGTTCACGTGCGGTCGCCATTCTCGCCCTCGTCGCGGCCGCCGGGGCCTGCAAGAAGGCGCCACCTCCGCTGGCATATCAGGCGGTCCCGGTCGAGCGCCGCGACATCATCGTCTCCGCGCAGGCCGCCGGCGCGATCCAGCCCGATACCACTGTCGAGGTGAAGTCGAAAGCCTCGGGCGAAGTGCTCCAGATGCTGGCCGAGACCGGCCAGGAGGTGAAGCAGGGCGATCTGCTGGTCAAGATCGACCCCCGCATCCCCCGCAACAACCTGGATCAGGCGCAGGCGGACCTCACGGTGGCGCGTGCCACCCTGGCCAACGCCACCGCCCAGAAGAAGCGGTCGGACGAGCTCTACAAGTCGCAGGCGATCACGCAGCAGGAGCACGAGCAGGCGGTGCTGGACTACGCCAACGCGCAGGCTGGCGTCATCCGCAGCACGGTCTCCGTGGAGAACGCCAAGATCCAGCTGGCGGACGCCAACGTGCGCGCGCCGACCAGCGGCACGATCATCGAGAAGGACGTCGAACGCGGCCAGCTCATCGCATCGGCCACGGGCAACGTGAGCGGCGGCACCACGCTCCTCAAGATGGCCAACCTCAGCCTGGTACAGGTGCTGGCCCAGGTGGACGAGACCGACATCGGCAAGATCAAGCCGGGCATGCCCGCGACGGTGACGGTGGACGCCTATCCCAACCGCCCGTTCGAGGGCACCGTCCTCAAAATCGAGCCGCAGGCGGTGGTGACCCAGAACGTCACGATGTTCCCGGTCCGCGTGCGGATCAACAATCAGTCGGGACTGCTGCGGCCCGGCATGAACACCGAAGTTCAGATTCACATCGGCGAGCGTGACAGCGTGCTGGCGGTGCCCAACGCGGCGCTCCGCACCACCAAGGACGTGGGATCAGCCGCACAGGTCCTCGGGCTCTCGCCCGAGGACGTGCAGAAGCAGCTCGCGGCGCAGCCCGCGCCGCCGCCGCCCTCGGCCGCTCCGCAGAACGATTCGGCGAGCCGCGTGTCCATGGGCGCCACCACACCCAGGGACTCCGCGGCCAAGGCGGGCGGCAATACGATGACCCTGCCCAACGGCGCCACCGTTGCACTGCCGCCTGGCGTCACTGCGGCACAGGTCCAGGCCATCATGCAGAAGCGCATCAGCGGCCAGCAGCCCACCGCCGAGGAGACGGCACTGCTCCGGAAGGTGTTCCAGTCGATGGGCGGCGGACGGGGCGGCAACGGACGGGTGGGTGGCAACCGGCGCAACAACGCCGCGGACTTCGGCGGCGCCTACGTCGTGTTCATCAAGCGCGCGGGCCAGATCCTGCCGGTCAACATTCGGACCGGGCTCACCGACCTCGACTACAGTGAAGTGGTCAGCGGGCTGCAGGAAGGCGATTCGGTCCTCATGCTGCCCAGCGCGGGCATGATCCAGGCGCAGCAGGACATGAAGGAGCGGATCAACCGCGTGACCGGTGGCGGCGGCGTCCCCGGCATGAAGCAGCAGACGCCGACCACGCCGACCGCCCGCCCGAGCGGCGGAGGGAGGTAGTCCATGCTGGTGGGAGAAACCGTCGCCGTCGCGTTCCAGTCCATCCGGGCCAACAAGCTCCGGGCCGGGCTGACCATGCTCGGCATCATCATCGGCGTCGGCGCCGTGATCACGATGGTGGCGCTGGGGTCCGGCGCGCAGAAATCCATCGAGGACCGCATCGCGGCACTGGGCGCCAACATCCTGACCGTCTATGCGGGCCAGGGCTTTCGCGGCGGCATCGGATTCAGCGACAAGACCCAGCTGACCACGGACGACTACGAGGCGCTCCGGCGTGACGCCAGGCTCATCAAGGCGGTGGTGCCGGAGCTGCAGGGCAACCAGCAGGTGCAGTTCGGCGGCCAGAACATCAACACCACCGTGCTGGGCACCACCGCCGGCTATGTGCCGATGCACAACTACACGGTACCGTACGGCCGCATGTTCAGCGACGGCGACGACCAGGCGCGGCAGCGCTACGCCGTGCTTGGCGCGGCGATCCCGGAGATGCTGGGCGGCAATCCGGCCGCGATGATCCACCAGACGATGCTCATCCGCGGCGTGCCGTTCGAGATCATCGGCGTGCTCAGCTCCAAGGGCGCGTCCGGCTTCTCCAATCCCGACGAGCAGATCATCATCCCGATCCAGACGGCGCAGTTCCGCATCTACGGGACCAAGCGGATCCGGTCGCTGTCGGTGCAGGTGGCCGACAACGTGCCGCTCGAGTCGGGCATGGTGGACATGGAGCGGGTCCTGCGGCGCGAGCACAAGATCCGCCCCGGTGCCGACGACGACTTTCAGGTCCGCAACCAGCAGGACTTCCTGGCGACGCAGCAGCAGGCCACCCAGGTCTTCACGTCACTGCTCGCCAGCATCGCAGCCGTCAGCCTCATCGTGGGCGGCATCGGCATCATGAACATCATGCTGGTGTCCGTCACCGAGCGCACCCGGGAGATCGGCGTGCGGAAGGCGCTGGGTGCCACCCGGCTGAACATCATGCTCCAGTTCCTGATTGAAGCGCTGGTGCTCTGCCTGACCGGCGGCGCGATCGGCATCCTGCTGGGAGTGGGTGCGGCCGTCCTGCTCTCCCGGCTGGCCCAGTGGAACGTGCTCATTTCGCCGACGTCGATCGTGGTGGCCTTTGCCTTCAGCGCCATCATCGGGCTGTTCTTCGGCATCTGGCCGGCGCGGCGGGCGGCGAGTCTCGATCCCATCGTGGCGCTGCGCTACGAATAGCGCAGATGGGCGTTATCTTCGACGCCCATGAGCCTGCTTCCCCTGTTGTTGCTGCAGATCCAGGCCGCCGCACCCGTTGTCGAGGGCCGCGGCGCGCCTGAGGTCTCGATCCCCCGTATCGAAGCCGAAATCGCCGTCGACGGCCGGCTGTCGGAACCGGTCTGGACCGCCGCCACCCGGCTGGGTGGCTTCTCCCAGTACCAGCCGGTCGACGGCCGCCCGGCCGAGGAACGGACCGACGTCCTGGTGTGGTACAGCCCCACCGCCATCTTCTTCGGCATCGTGGCGCACGATCGCAATCCCGGCTCCATCCGGGCCACCGTGGCCGACCGGGACCACATCGGCAACGACGACAACGTCACGATCTACCTGGACACATTCAACGACCGGCGGCGGGCGTTCTTCTTTGGCGTCAATCCGCTGGGCGTGCAGGATGACGGCGTCCGGAGCGAGGGGGCCGGCACCGCGGCCGGGAACCTGGGCGGCGGCAACGTGGACCGGAACCCGGACTTCATCTACCAATCCCGCGGCCAGCTCACCGATTCGGGGTATGTGGTGGAAGTCCGCATCCCCTTCAAAAGCCTGCGCTTCCCCGGCAGCGGCGCGCAGCGCTGGGGCCTCAACATCGTGCGCGACATCAAGCGCACGGGCTACGAGGACACCTGGACCGACGCGCGGCGCGCCAACGCGAGCTTCCTCACGCAGAGCGGCACGATCACGGGACTGCATGACCTGCACCGCGGCGTGGTGACCGAAGTCCAGCCCTTCGTCACCGCGACGGCCAATGGCGGGCCGAACGACGTCTCGGGCCGCTTCGAGCGCGACGCGATCAACCCCAGCGCCGGCGCCAATCTCAAGCTGGGCTTCACCAACATGGCGCTGGACGCCACCATCAACCCCGACTTCAGCCAGGTCGAGTCGGATGCGGGGCTGGTGACGGTCAACGAGCGCTTTGCGCTGTTCCTGCCGGAACGGCGACCGTTCTTCCTCGAGGGGATCGAGCTGTTCTCCACGCCCAATCAGCTGGTGTACACCCGCCAGATCGCCGATCCGATCGGCGGCGCCAAGTTCACCGGGAAGTTCGGGCGCTATAACATCGCCTACCTGGGCGCATTGGACGATGCCTCGCCCGACAATGCATTGTTCAACATCGTGCGCGTGCGGCGCGACCTGAGCCGCTCCTCGGCCACCGGCCTGACGTACACCGACCGGATCGCCGGCAGCGACTATAATCGCGTGCTCGCCGGCGACGCCCGGATCGTGTTTGCCCGGCTGTACTTTGTCCAGGCACAGCTCGGCGGGTCCTGGACCCGCGACACGGCCGGCACCAGAAAGGCGCCGATCTGGGAAGCCGAGTTCGACCGGACCGGGCGCGGCTGGGGCTTCAACTATCAGCTCAACGCGATCGGCTCCGAGTTCGAGACCCGGTCCGGCTTTGTTCCGCGCAACGACATGGTCTCCGCCCATGCCCTCAACCGCCTGACGTTCTACGGCGCGCGCGGAACGCTGGTGGAGAACTTCACGATCTTTGCTGGCCCCACCCGGATCTGGCGCTATCAGGACTTCGGCTCCCGCGCGCCGATCGAGGGCGATGATGCGTTCAACACGATGACGCGTTTTCGCGGCGGTTGGGCGCTTGATGCCAGCATCCGCCGCACGTTCGTGACCTACAACGCGTCCGCCTATGCCGGCGTGACCGTGGGTGACAGCATCACGCCGTACCAGCCGCCCGCCCGCCTCGACAACGCGTTCACCACCAGCGTCCGGCTCGCCACCCCCACGTTCCGGAGCTTCAACGCCGACCTTCGCCTGCAGCGGTCCGAAGTCGCGATCTTTCCCGAAGCGTCCGAGGGACGCGAGACCCGGGTCACCGCCAACCTCGAGTTGCGGCCGGCGGCCTCGGTCCGCGCGGGACTCTCGACCACGCTTTCGCGCATCACGCGGCGCCGGGACGGCAGCGAATTCGCACGGACGCTGATCCCCCGGCTCCGGCTGGAGTATCAGCCCAGCCGGGCGTTGTTTTTTCGCGCCATCGGCGAATACCAGTCCGAGCGACGGGCCGCCCTGCGCGACGGCGTCAGCGGTGTGCCATTGCTCGTAAACGGCGTGGTCCAGCCGGGCTCGGAGTCGGGGCGGTTTCGCCTCGACCTGCTGACATCGTACGAGCCGACCCCGGGCACCGTGGCGTTCCTGGGCTACGGTACCACGCTCCTGGGACCCAGCGCGACCGGCGTGAGCAGTCTGGTGCGCGCCGCCGATGGGTTCTTCGTCAAGCTGGCCTATCTGTTCCGGAGCTGATGCCGACGCCCACCGCGGACACCATCATCGTCGGTGCCGACGTTGCCGGGCTGGCGGCGGCGCCCACGCTCACGGCAGGCGGACGGCGCGTCGAGGGATTTCACGCGCCCGACCTGACGCGCATGAGCGTCCGCGCGCTGGGGTGCCATCCTGAGCGGCGGCAGGCGCCGATCGGCGGTGTTCAGCGCGCCGCCACCTCGGCGGTCAGGTCATCGCGCTCCCGGGGTCCGGTGTCGGTCATGCCGAGCGCAGACACCCCTGTCAGCGTCCGCTCGTACGCCGCGAGAATGTGGGTGCGGGTGATCAGTCCGAGCAGCCGGCGCGTGCCCGGCTCGATGACCGGCACGGCGGTCGAGCCGCGGACGCCCAGGCGGCGGATCGTCTCCAGCAGCGTATCGGCCAGCGTTACCGCCTCGGTCTGAGTGACCAGATCGGCGGCGCAGAGCATGGCCGCCGGCTCGTGGTCCCGCGCAACCCGCCCCAGGTGCGCCACGGTCACCACCCCCAGCAGAATTCCCCCCGCATTCACCACCGGGTAGGTCGTCTGGCCGCCGTGGCCCAGCCGCTCCAGCATCAGCGGCAGCGGCGCGTCGGCGAGGAAGACCAGTGGCTTGGGATCGAACGCATCGGAGACGCGGAGTCCCAGGAGCACATCGCGGTCGGTACCATGCTCGAGCCGCTCGCCGCGACGGCGCAGCCAGCCGCTGTAGAGGGAATCCGGCTCCAGCCGGCGGGCGATGTGGTGGGAGATGACCGTCGTAAGCATGAGCGGCAGCACGATGGCGTAGTCGTTGGTCATCTCGAAGACGATCAGGATGCCGGTGATGGGGGCGTCCGTGGCGCCCGCGATCAGCGCGCCCATGCCCACCAGCGCGTACGCCTCCGGATGGAGGTGCATCCCCGGAAAGAGTCCCGCCATCGCCACGCCGAACGCGCCGCCGGTGGCCGCACCGATGTAGAGCGAGGGCGTGAAGACCCCGCCCGATCCACCGGTGTTGAGCGTCAGCGACGTCGCCACGATCTTGCCGATCGCGAGCAGGGCGAGCGAGTACCACGCCATCCGGCCGAACACCTCGAGGTGCACCGCGAGGTGCCCGTAGCCGACCAGCAGCCCGTGCGAGAGATAGACCAGGCCGCCCACAAGCAGGCCGCCGAGCGCGGGGAGCAGCGCACCGGGCAGTCGGCTCCGCCTGGCCCAGCTGTCGGTGTGGAAGTAGGCCCATACGAAGCACGCCGAGACGAGCCCGGCCACGACCCCGAGGAGCGGATAGATCAGGATGACTTCGCGCACCAGCGTGTAGCCGTACTCGTGTGGAATCGGGAATGCAGGGTGATTGCCGAAGAACGCGCGTGACACCACCGCCGCAACGACGCTGCTGACCACGACCGCCGGAAAGGCGGCGGCCGAGAACGATCCCAGGATCTCCTCGATGGCAAAGAAGGCGCCCGCCAGCGGCGCGTTGAACGCCGCCGAGATGCCGGCCGCCGCGCCGGCTCCGACGAGCACCGTGATCCGGTCGGGGCCGAACCGGAAAACACGCCCCAGGAACGAGCCGATGGCGGAGCCGAGGACGGCGACCGGGCCTTCGCTGCCGGCCGATCCGCCACTGCCGATCGTGATGGCGCTGGCCGCGGTGCGGGCGAGTGCGGGTCGGGCGGGGACGTCGCCGCCGCGCCGGGCGACCGCGGCCTGCACGTCCGGCACGTTCATCCCTTCGTGACCGCGCCCAAAGCGCCGCATCACGAACCAGGCCGCCGCCAGCCCCGCGCCGGTGAGCAGCGGACGATAGGCGAGGAACGCGCCGCGGGGGAAGATCGTCCCGGGCCACCGGTAGAACAGGTAGAACGCCGCGTCGATCGCCTTGTAGAACCCCACGACGCCAAGCGCGCCGCCAATACCGACGGCCACGCTGAATCCCAGCAGGATGCTGTTCTCGCTGAAGCCCAGCAAGTTGAACGCATCCACCAGGGTGTACCACGCTCCGCGCGCCGCGTCCACCGGCTCCCCCACCACTTCGATGGCGCGGTGCGGTGCGCGGCGCGCGCGGCGCCACAGCTGCCGGATGACGCGCCAGATGGTCTGCTTGGCGCGCTGCCGGGCGATTTCGGGATCTGAGTCTGTCGGAGGGCCCTGCACCGTCATCAATTCTCTCTCCACCACGCGGTTTCGGCATGCATAATAACCGAGGCGCGACGAATCGGGCCCCCACCTGAAACCGGCCGCCATTCGGCGGCGTCCTGATATGAGGTCCCGCCGCCAACCTCGCCGTCAATTTTGCCGGAGCGCCCCGTGCCTCGAGCCGCCATACTCACCGCGATCGCGTGTCTTGCCCTGCTGGTTTCCCGCACGCCGGTCGTGGCGCAGATCCGCGCCGACCCGCTCATCGCGCGGGCCGACAGCGCCGCCGCCGCCCGGGATGTGGGCCGCGCGGCCGCCCTGTATCAGCAGGCGCTCAAGCGAGCCCCCGACGACGGCGGCACCTGGATGAAGCTTGGCTCAGTTCAGTACGCCGCGGGGCAGTTCCGGGAGGCGGCGGCGTCCTTCCACCGGGCCTCGACCTACAAGGTGCCGTTCGCCATGTACAATGCGGCCGCATCCCTGGCACGCCTGGGAGATGGCGCTGGCGCGATCGCGCTGCTCGATACCGTCGCCCAGAACGGCTTCACCCTGGTCCAGCTCATCCGGAACGACAGCGATTTTGTGGCGCTGCGCGCCGATCCGGCCTTCGTGGCGGTGGTGGATCACGTGCAGCGCAACGCCACGCCCTGCGCCGCCGAGCCCAAGGCGCGCCAGCTCGACTTCTGGGTCGGCGACTGGACCGTGTCCCGCGGCAGCACGCAGGTCGGCACCAGCAGCGTGCAGCTCATCCTCGGCTCCTGCGTCGTGCTGGAAAACTGGTCCGGCCGCTACGGCGACACCGGCAAGAGCTTCAACGTGTACGACGCGAGTCGCGACGAGTGGCAGCAGTACTGGGTGGCCGATCGAATGCAGGGCTCCGTCTTCTACACGCAGGGCGTCTACATCGATGGCCGGCTCCAGTATCGCCATGCGGAGTCGCGCCAGCCGGACGGATCGACGTTGCTGCGCCGCCTGGCGTTCTTCAACCTGGATCCCGATCATGTCCGCCAGTTTGCCGAAAAGTCGACCGACGGCGGAACGACCTGGACGCCGGAGTACGACTTTCTCTACACCCGGAAGCGCTGAGGCCGGCCCTGCTGGCGCGACGGCGGTCCGGGCGGTAGCGTTGCTGATTCCCCAACCCGCAGCGCGGAGGTGTTGATGGAGTCGGCCCGCGACACACCGGCTGACGTGCCGCTCGACCCGCAGGCAGCGATGGCGCCGTCGGCGATGCCCCGGGCGGTGACGCCGCCGGCCGAAGCCACATCCGCCGATGCCGGCCCACCCGATACGCTGGCGCCCGTAGCCGAGTCGTCCCCGCGGGGTGTCCACCGGCATCACTGGATCGTGCGCCTGACCCACTGGGTCAACGCGATCGCGCTGACCGGCCTCATCGCCAGCGGCCTTCAGATCTACGAGGCGTTTCCCCATTTTGGGCAGAAGGGCAACGTCTACGGCGTACCCAATCCGTTCGACATGACCACGTTTCCACGGTGGTCCCGGCTCGGCGGCTGGCTGGCGGGCGGACTCAACTGGCATTTTGCGCTGGCCTGGGTCTTCGTCGGCAGCGGGCTCCTGTACCTGGGTTACATGCTGGCGTCGGCCGAGTGGCGAACCCTCGTGTTCCGGCCCCGCGACATCGGCCCGGCCGTGCAGATGCAGCGGTACTATCTGCACCTCCGCCGCGATCACCCGGCGCAGGGCAAGCACAACGCGCTGCAGAAGGGCGCGTACACGTTTATCCTGGCGCTGGGCGTGCTGAGCGTGCTGACCGGCTTTGCGGTGTACAAGCCGGTGCAGCTGCCGGGGCTGGTGACGCTGTTCGGCGGCTACGAGCTGGCGCGGTACTGGCACTTCGTCGCCGTCTGGCTCTTCGTGGCCTTCACCCTGGTGCACGTGATCCTGGTTGTCGTCGTTGACCCGGCGTCGCTTCGCGGCATGATCACCGGCTGGTACCGGGGGAGATTTCCGAGCCATGGCGCCTGAACGCGACACCGATCCCGCCGACAGCCCCGACGCGCCGCCGAGCCGCCGTGACTTCCTGCGCCGCGGCCTGATCACCGGCGCCGCGGCCGTGCTGACGGGTTGCGGCTGGGACGGCGGCCCGCTGATCCGCCCCGGACTGGCGGCCATCAGCCGCGTCAACGACTGGGCAGGCGAGCACGTCTGGCTGGGTTCGCACCGGCTCGCGCCGGACCTGCCGCATTCCGCCCGCAGCGCCACGATGCCCAACTATCACGTGGCCGAGCGCACGCCGCTGCTCACCGACCCGGCCGAATGGGCGCTGACCGTGGGGGGCCAGGTGCGGACGCCGATGCGCCTGACGCTCCCGATGCTCCAGGCGCTTCCGCGGACCAGCTACACCGTCACCCATCATTGCGTCGAGGGCTGGACAACGGTCGCTACCTGGACCGGCGTGCCCGTCAGCGCAATCGCCCGGCTGGCGCAGCCCACCGCCGACGCGCGCTATCTGCGCATCGACTCGTTTGACCGAACCAGCGCCGGCGTGCCGTACTACAACGGCTGGGACCTGACCAGCGTCATGCACCCGCAGACGATCCTGGCGTACGCCTTCAACGACCGACCGCTCACGCCGGAGCACGGCGCCCCGCTGCGTCTGTATTCACCGGTCAAGCTGGGGTACAAGCTCACCAAGTACGTCACCGCGCTCACGTTCACGCGGGACCGGCCCGGCGGGTACTGGGAAGACCAGGGCTATCCGTGGCTCGGCGGCGTCTGACTCAGGACTCCCGCTCCAGCAGCACGTCGGCCGAGCCGTCCACGTGATAGGTTACGGTCACGCGCCACGGGCGGCAGCAGACATGGCAATCCTCGACGTATTCCTGCACTGTCCCGCCGCCGGGATCGAGTCCAATCTCATTCGGCTCCCCGCAGTACGGGCAGTCCACCATGATCTCGGTGTCGGCGGCGCCGTCGCCATCATTCATCGCACGGCTCGATCGTCGCCGGGTCCGGCGTCCGAATGGTCGGCGTGAAGACCGCGACGTAGCCGTCGGCCGGGACGAGCCAGTCCAGACTCACCTCCCGAAAACCGGCGGCGGACATCTCGCAGCGCAGCAGCGCCACCGGCGTGCCGTGGTCCCGGATTGGCCGGTCCAGATCCACCACCACCACCCTGCCGCCCGCCGCCAGCACCGTCCGCAGTCGATACAGGAATGCGTACGGCGCCGTCACTTCGTGATACATGTGCGCCAGCAGCGCCAGGTCTACTGTCGCCGCCGGCAACGACGGATCGTCCGGCCGGCCCAGCACCGTGCGGACGGCAAGGTATCCCTCGCGGTCGAGCCGTCCCCGCAGATCGGCGAGATAGCCGGCGTCCACATCCTCCGCCACCAGCGCGGCCGCCGGGCCCAGCACACGAGCCAAGCGCAGCGTGTAGTAGCCGCTCCCCGCGCCGATGTCGGCGACGCGGACGCCTGGTGCGATCTGCAGCAGATCGATCACCCGGGCCGCCTCACCCACCCGGTCCCGTCTGGCCTCGTCGCCCCAGTCAGGCGCCATCGTCCGCGCCACGCGCCGGTGCGGCGCGGGGAAGATCGTGTCGGACGTCTGCGCCGCCGCTGGATCCGCCGCCAGCGCTACGCCCAGCGCCAGGCACAGCGCCGAGCCAAAGATCACCTGCCGCGCTCTTGCGGCCGTCACCCGCCGGGGCGAAGATACCGTTCCGCCAACGACTCCATTCACGGCTGAACCCGGATAACGATGCTGCGCACGGAATTTCTCGGGACCGGAATGGCTGTGCCGGACCGGGTCGTTACCAACGACGACCTGAGCACGCTCATGGACACGAGCGACGAGTGGATCCGGGCCCGTACCGGCATCGAGCAGCGCCACTGGGTGCGGGAAGGCGAGACCGGGCTGGACCTCGCGCTCTCGGCGAGCCGCCGCGCCCTCGCGATGGCCGGTCTCACACCGGCCGACATCGACGCCATTGTCTACGCCACGTCCACGCCGGACCACTTTGCACCCGGCAACGGAGTGTACCTGCAGCACGCGCTCGGCGCCGGCAACATCCCCGCACTCGACATCCGCACCCAGTGCAGCGGGTTCGTCTATGCACTCTCCGTGGCGGACGCATGGATCCGGGCCGGCACGTACCGGACGGTGCTGGTGGTAGGGGCCGAGGTGCAATCCACCGGCATGGATGTCTCCAGCCGTGGGCGCAATACCGCGGTCATCTTTGCCGATGGCGCTGGTGCCGCCGTGCTGGGCGCCACGGCGGAGGATCGCGGAATTCTGGGATTCGATTTGCATTCGGACGGAAGCTACGCGGACAAGCTGTGGGTGGACACCCCGGGCTCCATGTACCATCCGCGCATCTCGCCCGAACACCTCGAGGCGCAGCGACACTTCCTGGCGATGGATGGCAAGGATGTCTTCCGGCATGCGGTCGTCCGCATGCCGCAGTCGGTCCGGAGCGTCCTCGCGACGGTCGGCGCGACGACCGCCGACGTGTCCCTGCTGATTCCGCACCAGGCCAACCTGCGGATCTCGGAGATGGTGCAGAAGTCGCTGGAGCTCCGCGACGACCAGGTCTACAACAATATTCAGCGCTACGGCAATACGACGGCCGCCACGATCCCCATCGCGCTCGACGAGTGCGTGCGCGCCGGGCGCCTTACGCGCGGCGACCTCGTGGTGTTCACCGCGTTCGGCTCCGGCTTCATGTGGGGCAGCGCGGCACTCCGCTGGTAGGACGCCGCGTCAGGCGGTTTCCAGCGGATACTTGCGCCAGTAATACTCCGACGTGCGCGTGGCCCGGGCCCGGTAGAGCTGCTCCTCGTCGTCCTCGCCATCGTTGACGAACAGGTGCAGCGATCCGGGCCACAGCGTGGCCTGCAACGACCAGTTGCAGCTCGGCGCGTACAGCACCCACTGCAGCGCACCGCCGCCTGCATCGGTGAGATGGATTTCGCTCGCCCGCTCGAGTGGTACCGTCGCCGGGATACCGGCGATGGCGGCCCCGATCGGATCCCACTGCAGCTCGGCGTCGGTCCACGAATTGAACGTCACGGTACCGTACACCGGCACCTCGCCCTCGCGGCGCTCGATTTCGGCCTCCCACTCTCCCAGCAGGTCCCAGGCATGGTCCATCGGACCGATGTCGGGAATGTCCACCGTCGGATGCTTTGGCATGTATGGGTTTCCTCGCCTCGTGCCGGGGGATCGGGCGCGCCGCTGGCGCTATTGAATCTTTCGGAGGTACGTTTCGTACTGTAACGCACGTTCGGACCCTTCATCCTCCGTGAGGCAGACAATGTTTGGTGCTCTCTATGGCGCCCTCGCGCTTGCAGCGACCATCGTCGCCGGCGCCGCCGGCTACCTCGTCTCCAGAACCTTCGTACGTCGCCGGCTGCGCTTCGTGGATGCGGTGCAATCACCCGCCGCCCCCATCATCGCCGCCGTCATCGCGTTCGTCGTCGCCTGGCCGCTCACGCTGCTGCCGGTGCTCACCATGTCGGCCGCGGTCATGTTCGGCCTGGGCTGCGGTTTCGGGACCGCCAGCGGCGCTCGCGCCCTCAGGCGCGGCGAGTGGATCGGCCACCGACTGAAACCCTGATCCATTGTAGCGCTCCGGACCGGTTCGTCCCGTCGCCTGCGTCACATTCTGGGGAAGTTGGCCGGCACAGGCGGGGCAGACGTGGAGAAAGCCGCGGGAGAGGCCTATCTTGCCCCCATGACGACGGTGACCTGCGTGCGCTGCGGCGAGACCCGGGACCGGATGCCCTTCCGGCCATTCCAGAACGAGCTCGGCCAGCGCGCATACGATCGGATCTGCAACGTCTGCTGGAGCGAATGGCTCAAGTTCCAGCAGCAGCTCATCAATCACTACGGACTGAACCTGCGGGACGCGAAGGCCAAGGAATTTCTCTTCGCGCAGATGGAGGAGTTCCTCTTCCCGCCGTGAGCGGAGCTACCAGGTCCGCCCCACCTTAAGCGTCAGGTCGATCCCCGGGTCCCCGGGGGCCAGATCCTCGCTCATCCCGATGAACCATGCCCGCCCGTCACGCCCCCGCGCCAGCCAGCCAAAATCACCCGTCAGCTCCCGCCGATCGAGCGAGCGGAGTCCCGTGTCGTGGTAATACGGCGTGTGATAGAAGAAGTACCCGTAGACCGACTGGCTGCCCCATAGCCGGATCGAAATGCCGGTGGACGCCGACGCAAACGTGGTCCGCTGGAAGCCGGCCAGCGCGCCGTGGCGCGGCGTGAGTCCCAGGCCGAATGTCCCCTCGTAGAGAAACCGGGACGACAAGGCGAGCCGCACGGTCTGCACCGTGCTGACCGACACCGTGCCCCGGCCATATCCCTCCGGCCCTGTGGCCGTCGGCAGCGTCACCGAGAGAACCGATTGCAGCGACTGGCTGTGCCGGACGCCGATCGTCGCGCGGGTATCGCCCAGCGCCAGACTGACCGGCGCCCGGACGACCTCATGGCCGGCCGGCAGGTCGAAGACGTAGCCGAAGACGTTCCTGGGGCGGGCCGCGCGTTCCGGCTGTGAAAAGTGAATGAGCTTGTGGTAGGCGACGAAGAAACCGTCGGCAAACCCGGCGTCGGCCCCGCCGACACCCAGGTCGAGCGAGACGAACGTGCTGGAGGAAAGGTCCCGGCTCGCGGCCAGCCGGACCCGGAGCACTTCGGCGTCGAGGAGATAGCGCACGCCGCGCCCGGAATCCGACTCGATGGCATTACCGTAGCTCACGCGCACCCCTAGCTGCCACCCCCGCGGATCGAGCGCGCGGTACGGCTGCGCGTACAGTCCGCTGCGGGACGCTGATGTGGGATTGAGGGGCTCGTGCTGCGGCAGTCCCTGCGCTGCGGCGGAAGGAGCGGTCAGCAGCGCGGCGATGACCAGTGGAAGGCGCGTCGTCACCCCCAAGCTTAGCGGTGTCCCGCTGGGGGGTGAAGCTGGCGCACGAAGACGGAATCGGTAGCGGCGGACAGCACGACGGGCGGCCCCATCGGGACCGCCCGTTGTGCCGCATCGTGCCCGCGTCAGGGCGTGGTCGTTCCGCGCCGGCCGACGAACAGGCGATAGATGAACAGCAGAATCATGGCGCCGATGATCGACGCGATGATGCCGGGGCCTGAGCCGGCATCGCTGTACCACCCCAGTGAACGGCCCAGAAACCCGGCGACAAACGCGCCGGCCACGCCGAGCAGCATGGTGACGATGATCCCGCCCGGGTCGCGGCCGGGCATGAGGAACTTGGCGATCGCACCGACGACCAGACCGATGATCAGGGTCCACAGAATGTTCATGGCAACCTCCAGCGGGAACCAACGGAAACCAGCGAGTGAATGCAACATGCACATCCGCGTTGCGCGGAGTCTGTGAGGGGCGCCACACGACCGCCGCCCACCGCGACCGGCCTCACCAGCTGTCTGTCCGCGCAATCGCGCCTGCCGGACTGTCGCCGGCCGGCGCTGCCGGGCGATCCGGCGCCGCGACCGGCGCGCGGTTGACGATCCCGTGAATCAGCGTGGTGAACACGGCCGTGAGGTAGGTGCTGTCCTCCGTCGGGCCGGCGGCGGGTGTACGGGTCAGTCCCCCGCCCAGCAGCACGTCGGCCAAAGCCCGCGCCACCCCTGCCACGTCGAGCGTTCTGAAGGCGCTCGTTGCCATGCCCAGCCGCAGCACTCCACCGAGCTGCTGCTCCATGCGCCTGCGCACCTCGGCGGCATAGCCGGACGCGGCCTCAGGCACCGTCTCCGGGTTGGCCAAGGCGGCCCGGAGCAGCATCGCCTGGCCCTGGTCCCCGAGGAACGCCCACCAGCGGTCGATCGTCTCGCGGAGCAGGCGCCCCGGATCACGCTCCGCCACGGCCCAGCCGCTGGGAAGCTGCTTCCGGCACTCGTCGAGCACGGCGGCGAACAGGGCGTCCTTGTTGGGATAGTACCGGTAGATCGTGCCGACGGTCACGCCCGCCCGTGCCGCGATGTCCTCCACCCGGGCCGCGCGGTAGCCGGACGTCCCGAAGCAATACGCCGCGGCATCGAGCAGTTCGGCAGGACGGGCATCGCGCCGGCGCTGCCAGCGCGGTTCAGTCACGGTCTGGTGAGCCGCGATTCATTTGCTGACATTAGCTCGTGGCGGACCCGCGGGCAAGGGCCGGTCTGATGCGCCGCGGGCGGGACCTGGTCCGGTCCCGCCCGCGGCCTGCTGCCGGATTGGCGTGTACCGACGTCGTGCTACTTTTCCAGCTTGTCTCCCAGTCGGCCGGTCACGGTTTCCCGCTTGTGGTTCCGCATGATCTCCAGCCTGAAGCTCTCGCCCTGGTCGTAGCTCTGGAGGATGCGCATGAGGTGCCCCGGATCGCTGGGCTTGCGGCCATCCACGGTGAGAATCACATCGCCCGACTTGAGGCCGAGCTTGGAGTCCCTGGGCAGGTTGATCACCAACACCCCGTCGGCGGTCCCGAAGTAGCTGCCCAGATCGTCGTTGAGCGGTGCCAACTCGAGATCGGCCAGCGGCGAACCGAAGAACACCCTGTATCGCGCGGCGCCGGATGGTCCCATCCGGTCGACCATCATCCGCTCGAGATCAAGATTCTGCCGGAGGTCAAGATTCTGACGCAGGATCATCTCCTCGGGCGGCGCGGTTCGGAAGAAGGTCGTGTTGCTGTCGCCCAGGCGAGTGGTCCAGCTCTGGCCGGGACTGAAGTTCCCGCTGAAGGTTTCTCCCGCATCCTCGGCCGTGACCAGCCGAACCGTCCGGCGATCCTTGCCGCGCAGGAGGTCCACCGAGATCGTGTCGCTGGGTGCAAGCCGCGCCGCCAGCTCGATCAGTCGGAGCCCCGCCGGCGACTGATTTTCGCCGGCGTTCATGTTGGCCGATCCCCGCTCGGTGAGCGAGTGGCCGTCGAGCCGCGTGATGATATCCGCGCTCCGGATGCCGGCTTTTGCCGCCGGTCCGCCCGGCGACACGCTCTGCACCACCGCGCCCACCGAGTCGCTGGCGCTGGAACGCAGATCCACGGTCAGACCGAGCCGGGCGTGCCGGCCGATCACGACATTCAGGATCTGGCCGGGGCCGGTCAGCCGGACACGGTTGCCCCCGGGGGACAGGCGGCCGGCGACGGGGGGGTCCTGCGCCATGAGCGGCGCGGCCAGCGCCAGCATCGCAAGCGACATTGTCCAACGGTGCATCATCGGTTCTCCTCGGGCATCACAGCCCTACGTTGCTGGCACGAGTGACGTGCACATCCACGAGCGCGTCGAGCAGGCCAACCCGCTCCCGCCAGAGTTCAAGCATCTGCTGCTGCTGCGCGGCCGGCCGGCGCTCCGCCGACCGCAGTTCGGCGGCCTGGAGCTGACGGTCGAGCGCGGCGATCCGGTCCTCCAGCGCCTGCGACATCCGCGCGGTCCGGCCGTCGATGACCCGCGCATCCGGGTTGTAGGCGTCGAGCGCCCCCTCAAGGAGCTGTGACCGCTGCCGGGCCACCTCGATCTGAGCCGACGCGTCCGCCGGCGCCGGATTGGCGATCCCACCGCCCACAACGGCGAGCGCAATCGATGCCGCGGCCAGGAGCCCGGCCACGCCCGTCCAGCGGGCGCGCCACCGTCGGCGCTCCGCCAGGTCGCGGGCCCGCACGGTGGGCCACAGATCCCGCGAGGGCCGAAGTGCGGGCAGCGCCCGGAGGCGGGCCACCCGCTGATGCAGTCGATCCAGTTCCGCGCGGCACTGCGCGCATTCATCGACGTGCCGCCGCGCAGCGGCCGTCCCCGGCTCGGCACCGGTCTCCCGGAGCGCGAGCAGCGCTTCCATCGTCAGGTGGCTCATGCGACCACCTCGTCCCCCAGCCACCGCCGCAGCCGCACGTGGGCTCGGGCCAGCTGGGACTTCGAAAAACTCACCGTCTTGCCCATCATCTCCGCGATCTCGTCGTGCGTATATCCCTCGACATCGTGCAGCCAGACCACTGCGCGTGACGTCTCGCCCAGCCGCTCGAGCGCCGCCTCCAGGTCCATCCGGAGCGCGGTGTCCTCCCGCCCGGACGGCACCAGCTGATCGTCCAGGAGGTCGGTGTCCCGGTACTTGTTGCGCCGGAGCCGCATCAGCGCCTTGCTGGCGGCGATGGTCCGGATCCAGCCCCAGAGACTGCCCTCACCCCGATATCTGCTGATACTGCGGCACACCTCGAAGAACGTCTCCTGCAGCACATCCTCGGCGTCCTCGGCGGTCCGGCAGATGCGCCGGGCCAGGCCGTAGACCGGGCTCTCGTAGGCCCGGAACAACTGCTCCAGCGCCGCCGGGTCGCCCCGCCTGGCCCCGGCGAGCACCGACTCGGCGTTGGCCGCGAAGTACGCATCCATGGGCAGGGTCCGCGAGAGGGTCATGGTACCGGTAAAGATGCGGGTGGGGGCCAGATCGTCGCACCCCCCCGCCCTTCCGCCGCCCGGGTGGACCGGCCTTATTACCGGCATGACCCCATCGTCCCCGGACATCGCGATCTGGCGACACCACCTCGCCGATGAGGCGGACGCCGCCTACCTCTATGGCGAGCTGGCCAAGGCCGAACCCGACCCCAAGCGCTCCCGCCTCTATTCCCAGCTGTCTCATGTCGAACAACGTCACGTCGAGATGTGGCGCAAGCTCCTGACCGAACACGGCCACGACGCCGCGGTGCCGACGCCGTCGTTCAGCGCGCGCAGCCGCGCCTGGGTGGCCCGCCGCCTCGGCAGCGGGATTCTCCTGCCGATGCTGCTCCAGGAGGAGGGCCGGGAGGTCAAGGGGTATCTGAACATGTACCGCGACGCCCCCGACGCAGTCAGCGGACCCACGGCATTGCGGCTGGCCAAGGAATCGAAGGAGCACGCCGAGACACTGGCCCGGATGGGCGGCGGCGAGCCGGAGCCGTGGCACAAGGCGGGCGCCGGCGGGTTCCTCCGGAACGTCGTCTACGGGTTTAACGACGGGCTCACGGCGAACTTCGGCCTCGTCGCCGGGATGATCGGTGCGCAGACCGGCCTCGGTCTCGCGACCCACGCGGTCGTCGTCGCGGGTCTGGCCGGCGCCGTGGCCGATGCGCTGTCGATGGCGTCATCCGGGTATCTGGCCGCCAAGAGCGAGCGCGAGGTCTTTGAACACGAAATCGCGATGGAGCGGGAGGAGATCCGCCTCATGCCCGAGCTCGAGCGCGAGGAGCTCAGTCTGATCTATCAGGCCAAGGGGATGGAGGAAGCGCAGGCCGAGCTGCTGGCGACGCAGGTCATGTCGGATCCGGCGCGGGCGCTGGACGAGAAGGTGCGCGAGGAGTTGAAGATCGGCGAGGCCACGAGCACGCCGATGCGTGAGGCCTGGGTCACCGGCGTCGCGACGGCGTTCGGCGCGCTGATCCCGGTGGCGCCGCTGCTGCTGAGCAGCGGGCGATGGGCGATCTGGACGTCGTTTGCGCTGGCGATGGTGTCGCATTTCGGGGTGGGAGCGGCCCGCAGCTTCTTCACCGGCCGCAGCATCTTCCGCAGCGGGCTGGACATGTTCATCGTGGGGCTGGGCGTGGCCGTGATCGGCTACTACATGGGCGGGTGGCTGACGCGGATGCTCTAGGCGGCGTCAGCCCACGACCAGATTGAGCAGGCGGTTGGGCACGTAGATCCGCTTGCGCACCTCCTTGCCCGCCACAAAGCGCTGGGTGGCGGCATCGGCCAGCGCAGCGGCCACGACGGCGTCCTCGCCGGCGTCACGCCCGACGATCACGGTCGAACGCGTCCTGCCGTTGACCTGCACCGCCACCTCCACGCGGCTCTCCACCACGAACTGCTCGTCCCATTCGGGCCACAGCTCGTCGAAGATCGTCGTCGCGTGTCCCAGCCGCTCCCAGCACTCCTCTGCAAAGTGCGGCGCAAACGGCGCCAGCATGACGATCAGGTCCTGCACCACCTGGCGGTCGCAGCAACGCGCCTCGCGCAGCGCGTTGACCAGCTCCATGCAGGCGGCAATGGCCGAGTTGTAGCGCAGCGCTCCGATCGCCTCGGTGGCGCGCTTGACCGTCTGGTGCCACTTCACCACCAGCTCGCGGCGCACCTCGCCGCCGCACATATCCTCCCGTACGCAGTCCCCAACCATCGCCCACACCTTGTCGAGAAAGCGTCGCGGGCCGCTCATGCCTTCGTCGCGGAAGTCGCCGCCTTCCTGGAACGGACCCAGGAACATCAGATACATCCGGAAGGTGTCGGCGCCCCAGCGCGCGAGGTACTGATCGGGTACCACCACGTTGCCGCGCGACTTGGACATCTTGGCGCCGTCCTTGACGATCAGCCCGTGCGCCCGGAAGCGGGCGAACGGCTCGTCGAACGTCACCAGCCCCAGCTCGTGCAGCACCATCGCGATGAACCGCGAATACAGGAGATGCAGCACCGCGTGCTCGTTGCCGCCGATGTAGGTCGTGACCGGGCACCAGCGCCGGGTGCGCTCCGCGTCGAAGGCGCGGTCGTCGAAGTCGGTGCTGGGATAGCGCAGGTAATACCACGCGGAATCGAGGAACGTGTCGGACACGTCGGTCTCGCGGCGGGCACGCGTGCCGCACACCGGGCACGGGACGTAGTACCACTCCTCGTGACGGGCGAGCGGCGAGATGCCGCTGTCGTCCGGCCGGAAGTCCTCAATGTCCGGCAGAAGCACCGGCAGATCGGCCTCGGGCACGGGCACCGCGCCGTGCTCGTCGCAGTAGATGATCGGAATCGGCGGGCCCCAGTAGCGCTGGCGCGAGATGCACCAGTCGTGCAGGCGATACTGGATGACGCCCTTCCCCGTGCCGCTCGATTCCAGCCAGCGGATGATGGCGCTCCGGCCCTGGTCCGCCAGCATGCCGCTGAACTCGCCGGATCCGATCAGCATGCCGCCCTCGTCCACGACGGGCACCACCGGCAGCCCGTACCGGGTCGCGAACTCGAGATCGCGCTCGTCGTGAGCCGGCACCGCCATGATGCCGCCGGTGCCGTACTCCATCAGCACGTAGTCCGCGACCCAGACCGGAATCATCCGCCCGTTGGCGGGATTCTTGGCGAACGCCCCCGTGAAGACCCCAGACTTCTCGCGCTCGCCCACCCGGCGGGAGATCAGGTCCTTGGCCGCCGCCGCCGCGCGGTAGGCGTGCACGGCATCGTGCTGGGCCGGCGTGGTGATCTCGCCCACCAGCGGATGCTCGGGGGCGAGCACCATAAACGTTGCGCCGTAGAGCGTATCGGGCCGCGTGGTGAACACGGTGATGTCGCGGTTGTGATCGAGGGCGAATTCGATCTCCGCTCCCTCCGACCGGCCGATCCAGTTGCGCTGGGCGGTGACCGTGGTCTCCGACCAGTCCATCCGGCCCGGGTCGTCGAGATCGGCCAGCAGGCGGTCCGCGTAGTCGCTGATCCGGAAGAACCACTGCTCCAGGGTGCGCTGCTCCACCCGGGTCTCCGGATGGCGCTCACAGAATCCGTTGATCACCTGCTCGTTGGCGAGCACCGTCTTGCACTCGGGGCACCAGTTGACAGCAGCGTACTTCTTGTACGCCTTGCCTGCCTCGAGCAGCTTGAGGAAGAGCCACTGGGTCCACTTGTAGTACGCCGGATCGGTGGTGGACAGCTCGTGACGCCAGTCGAACATCCCGCCCATCCGCTGCAGCTGCCGACGGAAATTGGCGATGTTCGCGGGAATGAGCCGGGCCGGATGGCTGCCGACCTTGATCGCGAAATTTTCGCTGTGGATCCCGAACGCGTCGAACCCGATCGGCTCGAAGACCTGGTGGCCCCGAAGCCGCTGGAAGCGCCCGTACACGTCGCTGCCGGTGAACGCGAACATGTTCCCGACGTGGAGCCCCTCGGCCGACGGATACGGAAACATCATGAGGTTGTAGAACGGCCGGGCGGCACCGTCGAGGTCGGGCTCGTTGGTCCCGCGCTCGGCCCAGCGGGCCTGCCATTTCGCCTCGACTACGTCGGGCTGATACATCTCGTCGCTCACGTCACCTCGCTGCCGGGTCGGTCAGAATCGCTGCGGTAAACCATCACCGCACGAGGCGCTAAATCTAGACGCGGCACGCGCCTGTTGCCACGCGAGCGGGCCGGGAGCGGCGTGGCGCGCCCCGTGGCACCCTCCTTGATAGTCTGGAGAACGCGTCGCCCGCGATCGGTATTGCCGACCGCCGATGACCATCAATTAAGCGTCGATAACAGAACAACTTGGGGACATATGCCCGCCCAGATTCATGCCCGCTGATCGTCTTCGCCTGACCCGCGCCTTGCACCGAATCGGCGCGCTTGCGGTGCTGAGCCTCGGTGCCGGCGTCGCGATCCTCACCTGGTACATCGTCGCGCGGGTGCCCGCCGGCACTCCGCCAGTCAGCGCCGCGCTCTGGGCCACCGGGGCCTTCCTGGTGCTCGGGCTGGGCGTGGAGCTGGCAGTCGTCGGGTGGCTCCGGCGCCAGATCGTCGCGCCGTTGCTGGCGGCGGAAGCGGTCGCGGCCCGGGTGACCGGAGGCGATCTGTCGCTCCCCGAGGCGCCGAGCGGCCCAGCGCTCCGGGGCGGCCAGCTGATGACGTCGGTCACCGCGATGATCGGCGCGCTGCGCGATCTCACCACCGCAATGCAGTCGGCGGCGCACGATGCCGCCGCCATGGCCCAGCAGATCGCCGCCTCGACCCAGCAGATGACCGCGTCCACCCAGGAAGTGGCCAGCACGACCGCCGACCTGACCGAGCGCGCCGGCCAGCAGGCCGTGATCGTGCGTGCGGCCGCGGACGACGCCGCCAAGATCCTCGAGATCGCCGAAGGACTCGCTGCCGGCGCCGTGCAGGCCGCCGACCGGAATGCGGCCCTGGCCAGGCTGGCCCGCAGCCACAAGGAGCAGCTCGACGCCAGCACCACCGAGCTGGCCCGGCTGACCGACGAGGTCGAGCGCGGCGCCGAAGAGGCGGAGGCTCTGGCGGCGTCCTCGACCGAAATCGAGAAATTCATCACTCAGACCAAGGCCATCGCCAAGCAGACGCACATGCTGGCGCTCAACGCATCCATCGAAGCGGCGCGGGCCGGAGAAGAGGGCAAGGGGTTCAGCGTCGTGGCCGAGGAGGTCCGCAAGCTGGCGAACCAGACCGCCGCGGCCGCTACCAGCACGAGCCAGACGGTCCAGGAGGTGGTGAGCCGGGTGCAGACCGCGCGCGAACGCCTGCTGCGCCTGGGCCACGGCGGGGTCGTGGCGCGCGACGCGGCGCACGCCGCGGCCGAAGGGCTGCTGCGCGTCGCCTCCGACGCCGAGGAGAATGACGTGTGGACCCGGCGAATCTCCAGCTCGGCCGACCAGGTGCGCGGACTCATCGAGGGGATCGCGGGCCGCATGAAGGAGGTCTCGGCCGGCACCGAGGACTACGCCGCCGCGGCCCAGGAGATCGCCGCCGCCGCCGAAGAGCTCAACGCCTCGACGTCCGAGATCTCCACCTCGGCTGCCCACCTCGCGAGTGCCGCCGAAAAGCTCACCAGCGCCGTCGGCGGCTTCCGACTCTAGGTGACGCGGCTCACCGCCGGGAGCATGCCGGCGGTGGTATATCCAGCGACCCGCTGCATGGAGGTCGCCGTGAGCCGTGGCCGGTTGTTGATCGCCGTCGTCGTCGCGTTGGTGTCGCTACTCGGCTACTTCGGGAGCAGCGTCCTCAATCCCGTCACCCATGAAAAGCAGCACGTCGGCGGCGTCACACCGGACCAGGAGATCGCCATGGGTCTCCAGGCGGCTCCGGACATGTCGCGCCAGTTCGGCGGCGAGGCACCGGACGCCCGGGGCCAGGCACTGGTCGACCAGGTCGGCGCGCGCATCGTATCTCGGACCGACGCGGGCAGCACGCCGTACCACTACGAGTTCCACCTGCTGGCCGATCCCCAGACCATCAATGCCTTTGCCCTGCCCGGCGGACAGGTCTTCATCACCGAAGGCCTGCTCCAGCGGCTGAAGACCGAGGGACAGCTGGCCGGCGTACTGGGTCACGAGATCGGTCATGTCGTGGCCAGGCACGGGGCGGAGCATATCGCCAAGTCGCAGCTCACGCAGGGACTCACCGGTGCCGCGGTTCTCGCCACCTACGACCCGAATGATCCCGCCAGCCGCAACTCCGCCGCCGTCGCCGCCATGATCGGTCAGCTGGTGGGCATGCGCTTTGGCCGACAGGACGAACTGGAGGCGGACGCCCTGGGCGTCCGCTTCATGGCCGACGCCGGCTACGATCCGCGCTCGATGGAAGCACTGATGCAGGTTCTGGAGGAAAGCAGCCAGGGAAACCGGCCGCCGGAGTTCTTCAGCACCCACCCCAATCCGGAGAACCGGATCGTCCGGATCCGTGAGGAGATCAGCGCGCGCTATCCTGGCGGCGTCCCGGCGGGGCTGGAGAAGTGACACAGTGGTCGCCGCAGCCGAACCGGTAACGGTTGCGGGCAAACGACCGATAGGCGTGATCGGCGAGGCGGCCGGCGAGCGGCAGGCGGAAGACCCACCCAATGAGCCGGCCGCGCGGCAGCAGGTCCAGCAGCCGCTCGACGGCCGCGGCCCCCGCCCATGTCTGTCCATCCGGCGCGATCAGCTGCATCGCTTCGGCATATGCGGCCGGAGCGATCCAGGGAAATCGGTCACGAACCACCGGGTCGTCGGACGGCAGCGTCGCGATTACGCCGCCGGCGTCCCACCGCTCGACCACGCCAACCAGTCTCTGGCAGACGTCGCAGGCACCATCGTAGACCAGCGTGTAGCGGCCGGGAGCGTGGCTGTCCTGGCCGCCGGCACCGGCCTGGTCAGGGCCCATACTGGCGCGGTGCCGCGCGCTCGATGCTCAGGGTCCCCGCATCGCCCGCGCTCACGATGCCGGCCCCGGCACGGCGGCGATGGCCTGCACTTCGACGGCGTAGCCGTGACGGAGCGCATGGACCGGGACGACGGCGTGCGCGCCGGTGGTCATTGGCGGCACACGCAGAGCGTCGCGACGTAGGTGGAGGGCGCGATCGTGCCACCGGCTGGCGGAGCCGGCGCGAGCGACACCAGCCGGAGCACCTGGGCGCCGAGCGGCACTTCGGTCGGCTGGGTTCCGGTGTTGAGCGTGAGGCTCCGCGACGCTGCGCCCGCCGTGGCGACATGGAGCACGACGGCAGCGTTGCCGGCCTGTACGCATTGCACGCCCGCCGGACACCGCGAATCGCTGGCCACACCGGCAAAGGTGATGCTCGAGCTGGCGCCGCCGATCGCAGCCGTCTCACCTGTATGCAGTCGGAATTCCTGCCCCACCGTCACCGACACACCGGCCGCGGGGGCCGCCCCAACCGCCGGACTGGCGGTCGAGCCGCCGCCCGCGCAGGCGGCCAACGCCGCGATGGCGGCCGCCGTCATCCAGACCTGCTTCGTCATGGTTGCCTCCCTGTCAGCCGTTGTAGACCTGGCCGCCCCGCGCCAGGTAATCCTCCAGCACTGCCCGGGCCTCCGCGCGTCGCACCTCATGCACGATTGCGATGCCCCGGGCCTCCAGATAGCGGAACGATTCGGGAAAGACCGGTCCTTCATCGAACCCCAGTGCAAGCGCGTCGGTGCGGGTCGCGCCAGAGACCAGCCGGCGCACCCCGCTCCAGAGCACAGCACCGAGGCACATGGCGCAGGGATCGCATGAGCTGACGAGCTCGTGCGACGGAAGGCCGGCGGCGTCCAGCGTGAACGATCCCTGCCGGTACTGCGCCATCATGAGCGCCATGGTCTCACCGTGCAGCGTACAGTTGCCCGACCGCACGACGCTGTTGACGCCGACGGAGACGAGCCCGCCATCGTGGGTGAACACCGCCGCGCCAAACGGCCCGCCGGTGCCGCGCCGGACGTTCTCCCGGGCGAGCGCGATGGCGAGTTCCATGCGGTCGTCATCGCCCGGATAATCGCGATCCCAGTCGACCAATTCCCGCACCCAGTCCGGACACGCGACAACCAGCCGCGGGTACCGATCACCCGTCGCGGCGTCAGCCATCAGCGGCCGGCGGCCGGCGGGTTAATCGCCCGACGCGCACAAGCATGCTCATTCGGCCAGGTCACCACGCTGGAGACGGAGCCACCCACGCCAGGCCAGTGCCTCGCGTGGGTTGAAGATGCCGCCGCCACAGGCGTGGGTCGAGTCCCACCCGCGCCTACTTGCCGGCGTCGCTCGACCTCGTCCGCATCGTCGCGTGATCCTCCGCCGTGTCCACATGCTGCTGCCCGGTGACGCGGTCCCATGCATCCCGCACCGCGTCCTTGATCTCGTCCCAGGCGGATTGGTGCTCGCCGCGGTGCTCGTAGCGGTCCCAGCCCTGGCGCAGGTCGCCCTCCGCGTCATCCCAGGTGCGCCCGGCGTGGTGCCGGGCCGATTCGACACCGTACCGGTAAGCTGGGCGGAAGCGGTCGTAGTAGTCGGGTCCCAGCGAGTAGGGGCGGCTCGAGAAGTTCTCGGTCCAGTAGTTGTCTTCGGTCTCCCACGCCGCCAGCCAGTCGGTGCGCAGCGGGTTCGCGGGATCCACGATTTCATTGCCAGCCATGGTCGGTGCTCCGATGAGTGAGGTCAGCGCGGCTCATGCAGCCGCGGGTTGCGCGTCCGGTGCCGCACCTGACACGTTAACGCTTGCGGGCCGCATGGACTGTGAGCCGGCCCACCAAGGCGCGGCTATGTTTCTGCGATGATGTCCAGACGCGTGCTTCGCGCGATGTTCGGGGTGATGGGCCGGATCTCGCCGCCGCTGGGTGCCCGCTGCGCCGAGATGATCTTCTGCCGACCGCCGGCGCAGCGGACGCGGCCCGATGAGGAGGCCTTCATCGCCACCGGCCGGCCGCTGGGCGTGACGTATGAGGGTGGGGCGTTCAGCGCGTGGGAGTGGGGCACGGGACCGACCATCGTGCTCGCGCATGGCTGGGGCAGCCGGGCCGGCCGGTGGGCCCCGGCGGTCCCGGCGCTCGTGGCCGCCGGCTTCCGGGTGGTCGCCTACGACGCGCCCGCGCATGGCGGCTCGCCGGGGTTCCGCGCCTCACTGCCCGAGTTTGCGGCCGCACTTCGGGCGGTGGCAGCGGCGACCGGCCCGCTCCATGCCGCGGTGGGTCACTCGCTGGGCGGGACCGCCGTCGCCGTGGCGCTGAGCCAGGGCCTCACCGCCGACCGCGCGGTGCTGATCGCCGCCCCGGCTGATCCGGCCTCCTACGCCGACCGGCTGGCGGAGGAGCTCCGACTGACGACGGTGATCCGGCGGCGTATGCAGCAGAACCTGGAGCGCCGGCTCCGGCTGTCATGGGACGCCATTCATCTCCCATCCATCGTCCGTGAGCTGACGACCCCGGCGCTGATCATCCACGACCGCGACGACCCCGACGTCAGCGCCGACAATGCCGAGGCGATCGTGCGGGCGTGGCCGGGTGCCGCGCTGCTGCTGACCGGAGGATTGGGCCACGGTGCGATCCTGCGCGATCGTACGGTGATCGCCGCCGTCACGGAGTTTGTGACCCGGTGATCGTGATGGATCGGGAGAACCTGCTCGCCCGCGGCTGGTCGCATGTGGTATCGACCACCCACGACCTCGAGGAGCTGGAGGCGTTCCGGCGGCGGGTCGGCGCCCCGCCACCGGCGCTTCAACTCGGCAACCGGCGCTGGCCGCACCTCGATCTCAAGGCCGAGCCGCGCGAACGGGCGCTGGCATGCACCGACATCGTGATCGTGGAGCGGACCAGCGACCTGATCCGTTACGTGCGTGCCGCGCGGGCGTCGGGCGGCCGGTAGTCGCGGCCGCGGATGGCCACGAGCAGCGTGGGAATGGCAAAGAGCGTGATGGGCGTGGAGAGGGTGAGTCCGCCGATCACGGCCAGCGCCAGCGGCCGCTGCAGTTCGCTGCCCGCACCGAGTCCCAGCGCGAGCGGCAGCAGTCCGAAGAGAGTGCAGAGCGTCGTCATGAGAATGGGCCGGAGCCGCACCCGCGCGGCCTCGCGAATGGCCGGCTCCAGTGCCACCCCGCCCTCGCGCATCCGGTGCCGGGTGAAGTCGAGCAGGATGATGCCGTTCTTTACGATCAGTCCCACCAGCAGGATCATCCCCATGAATGACGAGACGTTGAGCGGTGTGCCGGTGATGAGCAGGAGCGCCAGCGCGCCCACGAACGACACCGGGGCGGCCATCACGATGACCAGCGGCTCCACGAACGACTCGAACTGCACGACCATCACCGCCACCACGCTCACCGCCGCCAGTCCGAGCACAATCAGCAGTGCCCGGAACGCCTCCTGCTGGCTGGCGTACTGTCCGGCGATCTCGACCCGGATGCCGGCGGGCGGGGGCGCCGCGGCCAGCACGTCCTTGACGTCCTTCATCACGTCGCCGAGGGAGCGCCCGCTGACGTCCGCGGTGATCGAGATCATCTGCTGCTGATTTTCCCGGAGGAGCTGTGCCCGTGATTCCGCCGGCGTGATCGTCGCCAGCGCCGAGAGCGGTGTGGGCGTGCCCGAGCCGCGGGCAACCGGCAGTGAGCCCAGGCGGAGCGGGTCGTACCGCATGGAATCGGGCGCGCGGACCCTGACCGCGATCGTCCGATCGTCGAGCCGGACCTCGCCGGCGGGCACGCCGAGCAGCGGGCCGCTCACGGCGGCGCCGACCTGCGCCGGGGTCAACCCCAGCCGCGCCGCCTGCGGCCCGTCCACCCGGAGCAGCAGCTCCGCGTTGGGCTCGCTCACGCCGTTGAACAGATCCTGGATCCCGTCCACCTTCTCCATTCCGGCGGACAGATGGCGCGCGTACTGCTCGAGTGAATCGAGCCGCTCGCCGAACAACTTGATCTCCACCGGACGCGCGTTGCCGGCAAGATCGTTGATGACGTCCGACAGAATCTGGACGAACTCGATCCGGAGCCGCGGCACCGCCGCTTCGATGCGGGGCCGGATGTCGTCGATTACCTGAAAGACGCTGCGGGACCGCTTGCTCTGGGGCGAGAGCCGAGCCACGATGTCGCCCTTGTTCTGCTCGGTGGCAAAGAGCCCGAGCTCGGCGCCGGTGCGCCGCGACGTCCCGACGATCTCCGGCGTCCGTGCCAGGATCCCCTCCACCACCTTCACCTCGCGGTCGGTCTCGGCCAGGGCGGTGCCGCCCGGCGTGTAGTAGTCGAGGACGAACGCGCCTTCGTCCATCTCGGGCAGGAAGCCGGTACCCACCGCGCCGTGCACCAGCACGCCCACGACGATGAGCACGCCGGCTCCCGCGAGCATCAGCCGCGGATGGTGGAGCACAGCCCCGAGCGCACGTTCGTAGTGATCGGCCAGCGAATCGATGCCGCGCCCGATCCGCGCCAGCAGGCCCCCCTTCGACGGGTCCTCCGGTGGCTCGGCGTGGAGGAACTGGTCGCCCAGGAGCGGCACGATGCTCAGCGCCAGCAGCAGCGACACGAGCACCGCGATCGTCAGTGTGAGCGAGAGCGCCGCGAAAAACTGCCCCACCACCCCCTGCAGCAATCCCAGCGGCAGGAAGACGACGACGGTGGTGATGGTCGAGGTCGTCACCGGCCAGATCAGTTCCTGCAGCGCCTCCCGGATCGCGGTGCGGCGTTCATCGCCCAGCCGGAGATGCCGGGCGATGTTCTCGGTGATGACCACCGCATCGTCGATCACCAGCCCGATGGCGATGGCCATGGCGCCCAGCGTCATCAGGTTGAAGGTCTGGCCAAAGAGGCGCATGATCAGCACCGTGATGGCCAGCGTCAGCGGGATGGCGGTGGCGCTGATCGCGGTGATGCGGGCGTGGCGGAGGAAGACGAGCAGGATCAACGTGGCCAGCGCGGCACCGATGAGCATGGCGTCGCGGACCGAGCGGACCGCGTCGCGCACCAGCGCCGCCTGATCGTAGACCGCCTTCAGGCGCACGCCGGGCGGCAGCGTGTGCTCGAACGACGCCGTGGCGCTGGCCACGCTGTCGGCCAGCGCCACGGTGTTTCCGCCGATCTGCCGCGTGATGTTGATCAGCGCGGCGGGCCGGCCGTTGTCGCCCGCGATGGCGCGGACGTGATCCTCGGTACCCATCGACACATGGGCGACGTCGCGCACGCGGAGACCGCCGTTGATCGCGACGGACGCGATGTCGTCCACCGTATGCGCCTCCTGATCGGTGATGACCAGGTATTGCCGGTAGTCCTTGGCGACGCGTCCCACCGCGTCCACGGCGGTCGCCTCGCGAATGGCGTCCGCCAGGTCCTGATACGTCAGGCCGGCCTGCACCAGCCGGGCCGGGTCGGCCACCACCTCGATCTCACGGACATCAGTACCCTGCACGTCCACCCGTCCAACGCCGGGCACGCGGGAGATCACTGGCTTGATCTGATAGCGCGCAATGTCGTACAGCGTGGCGGGATCGCCGCCCTCCAGATTGTATGAGACGACGGGAAAGAGCGACGGGGTCATTCGCTCAACTTCGACGTCGAGTCCGGCCGGCAGAGTGCCTCTCGCCTGGTTGACACGGGCCTGCACCAGCTGGAGCGCGGCGATCATGTCGGTGCCGGCGGCAAAGTCCACCCCAATTTCGACCGCGCCGCGAATGGACTTGGACCGCACCCGCCGCACTCCGGGCACGACGCTCACCGCCTCTTCGATCGGCCGGGTGACGCTGAACACCACCTGCCGTGCCCCCAGTGCCGAGCCCTGCACCACGACCATGACGCGGGAGAAGACCAGCTCCGGATAGATCGCCGACGGCAGGCGTGTCGCCGACCACACGCCCGCGCCGCTCAGCAGCGCGATCGCGAGGTAGACGAACCGCCGCTGGCTGATCAGCAGGTCGAAGAGCTTCACGGCGCCGCCGCCCGCACGATCCGGGCGCTGTCCTCGATGCCGTATGCGCCATACGTCACGACGGTCTCACCGGGGACGACGCCGCTCCGGATCTCCGCGGCGGACTCCGTGCGTGCGCCCACCTCGACCGCGCGGGCGTGCGCCATTCCCAGGGAATCCACCACGAAGATCCGATAGCCTTCGCCGTCCGGCACCAGCGCCTCCACCGGAATGGTGACTGCGGTGGCGTCACGCGCGGTCACGATGCGGCCGTATACCGTTTCACCCACTCGCAGCGTCCGCGCCGGCGCCGTCACGCGGGCGCGGACCGGCACGCCGTGCGAGGCGGTGTCCAGCGCGGCGGCCACGTCGGCGACCATGGCGGTCCCGAGCGAATCACCCGCCCCGCCTGCCCCTCCGCTCAGCGCGACGGGGTTACCCGGCCGGACCTCGGCGGCCTGGGCCGGCGAGAGCGTCAGGCGCACGTCGAGCGCGCGGGGATCGACCACCTCGACGAGCGGCGCGCCCGCGTCCACTGGCGCGCCGAGCACCGCATCCATTCGCGTCACCACGCCGGCCACCGGTGACCGGAGCGTGGCCAGGGTCTCTGCCCGGCGAGCGATGGCCGCTGCGCCCTCGGCCTGCGCGAGCGCGGCGCGGGCCTGCTGGGCATCCTTGCGCGGCAGGATACCCGCATCGCTCAGGCGGCGCGCGCGCTCATCGTCCTGGCGCGCGCTCGTGAGCGCGGCTTCGGCGCTCCGGACGTCTGCCGCGAACGTGGTCTGATCGAACTCGACGAGCGGCTGGCCGGCCCGCACGCGATCGCCCGCGGCGACGAGTATCCGCGTGACGCGTGTCGGTGCCGGCGCCGCGAGTTC
>JBBSCB010000003.1:0-141767 GCA_038250675.1 Gemmatimonadales bacterium
GGGGGGGGTGGTGGTTCTGGGGGGGGGGTCGGTCCCCCCGCGGCCCTCAAGCGCGCCGACACCAGGCCGGGGCGGGGTCACTCGCCCGCGCCGCACGGCTGGCCCAGCGACATTCCCGGCCTGGAGTACGCGGGCGAGGTGGAAGTGAGCCGCGGCGATCCCGCGCGGTGGCGTCCGGGGGATCGCGTCATGGGGCTCGTGGGCGGCGGGGCGCAGGCCGAGTATGTGGTGGTGCATGAGGATGAGATGCTGGCGGTGCCCGCGACGTTGACATGGCCTGAAGCGGCGGCCGTCCCGGAGTCGTTCCTCACGGCGTACGATGCCCTGACCACGCGCGCCCGGGTCCATCCCGGCGAGCGGGTTCTGGTGCACGCCGCCGGCAGCGGGCTCGGCACCGCGGCGGCGCAGATCGCCCACCAGCTCGGTGCCACCGTGATCGGGACGTCCCGCACGCCGGAGAAACTGGCGCGCGCAGTGATGTTTGGACTCGACGGCGGCATCGACACCAGCGGTGGTAGCTTTCTGGGGGAGCTGGGCGAACCGGTGGACGTGATTCTGGATGTGCTGGGCGGGGCCGCGTTCGCCGACAACATCGCCGCGCTCGCGCCGCGCGGGCGGCTGGTGGTGCTGGGACTGCTGAGCGGCAGTCGCGCCGCCGCGGACCTGGGCGACGTGCTGCGGAAGCGGATCGAGATCATCGGGACGGTGATGCGGACGCGGGGCCACGAGGAGCGCGCCGCGCTGGTCCGCGAGTTCACCGCCACGATGCTCCCGCTGTTTGCGCAGGGCGCGCTGCGTCCGGTGGTGGACCGCGTCGTCCGGATGGACGATCTGGCCGCCGCGCACACGCTGATGGAGCAGAACGACAGCTTCGGGAAGTTCGTGGCTGTCTGGGACACGGACGACACCCGTTAGCGGGGGGCCGCTGGGCTCCAGCACGGTGAAATTCTGCAAGGCAATGACCCAGCGCTGGCCTGAATCACGCACCCATACGAGCAGGTATTCACCTGAAGCGGAGGCGGCACCGGGTGCCGTCGCTTCGAAGGTGCCGCTCTCTATTATGACGGTGCCAACTGTTCGCCACCTCTCGGTCATAAACGTCAATTGCAGCAGGTTGATGTCGCGCACCACCCGCGGCGACTTGGTGATGATGCCGATGGAAAGTCCCCGATGCGCCGCCAGCGCCTCGAGCAGGGCGCGGGTCAGGCGGAACTGCCGTTCGGCCGGTTGATAGGGATCGGTGGCGGTGCCGATGACCAGCGTGGCGCCGGCCAGCCGGCGGGGATCGAGCGTGCGGGTCAGCACCGCCACCGCATCGCGCTTGACCAGGATCCGCCGTTCGAACGCCTCCCACCCCTCGTCGCCGCGAGAGTCGCGGAACTCCTCCTCGCTCAGAATGCCCTGATCGTGCGCGCGCTCGACGGTGTAGCGATGGGTATCGCGCGCGTAGCAGTAGGTGCAGCCGAATTCGCAGCCGACGTACGGATTGACCGACCAGAAGCCCATGCCGGCTCGGCGCGTGCCAGCTCGAAGAGCGGGAGCTGGGGCGGTGCGGTCATCCGCAGCGAGCCCAGCCGCACTGGGCGCAGGTGACGCACGCGCAGCTATGGACCAGCGGCCCGGCGCATTCGGGGCAGACGCGAAGCGGGGCACGGGCGGACGGAACGGGGCGGGCTGGCGGCACGGTGGGCGTCGGCACAGGCGGATCTCGGGGCGATGGGCTGACCCGAATATATACCGAAAACGGCGTGAGTCAACGCTGCTATTCCGTCACCCCCGCCGATTCCCCATCCCGCTCGGCCGCTCCTCCGGCGCCGCAAAGTCCTCCTCCGTCGCCGGCCGCACCCAGAGGTCAAAGGCCAGAAACAGCGTCTTGCTGAACGGAAAGAACCCCACCGGCACCAGCAGCATCAGCGCGACCGTGGCCCACTGAAGCCGGCTCCATGGCGGCGTGGGCCAGGTCAGCACCAGGAATCCCAGCATCCACGCCGCGAACACCGTCTCCATCGCCATCAGGTTGAAGAAGTAGGCGCCGAGCCAGTAGCCGCGCTCGCCGCGCTCGAACCCGATGCCGCAGACCGGGCAGGTGGGAATCATCCGGACCCAGCTCACGAACGCCGGACGTCCCCCGCACTGGGGACAGCGCAGGCGCAGCGCCCGCCCCATCAATGTCCCGGCACCGGGCCGGCTCACCCGAGGTGGCGGTCGATCCATCGTTCGACGTCGGTGAGGACGGCCGGGGTGTCGAGATCGGCAAAGAGGGCGTGGTACGCCCCGGGATACTCGATCAGCGTCCGGTCGTCGAGCGTCAGGCGGCCGAAGAAGTCCCGCGTGCCATCGGGCAGGACCATGCGGTCCGCCGTGCCATGCACGAGCAGCACGGGGACGGTGAGCTCCGGTGCCCGGCGCAGGACCCGCGAGATTGCGGCGGTGACCTCGGTTGAGAGCCGTGCGGTGCCGCGACGGTGAAAGAGCGGATCGTCCAGCACGGCCTGTCGCGCGGCGGCATCACGCGTGAGCGCGCTCAGATCCATGCCGGTCCGGAGCGAGAACCGGGGCCACACCCGCGACATCACCCGACCCAGCGCCATGAGGGCCCGTGGGACGCCCAGCGGCCCCAGCGGCGGGGCCGCCGCGATGACGCCGGAGAGAGACGCCGGCCGATCGAGCGCGTAATCGAGTGCAATCAGCCCGCCGAGACTGTTGCCCAGCAGAAAGACCGGCGCGCCGTCGCCGGCCGCTGCCCGCACCAGAGCCCCGACGTCCTCGCGATAATCGGCCCAATCATCGAGATAGCCGCGCTGTCCGGGCGAGCGGCCGTGCCCCCGCAGGTCCATCGTGTGGATCGCGATGCCCAGCGGGACGAAGTGATCAGTGAGGGTGGGATAGAGCGAGCTGTGATCGCCCAGGCCGTGCAGGTTGACGAGTGCGGCGCGGGGCGCGCCGTCGGGTCGCCATGACTGGCGGAACAGCTCGATGCCGTTCCGCCCCGCGAGCGTACCGGTCTCGTGTCGCACGTCAGCGGCCCACGATCACGGGGCGGTCCTCGCCGAGCCAGCCGTCGGGGTTGGCGACGACGTCGGCCGCACTCAGCGAGGTGGCGGGGCCTGGTGCGGGCGGTGGTTCGGCGACGTCGCCTTTGGCAAAGCGCAGCCAGTAGAAGCTGGGTCCCGCGTTCCGCGCGTGCTCCGCCACGAACCCCGCGAGTGCCCGGCGCCAGTGGGCCGCCGTCCGCACCGGCTCGTCCGACGCGGCGACGCGGTGCGCATCGAGCGCACGGATGGTGGCGACACGCGTGAGGCCGAGCGCGGAGTAACGGCGGCGGAGCTCGGCCTCCTCCTGGTGGCCGGCGCGGTCACGGTCGAGCAGCAGGTCGCAGGAGCAGGGGCCGATGAGGAGGCGGGCAGCGGTGCGAGCAGGGCGGAAGTGGCGGCGGAGCGCCCGTCCGGCATCCGGCGCGAGCGCGTCCGCGGTGATGCCGGCGGGGAGCATCGAGCGGATCTCGCTCAAGGTCAGCGGGCTCGCCACGTAGAGGACGTAGCACACGTCAGCTCCGGCGGGTTCGTTCGCGGCGGCCGTCGAGCAGCATGTCGGCGGCCTCACCGACGGGGCCGCCGCGGGCCGCGATCTCGCGGAGCGAGATATCGTCGTGGCGCACGAGCTGGCCGGCGATGAGCAGGATCATCTCGACCCGGTTGCGGCGCTCACGCTCGGCCAGGATCTGTCGGTGCATCCGCAGTCCGAACCGCGCGACGAGTGCGATGGCGAGCAGGAAGGCGGCCGCCGACATGAGGCCGAGGGGGCGGGGAACCCAGCCGCGGGTGCCGCCGATCGCGAGGAGGAGGGTGAGCCCGGCCAGTGCGATCATGCCGCGCATGGCGAGACGGTACTGTCGCACCGTCCCGGCCGGGTCAGATGTCGATGTCATGCCTCACGAGCACCAGGATCGCGGCCTGCGGCACAACGAGGTACTCGGCGTTCTCGAACGTGATCTCGACCGCGGCCTTCCGGAAGAAGATCGCATGATCGCCGATCCGCGCCTGCATGGCGCGGCGGCCCTGGCGCTTCTCCGCCTTCCAGGGCTCCTCGTCGAGCGTGCTGATATCGGCGACGGCATCGCCCGGGCCGGTCGCGACGACCTGCCCGCCCTGCACCTGCTGGGCGTCCACCGCCGTCGCGGGCAGATAGAGCCCAACGTGGGTGCGCTCATCCCCGTCTTCCGGCGTGATGAGGACCCGGTCGCCGACGACCAGCAGCTCCTTCTTCACGGCTTGCCGTTGCCGGCCGCCCCGCTGGCGGCCTCGCTCTGGTGCACCGTGACCAGGTCGGTGATGCGAAGCTTGCGGGTCGTGGTGGGGAGCCGGAGCGACACTTCGTCCCCCACCCGGCCGTTCGAGAGCGCGCGCCCCAGCGGCGACATCAGCGAGATGTGTCCGGCATCGATGTCCATCATCTCGGCCAGCACCACCATGTAGGTGTCGGTTTCGCTGGTCTCCAGGTCGAGCACGGTGACCCGCGAGCCCAGGCCCACGCGATCGGACGGCGCTTCGGTGTTGGCCAGCTGGCTGAGCTGGCTGAGCCGCTGGTGCAGCTGACCCAGGCGGGCCTGGACAAACTGCTGGCGCTCCAGCGCCGCCTTGTATTCGGAGTTCTCCCGCAGATCTCCGAGCTCGACCGCCTGCGCGATCGCCTGGGGGAGGGTGACGTTGAGTTCACGGCTGAGCTGGTCGATCTCATGGCTCAGCTTCTCGCGCATTTCTCGGATCATGGCTCGTCGGGCGCAAAAAGAGTCTGCCCAGAGCGCGGGTCGCGTCTCTGGGCGAAGGATAAGGGGCCATCGCTGGCCGTCTTGAACATATCACATCGGGCGGTAATCCGCATCAGTGCCGGTCAAGATCATGCCCAGCAACGACTTGCCGTGGCTCCCACGGCTCGGCATCGCCGGCGCCCCCGGGCGAGGCGCGGCTGGTCCGCTCCGCGTCGGCCGAACTGGTGCTGAGGGCCGCGCTGCTGGCGGTGACGGCGGTGCTCGTCGCGCTGGCGGCGCCCGCGCTGTAAGTTGCGCGCCATGCGCACACGCATGCCTGCTCTGACCGCGATGCTGGCCGCCGCGGTGATCGCGGCCGGCTGCAGCGGGCAGTCGCCGGCCGCCGTCGCCAACCTGCCACCCGCGCCGACCGCATCGGACGCGGCGGCGGAGTCGCTGCTGGTGGATGTTCAGCAGGTCGACAGCACGATCGCGGTGGACGTCCGGTACGCCACTCCCCACAATTTCACCGGCGCGCCGCTGCCGGGCTACGAGACCGGGCGCGCACTGCTGCGCCGGGAAGCGGCCGCCGCGCTGGCGCGGGTGGAGGCGCGGCTCCGGCCCCAGGGGCTCGGGCTGCTCGTGTTTGACGGCTACCGTCCGGTGCGCGCGACGCTGGCCATGGTGGCGTGGGCCGAGCGGAGCGGGAATCAGTGGGTGCTGGATCGGGGATACGTGGCGCGGCGGAGCCGGCACAATCAGGGTGTGGCGGTGGATCTGACGCTGCGCGAGCTGGCCACCGGCCACCCGCTGGAGATGGGGACGCCATTCGACACCTTTGCGGATGCGGCGCACACGGCCAACGCCACCGGGCTGGCGCGGACCAATCGCGACCGACTCGTGCACGCGATGGAGGCCGAAGGGTTTTCCAACTACGACCAGGAATGGTGGCATTTCATTTATCCGGTGCCCGGTGCCGTCCCGTTCGACCTCATCATCCGTTAAGCCGCACATTTTTGCTTGATTTCATGGCCCCATGGCGCTAAAGTCACGCGTCCTGAAAGACTGGACTCGCATGTCTTCTCCCGACAGGAAACCCGCGTGATGGTCTCCAGAGCCGCCGCCTTGCGGTGTGCGCGACAGGTGGCGCCGCTCCTTCCCGTCCTGCTGCTGTTCGTTGCGGCCTGTGGCGGGACGTATCCGCAAAGCACGCTCAGCCCCAAATCCGACTTCACGGCGATGATCGACGGTGTCTTCATGACGACCGTCTACTGGGCTGCGGGCGTGTTCGTGCTGGTCGAGGGGGCGCTGGTCTGGGCTATTCTGCGCTACCGGGGCAAGCCGGATGATCCGGAGCCGCCCCAGCTGCATGGCAACACGACGCTGGAGATCGTGTGGACCGTGATTCCGGCGCTCATCCTGGCGATGATCGCGGTGCCGACGGTGCGGGCCATCTTTCGGACCTACGAGCAGCCCAAGGGCGCCGACGTCCTGCAGGTCGAGGTGACCGGCCACCAGTGGTGGTGGGAGTTCTACTATCCGCAGTACGGCGTGACGACGGCCAACGAGCTGCATGTGCCGGTGGGCCGGACGGTCTCGCTCAAGATGGGCTCCTTCGACGTGATTCACAGCTTCTGGATGCCGGCGCTTGCGGCCAAGCGTGACGTGTTTCCCGACCGCAAGTCCACCCTCTGGTTCCGGGCCGATTCGACCGGCTTCTATCCGGGCCAGTGCGCGGAGTTCTGCGGCACGCAGCACGGACGGATGGCGTTCCATGTGGCGGCGGAATCGGACGGCGAGTTCGACGCGTACATCAAGGGGCTCAAGGCCACGGCGCCGGACACGACGGCGCCCAAGGCGGCCGCGGACACCAGCGCCGGCGCCAAACTGTTCGTGGCCAAGGCCTGCAGCGGATGTCACACGCTCGATGCTACCCGCTCGCAGCGCGGTTTGCTGGGCCCCAATCTGGCCAACGTGGGTGCTCGCCGCTACATCGCCGCCGGCACCCTGATCAACACCGACGAAAATCTGGCGCACTGGATCCAGCATCCCTGGGCGGTCAAGCACGGCGTCATCATGCCCGAGCTGGGGCTGAGCGACACGGACGTGCAGGCGCTCGCGGCATATCTGCGGACGCACACCGGTAAATAGCGGCTCTCGTCGCGCGCTCCGGCGCGCGGCATCCATCAGCACAGGGTTCGTATGGCAACCACGGCAGTAGACCACGCGCACTCCCACGCAGCCGCGCACGGCCCCCCGAGCGGGCTGTGGAGCTGGATCACGACGGTGGACCACAAGCGCATCGGGATCCTCTACGGTGCGACGGCCTTCGTGTTCTTCCTGATGGGCGGCATCGAGGCGCTGCTGCTGCGCATCCAGCTCGGCCGGCCGGACAACACGTTCCTGTCGCCGGAGTTGTACAACCAGCTCTTCACGATGCACGGCACGACGATGATCTTCCTCGCCGTCATGCCGCTCAGCGCGATGTTCTTCAACTTCTTCATCCCGCTGCTCATCGGCGCGCGCGACGTTGCGTTCCCCCGGCTGAACGCGTTCAGCTACTGGGTCTTCCTGCTGGGCGGGCTGTTCCTCAACGCCGGCTTCCTCTTTGGTGCCGCGCCCAACCAGGGCTGGTTCGGCTACGCCAACCTGACGTCCAATCAGTACTCGCCGGGCCTCAACGTGGATTTCTGGATGCTGGGCCTCCAGATCCTGGGCATCGCGTCGCTGGCGGCGGGCGTCAATTTCTTCGTCACGGTGCTCAACATGCGGGCGCCGGGCATGAAGCTGATGCGGATGCCGATGTTCGTCTGGATGAGCTTCATCACCCAGGTGCTGATCCTGCTGGCCTTCCCGGTCATCACGGTGGCGCTCATCCTGCTCATGTTCAACCGCTTCTTCGGGACCCACTTCTTCGTGCCGACCGGCGGCGGTGATCCGCTGCTGTGGCAGCACCTGTTCTGGATCTTCGGGCATCCCGAGGTCTACATCCTGATCCTGCCGTCGTTCGGCATCGTTTCGGAGATCCTGCCGGTTTTCTCGCGCAAGCCGCTCTTCGGCTACGCGGCGATGGTCTTCTCCGGCTCGTTCATCGCGTTCCTCGGCTTTGGCGTCTGGTCGCATCACATGTTCGCCACCGGCATGGGGCCGATCGCGGACACCGTCTTCTCGCTGTCCACCATGCTGATCGCGATCCCCACCGGGGTGAAGATCTTCAACTGGATCGGCACCATCTGGGGCGGCTCGGTGCAGCTCCGCACGCCGATGTACTTCGCCCTCGGCTTCATCGCCATGTTCATCATGGGCGGGCTGTCCGGCGTGATGCACGCGTCGCCGCCGGCGGACCTGCAGCAGACCGACACGTACTTCGTGGTGGCGCACTTCCACTACGTGCTCTTCGGCGGCAGCATCTTTGCCCTGACCGGCGGTGCCTACTACTGGTGGCCCAAGATGTTCGGCCGCATGCTGGACGAGACGCTGGGGAAGGTGCACTTCTGGCTGATGTTGATCGGCTTCAACCTGACGTTCTTCCCGATGCACATCGTTGGCCTCCTGGGCATGCCGCGCCGGGTGTACACCTATCCGGCCGGGCTGGGCTTCGAGGCCTACAACCAGGTCGAGACCGCGGGTGCGTTCCTGCTCCTGCTCGCGTTCAGCGTGTTCATCGTCAACGTGCTCAAGACGTGGCGCAAGCCGGCTGACGCGCCGGCCGATCCATGGAACGGCGCCACGCTCGAGTGGTCAATCCCGTCGCCGCCGCAGGAATTCAACTTCGGCGAGGTGCCCACCGTGCACAGCCGCGATCCGCTGTGGGAGGAGAAGCGGGAGCGGGGCGGGCAGCTGCCGGAGCCGGCGCGGGTCAGCGGGGCCGGGATCCACATGCCCAATCCATCGTTCTGGCCGGTGCTCGCCGCGTGCGGCGTGACGGCCGTGTTCATCTCGCTGATGATGCTCCCCAAGCTCGGCCCCATCGGGGTCGTCGCGGCGGTGCTGCTGCTTTTCGTCAGCGTCTTCAACTGGGCCTTCGAGCCGGCGTAGTTCCTCCACGGGAGAGTTCCATTGTCGCACGACACGGCCCACGCCCTCGAGCACGATACCTCGACGGGGCTCGACAACAGGAAGCTGGCCATCTGGACCTTCATCGGGTCGGAATGCCTCTTCTTCGCATCGCTGATCTCGACCTACCTGGTCTACCGGGGGAAGAGTCTGGTCGGGCCGTTCCCGCACGAGGCCTGGACCTCGCCGGCGGGCCGGCACTTCGATCCCATTCTCGAGATCAAGCTGGTCACCGTGGGCACCGCGCTGCTGCTCTTCAGCTCGCTCTTCGTCGTGATCGGGCTCAACGGCGCCCAGCGCGGCAACCGCGGGCAGCTGCTGGCCGGACTCGGCGCGACCATCGTGTGCGGCATCTTCTTCGTGGGGATGCAGGTGTATGAGTTCACCCACTTCGTGCACGAGGGGCTCAAGCTCCAGACCAACCTCTTTGGCGCCAGCTTCTTCACGCTGACCGGGTTCCACGGCACCCACGTCACCATCGGCGTGATCTGGCTGAGCACGGTGTTCATCCTGGCCCTCCGCGGCAAGCTGCCCCCCAAGAAGGCGCTGAACCTCGAGATGGCCGCGCTGTACTGGCACTTCGTCGACGTGGTCTGGATCGTGATCTTCCCCGTCGTCTACCTGATGAAGTGAGGCCGGATCCCATGGACGCTCACGCCACCACCGCCCCGGTCTCCTCTCCCGATCACGCGCACGATCATCCGGGCGTCGGCACCTACGTCAAGATCGGCATCGTGCTGTTCGTGCTCACATTCATGGAAGTGGCGGTCTATGAGCTGGGCTACAATCACGCCGGTGCCGGGTTCGGCGCGCTGCTGCACCCCGTCGTCGTGCCGGTGCTGATGATGCTCTCGGCCATCAAGTTCGCCCTCGTCGCGATGTTCTACATGCACCTCAAGCAGGACAGCAAACTGTTCAGCGGCGTGTTCGTGTTCCCGCTGATCATCGCGGCCGTGGTGATCTTCTCGCTGATTCTGCTCTTTGCCTACCACTACGCGTTTCAGAAGCTGATCACTTGACCGGACCGGTGCCTGGCCTGCTCCTTTACGAGCGGGCCCAGGCGGTGCTGCCCTTCACCGCCGAGTGGTCGTTGCATCCCAGCGTCGTCGTGGGCACCGGACTTCTCGGTGCCCTTTATTTTTGGGGGATCGGACCGGCGCGCCGCCGCTACCACCTGGGACCGCCGGCCAGCCCGTGGCGCGTCGCGTCCTTCGTGCTTGCCCTCCTCGTGCTGCTCGGCTCGCTCGACGGGCCAATCCACGACCTCAGCGACGACTACCTCTTCTCCATCCACATGGCGCAGCACATGCTGCTGACGCTGGTGCTCGCGCCGCTCCTGATCGCCGGCACGCCGGGGTGGCTGCTGCGGCCGCTGGTCCGGCCGACGTGGGTCCAGCGGATTGGGCGCGCGCTGACCCGCCCGCTCGTGGCCGGAGGGCTGTTCACTGCGGTCTTTGCCGCGTGGCACCTGGTCCCGCTCTACGACCGCATGATGAGCGACCACGACCTGCACATCCTCTCCCACCTCATGTTCATCGTCACGTCGGTGATCGTCTGGTGGCCCGTGATGAGCCCGCTGGAGGAGGTCCCGCCGCTCCCGCTGGGGCCGCGGATGCTCTATCTCTTCATCGTCAGTATCCCAATGCAGCTCATTGCGGCGATGATCACGATGGCCGATCATCCACTCTACGAATGGTACGTCCATGCGCCGAGGACCTGGGGTCTCTCGCCGCTCGACGATCAGAGGTACGGGGGGCTGCTCATGTGGGTGCCGGGCAATCTGTGGATGTTCGGGGCGATCTCGGTGATCTTCTTTCGCTGGGCCCGAGAGGAGCGGTGAGCCTCCCGCAGGCCGGCGCGGCGCGGCGTAGCGCCGTGCGCGGGATGCGGTCGGCCACGGCACTCGTGGTCTGGCTCGGGTGGGCGCTGCTGACCGGCGCCGCGATCCGCACAGTCGTGCGCGAGGGCCGCAGCATCCCCCTCGAAAGCGACTGGAACCTGGTGCCGGCCATGACCGGCCACGCTGCCGCCGTGGGCGAGCTGCTCTGGTCCCAGTCCGGGGCCGAGCGGCAGCCGCTGCCCCGGCTGGTGACGCTGGGCACGCTGGGCGTCTTCCGTGATTTCCGGGCCGCGACGGTGCTGGCGCTGCTCACCCTCGCCGCCCTCGCCGCCATGCTGCTCGCCGCCGTGCAGCGACTGCGTGGCGCGGCCCGTCTCTCCGATCTGCTCTTTCCGCTGCTGCTGCTCCAGCCGGCGCAATGGGCCCGGGCCGGAGCCACCGACCTGATCGACGTGGCCATCCCGCTCGCGCTGATCTGCGTGGTGCTGCTCGCGGTCCTCAGTGACCCGGTCCTGCGGACCCGCCGCTGGGCCGTGCTCACCGGGGCCGTGCTGCTGCTGCTTCCGTTGTCGGGGCTCGCCGGCGTCATCATCGCCCTCGCCGCCGCCCCCTGGGTCGGTGCCTGCGGCTGGCGGCACTGGCCACCGCGGGATGCCTCGGTGCCGCGGCTGCGCGGCCCGTCGCTGCTGAGTCTCGTGATGGGATCGGTCGTGCTGGTGGGGATCTACTTCAGCGGCTGCCAGCCGGATGCCTGGAATGCGGTGAGTCCCGGCACGCCGCCCATCCGCGACGCCGCGCTCTTTCTGTCCCGTGCCGTTGGTCCGGCTGCGACCGCGCGACCGGTCCTTGCTCTGGCCCTGGTTGCCGGCACGGTCGCCGCGACCTGGATCGTGCTGGCTCGGGCCTGGACGCGCGTCACCGATGACGAGGGCTATCGGGCGCTCGGCGTCATCGTGCTGATGGTGGGGCTGGGGGTGATGGCGGTGGCGTGGGGCACCCGCACCGGCGCGTCCTCGACGACTGGCCTGATGGCGGTGCCCGCGGTGCTGGTGACGTATATCGCGTGGGAGCTGTACGCGCCGGCGATGCTGGCGGTGGGCTTCGAATCCCTGCTGCTGGCGGCCGCGCTGATCGCGCTGCCCGCTAACCTGCGTCAGGACGGTGAATGGCGCACGATCTACCGCGACACGACGTCTGCGCTGGCGCGCGACATTTCCGGCGGTGTGCCGTGGCCCGTGCTGGCGGTGCGCTACGAAACGTTTCTCGAGCGGGGCGCCGATCCCCGGCAACTGGCGTCCCGCATGGCGCTGTTGGGCGCGGCGCGGGTCGGGCCGTTTGGGCGGGCGGTGCGGCCGGGGTCGGAAGCAACGGGGCGGTAGCGACTGGTCAGCGGTCGGTGTCGGGCGATGATGGTCTGAAGAACTCGGGACCGATTTTCGCAACCACTGACACAGCAACAGCTTGAGTTCGTCCGGTGACGGCATGCGACCTGCCTTGAGCAAGGCGTCCCTCTCCGGAGTTCCGCCATGACCTCGCACCAATTTCCCCAGTCGACCCTCATGTTATTGCCGGCAGATGCGGAATGCCCGCCGGCCGGCATGGACCTTCCGCCATTCCTTCGCGACCCATCTATTGGACAGCGGCGCCGATATTCGTACCGTGCCGGAGCTGCTGGGGCATCGCGACGTCAGCACCACGATGATCTATACCCACGTCCTGAACCGCGGGGGGCTGGGGGTACGGAGTCCCCTCGACGCCGCGGACTTCCAGCGGCTCGACGCGTTCTCGGCGGATTGGGTGGACTCGCTGGCACGCGGGGTGGACTCGGCGGGTGGGAAACTGGGGTCCAATACTTGTTAGGCCTCGCGAAGACTGGTTCAAGAGGCGTATGTCACCAGACATGAGAAAGGCGCAGGTGCTCAAATGAGGGGCGAGAAGATCTACGAGTACGATCTTGATGTCACGGGAGTGACGGACTACGGTGTGAGCCTGGACGCGATTCTTTCGGGCAAAGAACAGGTCCCACCGCAAGGGGTTCGCATCGACGTCGCGTTTGAGGGCCGCGCCAGTGGCCGCTTGGCTGGGCGAGTGAGCGGCGTGGATTACGCGCGGTTTCGCGCCGACGGCCGCGTCGACCTTGATATTCGAGCAATCATTGAGACTGAGGGCGGTCGGCGGATCGCTCTGTCTGCCGATGGCGTGGCCATGCCGCGCACTGCTGAGCCGATCGCAGACCTGTTTGAGAACGTAAGTCTCGGCACGGCGGCCGAGGACTACGCGTGGGTCAACACGCGACAGATCTGGGGTTTTGGGACCGTGAATTTCGCGACCGGTAAGATTCACATCGACGCGTACATGCAGTGAACTTCCGGCCGTCTCTTTCTGATGCGCGCGGCAAACCCGCATGAGGCCTAACACGCGCGTGCAGCGGACTTGTTCGTCGGCTTCGCCTCCTCACTCGCCGCTGACGCGCAGGCCGTTAGAGCGACTTGAGATCTGAGGGGGTCATCATGAGCACTCTGCTGAGTGTCGGAGGAACCCTGGTGCTGGTCGGTGGACTCGTCCAGCTCTGGCGCAGTGTGCAAGTGTACCGCCGCGGAGGTGCTTGGCGGGGCGCTATGCTCACGGCCACTGCGCTGACGGTATATGGCGGTCTCACGCTCGCGGGGCTTCTCTTTAACGAGACGGTACTAACGAGACGGTACTAGGGGTAGTGTTGGTGTGGATCCTCGTTGCCGCAACAGGGGCGGGGTGGTGGCTTGGCCGGCGCGAACGGGGGCGGTCCACTTGATAACGCGCTCTAATACGCCGCTGCAGCCGACGAGCGGCGGAAGATCGAGATGGAGCGAGCATCGACTTCGCCGCTCGCGGCTGAGCGGCAAGTCGTTAGGCGGACAAATCACAGAGGAGGTATCTGTGGATCTTGGACTTCGTGGGAAGTGCGCGGTGGTCACCGGCGGCAGCAAGGGAATTGGCCGCGCCATTGCTCTCGGTCTGGCGGAGGAGGGGGCGCACGTTGCCATCTGCGCTCGAGGCCACAGGGCTTTGCATGATACGGAGCGTGAGCTGCGCGAGCGAGGCGGCAAAGTCATGGCGGGAATTTGCGATGTAGCCGATCCCGTCGCCCTCGATGGCTTTCTCGAATCGGCCCGGAAAACGCTCGGTCGTGTCGACATACTCATCAACAGCCCCACCGCACTCGCCCTAACCGATGACGAAGCCGGATGGCGCAGGAGCTTTGACGTCGACATCATGGCCGCCGTGCGAGCCAGCTGGAAAGTCGTGCCATGGTTCGCCGAGAGTGGTGGCGGATGTATCCTGCACATCTCGTCCGGGTCTGGACTCGAGGCCGGCTCTCCGCCTGCCTACGCCGCTGCAAAGGCTGCCCTCATAAGCCACTCGAAGACGTTGGCGATTGCACTCGCTCCACAGAAGATCCGCGTCAACGTCATCGCGCCAGGGTCGATTGAGTTCCCAGGCGGATGGTGGGAAGACGCCAAGGAGAGCAATTCGGAGTTCTACGCCACAGTGCGTGGGACCATTCCGTGGGGTCGGATGGGCACACCGGAAGAGGTGGCCAACGCAGCCGTCTTTCTCGTCTCTGAGCGAGCGTCCTGGATCACGGGCGTTTGCCTCGGTATTGATGGTGGGCAGCGCAAGGCGAACATCTAGGACTATCGCGTGGCGCCGCCCAACGTGCGCTTGCTGCCGACGAGGCCAGGCGGTTCGGCCGCCGCGCTGTAGTCTTATGTGGGACTGCGGCGGCCTCACCAGGCCCGCAGCAGAACCGCCAGTTAGGCGCCCGTAGCAGCGCTCGGGCGCTCGTCCGGTGCGGCTCTTACCAGCCGGACCATTGTCGCTAAAATCGAACAGGAGGAGTGCATGGCAGGGGTGAGGGATCGCGTGTTCATTGGCGTCCGCGGCCACGTAGTAGCAATAGACCACGCTACTGGCGCGGAGGTCTGGCGCACGAAGCTCAAGTCGTCGGCGTTCGTTACCGTCTCGCTCACATCGAATCGGATTCTGGCGGGTGCTGGGGGTGAGGTCTTCTGTCTCGACCCCTCAAGTGGGAGCGTACTCTGGCACAACAAGCTGAAGGGCCTCGGGCTTGGCATTGTCGCGTTCTCGGGAGGCAGCGAGGTCGTCGCAGAGGCTGCGGCTCACCGTGGAGGAGGAGGCGCGACCCGCTAAGCCCAGCGGCAGGCAGCCCAGGCTGCCGGCTGACGGCAACCTATCTGCGTACCTCCAGTCCAGAAGCGCGAGAACCAGCTCAGGAACGCGGGCGCCTAATCCGGCGTAGCAGCGGACTGCGGTCCGCCCCGCGCAAGCGCGGGTCGGATCCTCGCCGCTGAACTTCATTCGTTAGGCCGCATTCCAGGTTCAAAGGATAGGAATTTCAATCAAGCCCCTGTAAATATATTTCGGAGGTCGTGCAGAGGCCGTGATATGTCCTCGGCCGTGCGGGTCTCCTCACGCGTCCGACGGTGCCCGCGCGGGCCCTTCCGGGTGCCGACTCGGCGATTGGGTCCTCCGGGTGGTCTCGTTGGGGGTCGTTGGCGGGTGGGATGGGTGCCTTTCCGGGTTGATACGCACGCCCAGCCGCCCCGACCGGTTGGCCGGGGTGGTCGGTGGTGATGCGGCGTCCGCTCAGGGGGTGATGGGCGCCGTGGGGCGTCGTCGTGCCGCGCCCCATGTCCCGGGCCGGGCCGACGGTGGGCTCCGCGCCCCGGGCTGTGCGTCGGTGGTCCGAGTCCGCAGGTGCGCCAGGATGGGATCGATCACCGACCGCTGGGTGAGGACCGCCACGATCCGCAGGGCGCCGTGGCACGCCGGGCACCGGAGCGGGTCGACTTCAAAGATCTGCCGCCGCAGGGCGGCCCAGCGGTGCGCGGCTTCGGTCGGCGCCAGCCCCGCCGCGGGAACGATCGCAGGCGGCGCGTCGGTCGCGGCCCGCTCGGCCTGACGCCGCCTCCCGCGCGGGCGGTTGGCATACCAGCCATAGTAGCGCGTGGTGACCTGCCCCTTGTCGGGGATGTGGACCAGCGCGCGCGCCAGAAACTCCAGCGGATCTACCGTTTCCGTGCCCGCCGTGGGACCCGCCGATTTGTCGGAGCGGTAGGTGACGGTCTTCGCGGCGCGGTCGTAGGTCAGCCGGTCCAGCGCGAGGGGGTTCCGGGCGCAGTAGCGCGCGAGCCGGGTGGCAAAGGCCCGGTCGTCCTCGGGCACCCACACGGCCGTATGGACATGGAACCCCGAGTGGGGCCACGTCAGCATCCCCGCCGCCTGCTCCTCGTCCAGGAGTTCGCGGCGCACGAAGAGCCGGAGCACGGCCCGGCGGAACGCCTCGGTCAAGCGGGCCGTGTCATGAATGGGCCAGGAGACGAACGTGCCATCGGGCCGGAAGCCGCCGTCGGTGACGAGCAGGTGCAGGTGCGGATGCCAGTTGGCGCGCGAGCCATGCGTCTGCAGACAGGCGACGAGGCCGACCGCGAGGTAAGGCTGGCCGGTCAGCGCACGGATTGCGGCCGTCAGCGTGTGGGCCGCGACCCGGGCGATCTCGCCGAGGAGGCGCCGCCGGTAGAGACAGTACGCGCGCAGCCGCTTGGGGAGGGTGAGCACGACCTGGCGATGCGGGACCGGCCCGAGGAGCGCAGTGTCGAGCCACTGCGTCCAGATCGCGAGCCGTTTCGCGTGACAGCTGGGGCAGAAGTACCGGCACTTGCAGGAGAACGCGAGCAGGTATTCGTGGGCACACGCGTCGCAGCGGATGCGGGCGAAGCCGTGCTCGAGGACCCCGCACCCCAGAAATTTCTCCGCCACGTCACCCATGACCGGGCGCCACGGGCCGAACTCATGCGCGAAGCGCTCGTCGTAGACCATCTGCAGGTGGCGCAGGTGATCCGCCACCAACCGGAACAGCGGCGACGCCTGGGGGCGCCGTGGCTGATAGACGCCGAGGGCGGTCGGTGGGGCGGGTGCCAGGCGCGCTCCCGGACAGGGGAGCGCCGAGCCTCGGCCGGAACGACGCGCACGTGGTGACCCGGATCGTGGAGGGCGGATCATTCGGACGCCGCGTCCGGACGGCGGCCTAACTATGCTTGCTGCAGACGAGCGGACCAGCAATCTCCTGCCGGGAAAGCCCCAGGCGGTCCGCTCGCAGCAGAAGCTGGCGTTAGGCCGCTTCCCGGGTAACCGGAACCACTGGAGCGAAGATCATGCTCAATGCGCTTCTGCCGCGGAGTCTCAATAATGAGTATCGGGGCTCCAGGTCGGCGCTCTGGCTCTTTGGCCTGGTAGTCGCGATGAAGAGCGCCCAGAGCCTGGCCATTATCCTCAACGGGCACACCACGGCAAGCGGCGCTGATGGGATTCCACTCGATTCCTTCACGCCCGCGGCCGCTCGAACAGTGGTGGCGGTCTTCGCGCAAGGATCGCTCTGGAGACTCTTCTTCTGCCTCCTGTGCGGGTTAGTTCTCTTTCGATACCGAAATGCGGTTCCCCTCATGTTCGCGCTCCTCGGGTTGAATTACCTCGCCGCACAATTGGTTCTTGGTCTCGTGCCAATGCCCCGAGTGGGGGCGCCGATCGGGCCGCTGGTGAACCTGTTGCTATTCGTCATCACGCTTGTTGGCTTAGGGCTTTCACTGTGGCGGCGGAGCGAACCCGTCGCGCCAAGGTGACGCGCGGCCTAACCCGGCGTTGCAGCGGACTCGCAGTCGCTCGCCGCTGAACGCCAATCGTTAGGCCGCAGTTGAAGTATTCACGCATCAATCCACTGTCGAGGTCACGAACATGAATCATCACGCCGTATTTGTCGGCGTGTGTCTCACATTTGTCGTTGGGACGCTCCCGGTGCACGCCCAGACTGTTCGTGGAACTCCCGCTGATGCGCCAGCTGCGTGCTGGCGAGTCCCTGGCAGGCGAGCAGCATCCGGCTGTAGCCATCGGCAATGGTGAGTGGATACCCGTAGTCGCCGCTGCCGAGCTTGAACTGGCCCTTGTAGTCCGCCGTCCAGACCGCATTGGGCGCGTCCATCGCCGCCTGGGGTGGACCGGCGGGGCCGGGGCGGCGCACCCGCCGTCGGGCGGTGACGAGGCCCAGGCGGTCGAAGTGGCGGGCCACCGTGCAGCGGGCGGGCCAGGGCGCGGCCGGCCACCGGCGCTCCACCAGCCGGAGCAGCTTGCGTGGCCCCCAGAAGGGGTGATGCTGGTGCGCCTCGAGCAGCCGGGCGAGCAAGACGGGCTCATCCGCCAGGTCCGCCGCCCCCTCGGCGCGATAGCGGGCGAGGAACTTATACCCGGTCTTCCGACTGATTCCGTACGCGGCACAGAACTCGACGAGGGGCACGCGTCGGCGTAGGGCATCCTGGACGAACTGGTAGCGCAGGTCCACGGTGATCACCGCCGGCCAGCGCATCGCAGCCTCCTTGTGGAGGACGCCTTGGGCCGGACCCACCGCCGATCCTATTGACCACTGTCACCCATGTCCTGCGACTTAACTGCCACCTATGTCTTGAACTGTTTCGGTTCTCATCCTCGAGCTGCTGCAGTCGCCGGATCTCGGCCTTCGGCATCCCGCCGTACTTCGCGCGCCAGCGGTAGAAGGTGGTCTCGGTGATCCCGTGCCGTCGACAGACTTCGCGAACCGTGCTCGCACCAGCCGCTTCCTGTAGAATGCCCACGATCTGCTCCTCGCTGAACTGCTTCCGTTTCATGGGACCTCCTCCGCGCTTCGGCGAAGCTGATTCCCAACCTACCTCTTGGCCCCGTTCTCGGGGAGCAGGTCCTATTCTCACCCACAGCGGAGGGTCGCGTTACGGAGCAGCACGCCCGGAAAGCCGATGGACGGCGGGTCTATTCGCCGCAGTTCAAGTGGGAGCAACTGGCCCGCGTGGAGCGGGGGGACCTGACCCTCGCCGAGTTAAGCCGAGAGCTGGAGATTAGTCGGTCGCTGCTGCAGCGCTGGAAGCATCTGGCCCACGAGGCCGCCAGCAGGAGATTGTTAGCGGCGGTTTTTATTGTCGATGGGGGAGGAGTTCGATCTGCGATGCCTCTCGCGACCGTGCGGCGAACGTACATTGGGGGTCAGGGGATTTTACCCGGAGCAACCCATGCTATCCGAACTCCAGCACGCCCACATCGCCAAGCTCCTCGGCGGCTACTGCGAGGCGCGAATCCCGCAGGAAGTCCGCGACCGGGTGCGGCTCGGCTTTCGGATCACCGGCCATGCCGTCGAGCTCTTCGAGAGCCGGCCCGCGTTCCGGGCGCCGCACGAGTGGCGCGATCACGGGATCGCGAAGTTCCGCTACGTGGCCTCGCGCAAGGTGTGCCGCCTGTACTGCCAGTTCCGGGATGTGACGTGGCATGAGTACGAACCCAGGCCGGAAGCCGGCAGTCTCGACGAACTGCTGGCCGAGGTTGATCGCGATCCCACCGGCATCTTCTGGGGTTGAATGGCGCCGCTGCACCTTCGCCCAGTCACCGTCCGCATCCCATGTCCTGAATCGTGAATTCACTGCCGCTTGGAAAGCCCGGTGTGTCACTCAACCCTTTGGGCAACGGCCGCCAGCGCCAGGCACCCCCATCCCGCCAGGAACGCCACACCGCCCAGCGGCGTGATCGCCCCCAGCCAGCGAACACCCGAGAGCGAGAGGGCGTAGAGACTCCCGGAGAAGAGCACCGTCCCACCCACGAACAGCCAGCCAGCCCATCCGATCAGCGCCGTGTGCGGCCACCGTCCCGCCGCCCACGCGACCGCCAGCAGCGCGAGTGCGTGATACATCTGATAGCGCGCGGCGGTCTCGAACACCGCGAGCAGATCCGCCGGCAGGCGGGCCCTGAGCGCGTGCGCACCGAACGCCCCCGCCGCGACGGCCAGAAAGGCCGAGATCGATCCGAGGCCGAAGAAGGTCCGTTCCACGGCGCGCTACGCCGCGTGACGCTGGCGCGCGGACCGCGTCGCGCCGCCGGGTGCCGGCGGCACGGGACGGTCGGCCCACCACGCGAGCAGTGCCATGACGAGTCCCAACACCGAGGCGCCGATGGCCACCGATGTCACGCTGCCCGGCACCGGTCCGAACGTTGCCGCGAGCAGGGTCGCAACGATGACGGCGAGCAGCGCCGCCAGCCGGATTGGGCGCACCGGATGGCGGTGAGAGTGGAGACTGATGTAGAGCACCGCACCGACGGCGACGAATCCCAGTTCCACCGCCACCGTGCCCGGCACGCTGTTCCACAGTCCGAAGCCATATTTGACGGTCCCGGCGCCGCCCAGCGGCAGGTCGGGCCCGTGGACGATGAGATCGAGAAACCAGTGGGACACGACGGCCAGCCCGACCACGAACGACGCCCGCCAGTGGTGGCTCACGTTGGTGGTGGGCCACGAGAAATACACCAGCGAGGCGGCCACGCCCCAGCCGAGGCCGCCCAGCAGACTGTGCGTGATGGGATAGTTGAGGAATTCGAGGGGCGATGCGGCCATGTAGCCGGGCACGATCCGCACGTGCTCCCAGCCCAGCAGGAGTGTGCCGCCCCACAGGATGTCCACCAGCGCGACGGCGACGAACAGGGTGCCGAGCGAAATGCGCGGCTCCGCCCGCTTCAGCGCGAATGCGACTCCATAGTGCCCGATCAGCATGTCATCCCTCCGCCGGCGGCTGGTCCAGCACCGCCATGCCCATCGCGTGATAGCCGTTGTCGACGTAGACCGTGCTGCCGGTGATGGCGGCGGCAAGCGGGCTGCACAGGAATGCCGCGGTGTTGCCGACTTCCTCCGCCGCCAGCTGCCGCGGCAGCGGTGAGTTGGCCGCGGAGTAGCGGATCATCGTGTCGACGAAGCCGATGGCGCTCGCCGCGCGCGATGCGTACGGTCCGGCGCTGATGGTGTTGATCCGCACGCCCCAGCGGCGCCCCGCCTCGAATGCGAGCGTGCGCGTGTCCGCCTCCAGCGCCGCCTTGGCCGAGGACATGCCGCCGCCGTAGCCCGGGATCACCCGCTCACCCGCCATGTAGGTGAGCGAGACGAATGCGCCGCCTGGCCGGAGCAGCGGCGCCAGTTCGCGCACCATCGCCACGTTGCTGTAGGCGCTCACGCTCACCGCTTCGAGATAGCCGCGCCGGCTGGTGTCCACCAGCGGTTTCCGGACCTCCGGGCCGTTGGCCAGACTGTGCACCACGATGTCGAGGCCCTGCTCGCCAAAGTCCTCCCGGATCTGCGTGACCATCCCGTTGATGGTGAAATCGGCCTGCTCCCGGTAGCGCTTGTTGTCGAGGATGGACTGGGGGACGTCGTCCATCGAGTCGAACGCGGCATCCAGCGGATAGATCCGCTCGAACTCGAGCGCCCGCCCGTCGCTCAGCCGCATCGACTCGGTCATCTTGCCGCGCTCGAGCAGCTTGGTGAAAATGCCCAGCGCCGGCGGCCAGCTGCCCACGCAGATAGTGGCGCCGGCCTCCGCCAGCGATCGGGCGATGGCAAAGCCGAAGCCGCCGTCGTCGGACACGCCGGCGACGAGCGCGCGCTTCCCGGCAAGATCGATGGCGAGCATGCGTCGGTACTCCTGAGAATGGTTCGAGATTCCTGCAAGGTATCCGCGCCCCGGAGGGTGCGCTACGTCCCGCGCAGCGCTTCCAGCGGTGTCCGGCGCACCACGTCGACGCTGCCCCACACGCCGATGCCCACCGCCACACCCGCCATCACGCCCAGTAGCGCGAGCAGCGCGCCGATCGGCACCCGGAACGGCAGATCGAACAGGAAGTGCGCCAGCGCCCAGCCGGCGCCCAGTGCCAGCACCAGCGCCGCGACGGCGGATAGGAGCCCGATGGCGAGGTACTCCGCCAGCACGATCTGCAGCACCTGGCGGCGGGTGGCGCCGAGGGTCTTGAGCAGCGCGCTTTCCCTCATCCGCTGGAACCGGCTGGTGCTCACCGCGCCGGCCAGGACGACGGCACCCGTCGCCAGACTGAACAGCGCGATGAAGCGGATGGCCAGGACGACGCGGTTGACCAGCCGCTCCACCGCGTCCTGCACCAGCGACACGTCGAGCGACGTGACGTTGGCATATCGTTCGGCGACGATCCGCTGGAGGGCGCCGCGGGCGCGGGCATCAGGCGCGCGGGTCAGCACGACGTACGTCTGCGGCGCGCTCTCGAGCGCGCCGGCGGCAAAGACGACGAAGAAATTGGGCTCGAACCGGGCCCAGTCCACATCGCGCAGATTGGCCACCTGCGTCAGGACCGGCGTGCCCTGCACGTCCCAGACGATCGTGTCGCCGATGCGCACGCCGAGGTCGGCCGCCATGTCGGCATCCATCGAGATCGGCACCGGGCCGCCGCTGATCGCGGGATGCTTCCACCAATGGCCGGCGACGATGCGCTCCGAGGCCACGGTGGTGTCCCGGTAGGTGGACCGGTATTCCCGGCGCAGCGCCCAGCCACCGGCGGAGCGGCGGCCGGAGCGGTCGCGCGGAGCGCGCAGCGTGTCGGCGGCGATCTGCTCAGCGGTGCGACCCTTCACCGAGTAGATGCGCATCGGCACGATCGGCACCGGAGTGGTGACGGGATATCCCGCCCCACGGACTTCGCGCGCGAGCGGCGCGAGCTGTGCCGGCTGGATGTCGAAGAACACCAGATTGGGGCGGTCCGGGCCGCCCACCAGCCGCAGCTCCTGCAACAGGTTGTACTGAGCCAGAAAGAGCGTCGCCAGCAGAAACGCGCCGAACCCCAGCGCGAGCAGCACCGCCATCGTTTGATTGGCCGGGCGCTGGAGATTGGCCAGGCCCTGGCGCCAGACGTACGGCCACTGCGGCGGCAGCCAGCGGCGCACCGCATGGACCAGCACCCACGATGCCCCCCACAGGAGCAGCACCGCCAGCCCGATCGCCACGGCAAACGCGAGCCCGGTGGTCCATCGGCCCGACTGGAGCGTGGCGAGCCCGAGCACGCTCGCCGCGATGAGTGCCAACGCCGGGAGACGCCACGGATCGCGCGGCCGGGGGGTCTCGTCGAAGTCCTGCCGCAGTGCCGCCAGCGGCGGGATCCGCCGGGCGGAGATGAGCGGCAGCAGGGCAAACGCGATCGCCACCCAGAGCCCGGTCCCGATGCCGACCACCACGGCGGGCCACGACGGCGCGGTGGAGACGTCCACCGGCAGCAGACTCGAGAGCACGTGCGGCAGGAGCTGCTGGATGGCCACGCCGAGCGCGGCGCCGAGCACGCTGCCGGCCAGCCCCATGGCGGCGGCCTGCGTCACGTAGACGGCAAAGACCTGGCCCGCGGTGGCACCCACGCAGCGGAGCACCGCGATCGTCTCCGTCTTCTGCCGCACGTAAACGTGCGTGGCGCTGGCCACACCCAGCCCGCCCAGCAGCAGGGCGATGAGGGCCACGAGCCCGAGATAGCGGCCCAGCCGCTGGAGGGCGTTGTCGAGATTGCGCTGGTCATCGGCCACGGTACGGATCCGCACCCGCTGGTCCCGCAGGAGCGGGCGGTAGCGTTCGGCGATCGCCTCCGCCGAGCGGCCCGGCGCGAGACGGATGAACGCCTCCCGTTCCACCCGCGCGCCGAACGACACGAGCCCGGTGGAGGCCAGGTACCGCGCCGGGATGAAGACGCGCGGGCCCAGCGCCGAACGGACGCCGGCGTCGCCGGGCGCGCGCACGATGGTGCCGGTGAGCACAAACCGCCCGTCGCCCAGCGCGAGGGTATCGCCCAAGTGGACGCCGAGCGACGTGAGCAGCGTCGAATCCACGACGGCGAACGGGCCGTGCTGCAGTGTGCGCCACGCGTCGGCCGGCGCGGTCGCCACGTCGCCATAGAATGGATAGGGGCCGGCCACCGCGGACACCTGGGCCAGGCGGACGCCGGCGCCGCGCGGCACGTACGCCATCGCGCCGAAGTTGGTGAGCCGGGCGATCCCCTCCTGGCCCAGCGTGTCGAGGAGCGCCTCGGTGGACGGCGAAAACTCCTGCAGACTGGAGAACGAGAGGTCGGCGCCGAGGAGCGAACGCGCCTGGTCCTGCACCGATGACCGCAGGTTGTCGGTGAACGAGTTGATCGCCACCAGCGCGGCCACGCCGGCGGTGATGGATGCCGTGAGGAGTGCCAGCCGCCGGGTGGCGGCGCGTCCCTCGCGCCACGCCATCCGCAGGACAAACGGAGCGATCAAGCGGCGCTGTCCCACACCATCGCGCCGTCGGCCAGCCGGATCGTCCGGCGCGAGAGCGATGCGATGTCGGCGTCGTGCGTCACGAGGACGATCGTGGTCCCGAAATCCCGGTTGAGCTCGCCCATCAGCTCCACGACCGTCGCGCCGGTCCGGGCATCGAGATTGCCGGTGGGTTCATCGGCGAAAAGTATCCGGGGACGGTTGCTGAAGGCCCGCGCCAGCGCCACCCGCTGCTGCTCGCCGCCGGAGAGCTGGGCGGGGTAGTGATGCCCGCGATCCGCGAGTCCCACTCGCGCGAGCAGCTCGGTGGCGCGGGGCCGGGCACTCAGACCGCGCAGCTCCAGCGGTACCTGCACGTTTTCCAGCGCCGTCAGTGTGGGGATCAGCTGGAAGGACTGGAAGACAAACCCAACCTTCTCGCCGCGGAGGCGGGCCCGGGCGTCCTCATCCAGCGCGTCCAGGGAGACGCCATCGAGCTCGACGGTGCCCGAGGTGGCCCGGTCCAGCCCCGCGAGGAGACCGAGCAGAGTCGTCTTGCCGCTGCCGGACGGGCCCACGATCGCCACAAATGCCCCCGGCTCCAGCGCAAAGCTGATATCCTTCACGACGGTGAGCTCGCGCCCGCCGGACAGATAGGTTTTGGTCAGCGACTCACAACGCAGCATGCGACTCCTCGGGAGAGCCCGGCCATCCACCGTTTACGCTTTCGATTCCCGGAATGATACCCAGACGCGTCCGACATACCGTGCTGCTTGCCGTCCTTCTCGTCGCATGCGGGGGCCCCCGCGAGGACGCCGGCATCGATACCACCCGTGAGCCGGTCCTGCCGGACAGCGCACAGCGCATCGTCTTCATGGGCACCAGTCTCACCGCCGGATACGGGCTGCCCGATCCATCGCTCGCCTACCCCGCGCTGATCCAGCGCCGGCTCGATGCGGCCGGGCTCCACTATCGCGTCGTCAACGCCGCCGTGAGCGGCGCGACGTCGGCCGACCTGCGGCAGGCCGCCGGGTGGGTGTTGCGTCAGCCGGCGGCGGTGCTGGTGGTGGAGGCCGGTGCCAACGACGGGCTCCGCGGGCTGGACGTGGATTCGCTCAGGGCCAACCTGCTGGCGATTCTCGCGCTGGCGCGCCGACAGAGCCCGGCGCCGAAACTGGTGGTCGTCGGCATGGAGGCACCGCCCAACTACGGACCCCGCTATACCGCCGGGTTCCGCGCTGTCTTTCCGGAGGTGGCGCGCGCCACCGACGCGGCGCTGGTGCCATTTCTCCTGGCGGGCGTGGGCGGCGTCGACAGTCTCAACCAGGCCGACGGCATCCACCCGACGGCGGCGGGCCAGCGGATCCTGGCCGACAACGTATGGCGCACGTTGGAGCCGCTGCTGCGATGACCGGTCATCCGGCGGCAGTCAGCGCCGCGATTGCCGCCACCGCGCGGTCCACTTCGGCTTCGGTGTTGTAGTAGTGCGGTGACAGCCGGAGGGCGGAGCCGGCGCCCTTGGCGTCCATGTCGATGACCGCGTCCTCGCGCCCCGGCGAGCTGGTGTTGATCCCGCCGGCGCGGAGCCGCAGCTTGAGTTCCGCGCCGTCGTGCCCGGTGAACACCGCCGTGGCAATGGCGCAGCGGACGGCACCACGATCCAGCACGCGCGCCCCGGGGATGGCCGCCAACCCCTCGCGGGCCCGCTCCGCCAGGTCCCAGGCACGGGCACGCGCCGTCTCCAGCCCCACGTCCAGCGCGTAGTCCGCCGCAGCGCCCAGCCCCATCACCAGCGCGTAGGGCATCTCCCAGGTCTCGAACCGGCGGGCGCCATCGGCCAGGGCAAAGGCGTCCGCTTCGGTCCACGTGGCGCCGCGCATGTCCACCAGCAGAGGGTACATGCCCCGCGCGAGCGCACGCTCCGCGATGTAGAGGAATCCCATTCCCCGGGGCCCGCGCAGAAACTTCCGCGCGGTGGCCGCCAGGAAATCGCAGCGAAGGCGTGTCACGTCGATCGGCATCTGCCCCACGGCCTGGCAGGCATCGATCAGGTACGGCACGCCGGCCGCTTCACATGCCGCGCCAACCGCCTCGACGTCCTGCACCAGCCCTGAATTGGTGGGCACCCACGTCACCGCGACGAGCGCGGGCCGCCGCTGCGCGATCCACCGCTCGACCGACGCCGGGTCGACGCCGCCTTCGGCCAGATCGTCGGCACGCACGATCTCCACGCCACGGCGCCGCGCGAGCGAGAGATACATGATCTGGTTGGAGGCGTAGTCGGCGCGGGTGGTGAGAATCGTATCGCCCGGCGCGAAATCGAACGCGGAGAGTGCCTGCGCAAAGGCGACCGTGGAGCTCGGCGCCAGGGCGATTTCTGTGGGCGCCGCGCCGAGCAGCCGTCCCACCGACGCATAGACGGCGGATGCCGCGTCGCGCACGGCATCCGCCGCCTCGTAGCCCCCCAGCTCCGCCTCGAGATCGAGGTGGGTCCGGATCGTCTCACCCACGATCCGCGGGAAGAGCGCGGCCCCCGCGTTGTTGAGATGGACGCGGCGCTCCACGCCGGGCGTATCGGCCCGCCAGCGGGCCAGCCGGGGATCGGCCGGAGCCGTGGTCCTCACGACGCGCTACCCAAGCGCGGCGTCGAGCTCCATCGCGACGTTGTTGTGGAGCGCGTTGGAGACGGGACAGCCGTTCTTGGCCGCTTCCGCCGCCTCACGGAATGCCGCGTTATCCATGCCGGGCACGACGCCTCTGACCCGGAGCCGCATGCGGGTGATACGGAACGCGTCGCCCACCTTCTCGACCGTGCAGGCGGCGTTGGTGGAGATCCGCGTGGCGGGCGTTCCCGCCTGCTCGAGCCCGGCGGACAGCGCCATGCTGAGACACGCGGCATGCGCCGCCGCGATCAGCTCTTCCGGATTGGTGCCGCGCACATCACCAAAGCGCGTCGCGAACGAATAGTCGCCCTCAAACGCGCCGGACCCGGCGCGGAAATGTCCCTTGCCATGCTGGAGGCCACCTTCCCAGGTGGCGTCCGAAGTGCTCGTCGGCATCACGTGCTCCCGCGATCGAGGAAGTTACGAATCTAATCGCGGCGGGGGAGCTATCGGATGCCGGTGTCGCATTCAAGATCGATCAGCACCACCTCGAGCGGTGTCGTGAAGGTGACAGGCGCCGGCAGTGAGATTGCGCCCGGGCAGCTCGTGACCCGGGCCTGGAACGTTCCCGAACCGAGGTTGAGCTGCAGCAGCCCGGTGGAATCGGTGGTGCCACCTGCCACCGGCACGCCGTTGTGCAGGACGCTGACGGCGGCGCCGGGGACGGGCAGGCTGTTGTTCACCCCCGGCATCTCGACCGGCGAAATCGGCCCGCGCCGCACGCGAATGGTGGCCTGGTTGCCACCGATCGTCGGCTGGGTGGTGCAGGCAGCCGCCAGGAGGGCGGCTGCGGCGGCAATGCGGTATGTGACCATGTCTGAAGATGTACCGGCGGACCGCCCCGCGCGATGGGTCGTTGCACCAGGTGGGTGCCGCGCACCCGCGGGCGCGGCCGCTCGCGGTCCTCGTCACCGATACCGCCGTCATGATCGGCCGGCTGCGGGTGAGCCCACCAACCGACGTAACGCTGGCCCCCGATGGGGCCAGCGGACCGTACTGCCTGTATCTGGTGGCGCCGTTCCGGGCCGAGTGGGACGGCTGGCAGCGGCTGGCCGTGCGGCGCGGACTGGGACCCTGCGCCTTCCGGGCGGTATACGGCGCACCGGGGCCGGCCATCGATCGCTGGCTGGCGGCACGCGGCTACGATCTCGCCGGGACGACGCTGCTGTCCGCCGCCGGCGGGCATGTTCCGCCACCGCGGCCCGGCGATGTGCGCCGGAACCCACTGCTGCGGCTGATCGGCGCGGACTTTGAGGGCGAGGGGTTCTCGCTCGCCGGCTGGGCCTGCGTCCGCGGCAACGCGGCGCGCTGCGCCGATGCCGTCCTGCTCGCGATCCGGCGCCAGGTGCGCTAGGGGGAGCTATGCCGGGGCAGCGGTACGGTTGACGTCGAGCCAGAAGCCGCAGATGCGCTGCACCACCTCGGCAAAGGCGGCAAAGTCCACCGGCTTCTGCGCGTATCCGTTGGCGCCGAGCTCGTAGGCACCCTCCAGGTCGCGCGGCTCGGCCGATGACGTGAAGACCACCACCGGCAGCGTGCGGAACTGCGTGGTCGAGCGGATGATGCGGAGCAACTCCATGCCGGTCATGCCGGGCAGCTTGAGGTCCAGCAGGACAATGCGCGGCCAGAGCCCCTCCGCCGCGAGGGCGTTGAGGGCCGCCTCGGCATCGCGGGCGCGCTCCACCACCGCGTCCGGAGCCACCCGGGCCAGTGCGCGGAGCAGCAGCTCGGCATCGGCGGGATCATCCTCCACGACGAGGATATCAACCGTTCGCGCCATCACCCACCGTCAGAAAGAACGTGGCGCCGCGACCGGGCTCGGCCTCGGCCCAGACGCGGCCACCGTGCTTCTGCGCCACCCGCTGCACGATCGCGAGGCCGACGCCGCTGCCTTCGAATTCGTCGGCATGATGCATCCGCTCGAAGACGCCGAAGAGCCGATCGGCGTGGGCCATCCCGAAGCCGACGCCGTTGTCGGCGATGGCAAACCCGGCCTGCCCGTTGGCCTGGACCGGGTACACGTGGATCGACGCGTGATCGCGGCGCCCGGTGAACTTCACGGCGTTGGAGAGCAGGTTGCCGACCGCCAGGCGCAGCAGCGCGGGATCGGCGTTGACCGCCGGCAGCGGTTCCACCTGCCACTCGATGCCGCGGTCCGCCGTTTCGGCGTTGAACTGGGTCCACACATCCTCGACCAGCGCGGTGAGGTCGGTGTGCCGCCGCTCGAGGTCCTGCCGGCCGACGCGGGCAAGGCTGAGCAGATCGTCCACCAGTCGTGCGAGGTCGCGCGCCCCGGTGCGGATCCGCTCGGCATAGTGCCGGGCGCCGTCGCTCAGCGTCTCGCCGTGTTCCTCGAGCAGCAGCTGGGCAAAACCGCCGACATGCCGGATGGGCGCCCGGAGGTCATGCGAGACCGAGTAGGAGAACGCCTCGAGCTCTGCGTTGGCTTCCTGCAGCGCGACGGTGCGTTCGGCCACGCGGCGCTCGAGATCCACGGTGTGGCGCGCCAGCTCCTCGCGGAGCCGCGCCTGCTGGATGGCGGCGGCCAGCGGTGTCGCCACCTCGAGCGCGATCTCGCGGTGCTCGGCGTCGATCCCGCCGGCACTCGCCACCGCGATGTTGAGCTCGCCGATCACTTCCCCCTCGACCAGCAGCGGCACCGACAGCAGTGAGCGGACCCCGTCCGCCACCAGCGTGTCGAAGATCGGCGCGCGGTCACGCAGCGCGGCGAGGTCGTCGATCTGGCGCACGAGCCCGCGGCGGAGCGTGCTGGCCAGGGAGAATTCGGTGAGCGGCATGCGCGCACCCGCCAGCGTGTCGTTGCCCAGGAACCCGGCCAGCAGCTGGGCCGAGCCGGCCCGGAAGTCGTACAGCACCACGCTGCAGCGGCGGCAGGGGACCAGGCCGCGCAGGTGCGCCAGCGCAGCGGCACCGACGTCGGCCGGTGACGTGGCGGTCAGCACCGCCTGGTCGAGCTCGTGCAGCGCGCGCAGCCGCTCGGCCGAGCGGCGCAGGAGGTCGGTGGCGTGCTTGCGCTCGGTCACGTCGCTCACCATGGCGACGGTGCCCACCGGCTCGCCGTCGCGGCCCAGGATGGCGTTGGTGGCCACGGTGGCCCAGAGCTCGGTCCCGTCGCGCCGGCGAAAGCGGAGATCGCGCGGGGCCGGCGCCTTCTGCGCGCTCTCGCTGAGCATGCGCTGCGCCTCGGGCCGGGCGGCGGGATCGATGAAGTCGAAGATGGCCCGGCCGCTGAGCTCGCCGTGGGCATGGCCCAGCAGGTCGGCCATGCGCTGATTGGCGTAGGTCGTCATGCCGCGGTCATCGACCACCCAGATCCCCTCCTGGGCGGCATCCACCAGTTGCTTGAACCGCTGCTCACTCTCCTGTAGTGCGCGCGTGCGCTCCTCGAGCCGCGCCTGGCGGCCCTCGAACGCCGCGGCGTGGCTGATGGCGGAGCCCATCAGCCCCGCGAGAAGCTCCAGCGCACGGGCATCACGCTCGCGAAAGGCGTGCACTCCCGACGAGACGACCTTCAGCACTCCCAGGATCCTGCCGTCCGCCTTGAGCGGTACCGCGACAAGCGACCGGATGCCGGGGGACGCGGCCGCTTCGTGTTGGGCCCGGGGGTCCGCCGCCGCATCGTCCACCCGCTGGAGTTCGCCGGTTGCGGCGCAGAGTCCCGAGAGACTCCCGCGGAGCTTGAGCGTCGGCGGATCGAATCCGACCGACACCCGGGGGATGGCCTGGTCACCCTCGAGCATCTCCACCACCGCGCCCGTGGCGCCGGTGAGGGCCCGGCTGCGCTCGGCGATGACCCGTATGACGGTGGAGGAATCGAGTCCCGCGGCCGCGACCGCCTGCTGGACTTCCATCACCGTCTGGAACAGCTCCGCGTCGTCACGCAGGCGGCCCTGGCCCCGCTTCTTCTCGGTGATGTCGATCTCGGTCCCCACGTACCCGACCGCCCGCTCCTCGTCGTCGCGCATCACCTGCCAGGTGCTGGAGACCCAGCGCTCGCGGCCGTCCCGCGTGATGATGCGGTACTCCTGGTCCACCGGCAGGCCATCCCGCGCGAGACTCTCGCGTCCCGCGGTCACCAGTGCGCGATCGGCTGGGTGGATGTAGTCGATGAAGTTGCGCTGCCGGAGCTCGTCGGTCCCGTATCCGGTCACCGCGGTGAACGCCGGATTGACGAACTGGAGCTTGAGGTCGAGGTCGTACGCCACGATGGACTCGCGCAGCGCGCCGGTCAGGCCGCGGAGCTGGCGGTCGTGACGCCGCGCTTCGGTCTCCATCGCCTGGCGGCGCGCCGCTTCGCCGCGCAGCAGTAGCCCCAGGGCCAGGAGGCCACCGGCGGCGCCGATGGCGACGAGCGTGAGTTCGGACGGCAGCGGGAGGGGGATCAGCATCAGGCAAGGAAAGCTACGGCCGGAATCAGCGGACAACCAGCCCGGCGGCGGTCTTCGCTGGCGGGGCGTCCCTCCGCCCGGTACACTTGGGGATGGCCTACCTCGACACCCGACAGCAGCGCGCGGCGTTCCTCACGTTTGTGCTCGGCGTCGGGCTCGTCGTCGCACTGTGGCCATTCAGCACCGGGCTGATCGGCGCGCCGGTCCTCTACGTCATGTTCGCACCGCTGCACCGCAGGTTGGCGGCGCGCATGCCTAATGGAATCGCCGCGGGCCTCGTCATTGTGATCGCGATTCTGGTAATCGTCCTGCCGGTGGCCTCTACTGTCGGGCTGGTGGCCACCGAGGCGCAGGATATCGCGGGCGGCGTGATCCGCAGCTCGCTCATCGCGCGGCTGCGCGATCTGCAGCTCGGGCCGTACGACGTCGGCGCCCAGATTGAGGTGCTCGGGTCGCGCGCGATGTCGTGGGTCGGGACCGGTGCCCTGAGTCTGCTGGGCACGCTGGCGCGGCTCGGCATTCAGCTGACCGTCGCGTTCTTCGGGCTTTACTACCTGCTCTGCGGCTCGGGCAGCATCTGGCGCGCCGTCCGGCCGTTCATCCCGTTCTCGGCCGAAAACAGCGACCAGCTCAAGCGGCGATTCAAGGACGTGACCATCTCCACGCTGATCGGGACGTTCGCCACCGCTTCCGTGCAGGGGCTGATCGTGGGGCTCATGTTCGCGGCGACCGGGCTGCCGAACGCGGTCTTCTGGGGCGTGGTGACGGTGCTGGTCGCCATCCTGCCGGTGGTGGGGAGCGGACTGATCTGGGTGCCGGGGGTGCTGGTGCTCGGGCTGGAGGAGCATTATGTCAGCGCGGTGCTGCTGGCGGTGGTCGGTCTCGTGATCATCGCCAACGTCGACAACGTCATCCGGCCCAATGTCTTCCGCCGTTACGCACACATCCATCCGTTCGTCACGATCATCGGCGCCTTTGCCGGCATCAACTACTTCGGTCTGCTCGGCCTGCTGCTCGGTCCACTGGCCATCTCGTACTTCTTCGAGCTCATCCGGATGTATCAGGCCGAATACCTGCCTGACGGCCAGCCGTCCGCGCCTTCCAGAACAGATACACCGGCACTCCCGCCAGCAGCAGTCCAGTCCCCTTGAGCGCGTTGCCGGGATTGGACGAGACCGACCCCACGACCACATAGATCCCCGCGGCGATGAAGAGCAGCGGGGCCACGGGGTAGCCAAAGGTGCGGAACGGCGTCACGCCGGCGCCCGGCTCCCCACGCCGCTCCCGCGCGCGGTAGACGAAGAGCGTCGACGCCGTGGCCGCGAAGGTGATCCAGTCGGCGAACACGACGTAGTCCAGCAGCGCGCCGTAGGTGCCGAGGCCGAGCAGGATGATCGCCCAGACGCACTGGACGACCAGCGCGGGCGTCGGCGTGCGGAAGCGGGGGTGCAGGGTGGCGAGCTGGGGAAAGAAGATGCCGTCGGCCGCCATCGCCTGGTACACCCGCGGCGAGACCAGGATGACCAGGTTGAGAAACCCGAAGGTCGACACCACGATCCCGGCGGTGATGAACGTGCGGCCGGCCGGGCCCAGCAGCACGCCCATCGCATCGGCGGCGGGGGCTTCGCTGGCCGCCAGGCCGGCGGCGCCCAGCGTGGCGACATAGGTGTAGTTGGCCAGCAGGTAAACGACGACGACGCCGATGACGCCGATCACCAGCGCGCGGGGAAGATTGCGCACGGGGTCGATGATCTCTTCCGCGATGTAGTTGGTCTGCTGCCACCCGCCGTACGAGAAGAGCACCGGTACCAGCGCCGCCGCCATACCCAGCACCAGCGAGCGGGGCGGGTGAGTGGGTGCGGCCGCGGCGGGCGCCACCGGCAGCCAGTGCGCGGCCGCTCCGATGCCGGCGCCGATCACCACGGCCAGCGCCAGGAGCTTGAGCACGGTAAAGATGTTCTGCGTGATGGCGCCGGGCCGCACGCCGACGTAGTTCACGGCGGTGAGGACGACGATGGCCACGCCGGCGAGCAGGATCGGCGAGACGGCCAGGCCGGTCAGCGCGATGAAGTAGTTGGCAAAGGTCACGGCCACCGCCGCGATGGCGCCGGTCGCGACCATCAGCAGCAGACTCCAGCCGTACAGAAACGCGGGCAGCGTTCCGTACGCATCGCGGATGTAGACGTAGCCGCCGCCGGCACGCGGGAACCGCGCGCCGAGCTCCCCGTAGACGAAGGCGCCGATGAGCGCCACCCCGCCGCCCAGCACCCACGCGCCGAGGGTGAGGCCGGGTGTGTGCACCCGCTGCGCAACGACCTGCGGATTGCGGAAGATGCCTGAGCCGATGATGCCGCCGATGACCATCATCACGCCGGAGAACAGTCCCACCCGGCGCGCGTAGGCGACCGGTGCGTCGGTTGGAAGAGTCATCACCCAAGGTACGCGGCGCCGGGCATGCTCGCCATTATCTTGCCGCGATGCCAGACCGTCCCAGTCGCGCCCGCGTGCTCGCCGCCTTTGCCGCGATCTACATCATCTGGGGCTCCACCTATCTCGCGATCCGCTATGCCATCGGCTCCATCCCGCCGTTCCTCATGGCGGGCGCCCGCTTTACCATCGCGGGCTCGATCCTGTTCGTCTGGGCCCGCTCGCGGGGAGCGCCCGCACCGGAACGACGCCACTGGGTGGGCGCCGGCGTCGTCGGGGTGCTCCTGCTCGTGGGTGGCAACGGTGGCGTCGTCTGGGCCGAGCAGCGGGTTCCCTCGGGGCTGACCGCGCTGCTGGTGGCGGTGGTGCCGGTGTGGACCGTGCTGGTGGAATGGGTCAGCGCGGGCGGGCAGCGGCCGCGGTTCCGCGTGGTGCTCGGGCTCGTCGCCGGGTTTGCCGGTGTGGCGCTGCTGGTGGCCCCGGGCCGCGGCGGCGGCGGTGTGCAGGTGGACCCGGTGGCGGCGCTGGTGCTGCTGGTCGCGTCGGCCTCCTGGTCCATCGGGTCGGTGTATTCGCGGCGTGCGGCGCTGCCGGCGTCGCCCCGGATGGCAACGGCGATGGAAATGCTGGTGGGTGGCGGCTGTCTGTTGCTTGCGGGAGTGGTGTCGGGCGAGGTGGGCCGCCTGGCGCCGGCCGCCGTCACCCGCGAATCGCTGCTGGGCCTGCTCTACCTGATCATCTTCGGATCGCTGATCGCGTTCAGCGCCTTCGTCTGGCTGCTGCGCGTGTCGACGCCGTCACGGGTCTCGACCTACGCCTACGTCAATCCGGTCGTCGCCGTGCTGCTCGGCTGGGCCGTCGCCGGCGAGGCGCTCACGCCCCGCGTGGTACTCGCCGCCGCCGTGATCGTGGGGGCCGTCGTCCTGATCACTTCGCGCGGAGCTCGACCCGGCGAGTCCCCGCCGTCCCTGGCTCCCGGCCGTAGCCCTTCGCGCTGATCTGCGCCGGTGCCACGCCGTTGGCCAGCAGGAAGTCGCGGACGGTGCGCGCCCGCTCGTTCGAGAGTCGCTGGGCCTCGGCCGCGGGGCGTTCATCGGCAAAGCCGGCCACCTCCACGGCAACGTCCGGGTGCGCCGCCAGTGACTGGGCCACCTGGAACAGCGACTGGCGAGCGGCCATGCCCAGCGCCGTGGACCCCTGCGTGAACGTCACCGCCGGCAGCACCAGCACCTTCTCGCCGGATCCGAACAGCGGGCGGCAGCCCGTTGCGTCCACCACCTCGCCCGAACGCGAGCTGGGGCAGCGGTCCCGGTCGTCCATGACGCCGTCGCCGTCCGCGTCCATCGCCACCGCACAGCCGTCGGTATCCACCGCCACGCCGGAGGCGGTCCGCGGACACTTGTCGGCGGAGTCGGCGATCCCATCTCCATCGCGGTCACCCACCGTCGCTTCCTTCGTGTCCGCACGCGCGCCCGGCGTGGCGCCCGATGCGGCGCCGGGCGCGGCGCCCGGCGCCTTCGGCTCGGTGCCGGAGCAGCCGTTGGCGTCCACCTTGGCGCCGCGCGGAGTGTCGGGGCAGAGATCGTTGATGTCGATCACGCCGTCGCCGTCGGTATCGGCCCGGCGGGTGCAGCCGGACGCATCCACTGCCGTGTGCGGCGGGCTGCCCGGGCAGCGGTCGAGCGAATTGATGACGCCGTCGCCGTCGCCGTCGCCGTTGGGCGGAGGGCCGTGGTGGCCGCCCAGCCGTACCGAGATCCCGCCTTCCGCACCAAAGTTCCAGAATCGGCCGACACCGCTGGGCGGGTGGACGATGTAATCCGCCGTCGCGTTGAACCTGAGCGCGAGCCCGGGCATGACATGCACCCGAACGCCGGCGATGCCAGCCACGCCGACGTCGCTCTGGCTGGAGCCGACGCCGCTGTATTTGTCGATCGCCAGGCCGGCGCCGAGGAAGATGCCGAGCCGGTCGCTCATCGGTACGTTGGCCAGGGCCCGCAGGTGGAACGGGTAATACGAGACGCCCACGCCGCTCGCCGCCCGGCCATGGGTGCTGGTGTACGAGGCGTCCGCCTCGAGCGAGATGAGCGGATTGATGAAGTAGCCGACCCGCCCGCCGACGCCGGCCCGGTTGGCAAGCGACACCCCGCCGTTGGAGAAGCGGGTGTAGCGTCCGAACGCACCCAGCTCGACGGTTCCGACATCCTGGGCCTCCGCCGCGGCGCCGCCGGCCGCCAAGGCGACCAGCAGGGAGAGCAGGATTGGACGACGATCCATGACGGACTCCTGGCGGACGAGTGGGCCTGCGGGTGCGGGGTGTGCGGCAAAGCTAAGACCCGGCGGGCGGGGCCGCCAATCACGGCCCTCGCTCGGGGGCCCCAACGAAGCGCGCCGCGCCGGTCCCGGTGGACCTGCGCGGCGCGGTACTTCGAGCGGGCCGACCCTTGTTCAGGCGGTCGAGCTCGGTCCGCCGGTTCTTGGCTTTGCCTGCAACCGTCTTGTTGGTTGCCACCGGCCGATCCCAGGCGTAACCCTTCGTTTCCATCCGGTCGGCCGCAACACCGTGGGCCACCAGATACTCCTTGACCGCATCGGCACGCTGCTGTGAAAGCCGCTCGTTGAGCGCGCGCGGGCCGGTGTTGTCGGTGTGACCGCTGACCTCGACCCGAACGTCCGGGTTGGCGTTCAGCGACTTGGCCACTTCGTCGAGAATGAACTGCGAGCTCTGCGTCAGCGTCGACGTGTTGACCGAGAAGTTCACCCCGGCCAGCACCAGCTTGGCGTTGGGCGTCGACATGAGGATGCGCAGGCTGTCACGCATCCGGGCCGCTGCGAGGCTGTCGCGGAGCGACGCACGGAGGCCGGCATTCCGCGCCGACTTGAGGCTGTCCTCGAGCGCCGCGATGCGATCCGCATTGGCCTGGGCCGCTGCCGCGATGCTGTCCTTCTGGGCCTGGAGCCGACGGGCCAGGGCGTCCGCCGCCATACGAGCGGAATCGGCACTGGCCTGCGCTGCCACTGAGTCGGCATGCATCTTCATCCGCATCGAATCGGCCTGCGCCGCCATCCGGATCGAGTCGGCATTGACCGCGACCATCGGGCAACCCGAGCTGTTGACCTTGGTGCCCTTGGGCGTGTTGGGGCACTGATCGGCGCTGTCCATCACGCCGTCGCCGTCCGCGTCCGCGATGCCGGACTTGTAGCCGGCGCCGCCGTTGCCGAACAGGAACGACAGGCCCGCCTGGGCGCCGTAGTGCCAGTCCTTGGCCACGCCGTAGGTCAGGAGCGGGTCCGGCGAACTGAAGTAATCCAGCGTGCCGTCCAGCCGGATCGAGAGCGTCTTGCCCAGGCCAAGGCGCAGCCCGATCAGGCCGCCGGGGCCGGTCTCGCTGCCGTAGCTCTGATAGCTCTGGCCTGCGCCCAACTCACGGAACTTGTAGGTGTCGTGGGTGGCGCCGGCGCCGATGATGAGCGCGGTGTGTTCCGATGTCGGGATGCTGTACGACAGCATGCCGGAGAGCCGGAGGACGCTCACGTGCTTCTCGCTACCGAGCAGGCGGGTGGGCGTGTAGGCCGCATCAGCCTCGATCTCGAGGCCCCGCATGGCGAAGAAGCCGAGCCGCGCCCCGCCGCCCGCAGTTTGATGCAGTCCGTAACTCTGTCCGAACCAGTTCTTTCGAGCGAACAGCCCGAACTCCACCGTTCCTTGCCGCTGCGCGTAGGCCGCGGGTACCAACAGCCCCGCAGACAGCAGGCAAGGCAAGACGAGGGCGCGCAGCTTCATCAGTTGACTCCACGGAAGGGGTGGGACAAGTCCCGGCGACCCTGCGGGCCGGCGGTGCTTCGAGGTGACGACAGGGTGTGACCCAAATTGTGACCATAGCCAGCAATATGCCGCTATTCGCGCCATAATACGGTGACTAATCTCACACTGAAACACCTGGGCGCAAGTCCCAGCCATGGCTAAGTTAATCGTATCCCGAGCGTTTACGAATCCCGGACCCCGGGGAATCTGCCGCATGGGCCGGTCGCGGAAGCTCTGATTCGGCGGGTTAACCTGTATACCAGCGTTCCATCATTGTGCGCTTCGGGACCCCGGTCAAGGGTCGGGCCCAGCGCTCCGACGGGTGCGGTGCGCCGGGCCGCATGCTACGTTGTCGGTTGGAGCGGGCGTCGGCACCGGCGCCTGCGGCGCCGCGCTCGCGGCGCGACCCCGGGCAGGAGCGACCGATGAGCCACCCCGTGCTGGGTCTTCACCACATCACCGCCATCACTGGCGACCTCGACCGCAACGTTGATTCCTACACCCGCGCCCTCGGGCTCCGACTGGTCAAGCAGACCGTCAATTACGACCATCCGGCGAGCTACCACCTCTGTTATGGCGACGCCCTGGGGCGGCCCGGCACCGGACAGGTTTCGGCGGTCGCGTCCGGGGTGCCGGAGGGGTCGCTCGACTTCTGGCAGGAGCGCCTCGCCGCCGATGGGATCGAGCGCGGATCGCCGCCGATCCTCACCCGCTTCTCGGCGGCCGGCGCATGACCGGCGCCTCGCGCCCGGCCTGGCCGCACCGATTTGTCCCGCCGGGTCATTCCGCGAGCCGCCGGACACTCCTCCTCCTCCACGGTACCGGCGGTAACGAGGACGATCTGCTTCCGGTCGGCGCGCGACTCGCGCCCGGCGCCGCACTCCTCAGTCCGCGCGGGCCCGTCCTCGAGGGCGAGATGCCCCGGTTCTTCCGGCGGCTGGCTGAGGGAGTGTTTGATCTCGACGACCTGCGTGTCCGGACCGCCGAGCTGGCCGACTTCGTGCGCGAGGCGAGTGCGAGCTACGGCCTCGACCCGGCGGGCATCGTGGCCGTCGGCCTGTCCAACGGCGCCAACATCGCGGGATCGCTCCTGCTGCTCAGCCCGGGCGCACTCTCCGCCGCGGTGCTGATCCGTCCGATGGTCCCGCTGATACCGGAGCGCGCGCCGGACCTGCGCGGCGTGCCCGTCCTGCTCCTCTCCGGCCGCGACGACCCTGTTGTGCCGCCCGGACAACCCGAGGAGCTCGCCCGAATGCTGGGTGCGGCTGGCGCGACGGTGACGCTGGACTGGCAGGAGGCCGGCCACCAGCTTTTGCCGGGCGACGTGCATGCCGCAACCCGGTGGTTTGCGCAGCTGCCGCCGCTGGCGGCGGCCGACTGATGTCGGCCCGGGCGCAGCCGTTGCGCTGGACGCTGACGGTGCTGCTGCTGATCGTGCTGGGCTTTGCCATCCCGTACGCCGCATGGTACCTCGAGCCCGCCAAGCCGCTCGCCGCACTCATCGTGGACAAGACGGTGCCGGATGCCAGCGATCGCGAGCACACCGGCCTCATGTGGGCGCTCAATCACCTGCGATACGTGCGCGCCGACGGCGAGCCGTGGCACTACGATCGGGATTATGCCGGGTTCGTTCCGCTGCCGGACCATCATTATGTGATCCGGCCGGTACCGACCACGGCGCGGGGGTACGATCTGATCTATCTCGCGGATACCTACGGCGTGTACGTCGATGACTTCGAACGACTGAACGTGGCAGGCACGCACTCGCGCCGGATCTACGGCGGCGTCACCGCGGCCGAAGTTGCCGCGGTGCGCGAGGGCGTGGATGACGGGGCCACGCTGATCGGCGAGTTCAACACCTTTGCCAGTCCGACCGAACGTCCGGAGCGGGAGGCACTCGAGGCGTTGTTCGGGCTGACCTGGAGCGGCTGGATCGGGCGCCGGTTCGAGGATCTGACATCGGGCGTCGAAGTGCCGGTGTGGGCTGTGCGCGACTATGCGCGGCAGTACGGGCAGCCGTGGCCGTTCCGGGGGCCCGGCTTTCTGTTCGTGCACGAAAGCGGCCGGCTGCTGGTGCTGCGCGAGGAGAACGACATTCGCCATGACGGTGCCGACCTGGTGTTCCGGCCGGGAGCGGCCCGCCGCTACGGTGCCCGCGAGCGGGTGCCCTATCACTACTGGTTCGACATCGTCTCGCCACGGGCGGGCACCACCGTCGAGGCGGACTTCGTGCTCGCGGCGACCGACAGCGGCCGGATGCGCCTGGCCCACCTCGGGATTCCGGACCGGTTTCCAGCCATTCTCCGGCGGCAGGGGCCGCGGGCGCCGATCTACTACTTCGCCGGCGACTTTGCCGACAATCGCTTCGTTCCCTCCTGGACGCAGTATCGCGGGGCCGCGGCCACCGCCAAATGGATGCCCGCGGCGCTCCAGAGTGTGACCAACCTCTTCTACTGGCGTGCTTACGTCCCGCTGCTGCGGACCATTCTGGGTGAGATCCACCGCCGCCCGGTTTCCTCCGCGCCGCCGCCGATGTAGTGTAGAGGGTCAGGGGGTTGCCCATGCACCCGACTCGTCTCGTCACCGCTGGTTTGACGCTCGCGGCGCTGGCTGCCCGGCCCGCCGAGCTCCGAGCGCAGCAGCCCCAACCCTGGAGCTGGAGCGCACTCGACTCGACGGCGCGACTCCGCGCGCCCGCCGCGCTTCCGGGTATTGCCTATCTCCGCCGCAAGCTCGGCCAGGACGCCGCCGCGTTCGTTCTGGCCACGCTCGCGCGCCTGCCGCAGCCGGTGGATCTGCGGCCGCTGCGCGCGCTGACCGCGTTCGAGCCGGCCGGCGAACAGCGGTACTGGGCGGCCCGCTTTGATGCCGGCCTGGCCGGCTTCCGGCCCGACACCGGCCTGAGCGGACTCGTGGACGCCGCGGTCACTCTCACCCGGATCCGGCTGGCGCAGCGCTGGGGTGCCGCGGCGTTCGCCGGGGAGACGTATCACCCGGTGCGGGTGTCCCACCCGCCGCGCGCCATCCAGGTCCACTTCGACTACACCGGTGCGGAGCGGTTGCTGGACTACCTCGAGCGCGATAGCGCCGGGCCGGACGACCGCGCCGCCATCATCGCCCTGCCTGCCTGGCGCGTCATGCTCGAGCACCGGGGCCGGCGCAGCATCACGCCGGAACGGCTCGCGATCTACCTCGACCACGCATTCCGGCGCGATCCGCTCCACCAGCTGTACAAGTGGACCAATCCCACCGGCTTCTGGAACCTGGCCGGCGTGGCACAGCACGCCGGCGAATATCGGGCGGTGCTGGCGACGCTTCGCGCGGGCGAAGAGAACATCGCCGCGCGGGTCCGGGACCGCGTCGCGCAGTTCATGCCGCCATCGGCCACCCTCGACGCCCGCGTCATGTTCCTCTTCAGCCGGTTCGCCGACGGCTGGGCGGCCGGCCCGCTCCTCGGCGTCGATCTGGAGCACTTCGGCGACGATTACGAGCACCTCCTTCGCGTGATTACGCACGAGAGCGTCCACGAGGCGGAAAACGAACTCGGCCTGCCGCTGCCGGATCTGGCCGAAACCATCGAGGACCGGCAGCTGCTCGTCGCCATGCGCGAGGTCTACCGGGAGGGGCTGGCCAGCTACGTCGCCCCGGTGGGCGTGACTGCGGCGGCGCGGCCGGGCCGCCTGGGCGCGGACTTCGGCGCATTCGATTCGACCTTCACCGCGCTCTACGCCCGGCACAACGTGCTGCGAGCCGACACGTTCATGCAGTCGGCGGTCGAAGGAGCCGGGGCGTTCTATCGGCTCGGCGCCTATATGGCGGGCGTGATCGACTCCGTGCTGGGCCGCCGCACGCTGGCAGAGACGTTCCGGACCGGGCCGGTGGATTTTTTTGCCCGCTACGTCGAGGCCTGTCGCGCCCGCGGCGCGGCCATTCCCGGGGAGGCGCGCTTCCGACCGGCCGTCGTGGAACGCCTGGCCGCGCTGGCGCACCGCTACCCGGTGGACGTGCTGCGCGACGTTGCGCACGCCTCCGAGATCCGGTCGCCGTCGGCCCAGCAGACGGCCCTCGCGCGGCTCGGGGACCGGTATGCCACCGGGCCTGGCGGCACGCTGTTCGCCGTCGTGGCCAGCGAGTTGCTGATCCGCGCCGGCGCCTACCACGTCGCGTCGACCCGGCTGGTACGCGGGCTGGCGTTCGCACCCAATCGGGAGGAGATCGCGGACGCGATGGCGTACCGGTTTCTGCAGGCGAATGCTCCGGGAGAAGCGCTGACGATGTACAACCTCTACATCTCATACGCGCCCGAGAGCGCGGCCGCCTATGCCAGCCGATGCGGGTTCTATCTCGGGATCGGCGAGGTCGCGCTCGCGTGGGGCGACTGCCGGCAGGCGCTCCGGCTCGATCCTGACCTGCCCGGGGTTCGCCGCCGGCTGGGCGAGATCGAGCAGCGGCTGGGGGCGTGAGTGTTCGGGGTTTCTTCTCTGTTGCCGTCGTCGGGCGACCGCGATGCTAATGATGGTGCGCGCGGCCGGGGATGGCCGCGCGACTGGCGCCGCCTTGCAGGTCTGTCGTTGTTGCCGGCCTTGCGCCCGGGGTCCGGCCTTGCCAGAGAGGGACCAATGTGATGCTGACTGTCGCCCTCGAGCAGGAACGACTCATCCTGGCGGAGCGCCTCCTGCGGGAAATCGAACGCCGCCACGCCCTTCCCCGTTCACAGCATACCGATCTCCAGCCCGCCGTCGTCGACCGTTTCCTCGCGGCCTATCTGCCTGAAAGCAGAGAAGGAGAACCCGCGCCGAGCGCACTCGAGTATGCGTTCACCCCGACCATCGCCGATGCCCTCGACCTGTTGCGCCGAGTCATCGATGAATCGTCGAGCGGTTACGGATCGGCGTTGTACGTCCATGATCTCGATACGGTATGACCACCCATGGTGACCTGACGTAATTCTCCGGTCGCCCACGGGCCCGGATGCGACCCTTCCAGCCCCGGCGGCGGAAGGGTCGCCTCGCGTCCGACCTCACCACTTCCTCTGCCACGGCGAATTCCGATGCGCATGGCCCTGTTGCTCGCCCTCTGCATTCCGGTTCTGGCGGCCCCGCCGCCGCTCGACGCCCAGGCGCCCGACCCCGCTGCGCTGGCGGTCCGCCTCGCGGGCATGACGGCGGTCACCGGCTACGAGCAGGCGATGGTGGATACGCTACTCACGCTCATGCCCGGAGCGGTGCGCGATCGCGCGGGGAGCGCGGTGCTCCGCCTCGGTCGCGGTGCGCCGGCCCGCCTGCTGGTCTGTCCGCTCGACGAGCCGGGGTTTGTCGTCGGCGATGTCCGGCCGGATGGCTATCTGACGCTGCATCGCGTCGGCGGCGGCGTGCCCACGATGTTCGATCAGCAGCTCGAGGGGCAGCGTGTGCGTGTGTGGGGCAGGCGCGGTGGCGTGCCGGGCGTCGTCGCCGTGCGATCGGTGCATCTGACGCGCGGGCGCACGTCGGCCGAGGAGCCGTTCACCGCGGATCGCGCCTTCGTGGACCTCGGTGCCGGCGCGGCGGCGGACGTCACGTCGCTGGGTGTGACGGTCCTGAGCCCCGTTGCCCTGGCCAAGCGGCCGCATGCATACGGCGACTCGCTGTTGGCGGCGCCGGTCGCCGGTCGCCGCGCGTCTTGCGCCGCGGTGGTGGCCGCGAGCCGGGCCCCGGTGACACAGGGCTCGGTCAGCATCATCCTCGCGGTCGAGCAGAACCTCTCGCTGCGCGGTCTGCTCACGGCGGCCAACGAGTATGGCCCGTTCGCGGAGACGCTGATCGTGGACGGCATGCCGGGCGAGCCAGGCGCGTTGCGTGATCGCGCGGATTCGAGTGCCGGGCGGCGTCCTGCAGGGCTCGGTGCCGTACGCTGGCTGGCGATGCCCGTCCGCTACGCGGGCACGCCGGTCGAGACGGTTTCGCTCCCTGATGTCGGCGCCATGACCACCCGGCTCCGGGCGTGGATCGGAGGCGGACGGTGAGCGTCGCGACGTTCGTGGGCCTCGCGGCCCTCATCGCCAGCGGTCAGCCGCAGGCGCTGACGGCGCAGCAGCCGCAGCCGCAATCGCCGGCGCCGTCCATCGCCGAGGTGCAGGAGGTGCTCGCTCCGCTGGTGGAGAGTTACGGGCCGTCGGGGATGGAGGGGCCGGTACGGGAGACGGTGCGGCGTCTGCTGCCGGACTGGGTGCGGACCGAGACCGACACGGCGGGAAATCTGTGGGCCCGGGTGGGCCAGGGCGCGCCGACGGTGGTCTTCGTGGCGCACCTCGACGAGATCGGGTTTCGCGTCAGCGGCATCCGCGACGACGGCACGCTGGAGCTCCGGCCGCTGGGCGGATTTTTCCCCTCGCTCTTCGAGGGTCGGCCGGCGCTGGTGCACACCGGCGGACCGATGGTGGGCGGTGTCTTCATGCCCCGCGATTCGGTTGGGTCTGATCCGCGGCGCACCCCGCCGTCGCTTCGCATCGATGTCGGGACCCGGTCACGCGCGGCCACCGAGCGGCTGGGAATCAAGGTGGGCAACACCGCCACCATGCCCAAGCGTTACATGCGGCTGGCCGGCACCCGCGCCACCGGGCGCTCCTTCGATGACCGGGTGGGATCGGCGGCGCAGATCCTGGCGCTGCGGCATCTGGATCGCTCGAAGCTCACGCACGCCGTCGTCTTCATCTGGAGCACGCGCGAGGAGATCGGACTGGAGGGTGCGGCCGTCGCGGCACGCGCGCTGGGACTCGGCGCCGCCCGCGTGCACGCCATTGACACCTTCGTGTCGGCCGACTCGCCGCTGGAGCTGGCGGCATTCGGCGTGGCACCCATCGGGCAGGGCGCGGTGGCCCGCGCGATGGACAACAGCTCGGTGACGCCGCCTGCGCTGGTGGATTCACTGGTGCGGCTGGCGCGGGCGCACGGAATTTCGCTGCAGGTGGGTACCACCAACGGTGGCAACGACGGGTCCGCGTTTGCACCGTGGGGAGTGCCGGATGTCGCGCTGGCCTGGCCGCTCCGCTACGCGCACTCGCCGGTCGAGCTGATCGACCTCCGCGACGTGGCGAGCCTCGCGTCCCTGGTGCAGGCGGTGGCCGAGGACTGGTAGCGGGTCCCGATGCACGAGCTGACGGGCACGGCGTTCTTTCTCCTGATCTTCGGGCTGCTCCTGGGCGTGAGCGTGCTGTTCAGCCGCGCCTCGGAGCGGTTCGGCGTGCCGCTCACCGCGGTGCGGCGCTGCTGGGCGCGGTGGTCTCCTCCACCGATGCGGCCGCCGTCTTTTCGGTGCTCCGCGGCAGCCGGCTGCATCTCCGGCAGCGGGTAGGCGCGACGCTCGAGGTGGAGTCGGGGATCAACGACCCGATGGCCGTGATCCTCACGACCATTCTCACCATGAACCTGCTGGCGCCCGGCTCGCTCCGCCCCTGGGCCGTTCCGCTCGACGTGATGCGCGAATTGGCGATCGGCCTGGCCGCGGGCTCTGCGATCGGCACCGGCGGCCGCGAGCTGATCCGCCGGGTTCCGCTGCCGGCGAGCGGACTCTACCGGGCACTCAACCTCTCGTTTGCGTCGCTCGCCTTTGCTGTGGCCACGCTGGCCCACGGGAGCGGCTTCCTCAGTGTCTACACGGCCGGGCTGGTGCTCGCGGGCGCGCCGGGTGCGGGGCACATCTTCACCGTCGTCTTTTTCATCGTGGTGGCCAACGCGCTGGTACCGGGCGCGACTTAGCGCTGGCTCACGCGGCGCCCCGGGCTGCCGCGGTGATCCTGCCGGTGCGCGATCAAACGCTACTGCCGCCGGCGCCGGCGATGGTGCTCGCCCCCAACGATCACGTGCACGTGGTGGTCCGCCCGGAAGACCGGGCGTTCGTGCAATTGCTCTTCGGCCGACCCGACGACTGACGGGGCCGCGATCTAGTTCGTCGGTGCGGGCGTCGGTGTAGGCGGCACCGGATGCCGGCGCACCGTGTCCTGACGCCGATCGCGTCGGTCGGCGCGGAGATCCCGGCGGTCCGCCGTCGCGTCGCGCCGCCGGCGCAGGGTGGCGCGCGCGTCACGTCGCAACTGGACCCGGTCGCGGCGCAGGTTGGCCCGGGGGGCGGTGCCTCGATCGGCCCGGAGATCGTGGCGGTTCGCCACGACCGCCCGCCGCTCGCGGACCACCGTGCGGCGGTCGTGCCGGATGTCGCGACGATCCTGCCGTATGTCGCGGATGTCCCGGCGGACGTCTCGGCGCTGCAGGTGCGTCACTGCCGGTGTGTCCGGGGTCTGCGCCACGGCACCCGGCGCCGCGACAGCGAGCAGCAGGGCGGTGGCGGCGGCAAGGCGCATGGTCGTCATCATGGTTTCCTCCGGGGTGAGACAGGGGGCGCGGAACGCGCCGGGCAACCGGACGAGGAGACGCCGGACGGGCGGGGCCGTTAAGCGCCCTTGCGGCGCGGGCCCGGTTGTGCATATTTATGCATTATGCAAACTTCACGCGGCGTGCTCGCTCTCGCGTTCTCCGGCGGCCTCGACACCTCCTACTGCGTGCCCCGCCTCGGCGAGGCCGGCTGGGAGGTGCACACCGTCTTCGTCAACACCGGTGGCAGCACCGACGCCGAGCGCAGCGCCATCCGCCGCCGGGCGATGGCCGTGGGTGCGCGGGAACACCACGAAGTGGACGCGCGGGACCGGGTCTACGATCGCTTCGTGCGCTACCTGGTGCAGGGCAATGTGCTCCGGGGCGAAGTCTATCCGCTGAGCGTCGCCGCCGAGCGCACCCAGCAGGCGCTGTCGGTGCTGGACGTGGCCCGCGAGATCGGCGCGGTCGCGGTGGCCCACGGCTCGACCGGCGCCGGCAACGATCAGATCCGCTTCGACGTGGCGCTCCGCGTGCTCGCACCCGAGCTGGCCATCGTCACGCCGATCCGTGACGACTCAGTCAGGCGGGACGACGCCATCGCCTACCTCCGCGAGCGCGGACTGCCGGTGCCGGACAACGCCGGCGCCTACTCGATCAACCGCGGACTTTGGGGGACCACCTGGGGCGGCGGCTGGACCCACGACACCTGGGCTGGCCCGCCGCCCGAGCTGATCGACCCGCCGGCCGACGCGCCGGCGCCGGCCGAGCTCGTGCTCGCCTGGGAGCATGGGCTGTCTGTCGCACTCGATGGCGTGCCGCTGGCCGGGCCCGCGCTGATCGAGCGCCTGGGTGATCTCGCCGCTGCCTACGGCATCGGCCGCAACATCCACGTGGGCGAGACCGCGCTCGGCATCAAGGGGCGCATCGGCTTCGAGGCCGGCGCGGCGCTGCTGCTCATCGCGGCCCACCGCGAGCTGGAAAAGCTGGTGCTCACCAAGTGGCAGACGTTCTGGAAGGACCAGCTCGGCCGCTTCTACGGCGACCGGCTGCACGAGGGGCAGTACTTCGATCCCGCGCTTCGCGATATCGAAGCGCTGATCACCAGCTCACAGGCGCGGGTCACCGGCGAGACCCGGCTACGCCTGGCCCCCGGCCGCTTCCAGGTGGTCGGTACCCGGAGTCCCCACTCGATGATGGACCCGGCCATCGCGACGTACGGCGAAGAGAACCACCTCTGGACCGGCGACGAGGCGCGCGCCTTTGCGCGGGTCTCCGCCATTCCGTCATTGCTCGCGGCTCGCGCCGAGTCCCGCTAGTCCGTTTACCAGTGGAGTGCGTGCCATGGTCGTAACCACCCGGGTCCGGCTGGACCGGATCGCCTCGTCCACCAAGAACGCGCACCTCGCACCCGAGGTCATCGTCGGCGACGAGATCGTGGCGGCGGAGGGCTACGTGCTGGCCGTCCGGATCCTCGAGGACAAGCCGGCCTACAACACGGTCGAGGACCTCTCGGGCCGCATGGTGGCGTTGCGCGCGGGTGACGTGCTCGCCGGCACCCTCGGCAGCCGCCGCGCGCTCCGCGGCTATGCCGGCGTGGTGCCCTCGCACATCGCCGTGGGCGATACCATTAACGTGCTCAACCTGGGTGGCATCCTCGGCCTCTGCACCTCGATCAATCCCGAGATCGGTGCGCCCTTTGCCGCCGAAGTGCTGGGCGCGGTGCTGGCGTTTCCCGCCCTGGGCGACCGGATCGGCCGGCCCGCGCACATCCGCGACGGTGCGGTGCCCGCTGCCGACCGGCTCGAGAGCACGGTGCCGGTAGTCTACGTCGCGGGCACCTGCATGAACGCGGGCAAGACGGTGGCAGCCACCGAGCTGGTGCGCGGTCTCGCGCGCGCGGGGCTCCGCGTCGCGGCGTGCAAGCTGACCGGCGTCTCCCTGATGCGCGACGTCCTCTCCATGACCGACGCGGGCGCCGTCGCGGCGCTGACATTCAACGACGTGGGTGTCGCCAGCACGCACCCCGGCGTCACCGTCGCCACCGCCAAGGGGATCTTCAACCGGCTGGCCGGCGCCAAGCCCGACGTCATCGTGGCCGAGCTGGGCGACGGTATCCTGGGCGAGTACGGCGTACAGGACATCCTGCATGATCCGGAGCTGGCGGGCGTGGGCGCGGTGTGGATCATGGCGGCCCCGGATCCCGTGGGATGCTGGGGCTCCGCCGAGCTGATGCGGAACGAGTATGGGCTGACGATCACCGCCATCACCGGTCCGGCCACCGACAACGAGGTGGGCCGCGATTACATCACGGCCGAGCTGGGTCTGCCCGCCTTCAACGCCCGGCGCGATGCGGCCGGCCTCGTCGCGGCAGCGCTCGCCGCCCTGGAGGCGCGACCGGTGCCGGCGCTGGCGGAATCGACCGCGTGAATCCGTTGCGGGTCGCCGTGATCGGTGCCGCCGGGTACGTCGGCGGGGAGCTGCTCCGGCTGCTGCTTCAGCATCCGCAGGTGGGCGAGTGCGTCGCCACGAGCCGGAGCCACGTCGGCAAGCCGATCGCCGGGGCGCATCCCACGCTTGCGCCGCTCACCGACGCGCGCTTTTCCGGGGCCACGCCGGGCGAGGCCGCCGCCGGGCGCGACGTCGTGTTCCTTGCGCTGGAGCACGGGGAATCGTCCCGGCTGGCCGAAGAGATCTTCGAGGCCGGGCCCGGCCTGGTGGTGGATCTCGCCGCCGATTTCCGGGTGCCCGATCTCCGGCTCTACGAGCGCTTCTACGGCGTGCACCCCGCGCCCGATCTGGTCGGCCGCTTCGTGTACGGGCTGGCGGACGTGCTGGGCGAGCAGCTCCGCGGCGCCACCGCCATCGCGGCGCCCGGCTGTTTCGCCACGGCGGCGCAGCTTGCGCTCTTCCCGCTGGCGCGCGCCGGCGTGGGCGTGATGCCCGCGATGTTCGGCGTCACCGGTTCGAGCGGCGCCGGGGTGCATCCGCGCCCTACGACCCACCATCCCGCGCGGGCCTCCAACCTGTTCGCCTATTCGGTCCTCGGCCACCGGCACGAGGCGGAAGTGCTGCACGCATGGCGCGGATGGACCGGCGATCCCACCGCGCGCACCCGGCTGATGGTCCACTCCGGCCCGTTCGTCCGGGGGATCTACCTGACCATGCACGCCGATTTGCCGGGCGGTGCCCGCGAGGTGGCCGCCGGCTATTGCCACGCCTACGAGGGGCGGCCGTTCGTTCGGGTGCTCGACCGCGCCCCCGAGCTCACCCACGCCGTCGGCTCCAACTACGCACTCATCCACGCCGCCGCCGGCGACGATGACCGCGAGCTCCAGGTGATGGTGGCGATCGACAACCTCATCAAGGGCGCCGGTGGCCAGGCGATCCAGGCGATGAACCTCGCCCTCGGTCTCCCCGAGACGACCGGGCTCACGGCCGTCGGAGCCTTTCCATGCTAGATACGACGGATGCGCTCCTCCCGGTCTACGCGCAGATGCCGGTGCGGCCGGTCTCGGGACACGGCTCCTGGCTGGTGGACGAGGACGGGGCCGAGTGGCTCGATGCGTACGGCGGGCACGCGGTCGCGTCCACCGGACACAGCCATCCCGATGTCGTGCGCGCCATCGGCGATCAGGCGGCGCGGCTGCTGTTCTACTCGTCGGTGGTGCCGCACCCCAACCGCGAGGAGCTCGCGCGGGTGCTGGCGCGGCTCTCGCCCGATCCGCTGGATCGAGTCTTCTTCTGCAATTCGGGCGCGGAAGCCAACGAGAATGCGCTGCACCTGGCGCGGAAGACCACCGGACGCCAGGGCATGGTGTCGCTGGCCGGCGGGTGGCACGGCCGCACCGTGGCCACGCTGGCGGTCACCGACGGCGCGCGCTATGAGGAGGGCGCCCGGCGTGCCGGCATGCCGCTCTCGCGCAAGGTGCCGTTTGACGACATCGCCGCGCTCGAACGCGCGGTGGACGATACGATTGCCGGCGTGATCGTGGAGCCGGTGCAGGGGATGTCGGGCGCGCGGGACTGCGCGCCGGAGTTCCTCCAGGCGGCGCGTGCGATCTGCGACGCGCGCGGTGTCCGCCTGATCTTCGACGAAGTCCAGTGCGGCGTGGGCCGCTGTGGTGCCTTCACGGCAGCGGAATCGTTCGGTGTCGTGCCGGACCTGCTGACGATGGCCAAGGGACTGGGCTCGGGGCTCCCCATCGCGGCGCTGGTCGCCACCGGCACCATCGCCGGCCAGCTCGAGATCGGCGACCTGGGCAGCACCTTCGGCGGCGGGCCGGTGCCTTGCGCGGCGGCACTGGCCACCATCGGCGTGATCGAGCGCGACGGGCTGATCACCAACGCGGTGCGGGTCGGTGCCCACCTCACGGAGGGCGCCCGCGCGCTCGGCGTCGCCGGCGTGCAGGGGCGGGGACTCCTGCTTGGCCTCCGGCTGGACCGTCCCGCGGCGCCGGTGCAGCGCGGCCTCTTCGAGCGCCGCATCCTCACCGGGACGGCGTCGGACCCCACGGTGCTGCGGCTCCTGCCGCCACTCTCATTTTCGATGCACGAGGCCGATCTGCTGCTGGCCGGCCTGAAGGAGGTACTGGCGTGACCAAGCGTGACTTCCTCGCGATGGAGGACTGGGGCGCCCCCGCCGTGCGCGAGCTGCTCGACCTGGCCGACCGCATCAAGCGCGGCGAGATCGACGGCGGGCTGGAGAAGAAGGTCCTCGCGATGGTGTTCATGGATCCCAGTCTCCGCACGCGCAGCAGCTTCGAGACCGGCATGTTCCTTCACGGCGGCCATGCCGTCGTCCTCGAGCCGGGCAAGGGCAGCTGGTCGCTGGAGACCGAGCCGGGCGCGGTCATGGACGGCACCACCGTCGAGCACGTTGCGGAGGCGGCGCGGGTGCTCGGTCGCTACGCCGATGCGCTCGCTGTCCGGGTGTTCCCGCGGGGGACGGACTGGGCGGTCGAGCGGGACGATCGGGTGATTCACGACTTTGCGCGCTACTGCGAGAAGCCGGTGATCAACCTCGAGTCCACCCGCCGTCACCCGTGTCAGGGTCTGGCCGATGCGATGACGCTGCGCGAGCGACTGGGCGAAACCCGCGGCAAGCGCTTCGTGCTGAGCTGGGCCTGGCACCCCAAGGCGCTGCCGACGGCGGTGCCCGCCAGCGCGGCGATCGCCGCCGCGATGCTGGGCATGAACGTGATGATCGCCCGCCCGGAGGGGTTCGAGCTGGATCCCGGCGACATGGCGACGCTCCGCAGTATCGCGCGCGAGCAGGGCGGCATGGTGCAGATCAGTGGCGATTGCGAGGAAGCTCTCGTTGGTGCCGACGCCGTGTACGTCAAGTCGTGGGGATCGCTGGCGCACTTTGGCCGGCCCGGCGACGAGGCGGAACTGCGGCGCGGGCTGCGCGACTGGCGGATGACGGCGCCGCGGCTCAAGAACACGCGCAGCGGCAAGGGCATCGTGATGCACTGCCTTCCGGTGCGGCGCAACGTCGAGATCGACGACGCCGTGCTCGACGGGCCCAATTCGGCGGTGGTGGACCAGGCGGAGAACCGGCTGCACGCCCAGCGCGCGCTGCTGCTGACCATGATCGGGGGCCAGGCATGAGCATCGATCCGACGCGGGGCATCGCGGGACTGCGCGGCGCGCTCCGGTACGTGCGCGCCTACCGTGACCAGGTATTCGTCGTGAAGCTGGGCGGCGACGTATTGCACGATCCGGAAGTGCTGGATCAGGTGGCCGCGCAGATCGCGCTGCTCTCGTCGCTCAGCATCCGTCTGGTGGTGGTGCACGGCGGCGGGCCCCAAGCCACGGCGCTCAGCCGCCGGCTGGGCGATGAGCCGGTGATGATCGCCGGCCGGCGGGTCACCGATGACGCGGCACTCGAAGTGGCCAAGATGGTCTATGCCGGCAAGCTCAGCACCGACCTCGTCGCCGCGCTCCGCGAGCACCGCGTGCAGGCCGTGGGCCTGAGCGGCGTGGACGCCGATCTCATCACGGCACACCGCCGGCCGCCGGTGACGCTGGTGGATGACGCGGGCCAGGCCCGCGAGGTGGATTTTGGCCACGTGGGAGACGTGGACCGGGTGGATCCGCGCATCATCACGACGCTGGCGGAGGCGCGATTCGTGCCCGTCGTGGCGAGTCTCGCCGGCGACGACGACGGCCAGGTCTACAACGTGAATGCCGACACCGTTGCGGAGTCGCTCGCCGTGGCGCTCCGGGCCCAGAAGCTGATCTTCCTGACCGGCGCCGCGGGCGTGCTGCGCGACCGCAGCGACCCATCCACGCTGGTGACTTTTGCGGATCCCGACGATCTGGCGGGACTCATGGCCAGCGGGGCGCTGGCCGGCGGTATGCGGCCCAAGGTCGAGGCATGCATCCGCGCGGCAACCGGCGGCGTGGAGCGCACGCACATCATCGACGGCCGCGCCCCCGACGCACTGCTCCTCGAAGTGTTCACCGGCTCCGGCTGCGGCACGATGATCGTCGGACGAAAGGAGAAGGCGACCTACCTTGGCGTTGACCTGGCCGGCTGAGATCGAACTCCTCCGCGAGCTCGTCGCGACGCCGTCGGTCAGCGGCAGCGAGGAGGGCGTCGGCCGACTCGTCGAGGCGACCGTCGGCGGCTGGGGGCTCCGGGTGGTGCGGGACGACGCCGGCGTCCGCGTCGAGGTGCCTGGTCGCGCTGCCGGCCCCACGCTCGCGCTGGTTTCGCATCTCGACGTGGTGCCGCCCGGCCACGGCTGGACCCGCGATCCGTTCCAGCCCACCATCGAGGAGGGGCGGATGTACGGACGCGGCGCCGGCGACGCCAAGGCGTCGGTGGCCGCCATGCTCCACGCCGCGCGCGACGTGGCCGATGCCGGCGGCCCCGCCACCGGGCGGCTCGTCGTAATCCTCGGCTACGGCGAGGAGACGCGGAATACCACGATGCCGCGGGCCGTGGCCGCCACCGGCACGGTGGACGCGGCCGTCATCGGCGAGCCGACCAATCTCAATTTCGCGGTCGCGCAGCGTGGGCTCATGATGGCCGACCTCGTGGCACGGGGCGATCAGCGCCACGCCGGTTATGCCGCGGCCGACGGCAATTTCATCAACGCGATCACGGCGCTGGCCGCGGACCTGGCCCGGCTCGATGCCGTAGCGGCGGACCGGCCCCATCCCGTGCTGGGCCTGCCCACCGTGACGCCCACGATGCTCGAAGCCGGGATCAGTCGCAACGTGACGCCGCCAGTGGCGCGCGCCGTGCTCGACATCCGCAGCACGCCGGCCTGGCCCCACGAGGAGCTGGCCGCGCGGCTCCGGGCGGATCTCGACAGCGAAGTGGTGATCACGTCGGACCGCCTGGTGCCGTGCGAGGCCCCGGCCGGCTCGCGGCTGCTCGCCGCGGCATCGCGGCTCCGGCCGGCGGCGGAGCACTACGGCAGCCCGACCTGCTCCGACTGGGTGTTCCTCCGCGACCGCGATGCGTTCAAGTGCGGGCCCGGCACCAGCCGCCGTTCGCACACCGCGGACGAGTACGTGGACCTCTTCGAGGTGAGCGAGGCGCGGCAGTTCTACGCGCAGCTCGCGACGGAGTATCTCGCATGACGTCGACTCTCTGGTCCCCGGGCGGCACGATCGACCGGCAGATGCTCGAGTTCACCATCGGCGACGACCGCGAGCTCGATGCCCGCCTGCTGCGCTGGGACGTGCTGGGCAGTCTCGGGCATGTCGCCGGGCTGCGCGCGTCCGGCCTCCTGAGCGAACCCGAGCATCGCCGGCTCCGGGCCGCGCTGCGCTCGGCGCTGCGCGCGGTGGAGGCCGGGAAGCTCCGGATCGAGGACCGGCACGAAGACGCCCATTCGGCGGTCGAAGTGTGGCTCACCGCGCGGTCGCGCGGCGCGGGCGAGCAGCTCCATACCGGCCGCTCGCGCAACGACCAGGTCGCCTGCGACCTGCGGCTCTATCTCAAGCAGACGCTGCTGGACCTGCACGCGGCGGGGCAGGCAGTCACCGCCGCGCTCCTGCGGATGGCCGCCGCCCACCGGCGGGTGCTCTGGCCCGGGTACACCCACCAGCGCCGGGCCATGCCGTCGTCGGTTGGGCTCTGGGCCGGCGCGTACGCGGAAGGTGTTTTGGACACGCTCGAAGCGCTGCCCGCGCTCTGGGCGCGGGTGGATCGTTCGCCGCTGGGCAGCGCCGCCGGCTACGGCGTCCCGCTGCCAATCCGCCGGGAGGCCGCGGCGCGCGCGCTGGGGTTCGCCGGTCTCGATCACAACGTGGCCACCGTGCAGAACGGTCGCGGCAAGCTCGAGGCGGCGGCGCTCTTCTGGTGCACGCAGCTGGGACACGACACTAGCCGGCTCGCGGCGGATGTGATTCTGTACAGCGCCGAGGAGTTCGGATATCTGGTGCTGCCGATGGAACTCGCGACCGGCTCCAGCATCATGCCGCACAAGCGGAACCCCGATCTCTTCGAGCTGACGCGCGCGCGGGCCGCCACCGTCGATGGTGATCTCTTCACCGTCATGCACCTGGCCGGCAAGCTCCCGGGCGGCTATCACCGCGACTTTCAGCTCCTCAAGGCGCCGCTGTTCCGGGGCCTGGATTGCACCGGCGAGACGCTCGCCATGCTGGCCGCTGCGCTGCCGCGGCTGTCGGTGGACCGCGCGCGCTGTGCGGCGGCGCTGACCGGCGGTGCGCTGGCCACCGACGAAGTAATGCGACGCGTGGAGCAGGGCGAGCGGTTTCGCGCGGCCTATCGCGCGGTGGCTGCGGGGATCAAGCGGGGAGAGACGTTCGCCGAGCCGTCGCCGTCGGAGCTGATCGGGCGACGGAGCTCGACTGGCGGGGTGGGGCGACTGGAGCTCGGTGCCGCGCGGCGCCGGCTGACGGCGGTGCGCCGCTGGGCCCGGCGCGAGCGGAGCCGGTTTGATGGGGCCATGGCCGGGCTGGCGGGTCGCCGCACATGACGGGCGACCGGCGGCAGCGTCAGGTCAAAATTCTCGAATTGATCTCGACCCAGGCGCTCCACACGCAGGAGGAGCTGGCGGAAGCGCTGGGCCGGGAAGGGTGGGGGGTAACGCAATCCTCGGTCAGCCGGGACATTGCGTCGCTCCGGCTGATCAAGGTGGATGGTGCGTGGCGCCGCCCGCCCTCGGGCGCGGAGCGCTCGGCGGATCCAAATGAACGGCGCATTGCCGACGGCGTCATCGGCGTTGCGCCGGCTGGTGATGCGCTGATCGTGCTGCGAACTCCGCCGGGCGAGGCCAGCCGCGTCGGTGCGGCGCTCGACCGGTCGGCCTGGCCCGAGATCGTCGGCACGATCGCCGGCGACGACACGATCTTCCTGGCCCTGCGGGATGCGGCGGCGCAGCGCCGCGCACTGCGCGAGCTGCGCCGCCTGGTGCGCCCGGCCTAGCGCGCGACCTGGAAATTGCCGGAGACCGCCGTTGCCGGCGTGAATCCGCTGAAGCTGCTGGTGGCCCCGAAGGTGTACGTCCCCGCCTGATCGAGCGAGAGCGTCCGGAAGTTGGCGACGCCGAACGCGTTGGTCGTCTCCGCGAGATGGCCCGTGAGGTTGGCCCCGTCGGGGCCGGTCTCGATATCCAGTGTGATCACCACGCCCGGCAGCCGGCTGCCCATGTTGCCGCTGGCGATGACCTCGACGTTGGGCATTACCGTGCCCACCCTGCTGGGCTTGACCGGCCGCATCACCAGGTTGACCGCTCCCGCGTCCGTCACACCGAACTGACTGAAGCCGCCCGCCAGCCCGCCGGTGCCCCCGTTCTGTGCCGCGTAGGCCGGGGTCGGCAGGAGCAGCCTGAGGCCGGCGTGCGCCAGCCGGCCGAACATCGTGGTCGGCTGGCCGAGCGAGCCGAGCTGCGTGGTGCAGTCGAGCCCCAGCGCCGTGATCGGCGCCAGCGTGAGGAACACGCCGTCTTCCTGCAGCCGGTCGCGTCCGCTGGCGCCGTTGCAGATCCCGATGACGCCGAAGCCGTTCAGGTCGGCGTGATGGGCCGGCACGGTGGACCAGACGTAACCCTGCTGGCCCACCGGGATCTCGGTGACGGCGGTGTTGGGCACCGGCGCTCCGTAAAACAGGCCGCGCGTATTCCGCAGCCAGGAGGCAAAGCCCGCCGCCGGCGGAGCCACCCCGGAGTTGAGTCCGAGCGCGACGATCGGCGTGCCATCGCCATCGGACGCGCCGCCCCGCACCGCAAAGCCGCCATACGGTCCCAGCGCCCCGCTGAAGTCCGTCTGTCCTACGCCGTAGCTCATGCAGGCCAGGATGTCGTTGGTCAGCACCGAGCCGTCTGCCGGCGTACCGGCCGCCGTCTGGCCGGCGTGCGCCGCGGCGACCTGCACCAGAACATCAAGGCCGGCGGTCCGCGTGGCCGGGACGTTCCCGGCGAGGTACTGGCTCTGCATCTGGTTGATCAGCGCCTCGATCGGCGAGAGCGCGCCCGAGAAGTAAGTGCGGGCGGCCGGCTTGATCACTCTGAAATTGCACGTGAGGGCGTTCGCCGCGGGCGAGAATTCGGCCGACGTGGCCGTGGTATTGGCGGCGTCCCGGCATCCGGCCAAGACGAGTGCGGCCGCGACGGCGGTCGCGCTGAGGCGGTTCATGGGGGCTTCCTTGCCTGGGTGCGGCGGGCAACTCCCACCGTTCGGCTGATATACGGCCAAACCGGGGATCGCGCCAGCCCGTCAGCGGCCGCCGGAAAGCGCCTTGTAGCGGGGGTCGTCGTGCAGGGGGGCAAACTGCCAGGACTGGTCGCGGGCCGCGCTGGCACGTTGCTGCGGGTTCGCGGCGTAGAACTGGCTGAGCAGCCGAAGTGCCTCGCCGCGATCGCCCAGGATGGTGCGCGACACCGCCTCCAGATACGACAGCTCGCGGGTCGGATCGGCGCTGCCGTCGGCTCGCGCCCGGACCGCGACGGCGCGCGCGCTGTCCGCCAGCGCCGCCGAGCGTCCCGAGCTGTCGGAGCGGGCCGCCCGCGCGATGGCCATGGCCACGATCATCTGGCCGCGGAGGGTCCGGAACGGCCGCAGGTTGGGCGGGCTCAGCCGGACGTATTCCGCCAGGAGCCGCCACGCGCGCGGCACATCGGGCGGCTGGCCCTTGAGCGAATAGAGCCAGATCTGGCACTCGGCAAACCGCGGGTCGTCGGGAAAGCGTCGCTGGCCCTCGGCGCACCAGCGCGTGGCCGCGTCCCGGTCATCGAGATCGAGCGAGCTGGCAAAGAGGCGCCACACGATCACGCTGGCGCTCGACAGGTATGGATCCGCTTCATAGGCATTCTGCGCGGCGAGCTTCCCTTCCGCGGTCTCCGACCGGGCCAGCAGCAGGTGGCTCAGCGTGGCCCAGGCCGAGGCCTGCGAGGAGTTGGCGGCGACGGCAGCGCGGAGATCGCTCTCCGCACCGGCCAGCAGCGTATCGGCCGCGGCGGTCGTGGGCGCGAGATTGAGCAGCCAGCGCCAGTAGCGGAGCGTGCCGCGGAGCTCGAGCGCGTCGGCATCCGTGGGCGAGATGGCCAGCGCCTGCTCGGCGAAGCCCAGCCCCCGCTCGGTCCACTCGGAATAGAATCCCTTGTCGAAGGTGCCCGAGAGCCGCGAGTGCCGGTACGCCAGCCAGCCCCGCTGCACGACGGGGACCACCCAGCGGGGGTCCAGCGCCGCCACCTCCGCGTGGAGCGAATCGGCCCGGGCCAGTTGCCGCGCGACCGCGTCCATGTCGTTGGCCGCAATGAGGGGATCGAGATCGCGGCCGACCTGATCGGCCCGTTGCTCCAGCTCCCAGGCCTGGACGTTGGCGGTCCCCGCGCGGCTCTGCTGGAGCTGGACCTGAACGCCGATGCGGCGACGCAGGAAGACGGCCACTTCCTTGGCGATGTCCGCCTGCAGTGCAAACAGCTCCATGTGCGGCCGCTTGATGGGCTTGCTCGCCACTTCGCGGCCGGACCCGTCCATGAGCGAGACGTCCACCAGGATCGAGTCACCGGGCAGCGGCGTCACCGTGCCCTGCACCAGTGTCCCGACCTTGAGCGCCCGCGCAATGCTGTCGGGCGCAATGGCGACACCCCGATACGGTATGGTACCGTTGCGCGAGATCACGCTCAGCGCCGAGACCTGGCTCAGTTCGTGGATCAGCGCTTCGGTAAGTCCGTCGGTCAGAAACTCCTGGTTGTGGCCCGGGCTCCGGTCGGCAAAATAGAGGACGGCCAGATGGCTCGGATCGGGGCCGGTCGGACCGGGGAGCGACCGCCGTGACATCAGGCGCCATCCGGCCAGCGCCGCCACGGCCACGGCGGCGGCGGCAGCGAGCCGCAGGAGCTGGTTCCGGCGCGGCTGCCGGCGACCGGTGCGATGCCGGCCGGTGGCCGGCATCTGCTCGGCGCCATCCAGCGCGGCGGCCATGGCGCGGGCGGTGGAGTATCGGTCTGCCGGCGCCTTGGCGAGCGCCCGCATCATCACGTCCTCGACTACGTCCGGAATGGTGCCGCGCACGAGCTGCGCGCTCGGCACCGTCTCCAGCGAGTGCCGCGCCATCAGCGTCACCGGCGTCGAGCCGCTGAACGGCGGATTGCCCACCAGCATTTCGTAGAGCACGCAGGCCAGGCTGTATTCGTCGGCGCGGCCGTCGATCTTGTCGCCGGACGACTGCTCGGGGCTCATGTAGACGGGTGTGCCCACCACGATGCCGGTCTGGGTCAGCTTCTCGCCGCCCGCCGCGGTGACCGCGCGGGCGATGCCGAAGTCCGCGACCAGCGCGGTGCCCTCGCTCAGCAGAATGTTTTCCGGCTTGATGTCGCGGTGGACCACGCCCTGCTGGTGGGCGTACTCGAGCGCGGAGGCGACCTGGCGGGTGATGTCGAGCGCATCGGCCACCGGGAGCTGGGTCTCGCGCTCAAGCCGGTCGCGCAACGATTCGCCCACGACGAACGGCATCGTGAAGTACAGCAGCGATCCGATCTCGCCGGAGTCGTAGAGGCCCAGAATGTGGGGATGGTTGAGCTGGCTGGCGACCTGGATTTCGCGGATGAAGCGATCCGCCCCGATGCTGGCGGCGAGCTCGGGGCGCAGCACCTTCACGGCGACGTCCCGCTCGCGCGTGCGGTCGCGCGCCAGGTAGACGGTCGCCATGCCCCCCTGGCCGACCTGGCGTACCACCTCGTAGCGGTCGGCAAGAGCGGCCCGGACCTCGTCCAGCAGGTCGGTCGCGCGGGTGTCGCTCATATCATCGAATTCCGGATGCCGGAGTATACCGCACGGGCGGGGGCCGGCGCCACGGCGGTGGGATCAGTGCCCGGCAGGCTTCCACCCGGGTCCGCGCAGGAAACGGCCCGGCGTCGCGCCGGTATGCTCGCCGTTGGCGAGCACCTGGACGCCGTTGACGAAGACGTCGCGCACGCCCACGCTGTACTGGTGGGGCCGCGCAAACGTGGCGCGATCCGCAACCGCGGCGGGATCGAATACCACCACGTCCGCAAAATATCCGGCCGCCAGCCGGCCCCGGCGCACCAGTCCGAGATTGGCGGCCGGCAGCGCAGCCAGGCGGCGCACCGCTTCCTGCAGCGAAAGGGCATGCTCGTCGCGCACGTAGCGCCCCAGCAGCCGCGCAAAGGTTCCGTAGGCGCGCGGATGGGTGCCGGTCTTGAGGAACACCCCTTCGGTGGCATATGAGCCGGCATCGGACGCGAAGCTCATCCAGGGCAGGGCCACTTCACGCCGGACATTCTCCTCCGACATCGTGAAAAACACGCAACCCACCCGGCTGTCGTCCTGCACCACCAGATCGATCGCGGTTTCCTCCGGCGATGTGCCGCGCATCCGGGCTACCTCCGCCAGCGTGCGGCCAATCAGGTACCGCAGCGAGTCGGTCTTGAAATCCACCAGCAGGATGCCGCCGGCCCCGCCCGAGCTGGCAAACGAGTTGTCCCACGTGCCCGTGGTGTCCCGCATCTCCGCCACCACCCTCGCGCGGATCGCCGGGTCGCGCAGCCGGTCCACCCAGGCCCGGTGGCCGCCCTCCTGCACCCAGAGCGGCATCGTCGCGTCGAGCCCGGTCGAGCTCGCCGGATAGGTGTACATGTCGGCGGTGATCCGAAGCCCGGCAGCGCGGGCGGAATCCACCTTCCGGATCAGCGGATCGAGCTTGGACCAATTGCGCCGGCCAGACGCCTTCAGATGATAGATCTCGGCCGGCACGCCGGCCCGGGCGGCAATGGCAATCAGCTCGTCCGCCGCCTCGAGCAGCCGGGGGCCTTCGTTCCGCATATGCGAGATGTACATGCCGCCGTATTCGCCGGCAGCGTGCGCCAGCGCCACCAGTTCGTCGGTGCCGGCGAAGTTGGCCGGCGCATAGATGAGCGATGAGCCCACGCCGAGCGCGCCCTCACGCATCGCCTGGCGCACCAGCTCTTCCATCCGCGCGAGCTCGGCCGGCGTCGGCGTCCGGTTGACGTAGCCCACCTCGTGCACCCGCACCGTGGTGGCGCCGACGAACGAGGCCACGTTGGGCGAGATGCCGTGGTGCTCCAGGTACTCGAGCCCCTCGCCCAGGGTGGTCCAGGGAATGTCGTATTTGATGTCGCCCTCGCGCGCGAGTTGCTCCGACCGCATCGAGTCGGTGAGCGGCCCCATCGACTCGCCTTCCCCGAAGACCTCCAGCGTCACGCCCTGGCGGATGTCACCCTGCGAGCGGCCATCGTGGAGCAGCGCCGTGGTGGCCCAGCTCAGCATGTTGATGAAGCCCGGCGCCACCGCGAGCCCCGTCGCGGCGACCTCGCGGCGGCCCCGCTCGCCGGAGAGATCGCCGATGGCGACGATCGAGTCGCCCAGAATGCCGATGTCCGCCGCTCGCCCGGGGCCGCCGCTCCCGTCGTACACCATTCCATGGCGGATGACCACGTCGTAGCGCGGCGCGGTGCACCCGGCCGCGGCCAGGACCAGCAGTGCCAGCGATCGGGCCCGGATCATCGGCTCGCTCCGTGGATGGATGGGCTACCGCGCGCCGGTTTCCCGGGCCACGCGGTCGGCAAAGTTCTGCCAGAACTGGGCGGTAAGCTTGTGCGCGACGGTCTCCATGAGGCGGGACCCGATCCCGGTCACAGCCCCCGTCAGCCGGCTGGCCGCGCTCCAGTGCAGGCGGATGCGATCGGTGCCGGCGTCCTCGATCCGGATGTCGGAGAGCATTTCCACGGCGGAGCCCGGGGCGTGCCCGCTGGCGCGCATCCGCGCGCTCTGGCCGTCCACGATGTCGTACATCTCCACATCGAGTGCAAAGCGCAGCTTGAGCAGCGCCACGCCAAAGCCGAGGATCATCCGGAAGCGGGTCGCGTCGAGCCGCTCGACCGCTTCGACGCCCGGCGCCGAGCGGCCGATGAAGTCGGGGTCCAGGAGCCGGCGCCAGACCTCGTCCCGGGTGGCACGAATCTCCGGGGCGCCCGAGAATGCGAGGTTCATGGTTCCGCTTGCCATCGGGGTAAGTTATACCGCATGTTTCCCCATCGTGACCACTGATCCGATGCGCATCGCGTTCTTTTCCGAGGTCTACTGGCCCATGGTGAGCGGGGTCGGGGTGACCTTGCGCCGTCTGGCCGACTCGCTGACGGCGCGGGGCCATGCCGTGCGGGTCTATTCGGCCAGCTATGCGCTGCCGCCGGGCCGGCCGGATCGCTCGGAGGTTCACCGCTCGCCGAGCGTGCCGCTCTTTCTCTACCCCGACGTGCAGTGGGCGTTTCCCCGGTTCGGGGAGGTGCTGGAGGACGCCCGCCGTTTCCAGCCGGACGTGATCCACGTGGCCACTGAATTTGCACTCGGCCTGGCGGGGCTCAAGGTCGCCCGCCGGCTGGATGTGCCCGTGGTGGCGTCGGCCCACACCAACTACGACCAGTATGCCGGTCGCTACGGCATGGACTGGCTCCGCATGCCGGGCTGGCGCTATTTCCGGTGGTTCTACGGCCAGGCCACGCGCGTGCTGTGCCCGTCGAGATTCTACGAAGCCTACCTGCACGAGCGCGACATCCGCCACACCGGCATCTGGACCCGCGGCGTGGATACCGACATCTTCCATCCCCGCCATCGGAGCGCCGCGTACCGCGCCTCGCTCGGACTCGGCTCCGACGACCTGCTGGTGACGTACGTCGGACGGCTGGCCCGCGAAAAGAATCTCGATCTGCTGCTCGAAGCCTGGGGGGCGCTGGGCGACCGACGGGGCAGTGCGCAGCTCGCGCTGGTGGGCCGCGGCCCACTCACCGGCGCCATCCAGCGCCGCGCCATTCCCGGCGTCCACGTGACCGGGCTGCTGGAAGGCGACGCGCTCTCCGCGGCATATGCCTCGGCCGACGTCTTCGCTTTTCCGTCAACCACCGAGACGTTCGGCAACGTGCTGCTCGAGTCGATGGCCTCGGGTGTGGCGTCGATGACGGTGGCGGCGGGCGGGATGGCGGAGTTTGCCCAGCACTCGGACAATGCCTGGGTGGTGACGCCGGGTTCGGTCAGCGCGCTGGTGGACGGACTGGACCGGCTCCTGCACGACGCGGCGCTGCGGCGGCGGCTGGGGGCCGGTGCGCTGCGTACCGCCGGCGAGCGGCGCTGGGATGCGATCGACGATCGGCTGCTGGACGACTACCGGCATGCTGCCGGCCGGAAGCCGCTCCTCCGCGCGGTCGCCGCCTAGCTCAGCGGAACGCCAGGTAGCTGATCGCGGCGATCACCGCGGCCATCGGCATCGTCAGCACCCACGCCCACACGATCCGTCGCGCCACTCCCCACCGCACCGCCGAGACCCGCTGCGCCGTTCCCACGCCCACGATGGCGCCGGTGATGGTGTGCGTCGTGCTCACCGGCACGCCGAAGTGCGACGCGATCAGCACCGTGATCCCGCCCGCGGTCTCCGCGCAGAACCCGCCGAACGGCCGCAGCTTGGTGATGCGCGTACCCATCGTCTTGACGATGCGCCAGCCGCCCGTCGCTGTGCCCAGCGCGATCGCGGTGTACGCGGACATCTCGACCCAAAGTGGGATGTGGTTGGCGGTGGTGACATGCAGATGGGAGAGCAGGCCGGTCTGCGTCGCGAAGTGCGCCTGGGTGGCGACCAGCAGCCCGACTACGATGCCCATCGTCTTCTGGGCGTCGTTGGCGCCGTGACTCAGTGAATACAGCGCGGCCGACAGGAGCTGGAGCCGGCGGAAGACGCGGTCCACCGGACCGGGCCGCCGGTAGCGCAGCAGCCACGACAGCCCCACCGTGAGCGCGAGCGCGATGAGCATACCAAGCACCGGCGAGATCACGATGAAGAGCACCGGCAGCACCCAGCCATGGAGCAGCAGCGCGCCAAAGCCCGCTTTGGCGATCGCGGCGCCGCCCAGTCCGCCCAGCAGCGCGTGGGACGAGGACGTCGGAAGCCCGAGATACCAGGTGATCAGGTCCCACAGGATGGCGCCGAGCAGCGCCGAGAGAATCAGCGTGGGATCGACGACGGACGGGTTCACCAAACCCTTGCCGATGGTCTTGGCGACGGCGGTGCCCACCGTGAACGCGGCGAGGAAATTGAAGAAGGCCGCCCAGAAGACGGCCACGCCGGGGGACAGCACGCGGGTGGACACCACCGTCGCGATGGAGTTGGCGCTGTCGTGAAACCCGTTGATGAAATCGAAGACGAACGCGACGCCGATGATGGCGAGGACGAACGCGACGGTTCCGTCCATGGTCAGGCGTGCTTGATCGAGACGGACTCGAGCACGTTCGACACATCCTCGGCCTGGTCCAGCGTCCGCTCGAGGGTGTCGTAGATCTCCTTCCACTTGATCACGAGCAGCGCGTCGGTGGCGCCCTCGAACAGCTTGCCGATCCACTCGTGATATAGCGAATCGCCCTCCTCCTCGAGCTGCTTCACCTGCTTGCACGCCTCGAGCACCGAGCCGTCCCTGCTCTTTTCCAGGTTCTGGACCGCGGTGAGGAGCTGGAGGGTGGCGCGGTGGATCACGTCCGCCATCATCAGCGCCCCGGCCGGCGGCTCGCCGGCCCGGAACATCTGGATGCGGCGCGCCGTGCCGTCGATGAGGTCCATGATGTCGTCCAGCCGCGACGCCAGCATGTGGATGTCCTCACGGTCGAGCGGCGTGATGAACGTCCGGTCCAGGCGGCCCACGACGTCATGAGTGATCTGATCGGCCTGGTGCTCCAGCCGCTTGATCGAGTCCACGATGGGGCGCCGCTGGTCGGTCCCCGCCTTCAGCAGGTCCTGCAGGAGTTTGGCGGCGTCCACATTGAGCTTGGCGACGGCCGTGAACAGGTCGAAGAACTTCTCATCCCGCGGGAGCAGCCGCATCGTAGCATCCTGGTAACGGAGACGGCGGGGAAGATAAGCCGCGCTGCGGGGAGCGCCAAGGCACCGAGGCCCCGGCGCTCCGCCTCAGTGGGCGATGGACAGCAGATCGAGAAGGTCGGCGGGCTGCTGCAGCCAGTAGTCAGGCGTGGCCGGCTCCAGATCGGCCCGTCGGAAGGGCCCCCACAGGACGCCGGCCGTCCGGACGCCGGCAGCCCGTCCCGACTGCATGTCGTGGATGCTGTCGCCCACGTAGATGGCCGTCGCCGGCTCGGCGCCCAGGAGCGCCAGCGCCTTCTGCACCGGCTCCGGATGCGGTTTGGGGTTGGTCACCTCGTCGGCGCCCACCACCACGTCCATCAGCTCCTCGATGCCGCAGAGCCGGAGACCGCGGAGCGCGCCGCTCCGGTTCTTGCTGGTCACCAGGCCGGTGCGGAGACCGGCCCGCGCGATAGTCCGGATCATGTCGGTCACGCCCGGGTAGATCGTGACACGGTCATCGTGGTGCCGCAGGTTGTAATCGCGGTAGGTCGCGATCATGGCGTCGATGCCGGGATCGTCCTTCCACGGAGCAAACTGGACCCAGAGCGGCGTGCCGATGCCGCGGAGCCAGTCGTCGTCCGTGCGCGCCGGCAATCCGTGGGTGGCGAGGGTGTGATGGTAGCTGTCGATGATGAGGCGGACCGAGTCGATCAGCGTGCCGTCGAGGTCGAACAGCACGGTTTGGAAGCTGGGCATGCGACAACGTAGCGAGGGTCCTTCTGGGGCGGCAGGTGCGGGGCAGACTCAGTCCGCGGGTCCGAACAGCAGGATGCCGGTCACTCTTGCCTCCAGCACCGGCGGCAACGGTGCGGCGCCCGGGAGCCGATCGAGCGCCTCGAGCAGCGCTCCCTCCCCCGCCGCCGCGACCCGCTGGATCAGCCGCGCCTCGCCGGCCGTCAGCGCACCGCTCAGAATCGCCAGCGCCCGTTCGATGCGGGCCAGCGTCCGCGAATCCCGCCGCCGCGCTGCGTCGGCGGCCAGGCTCCGCAGCCGCCGCGTCACGTCGCGTGCGGCGGCGTCGGTGGTGCAGGTCCAGCGCGCCCGCTGCGCCTGGCGGATCATCACGCCGATGCCGGGACTCATCAGGTCCAGTGCGGCCGCGGCCTCGCCGGGCGCGGCGGTGCGGCGTGCGGCGCGGCTCGCGTGTTCCAGCCGGCCGGCGACCGCGGGGGGCGAGGCATCAACGATGCCGTCCGCGCCGACCCAGGCCGCGGCCCCCACCAGCGTCCGCGCCTCGGCAGAACCCTCGCCGCTCAGCCCCTCGATCACCCAGCCGATCAACGCGCCTCGCTCGGTGGCGGCGACCGCGGCGGTGCCCGCTGCGGCGGGACCGGGAAAGCGGCTGGTCAGATCCTCCCGCCAGCGCCAGGGCTCGTCACCGGCGGCCACGCCCGCGTGGCCGGGCGCGGAGGCGGACGCAGCGATCGCCGCGAGGCGTCGAAGCCGCCGCTCGATGCCGGCCGGCGGATCAAACCGGATGACGTCCACTTCACGGTGTGACGATCCCAGCCGGACGGCGCGTCCTTCCCGCTGGTCGAGCCGCGTGCTGGTCCAGGGCAAATCGTAGTGAACGACGCGAGCGGCGCGCTGCAGGTCCAGCCCTTCCGCGGCTACGTCGGTCGTGATCAACACGCGGGGTCCGTCCGTGGCCGTGGGCGCGAAGGTCCGCAGCAGGGCCGCGCGCGCCAGCGGCACGCGGCCGATGCCTGCCCGCGCACCGGTGCACCAGGCCACCGGCGCCGTCAGCCGCCGGCGGAGGTAGGCGACCGTGTCGACCGCCGCCGTGAAGACGATGGTAGGTCGCTGGTCCGCCATCAGCGCACGGAGGCGGTCCAGCTTGGGGTCCGGCTGGTCGCTCAGGCGGATGGCAGTGGCGATGAGCGCGTCCAGCCGGTCGAGGTCGTCGATCGCCAGCTCGGTGCGCTCGGTCTCATCCGCCACGAGCGACCAGAGCACGAGCTGGCCGCCGTCGCGCCCAGCGCACCGCCGGATCGCCGCGCGACTCGGCGCGCGCCCCGCCGCCCGGGCATCGGCCGCATGGCGCAGCAGCGCGCGGTAGCGGCGGAGCGCTGCGGCCAGCGCGGCGGGACTCGACGCCGCCGCCTGCAGGAGCCCGCCGCGGATCAGCATCGCAACGGATCGCTCCCTCGACAGCGCCAGTGTGTCCAGCTCCGGCAGCAGCGCATCGCCGGCATCGCCGGCATCGTCCGGTTCCGGTGCGCTGCGCCGCCGCCGACGGACCGGCCGATCATCGCGGCACAGCGTGTCGGTAATGACGATCGCGCCCAGCGCCGCCTGGGCCGGCGACCCGGGGGCGTCGAGCGATGTGAGCCCGTCCGCAGCCAGCGCGTCATCGCGAACGGTAAGCCGAAGCTGGTGCGCCAGGTCTTCGGGACGGTTGACCACCGGAGTCGCGCTCAGGAGCAGGGCGGGGCAGCCGACGAGATAGTCCGCCAGATGGCGATACCGGGCAATGGAGGGGTGGCGGAAGTGATGGCTCTCGTCCACGATCACGAGACCCGCGCGCACCGGCGGCAGCCGGCCCCGGCTCAGTCGCTCGTGCGACCACGGGACGAGCTCGACGCCCTTGCGCCGGGCCGCGTCGGCCCACTGGGCGTCGAGCGCAGCGGGGATGACGCATACGATCGGACCGGCGGGCCACGCCGCCGCCACGGCGAGCGCCATGTACGTCTTGCCGCTCCCAGTGTGGCAGGCGAGCAGGGCCCCGCGGTGCAGGCGGAGCGACGCCAGCGCCCGCGCCACCGGCCGGCGCTGCTCAGGACGGAGCCACGCGGGCAGCGGATCGGGTGCGGCGGGTGGTGCGAGCCCCGCCGCAATCCCGGCCACCACGGCCGCCGCCGCCGCCGCCGGGCCGGGACGCAGACTCGTGCGGAGCGCGTCGTCCACGGCCACGAGCGCCTCAGCGACGATCGCGGGTGGCGAGAACGTCGCCCAGCTGGCGGCGGTCATGGGGTGAGAGATCGAGGTGTGCAGCGGCGATGTCGTCGAGCTCCCGATCCAGCGCCGCCGGGGCACCGCGGGCCGCCGCCTCGCGCGCGGCGGCGGCGAGCGCACCGTCGGCGATCGCGGCCGGCGGGAGCGGGAGCCCGGCGATCGTGGCGGCATCGTGCCGGCGAAATCCGCCGGCCGCACTCGACGCCACGAGCGCGGCCAGCGCCGCCACCCACGTCGTATTGAGCCAGCCGGTGAGGGCGTGGGCCTCCGCCTCCGTCGCCGCGTCGGTTACGTAGCAGGTGTTCAGCGCCACGATCGCTTCGAGCGCCGTCCCGTCGAGTGCCGTACCGTCGAGCGCCGTCCCGGTGAGCGCCACCGCGGCGAGCCGCCGCGAGAGATCACCCCAGACCACCCGGTGCGGCGTCAGCGCTCCCCGGGTTCGGAAGAGCTGCCACGGGACGCCGCCACGGAAGTCGGCCCGGGCGCGGAGCGCGGAATCGTGCCTCGCCAGGTACGCGGCCGCGTGGGGCGGAAGCCGCTCCCGTGGCCGGCCGTGTGCATCGTGAGTCCACAACAGCCGATGACGCGGTTCCGCCGTGAAGCGGCGCAGGTCGCGGCCGCGCACGACGGGCCGCAGCAGCTCCGGCTCGATCTCGTCCGACGGGTCGAGGAAAATTGCGTTGGCGCCCGTCTTGACGCCCAGCCGGCAGCGGAACCGCTCGCCGAGTGGCGGGAACGCCGCGGCCAGCCGGCGTGCGACCGCGGCCGCACCACCCGAGCGCAGCACCCACGGCGCCCCGCTCAGCGTCTGCTGCGGCACCAGCAGCGCCGCCGCCGGGTCCAGCACGAGCCGCACCTGGTGTCGTGCCGGCGGGCTGCGCCGGGTCGCGATGAGTGCCAGCGGGTAGGCAGTCGCATCAAACGACGCGTCCGCATCACCACCGAGGTCCGCAACGGCGTGCAATGATGTCTGCGATGCGAGCGCCGCCCGTGCCCGCGCCGCGTATCCGGCCGTGGCGAGCTTGGCGGGCACGAGCATGGCGATCGCCCCGCCCGGGGCGGTCAGTCCATGCGCGCGTTCCAGGAACGCCACCGAGAGATCCGGCCGGTGTCCAAAGCCATGTCCGCCCGTTCCGCGCCACCACAGATAGCGCTCCGCCAGATGCTCGCGCACCCGCACGGGCAGCGCCTCGGCGCGCACCCATGGCGGGTTCCCGATCACGAGGTCAAAGCCGCCGCGCGCAAACACGTCGGCGAACTGCGACTCGTACTGAAACCACGGGAGCTCGCCATCGCGCGCCAGGCGGCGCGCCGCCGCGCGGATTGCGCGGAGCTCCGCGCGGCCGGCCAGCAGCCGGCGACGGCCGGCCGCATCCAGCCGTGGCGGATCGCCGAACAACGTCGGCGCCCGCGCCCCGGCGAGCATTTCCCGCACCGCTGCCTCGGCCCGCCGCGCCGCCGTCCCCAGCAGATCAGTGGCCGCTGTTGCCTCAGCCCGCCGCAGCGCGCGGATCGAAGCGCGCTTCTCGTCGCCGTACGCCGTCACGGCGCGCGCGCGGAGCCGCCCCACGTCGGCCGCGCCCGGCGGCTGCCCGGCCGGCACCGCAAAGGGCTGGAGCAGACTGTCGCCCTGTCGGACGAGGCAGTCGAGGTTGGGGAGCGGCGCGAGTGCGGGGTCGGCGCCGTCGGGCTCATCGGCCACGACCGCAAGCCAGAGCCGAAGCTCGGTCAGGCGCACGGCCATGGGATTGCGATCGACCCCAAAGAGATTCCGGGCCAGGATCGTGCGTCGGGCGGCCGCGCGCCGCGCGCCGGGCGAGACCCACGAGGAGAGTCGTTCCAGCGCGCCCAGCAGGAACGCGCCTGACCCCACCGCCGGATCGAGGATCGCGGCGCCGCGCAGGATACGGCGGGCCTCGGGCCGGCCCCCGGCGATCTGCGCCGCCGCCTCCCCATCACTGCAGCGGAGCCGGCTCGCCACCAGCGCGGCCAGGCCCGCGTCGACCATGCGAGTCACCAGCGCGGACGGCGTGTAGAACGTGCCGGTCTCGCTCCGGTCGGCCGGATCCATCACGCCCTCGAACACCCGGCCCAGCATGTCGGGCGCGACGGCTTCGCCGCCGCCGGCCTCGCGCGCCGTGAAGTGATAGCGCTCGAACAGCATATCGAACGCGTCGCGCCAGACGTTGTTGGGGACATCGGCCGGCCAGCGGCGCTCAAGCGCGTGCGGCTCGAAGAGCCCGCCGTTCAGAAACGGAATGCGGCCCAGGTGTGCGGATGCCGCGCTGCGCTCTCCTTCGGGACGGTTCAGCGTGCCAAAGAAGAGGGGACGCAGCAGGTCGCGCTGGATCCGCCGGCGGCGGACCAGGCAGCGGTCGACGGTGGAGGCCAGAAAGTCGGGCCGGCCGTCCAGCCATCCCTTGGACTGGATGAAGTAGAGAAACAGCACGCGGGTGAGCTGCAGCAGGGCCAGCGCATGGCGGTCGGCGGTCGGCACGGCCGTCGGCAGCGCCGCCGTCATCCGCTCCAGCGCAATCCGGAAGTGGGCAAAGAAGGCGGGGCCCGTCCCCCGGCCGGCGAGTGCCCGCGCCACCTGCGCCGCATAGGCGAGCGGACCGCCGGGCACGGGGCGGAGCTGGCCGAGACAGGCCAGCGCGACCGGATCCGTGACGCGGAGATCGAGCTCCAGCAGCGGCAGGGCGTCAAAGGCGACCGCAATCGCCATCCGGCGGCCTTCAGGGTAGAATCCGACCACTGCGGCGAGCCGGCCGGCGCGGGCCAGGCGCCGGGTGACGCGCCGAACGACCGGGACCGGCTCTGCGGTCGCGAGGCCGAGCCACAGGAAGCTCCCGTGCCGTGCGACCGTCGCCGCCTGGCGCACGGGGCCCGCGCCGGCGAGCAGCGCGTGGTCCGGCGCTAGTTCCTCCCAGAGCGGCTGCTGTCCCAGAGCTGACAGGAACGGCGGGAGATCGCCCAGCGCGGCGAGCTCCCGGAGCATGCGATCGAGGCACATGGTCCCACAAAGCCACCGTCGGGTCCCGCGCGGTGTACCGCGCGACCGCTGGGCCGACCCAAAACCTTCATCCCGGCCCCCGGCCGGCCAGGATCGATGACCGCACGAACCGGCCAGCCGCGCGTTACGCCGCGGTACCTGACGCCAGTCGGCATCGCGCTGCTGTACGCGGTCGTGGGCGCCACCTGGATTCTCCTGTCCGATCGGGCGCTCGAGCTGCTGCTGCCGCCCAGCTCCGGGGCCGGACTGGTCAAGTGGCAGACGGTGAAGGGGCTGGCGTACGTTGGCGTGACCGCGATTCTCCTCTACCGGCTGGTGCAGGCGGGCATGACGGCCATCCGGCTGCGGGAGCGGCCCTATCGGCAGATGTTCGACTCCACGACGGTGGCGCTGCTGGTGGATCCCGCGTCGGGGCGCATCGTGGACGCGAACGATGCCGCCAGCGAGTTCTACGGCTGGACCCGCGCGCAGCTGATCGGACGTCCCATCGGCGACCTGAACACTCTGCCGGCCGCCGAGCTCGCGGTCAACCTGGACCGTGCGGTCAACAGCGAGCGCAACCACTTTCTCTTCCAGCACCGGACGGCCGCCGGCGACCTGCGCGACGTGGAGGTCTTCTCCTGTCGGGTGGACGTAGGCGGGCATCGCCTGCTGTACTCCGTCGTCTTCGACCTGACTTCACGGATCGAGGCGGAACGCGCCCTGGCCGAGTCGGAGGCGCGCTACCGATCGCTCATCACGCAGGCGTCGGACGCCATCTTCATCATGGGCCCCGATCTGCGGTCGCTCGAAGTCAACGAACGCGCCTGCGAGCTCACCGGGTACACTGCCGCCGAGCTCAAGCATCTGCCGATCACGGCGCTGTTCCCGCCGGAGGAGCTCGTTGCCGTGCCGGTTCGCGTGGCGGAGCTGCAGGCCGGCCGGCCGGTCATGCAGGACCGGCGGTTCGTCCGCAAGGACGGCTCGGTGGCCTACGCCGAGATCAGCTCCCGGATGCTGGCCGACGGACGGATCCAGGCGATCGCCCGCGACGTGAGCGAGCGGCGCCGGCTGGAGGAGCAGCTCCGCCAGGCGCAGAAGATGGAGGCGATCGGCCAGCTGACCGGCGGCATCGCGCACGACCTCAACAACGTGCTGACGATCGTCCTGGCCAACGGCGAGCTCCTGCGCCATGGGCTGCCGCCGGACCGCGCCGATCTGCACTCGGATCTCTCGGACCTGCAGGCGTCCGCGCGGCGCGGCGCCAGCATGATCCGGAAGCTGCTCAGCTTCAGCCGGCGCACCCCCCTCGAAGTGGTCGACCTCGACCTCTCGGAGACGGTGGCGGAGACGGCGGCCACGTTGCGCCGGCTGCTCCCCAAGAACATCGAGGTGACGGTCCGCGTCCCGCCGGCACCGGTGATCGTGCGGGCCGATCCTGGTGCGCTGGAGCAGATCCTGATCAATCTCGCCACCAACGCCCGCGATGCGATGCCCGAGGGCGGCTCCATGCGGATCGCCATCGCCGAACGCGTGGGCGCGCCGGATGATCCGGGCGATACCGGGCGGTACGGCTGCGTCATCGTGCACGACGACGGAACCGGCATGGACCCGGACACCCAGGCCCGGATCTTCGAGCCGTTCTTCACGACCAAGCCGGCGCCGCTGGGCACCGGGCTCGGCATGACCATGATCTACGGGCTGGTCAAGCAGCAGGGCGGGTGGATCCAGATCCGGAGCGCGCCGCGCGAGGGGACCGCCGTGAGGGTCGCATTTCCGCTGGGTACAGCGGCGACTGATGCGAACGCGGGGAAGGCGCCGCTGGAGTCGGTCGCGCTGCCGAGCGGTAGCGAGACCATCATGGTGGTCGAGGACGAGGCGCCACTGCGGCGCGCGGCCATGCGACTGCTGGAGCGGCTGGGCTATGCCGTGATTCCGGCGGAGGACGGCCAGGAGGCGATCGAGCTGTTTGCCGCGCGGGGCGGTGATGTCGCGCTCGTGCTGTCCGACATCGTGATGCCGCGGATGGGCGGACGGGCGCTGTACGACGCGCTGCGCGCCGGCGGCCACGCCGTGCGCTTTCTCTTTTCCAGCGGATACGACAGCGACGAGGTGATGGAGCTCGGCACCGGTGCGCCGCTACCGGCGCTCATCCACAAGCCATGGTCGATCGCCGAGCTCGCGCTCAAGGTGCGCGAAGTCCTCGACTCCTGATCGCGCCGCTCACCCGGCCGGCGTTTTGACGTCGTAGACGCGGCCGCGCCACTCCACGCGCCGATGGCCGCGCCAGGTCGAGCGCAGGACGATGTAGAGCACGACGCCCGCGCCGAGCGGGTACAGCAGACCGTACCTCGCCGGTATCTGCATGCCGAACGACATCAGTGCCCAGAACGCGGCCGATGCGCCGATGGCAAGCGCCGCGGCGGCAGCGAGCCCGGACACGCCCGCTGCCAGCGCCGTGAGGAGTGCCACCGGCGGCGCGAGCCAGAAGAGCATGACCGCCGCGAGGGCCAGCGGGACCAGCGCGCGCAGCACCGGCTCGTCGGGAAACGAGCGACGCCCGCCCAGGTAGACGTTCTTGGACCAGCCCTCGATCAGGTGCGGAAGACTCTCGTACATGCGGGTCTCCATGAGCGATTCGGCAAACGCAAAATGGAGACGCAGGCCGCGGGCATGGAACGCCTGGGCGAGCGCGAGATCCTCCGCCACCTCTCCGCGCACCGCGGCATGCGTACCCGCCAGGTCATAGGCGGCACGCCGAACCATGATGAACTGTCCGTTGGCGATCACATCGCGGGCGCGGCGCGCTCGATTGACCACCCGCGGGTGAAAGCGCAGGCCGAGCAACAGCCACATCTGCGGCATCACCACCCGCTCCCAGAAGCTGTCGCAGCGCTGTCGCGGCGAGATGGTCACGAGGTCCGCCCGCTCGACGCCGAGCGCACCTACCGCGTGGGCCAGGAGCGTGGGCTGGTGCCGCGTGTCCGCATCGGTAAAGACGAGAATGTCGCCGGCGGCGGCAGCGGCACCCTGGACGCAGGCCCACGGCTTGCCGAACCATCCCGCCGGCAGCGGAGCACCCTCGATCAGCCGGACGCGCGGATCGCTCGCGGCGACGGCCGCGGCCCGGGCGGCGGTGTCGTCGGTCGAGCGATCGTCCACGACGATGACTTCGAACGGGAGGTACGTGCTGGTCAGGATGCTGGCCAGCACGGTGTTGATGGTGCCGGCCTCGTTGCGGGCGGGGATGATGACCGAGACGAGCGGGCCCGGAGCGACGGCGGGGGCGTCGAGCAGGTTGGGCGAGCGGCGGGCCAGGCGAAGCAGCGCCGCGTAGGGCGCAAACCAGGGCAGCGCCGCGATCAGGGGGCCCGCGGCCACCTAATGCGGTCGCGCGACGGCGGCCAGCTCCACTTCGAGCGCCGTGAGCTGGCGGCACACGTCGGCCGGATCGTGCTCGGCGCCGGCCACGGGCACGCCGTTCTGGGCAAAGAGCGTCGCGACCAGAGCGTCGGTATAACCCACCACCGCCACGGCGACGCCCTTGTCGATGACTCGGTTGAGCCGCAGCATGATCGCCATGCCCTGCCGGGCGCGCATGGCGGCCAGCACGGGCGCGAGATTGCGGGTGAGCAGCTCGCGGAGATACTGGAGCTCCTCGACCACCTCACCGGCGGCGAGCCCGCGCGCCGATGCGGTGCGGCCATAGTGCTCGCAGGTATGGAACCACACCGTACGGACCTCCCGCCGGAGCGGGCCGACCATCTCGGTGAGGACATCGATGAGCAGGCGGAACTCCCGCTCGACCGTCTGACGCGGTATCGTGGGGGCGGCAGTCATCCGGTCGCCGAGCCAGTCGGCCCATTGAGCGACCATCGACTCCCGCATGTCAGCGATCACACGACCAGCGGCGAGCAACGCGGGCTGCGAAGCGCGCAAAGCCGTGCTCCCGGTTGAGGTTCGATCCAAGTATAACGGAGACCTGATGGGGTCAACAGCGCCCGTTTTGCCGCCCGCCCTCGCTGCGGGCAGCCGCATCGCGCTCATCGCACCGGCGGGTCCGGTGCTCGATGGGGACGACGTCGTCCGCGCCACCGAGCTCTGCCGCGTGCTCGGCTTCGAGCCGGCCGTCGGCGCGCATGCCCGCGACAAGTACGGCTACTTCGCCGGCACCGACGCCGCGCGCCTGGCAGACCTCAACGCCGCCCTCGCCGCGCCCGATATCGATGGCGTCTGGTGTCTCCGCGGCGGCTACGGTGTGACGCGATTGTTGCAAGGCGTCGATTACGCGGGCTTTGCCGCGCATCCCAAGCCGGTGATCGGATATTCGGACATCACCGCGCTCCATCTCGCGCTCTACCGGCGGACCGGCATCGTCACCTTTCACGGGCCGGTGGCCCGGGCGGCAATGCCGGACTTCACCCGGCGACATTTCGAGCGCGTGCTGATGCGGACGGCGCCTGCGGGGCGCCTCGAGCCGCTGGCATCACCCGCCGGCGTGCTGGTGCCGCATCGGGACCGGATCGTCCCGCTCGCCGGCGGCGTGGCGGAGGGACGGTTGGTCGGCGGCAATCTCTCCCTCGTGCAGTGCCTGATCGGCACTGACTTCCTGCCCTCGATGGGTGGCGCGGTGCTGTTCCTGGAGGACGTCGGTGAGGAGGTCTACCGGGTCGACCGCATGCTGGCTCACCTTCGCCTCGCCGGCGTCCTCGCCGGCCTCGCCGGCGTCGCGATCGGGCGTTTCACAGAGGTGGGTCGCCGCGGCGCCGACGGCGCGCTGGGTCTCGAAGAGGTGCTGCGGACGTACCTCGAGCCGCTCGGCGTACCTGTGGTTGCCGGGCTGCCGTTCGGCCATGTGGATGATCAGTGGACGCTGCCGGTGGGCGTGCGCGCGCGTCTCGACGCCGACGCCGGCACCCTGGATCTGCTCGAGGCGGGGGTCCGCTGATGGCCACGCCAACCCGCTCGCGGCACGTCGTCGCCGGCACGCTCGGCGACATCCTGGTGGACGTGCGCGCCGGGGGCCGCGACAGTCCGCGCCCCGCCGTCGTCGTCGTCCACGGTTTCAAGGGGTTCAAGGACTGGGGGATGTTTCCGCCGCTGGCCGAACGGCTGGCCCGGGCCGGATTCAGTGCCGTCACGTTCAACCTGAGCGGGAGCGGCGCCGACGACGCGGGCGCCATCGTGCACGCAGACCGGTTTGCGCGAAATACCTATGGCGCCGAACTGCGCGATGTGGGCGCCGTGATCGACGCGCTGCACGATGGCCGGCTGGGTGTCGTGGCGCCGACGGCGGTGGGGCTGCTGGGACATTCGCGCGGCGGCGGCATCGCCGTGCTGCAGACGGCGCGTGACCGTCGCGTCGCGAGTCTCGTCACCTGGGCCGCCATTGCGGACACGATGCGCTGGAGCGCGGTCGAGTGCGCCGCATGGCGGGCGCGCGGCACGCTCGCCATCGCCAACTCGCGCACGGGGCAGGTCATCGACCTGACCACCGACCTGCTGGATGAGGTGGAGTCGGCCCCGGCAGCGCTCGATATCCTCGCGGCGGCGAGCACGGTCGCTGTGCCATGGCTCATCGTGCACGGCGCCGCCGACGAAGCCGTGGACCCCGAAGATGCCCGGCGGATGTACGTCGCCAGCGGGCGCGCCGGGACGGAATTGCTCGAAGTCCCCGGCGCCGGGCACACCTTCGGTGCCGCGCATCCGTGGGTGGCGCCGCCGCCGGGCGCACCGATCGAGCGGGTGTTCGACGCCACGCTGCGCTGGTTCGCCGCGTCGCTCCGGTGAGCATGCTGGCGTCGGTGGTGGCGCGCCTCCGTGCGCGGCCACCTGGACCGCCGGCCGACGACGACCCATCGCTGCTCTGGGCCGCCGTGGCGCTCATCCTCGTGGCGGAGCCGGAGGAGTTCCTGCTGATCTGCCGGGCCGAGCGCGCCGGCGATCCGTGGTCCGGGCACCTCGCGCTGCCCGGTGGCCGCCGTGACGATACCGATGCCGACCTGCTCGCCACCGCCGTGCGCGAGACGCAGGAGGAGGTCGGCGTGGCGCTCGGAACCGACCTCCTCGTCGGCACGCTGGCGGACGTCGTGCCCCGGACGCCCGTGCTTCCCCCGATCGCCATCCGGCCGTTCGTCTTCCTGCTGCCCCGGCGGCCCGCCCTCTCGCTCAACGTCGAGGTGGCCGCGGCCGAGTGGGTGCCGGTCGCCCTGCTGGCCGATCCGGCGGCCCGCCACGAGTTGTCGCTCGACATTCAGGGCCGGCGCCGGCAGGCGCCCGCCTACGCGACGCGGGCCGGCTCAGTGTGGGGCCTCACCGAGCGGATCCTGACGAGCCTTATCCAGGCATGACCATGCCAAGTCGTGACTGCCCATTGACATGTGTGCGCCTGTATTCCAGATTTAGCATCGGCTAAACTGGAGTTTTGTATGAACGCAGTTACCCCGAGCGAGTCGCTCACCCGCTCGGTCGAGGATTATTTGAAGGCGATCTACCGTCTGGCTCCCGCCGGTCAGCCGGCCGCCACCAGCGACATCGCGCATCTGCTCGAGCTCTCCGCCCCGTCGGTGAGCGGCATGGTGAAGCGACTGTCGGAGCAGGGGCTCCTCGAGCATGCGCCGTATCGGGGCGTCGTGCTCACCGCCGACGGCCGGCGCGCCGCGCTCCGGATGGTCCGGCGGCATCGACTGATCGAGTCGTATCTCGTCGCCTTCCTGGGCTACAGCTGGGACGCCGTGCACGACGAGGCCGAGCGGCTCGAGCACGCCGTCTCCGACACCCTCGTCGAGCGAATGGCGTCGGCGCTGGGCGATCCCGCTGTGGATCCGCACGGCGACCCGATCCCGACCGCTGACGGCGATATCGCCGAGGTGCCGGCGGTTCCCCTGGCCGAGGTGCCCGTGGGCGTGGTGGTCGAGATCCGCCGCGTGAAGGTGGCCGATGCGGGGCGGCTCCGGTATCTGGCGGAGCTCGGGCTCACACCGCGTGCGCTGATCACGGTCACCGGCCGCCAGCCGTTTGACGGGCCGGTAACACTTGGCACCGTGGACGGCGAGCGGGTGCTCGGCGCCGAGCTGGCGCGCGGCATCCTCTGCTCGCACGTGGAGGGCGCGTGAACGCCGCCTCCACACCGCCGCTCGAGGAGCTGACCGGCTGGCGCCATCCCCGGCGCGGCCCCAGTCTGCCCGAGTCGCACCGGACGATCCACGTTCCGCGCGGCGCGGGGTTCTGGCGCAAGGCGCTCGCGTTTGCGGGGCCGGGCTACATGGTGGCCGTGGGGTACATGGATCCCGGCAACTGGGCCACCGATCTCGCGGGTGGCTCGCGGTTCGCCTACACGCTGCTCAGTGTGGTGCTGCTCTCCAATCTGATGGCCATCCTGCTCCAGTCGCTGGCCCTCAGGCTCGGCATCGTCACCGGTCGCGATCTGGCGCAGGCCTGCCGCGACCATTATTCGCGCCGCGTGAGTTACGTGCTCTGGGTGCTGTGCGAGATCGCCATCGCCGCCTGTGACCTGGCCGAGGTGATCGGTTCCGCGATCGCGCTCAATCTGCTGTTCGGGATTCCGCTGGTCTGGGGTGTCTGCCTGACGGCGGTGGACGTCCTGGCCATCCTGCTGCTGCAGCACAAGGGCTTCCGCTACCTCGAGGCGTTCGTCATCGTGCTCGTCGCCACGATCGGCGCCTGCTTTGCCGTGGAGCTGGCGCTGGCGCGGCCGGAATTCGGCGCCATTGCGGCGGGGCTGATTCCGCGGGCCGAGATCGTGGTCAATCCGGCGATGCTCTACATCGCGATCGGCGTGCTGGGCGCCACCGTGATGCCCCACAACCTCTACCTGCATTCGTCCATCGTGCAGACCCGCGGGATCGGCGACGACCACGCCTCCAAGCGCGAGGCCATCCGGTTCGCCACGTTCGATTCCACGGTGGCGCTCTTCTTCGCGTTCTTCATCAATGCGGCGATCCTGATCCTCGCGGCCGCCACGTTCCACACGACCGGCAATCAGAGCGTCGCCGAAATCGGCGATGCCTATCGGCTGCTCACGCCGCTGCTCGGGACGACGGCGGCCAGCGTGCTGTTCGCCGTGGCATTGCTGGCGTCGGGCCAGAACTCCACGATCACCGGTACGCTGGCCGGCCAGATCGTCATGGAGGGTTTTCTCGACATCCGCCTCTCGCCGTGGCTGCGGCGGATGATCACCCGGCTCATTGCGATCATTCCCGCCGTGATCGTCACCGTGCTGTATGGCGAGCGCGGGACCGGCGCGCTGCTGATCCTCAGCCAGGTCATCCTGAGTCTGCAGCTGTCGTTCGCGGTGATTCCGCTGGTCCTCTTCACCAGCGACCCGCGGAAGATGGGACGCTTCGTCAACGGACCGGTACTCAAGGCGGCGTCCTGGTCGGTCGCGGTGGCGATTCTCCTGCTGAACGGCTGGCTGCTCATCGCTACCGCGCGCCAGTGGCTCGCGTAGGCGCCGGATCGCTGGCCGCCGTCGTGGTGATGTCGGCGTCGGCGCAGGCGCAGGCGCAGGCACCCACCCGACCGATCCAGGACAACAGCTTCCTCGTGGAGGAGGCGTACAATCAGGAACGCGGGGTCGTGCAGCATATCAACACTTTCCAGCGCGCTGCCGGCACGTGGGCCTACAGCTTCACCCAGGAATGGCCGGTCGGCGGTATCCGCCATCAGCTCAGCTACACGGTGCCGGTGGCGTCGGCGGAGGGCTATGGCACCGGGCTGGGTGACGTGGGACTCAACTACCGGTACCAACTGGTGGGCTCGGGCGAGACCCAGGTGGCGGTTGCCCCGCGCGTTACGGTGTGGCTGCCCACCGGCAGCTCCGCCAGTGATCGCGGAAGCGGCGCCGTCGGGATTCAGGCGCTGGTGCCCGCCAGCATCACGCTGGGCCGTGCCTTCGTCACCCATCTCAACCTCGGGCTCTTGCTCACGCCCGACGCGCACGGCCCCGGCACTGACCGCGCCACGACCGTGGGGCTCGGAGCCGGCGCGAGTCTCATCTGGCTCACGCGGCCCGGCTTCAACGTCATGCTCGAAACCGTCTGGTCCCGCAGCCAGGCGGTCACCGGGCAGGGGGCGACCGGACGGAGTGACGCCTGGTTCGTCAGTCCGGGTGTCCGATGGGCCGTCAATTTCACCAGCGGCCTCCAGATCGTACCCGGCGTCGCCTATTCCATCGGGCTGGGGCCGAGCGGCGGCGAGGACTACCTCTTTCTGTATCTCAGCTTCGAGCACCCCTTCAAGCACTGATTCACGGTGATTCCGTCGCTTGACAGCGGGGAAACCGCGTGTATATCAGCCTGTAGATCAGCGTGTAGATCAGCATCCCCGCGAGCCGGAACGTTGTCCCCCACCGCAGGTGATTCCATGCCTCTGTCGCCGTCCGTCCGCTGCCGTCGCCTCTCGATGCTTCTGTGTCTCGCCGCTGCCGCGGCGCCTTCGCTGCGCGCGCAGGTCACGCCCCGGCGGACGACCGCGCGCGCGGCCACGCCGACCACGCTCACGCGCGGCGCCACGGTCGAGGGAATCACGGAATACACGCTCCCGAACGGACTCCGCATCCTGCTCATTCCCGATCAATCCAAGCCGACCACGACCGTCAACATCACGTACATGGTGGGCTCCCGGCACGAAGGGTATGGCGAGACCGGCATGGCGCACCTGCTCGAACACATGGTGTTCAAGGGCACGCCGCGGCATCCCAACATCCCGCAGGAGCTGACCGAGCACGGCGCCTCGCCCAACGGCACCACGTGGCTCGATCGGACCAACTATTTCGAGACGTTCAGCGCGAGCGACACCAACCTGGTGTGGGCGCTCGACCTCGAGGCGGACCGCATGGTCCACAGCAAGATCGCGAAGAAGGATCTGGAGACGGAATTCACCGTCGTCCGCAACGAGTTCGAGCTGGGCGAGAATGATCCGGGCAGCATCCTGCTCGAGCGGACGATCTCGACCGCCTTCCTCTGGCACAACTACGGCCACTCGACGATCGGCGCGCGCTCCGACATCGAGGAGGTGCCGATCGAGCGCCTGCAGGCGTTCTACCATCGCTACTACCAGCCCGACAACGCGATGCTCGTCATCGCCGGCAAGTTCGACACGAAGCGGGCGCTGGCGCTGGTGCAGGATCGGTTCGGCCGGATCCCCCGGCCCGACCGGAGCGGCGTGCTGCGGATCTATCCCACCTATACCGTCGAGCCGACGCAGGATGGCGAGCGCAGCGTGACACTGCGACGGGTGGGGGACGTGCAGGTGGTGGATGCCGTCTACCACGTGCCGTCCGGCGTGCATCCCGACTACGCGGCGATCGACGTGCTGACACGGGTGCTCGGCGACGCGCCGTCGGGGCGCCTCTACACGGCGCTGGTCGAATCGAAGAAGGCGGCGAGCGTGAGCGCGTTCGGCTTCCAGCTCCGCGAGCCCGGCGTGCTGGTCCTCTCGGCCGACGTGCGGGAGGGGGACCCGGTGGACAGCGCACGCGTGGCAATGCTGCGCGCCGTGGACGAAGTCATCTCGCGCCCGCCCACCGCCGAGGAAGTCGAACGTGCCAAGTCGGCGCTGCTGCGCGGCATCGAACTGGGACTCAACAACTCGGCCCGTGTGGGGCTCGAGCTCAGCGAATGGGCCTCGATGGGCGATTGGCGGCTGCTCTTCATCCACCGTGACCGCATCCGGCAGGTGACCCCGGCCGATGTGCAGCGCGTCGCGGCCACCTACCTCAAGCCGTCCAACCTCACGCTCGGCGTCTTCGTGCCGACGCCCAAGCCGGACCGCACCGAGGTCCCGCCGACGCCGGACGTGGTCGCGCTGGTCAAGGACTACAAGGGCGACACCGCGCGCACCGCCGGCGAGGCGTTCGACCCGTCACCGGCCACCATCGAGCAGCGCACCGCGCGGAGTGTGCTCCCGGGCGGTCTCAAGCTCGCACTGCTGCCCAAGCGAACCCGTGGCGGCACCGTCACCGCCTCGCTCGCGCTGCACTTCGGGGCCGAGCAGGGTCTGATGAATCGTTCGGTCGACGCTGAGCTCGCGGCGGACATGCTGATGCGCGGCACAAAGCACCACACCCGGCAGCAGCTCAAGGACGAGCTCGACCGCCTGAAGGCGCAGGTCCAGGTGTTCGGCAGCGCCACCGGCGCCAATGTGCGGGTCGAGACCATCCACGACAATCTGCCGGCGGTCCTGGACCTGGTGGGCGAGATCCTGACGGAGCCATCGTTCGACTCGACCGAATTCGCGACCCTCCGCCAGGAAAATCTCGCGCAGCTCGAGCAGCAGAAGTCGGAGCCCACGACGCTCGGCTCCATCGCCTACGGCCGCTACATCAACCCGTGGCCCAAGGGCCACCCGCGCTACACGCCGACCATCGAGGAGCAGGTGGCCGGCTATACCGCCGCCACCCTCGCCGGCGCCCGCGACTTCTACCACGACTTCTATGGCGCCAACAACGGCGAGCTCGCCGTCGTGGGTGACTTCGATCCCGCGGCCGTCACGGCGGTGGCGCGCAAGTATTTCGCCGAGTGGAAGAGCCGCCAGCCGTATCAGCGGATCCCGTCAGTCTACCGGGATCGGCCGGCGACGACGGTCTCCATCGAGACCCCGGATAAGGCCAACGCATTCTTCCTTGCCGGTATGAACCTGCCGGTGCGGGACGACAATCCGGACTATCCCGCGCTGGTGCTGGGGAACTACATGCTCGGCGGCGGGTTCCTCAACTCGCGGTTGGCCGTGCGCATCCGCCAGAAGGAGGGGATCAGCTACGGTGTGGGCTCGCAGCTTTCCGCGTCGGCCCAGGACAGCGCCGGCCAGTTCGTCACCTTTGCCATCTATGCCCCCGAGAACGCGGCCCGGCTCGACGCTGCCTTCCACGAGGAGCTCGATCGGGCCGTGAAGGACGGCTTTACCCCGGATGAAGTGGCCAAGGCCAAGGCCGGCTACCTCCAGCAGCGCGAGCTCGGCCGCGCCCAGGACGGCTCGCTGGCCGGCACCCTGGCCACCTATCTCTACCTTGACCGGACGCTCGCCTTCGATGCCGACTTCGAGCGGCGCATGGCGGCGGTCACGCCCGATCAGGTCAACGCGGCCCTCCGGCGCTACGTCGACCCCAGCAAGATTACGACGGTCAAGGCCGGCGATTTTGCCAAGAAGCCGCCACCGCCGCAACCCTGAGCTTCAGACCGGGATCGTCGCCGCGTCCCAGGCCGTGGCGTTCGTGTCGTCCCGATAGAGCTGCGCCAGGTCGACGACGACCGTCGCGCCGCTCCGCCGAATGGCATACCGGTCCATGTTCCGCGTGGCGCGCCCGGAGATGAAAACGCCGTCCGGCCGATACCGCGAATGGTGCTTGGGACACTGAAAGCGCGCCTCATCGCCTTCCCAGCGGAGGGCGGTATGCTGGTGCGGGCACGCCAGCCCAAAGGCGTACACGTGCCCCTGGTAGCGCATCAGGATGACTTCGGCGTCCTTGTCGATGGTCGCGCCGTCCGTCGCCGGCAACGGATACGTGCGCTCGTCACCGTTGCTGCCGACCGCCCGCGCCATGCGCAACGACATCGCGCCGGCGACACGTGGCGTACCGCCGAGCGCGAGCACCGCCGCGCCGACCATGCCGGCCGCGTCACGGAGAAAGCCGCGGCGGCTGGAGAGCGGACACGCCGTGCAGTCGGGCGCCCCGGCGGGCGGACGAACGGGACTGGGCATCACATCACCGTGCAGAGAAGTGTTCAGGCCGAGGTGAGAAACGTGCTGACGAGCACCACGGCAAACCAGAGTATCAGACTAAGGGCGGATACGCCGCGGAGCCGGCCCCAGTTCTTCGGCAGTCCCGGGCGAACCGTTCGCTCGACCCGCAACATCACCATGCCGTTGATCAGCAGCAGTGCCACCAGCGCCATCTTGATCCAGAACGCCACTGACCCCAGCATGGTTTCCAGATCCGCCGCCAGCATCAGCAGGCCGCTCACAAAGGTGATGGCCAGGCCCGCCACCACGATCCGGTGAACCACGCGGAGGTCGTGCAAGTGACATGCCTGCTCTGCTTCGCTGGTGCGGCTGTTGCGGATCGTGTCACGATCGGCCGCAACGGCTCCGCCACCGCCCAGCAGCAGCCCGCCCAGATGGACGAACATCACGCCGCTGCTGAGCGTTGTGTGATCGTTGTAGAGCGAGGCCCAGGGCTGGACCCAGGCGACGAGCGATTGGGGCACCATCGTGATCAATCCGTCCACAGAAGCATGATACCGTAACCCACCAGCGAAATCCCCATCGACGTGATGGCGATCGTGCGATGCTTGCGGCGCCGGGCATCGAGCGTCGCTGTGGTGCCGCCGTGCTCGCCGGGCGCCGTGGCGCCGGCCCACGCAAAGCCCCCGTCTGCAGCCAGCATCAGGATCGAGTGAACGTAGCGCCGGGTCCGCCCCTCGGTGTCGTGGCGGCTGTCCCAGAGATTCCACACGCCGGTGATCGTGTTCACCCCGAAGAGGACGCCGATGCCCCCGGCGACGACACTGTGCGCCGAGCGAACGGTGCCTCGCTGCGACGGGTTGTTGAAGAGCGATTGCCCCAGGAAGTACTCGGTGACGACGAGCGGGAGCGTGGCGTAGCTGGCATAGCGGTGGATGGTGAGCCGTGTGTAGTAGGCGTCGCTGTGGTCGACCACGCGCCGCTCCACCGTGTCGCCGGCCACCGCGTCACGTGCCGGCAGCGGCGTCGGCGCATAGGTGGCAAAGTGCGCCTGGCGCGAGACGGCAATCAGACTGGTGTCGGTGAGCATCGCAGCGGGCGCCGGCGTCGGTGACTGAACGGCCGCAAGGACCATCAGCAGGGTTCCTACCATGAACAACTCCTTTGCCTGCGAGAAGCCAGCAGGAGGACAGTCTGTCACATCGGGCCAAGATTGCGGGTCCAATCGGCGCGCGCCAGCATCCACGTCACATTCCGCTCGACTCCAGCTGCGACACCCATTAGTGTCCGGGACCGCCTGTCCGTATCTCCGTGGAGGATTCTGATGCGTCCCGCCGCTCTTGTCGCCGCCCTGCTCCTGATCTCGCCGGCTCTCGCCGCCCAGCAACAGCCCGCTCCCGGACGCATCGGCGAGTACACCCCGCCGCGCGACTGGCCGCTGCGCCGGCACTCATTCGATCTGGTGCACCAGGCAGTGCACGTTGCGTTCCAGATGGACAAGCGGTTGGTCACCGGTCGCGTGACGACGCGCGTGATTCCCGTCGGTGCGACCGACACGATCCGCCTCGATGCGGGCAATCTCACGATCGACGGCGCCACCGATGCGCGGGGCCGGAAGCTTCGCTTCACCTTTGATACCTCGCACGTCACCGTGCGGCTCGGGCGCACGGCGCACGCCGGTGACACGGTGGAGTTCACGCTCAGCTATCACACCGTGCCGGAACGCGGCATCTACTTCGTTCCCCGGCGCCACGTGATCTGGTCGCAGGGCGAGGCCACCGAGACGCGGAACTGGGTCCCCACCTACGATGCCGCCAACGACAAGACCACGTGGGAGTTCTACGTCACGGCGGACACCGGGTTGGAGGTGCTCTCCAACGGGCGACTAGTGGACGTCACTGCCGCCGGCCGCGGCGCGCAGGTCTGGCATTGGACCCAGGAGGAGCCGGCGTCCACGTACCTGTACTCTGTCGTCGTCGGTCCGTTCGCGGTGCAGCGCGACAACTGGCGGGGCGTACCGGTGGAGTACTGGGTCGATCCGGACACGACCGCCGCGGCATGGCGTACGTTCGGCGAGACGCCTTCCATGATCGAGATCTATTCCCGCGTCCTCGGCGTCAACTTCCCGTGGGCCAAGTACGCCGAGTCGGTCATTCCCGACTTCACGTTCGGCGGCATGGAGAACGTGTCTGCCACCACGCAGACCGACCTCGCCCTCCACTCGGCCGGCGGTGAGCCGGAGAGCGGCGGCCGCGGCCTCAATGCCCACGAGCTGGCCCATCAGTGGTTTGGCGATCTGACCACCGCCGCCGACTGGGCCCACATCTGGCTCAATGAGGGCCTCACGACGTACATGGAGTCGGTGCAGAACGAGAAGAGCCGGGGGTGGGCAGCGGGTCAGCAGTCGTGGTTCGGGCAGCAGCAGCAGGCCATGCAGGCCGATCTCAATCAGCAGCGGCCGCTCGTGTGGGGCGAGTACGGGGGTGATGACCCCATCGTGCTCTTCTTCAGCGGTCACGTCTATCCCAAGGGCGCGCAGGTGGCGCACCAGCTTCGCCGCCTGCTGGGCGACTCACTGTTCTGGGCCGGCATGCATCGCTTCCTCACCGACAACGCGCACAAGCCGGTGACCACCGCCGACTACGCCGTCGCCTTCGAGAAGGTGAGCGGCCGTGACCTCGACTGGTTCTTCAATCAATGGGCCTACGGCATCGGCTATCCCAGGGTGAAGGTCACGCGGCACTGGGATGCGGGGACGCACACGCTCGACGTGACCGTCGCCGAGACGCAGCCGGTGGACTCGATCCATCCGTTCTTCCGGTTCCCGGCCACCGTCCGGGTGGTCACCCGCGACTCGGTGGTGCGGCACGAGATCATGGTCACCCACCACGGCGTGACCTTCCCGATTCCGCTGCCGTCGGAGCCGCTCACGTTCCGCTTCGACGAGGGCGGCTGGCTCCTCGGCACCGTCGAGACCGATCAGACACCGGCCGAGCTGGCGGAACTGGCGCGGCACGACCTCGACTGGGCGGCCCGCAACTGGGCGCTCCGGACGCTCGCCGGGTCAAGCGATACCGCCGCCGTCTCCGCGCGCCGCTTCGTGCTGCTGAGTGACGAGAGCCCGGCCCTGCGCGCTGTCGCGGTGGGCCAGATGGCGCACGACTCGTCCGCCGGCACGGTGGACGCAGTGCGCTCGGCGCTGCGGGATCCCGAGAGCGTCGTCCGGTCCACCGCGCTGCTGAGTCTTGCGGCGCTCGATTCCGCCCATGTCGCGCCGATCGCGCGTTCCATGTACGACGCCGATCCCAGCGACGCGGTGCGCACCGCAGCACTGGGCGTCTATGCCCGTGCGAGCGGCGTCGCGGCCGTGCCGCTGCTCATCGAGGCGACGGCCATCGGCCGCCCAACCAACCTCCGCGCCACCGCCGCGTTCCAGCTCGGTCGGCTCAAGGATGCCCGCGGCGCCGAGGCGCTGGAGCGGCTCACCGCGTCGCGTGAGCCGCGGAATCTCCGGGCGACGGCGCTCAACGCGCTGGCATCACTCACCGACCACGCGTCGGCCACGGCCGTCGCGACCCGCGCACTGGCTGACTACGATCCGCTCTTTGCGGTGCAGGCGGCCAGCACGCTTGGACGTATCGGCGGGCCGGCCGGGCGTGCGACGCTGGAGCACGCGCTCGCCACCGAGACCCGGGTGACGGTCAGGGCAGCCATTGCGCGGGCGCTGACGGGGAAGTAGCGCCGCGCTGCGGTCGTGATGGAGGGTGCGGGCGTTAGAGGCTCAGCACGATGCGCAGACCGGCCGTCCGGTAGCGGAAGGCGCCGCTCACCGAGCTGGCCACGCTGTTGGTCACACTGCCGAAGAGCTCGACCGCGTTGACCGCGCCCCATCGGCGGCCGGCGCGGACGTCCGCGTGCCATTCAGCCTGCGCCGCCGACCCGGAGGTCTGCTGCACCCCGGCCCCACCGCTCAGTCGTGCCCGCCACTGTCGCGTGGCGACGGTAAATCCCGCCCGCCCCTCCGCCAGCACGAAGCGATCCGGCGCAAAGTACCCGGCGCCCGGCGCCGAGTAATCGAGCAGGCGTGCAAAGGCGCCAATGAAGAAGTGCGACCCCACGTCGCGGCTCAGCGCTAGCGCCGCCGAGATCCGGTGGTTGCCGTCGGAGATCCAGGCGGCACCGCCGCCCAGGCCAAGCGTGGTCCCGCGCGCCAGCGTCAGATCGAGGCTCGCATCGGCCGCGTCCACGTCGAGCCCCGCACCGATAAGCAACGCGGTCTCGTCGAACGAGAAGTGGGCGTAGGTGACGCCGACGCTGACACGCTGTGTCGCGCGGATGCTCGCGCCGGCCCGCCATGTCGCCGCGGTGCGATCCGGCGCAGCATCGGGGTGCAGCCGGCGCGCCCCTGCCGCGATGGTCAGGTGGGCGCGTCCCGCATCGAGGCTCACGCCAGCTTCGGCCAGATCGCGCGTGGCGTGGCGCAGCGGATCGCTGCCCTGCTGGGTGCCGCCGGTCGCGAAGACGCGGGCGCCTGAGGCGATCCCGGTCGAAAGCGTCAATGCCTCGGACCAGTTGGTGTTGTGATCCGAATCATTGTTCCAGTTGATCGCTGCCTCGGCCTGGGGCCCGCGCGCGGCATCCAGTTCTTCCGTGAGCGTGCGGGCCTCCCGGCTGCCGGAGTCGGTGACGAGCGCGAGGCCCGCTCGCGCCGCGCGGTCGTGTCCGGCCCAGTGCGCCGCCTGGGCCCGGCCCACCAGCGCGTCCATGTCGGCCGGGTTGTCGCGGAGCAGCGCGGCATATGCCGAATCGGCCGCATCGAATCGGCCGGCCCACCCGAGCGTGCGGGCGCGGCCGAGGCGGGCATCGCGTCGGGCCGGCAGATCGGCGAGCACGCTGTCGTAGAGAGCCAGCGCCGCGGCATGATGTCCCTGCCAGGCATACACCTGCGCCTGGGTGGTCCGCACATCGGGATCCCGGGGCTCGACGGCGCGGGCGCGACGGAGCAGCACCAGCGCCGAATCGAGGCGGTTGCCCCACGCGGCCAGCACTGCCAGCCGGTACAGCGATCGGACCGATCGCGGATCATCCTTGAGGGCGCGCTCGTACGCCGTGCGCGCCTCGTCGTAGCGGCCGGCGGTCCAGGCCCGATTGCCGTCGGAGACCTGTGCCGTCAACGCGCGCGCAGCAACGAGCAGCACCGCCAGCGCGATGACCGCCGCCCGACCCGTCACGGCAGTCGTGACCAAGTGGCGCGCATCGAGTCCGCGGCCGGCTTGAGCCGCGCGTGCGATCGCGGTGCGGACCACCCCTGCCAGTTCCACGCAGCCGGACCGATCGTCTTCACGGCTCCGGATCCCGACTTGTCATAGCGCGCCACCAGAAAATGGAAACTGTCGGTCTGCCTCGTGCCGAAGTCGCCGGTCCCGCTCTCATCATAGAGCACGGTGCGGGACGAGGGATCGGTGACATTCAGCAGGTCCCACGCGAGCCGCAACTCGAGCAGCCCGGCCTGGGTGTCGTAATACCAGTCCGAAAGCGAGGACGTTCGTTCGGTGCCGAAGCGGAGCATGCCCCGGTCGTAGCCGGTGGCGCGAAAGAAGGTTCCGTCCCGCCCATAACGCGAGCGGTTGGTGATCACGAACATCGGATCGAGCCGGCCGTCGGTCCGGTCGGTGATCGTCACCGGTCGCCGGTAGAACCGGTCGAGGTCGTCGCCGTGCGCCGAGTCAGCAATCGCCGCATACCGATTGTAGTCGGGCGCCACCCGGAGCCGGGCATCGGCTGGCGACGCCAGGTCGGCCGCGAATTCGAAACCGATGGGGCTCCGGACGCCGCTCGCCGGCAGCCGATGCTGGCCGTGATCGCGGAGATACGTGTCGATGCCGATCTCCACGCCCTGCCGTGTCCAGTCCAGCCCTGGCAGCTCCACCGCCAGATAAACGTACGCGGCGTCGGCTCCGGCGCGCAGGCCCCCGGCCCCGGTGGCACCGAGGCGCCGCCACCCGGCCGCGTCACCACCCAGCACCGGCGCCACGCCGGCCGCGCCGGGATACTGTCCCAGCAGGCCGTAGTGCTGCTCGGGGTCCATGACGTTGTCCCAGAGACGGTTCCGCTCCGCCGGCAGCTCGAAATCCGTCACCAGCCAGTTGCGCTTGAACCACTCGTCGGTCCAGGCAAAGAGGATGGCGCCGGCGGCGCCGGCTTCATGGATCTCGCGGGTCAGCCGCGCGTCCACCCGCCCCATCTCCCGCTCATCGTGGCCGCCATGGTTCCAGCCCTGCGGCTGCAGATGCGCGATGCCGCGGCTCGACGGCACCCCATACTCCGCGATCACCAGTGGAACGTTGGCCAGATGCCGGCGGAGCGCCGTGAGATAGCCGAAATAATTGGAGCGGCCTTCGCTGGAGCGCGCCATGCCGTACCCCGGATCGCTCACCATGAAATCCGGATAGTACGGGTACGCATGGAACGCCGCGAACCAGCCGGCGGCGTTTGCGGTGGTGGGTCGCACCAGCGCCGCGTCGAGCGATACCGCGTCATTCTCGAACTCGAGACGGGGCCGCGGGACCGGCCGCCCAGCGCGTTTGCGCCATGCCAGCTCTTCCGCGGTGCCGGCCTCGGTGGGGTGGGTCAGCGGATCGAGCGTGGGCCAGTTGGTGTACGCAATCGGTCGCAGCGTGTTGTACCGGTCGGCCTCCTGTACGAGCATGTAGTCGCACTGCTCGACCAGCCAGGCATCCATCGGCGTGCCTGCCGCCAGTGTCAGGTAGCGGCCATAATATTCGGTGAGATCCCGGTGCGCCGCGTCGAATGCCTTCACCGAGTAGGGCTCCCACTCCCGTCCGATGATGAAGCCCACCGTCCACGCCGACACATCGGCGTCATAGCGGCCGGCGGCGTGGCCCGGCCGCGGCGCGATGTCGGCGGTGCCATGCACGACGTCGATGACCCGCCGCATCTCGGCCCGAAACTCCGCCTGCCAGGCCGGCGCCGCAAAGTCGTTGTCCGGCGGCAGCTCGGTCCATACGCCGTGCATGAGCCGGAGCGGCTGGGTCGGATGCGCAATGTTCCACGCGCGAAGCGCGCGGTAGAACTGCGGCGGCAGAATGGTGTACGGGCGCAGGGTGTTGGCGCGGAGACCGGCGATGGTATCGAGCCATCCGGCATATGTCGCGGAGTCGGTGGGAAACTCGGACGGGAAACGGCCGGGAAGCGCCACGCCAAGGTTGATGCCCTTGATGTAGAAGGTGCGCCAGCCGTCCGTGCCCAGGATTTCGAACCGATCACCGCGGATACGGGCGGGCAGTTGCAGCGTTCCGGGGCGGGGGGCCGTGCGGCGACGGCGGTCCCAGTCCGGCTCCAGGCGATCGAGCAGGGCTCGTGCGTCGGCGTTCGAGGGGTCGAGCGCCACCACATGGCGCGCGGCGTCGGCGGCTGCCGGCCGGTCGCCGGCGCGCCAGGCCGCGCGGGAGAGCCCGTCCCAGCCGTCCACGCTTGCCGGGTTCTGCTGGACCACCCGCCGAAAGAGGGAATCGGCCCGGGCAACCTGATTTCGCCGGAGGGCCACATAGCCCAGACCGACGGCGGCGTCGAGGTTGGCGGAACACCGGCGCAGCGCCGCATCGAATGTGTCGCTCGCGGCCGCGAGCGAATCCGCGCGGTAGGCGCGCCAGCCGGCGGCCGAGGCGAGTCCGGATGCGGCGGGGCAGGCCTGACCCGGGAGACGGCCCGCACCGAGCCCCAGGAGCAGGACGACAGCCGCGACGCGACGGTTCCGCCGCGGGTGTATGTTCAAATACATGGCGGTTCGGAATGTCCACCCATCCCCAAGCCGGAGCAAGGTATCTCGTCCATGTCCACCGCAGAAGAAAGCACGGCGAACGCGCGCGCGCTCGGTCGCTCACTCATCGATACGTTCGGGCAGGGATGGACCCGCGGCAGCGTGGAGACGATGATGTCGGTGTTTGCCCCCGATGCGGTCTTCATCGAGACCCCGTTTTCCGCGCCGCTCGCCGGCGCCGAGGCGATTCGCGGGTACTGGGCCGAGATGCCGTACAACCAGTCGGAGGTCACCTTCACGTCGGGCGAGATCTACGCGGCGGGGCCCTGGTTCTCGACTGAGTTCAAGTGTGTCTTCCGCCGCCGGCGGAGCGGTGACTGGGTCGATGCGCGCGGGGCACTCTTCTGCGAAACCGTGGGCGAGCTGATCACCGAGATGCGGATGTACTGGCATCGCTGGAACGGCGGCCAGGAGACGAGCAAGCCCTGATCCGTCCGGGAAAGTGGACGTCCGGCGGGGAACAATATTTGTCAACCTATTGTTATATGGGCACTTGGAGTATTGGCACAGGGCTGGCAGTAGTGGGCGTGGTCGATTGTTCCGCGCCCCGGGTCCGCAGCCGCATAAGCATCGTTTCGGAGGTCCCCATGATCGCTACACTGCTCCTCACTCTCGCTGCCGGAACCGGTTCGGCGGCCGCCGCACCAGCGCAGGACCCTCCCATCCGCATCTGGATGAGCAACGATCGACGCTTCGAGCAGGGTGACCGGGCCAAGGTCCAGGTCGAGACCCAGGACGACGGCTACGTCGTCGTGCTCAATGCGGACCCGGACGGCCACGTGCGCGTGCTGTTTCCGCTCGATCCTGGTGATGACAACTTCGTTCGCGGTGGTCACCGCTACGAGATCCGGGGCCGCGGCAATCGCGAGGCGTTCTCCATCGACGTCGCCTCCGGCCGCGGCGCGGTCTACGCCGCCGTCTCGCGGGATCCAATGCGATTCGATCAGTACATGCAGGGCGATCACTGGGACTATCGCGCACTCAACGACGTCCGGCTGGGCGACGACCCCGAGCCCGACCTGACCGACCTGGTCGGGCGGTTGGCGACGGGCCGCTTCGAGTACGACATCGCGAGCTATGACGTGTCGTACGGCCGTACCGTGTCGTACTACGGGCCGAGCACCGCCTACTACGCGCCGGTGCGCAGCACGTACTACGATCCGTTCTGTGACTTCTACTCCCAGTGCGATCCGTACTACTACACGGGGCGGAGCGGGCTCTCGGTCGGTCTGACCTTCGGCCGCAGGTACGATCCGTTCTACTACGACCCGTTCTACTACGATCCGTATTACTACGGTGGCAGTTACCGTCCGTCCCGGTATCCGGGCTACTACCCGCGGGGTTACGGCTACGGCTACAACGACGGGCGGTCGACCTACCGGGGTCAGATCTATACGCCGTACCAGTTCAAGTCGATCGACCGGACGTGGGGTGGGTCGGGCGTCTCCCCCCGTGCAACGCACACCGTCTACGGCCCGCCGATCGGCACTGGCGCCCGGGAGGGTGCGCCGTCCCGGCCCGGCGTCGACGGCTCACCGCGAGTGGCGCCCGGATCCGGCGCGCGGCAGGACGCGGCAGATTATCGCGGCCGCCGGGTGGAGGCATCGCGGCCGGCGCAGGATCGCCCGCAGGATGAGCGGCAGGCGCGGCAGAACAATGCGCGGCCGGAGCCCTCGGCGGCGCCGGCGCCGAGCCGGGATGACGGCCGTCAGGCCAGCCCGCGCGAGGAGCAGCGGAGTCGGCAGGCGGAGCGTGCCCGCCGGTACGAAGCGGTCCCGTCGCCGCAGATCGACAGGTCCCGGGAGGTAAAGCCCGCGCCGTACCAGCCCCGGATTGATCGCAGTTCACGGCCGGTACGCGAGGCGCCGCGGGTGCAATCAGCGCCGCCGCCGCGCGAGGCGCCACGGATGCAGGCAGCGCCGCGTGAGAACCGGAGCTACGCCCGGCCATCGGAGTCGGCCCGCAGCCGGCGCCGCTAGGCCCGGGCAGCGCAATCACGAAACGGGGCGACCGCATGGTCGCCCCGTTTTGCGTGTCCGCCAGCGAGGCACCATCAGCCGGTGGCGTGGCGATGGGCGTAGTCGCATCCCCATTCCAGATATTCCGCGCTGCGGAGTCCGATGCGCATGGCCTGCTCGATCGCGGCCTCCTCATCCATCCCCTGGTCGAGCATGAAGTACGGAATCATGGCGCCGCCCACCCGGTTGCCGCTGGTGCAGTGGAAGAAGACCTGACGGTCGCCGGCGTCCCGCAGCACACCCAGAATCCGCTCCAGTGTGGTGTCATCCAGTGTGGCTCCCGAGACGGGCACGTTGACGTAGTCGAGACCCTGCGCCCGTGCCTCGGCCGGCTCGTCGAAGGGGCGCGGCTCCATCGGTTCGCGAATGTCGAGCACGACCGCGCCACCGGCCGCCTTGAGCGCGGCCAGCTGCTCTGCCGTCGGCTGCCCGCCGGTGACGATGTTGGGCATGGCCTGACACGCATTGGGCGCGCCGCGCACGGCGTCGAGCGGAGATGACATGCGTGTTTGCCTTGGCGTGTTGGTGAAACAGCCGGCGACTACGAGGCGGGGCCGCCGCGCGGCTCGGGCCGGTAGACGATGACGTGAGCGCGCTCCAGCGTGATGAGACCCCCGCCCAGCATCGCATCGAGCTCCGGAAGGATCTCCGTGATCCGATCCTCCGTCTCGACGCACTCGATGATCAGCGGCAGGTCCAGCGAGAGCTGGAGGTTCTTCTCGGCATGCAGCCGGGCGGTGGCGCCAAAGCCCATGATGCCGCGCAGCACGGTGGCGCCGGCAAATCCGCGCTCGCGGAGCAGCAGCACGATCGCCTCGTAGAGCGGGCGGCCCTCGTACTTGTCGCGCTCACCCAGGTGGATGCGCATCAGCATCCGCTCCCCTTCGAAGCCGTGCATCCGTTGCCTCCTAGCGCAGGCGGAGCGCCACCAGCTGGCGCGCCATGGCAAAGCCCACGAACGTGGCCGCGAGCGACACCACCAGACTCAGCCCGATGTAGGCCAGCCCCCGCGTCCACTCACCGTCCTCCAGCAGCCGCGCGGCCTCGAAGCTGAAGGTCGAGAACGTCGTGAATCCGCCGCAGAAGCCGATGGTCAGGAACGCCCGCATTTCGGGGCCCAGTGTCGGCGTCTCGATGGCGTACTGGATGATCAGGCCAAGGAGAAACGACCCCGCGATGTTCACGGCGAGCGTGCCGGTGGGGAAGGTCGTCTCAAAGAGGCGCTGAGCCAGCCCGCCCGCCAGATACCGGCCGACGCCGCCCAGCGCGCTTCCCAGCGCGATGTACCAGATCATGGCCATGGGCTCTACATTACCACCATCATGCTGCGTCTCGCCATTGCCCAGATGCGGCCCCGCAAGGGCGCGTACGCGGAAAACCTGCGCCGGCTGGGCGCCATGTTCCGCGAGGCCGGCGTGTGGAACGAGCCGCCCGACCTGCTCGTCGCGCCGGAGACCGCGCTCACCGGGTACTTCGTCGAGGGCGCGGTGCGCGAGCTCGCCATGCCCGCCGACCGGCTGTACGACGATCTGGCCCGGGAACACACCGCCTCCGGCGCGCCCGCGATGGACGTGGCGCTCGGGTTCTACGAGGTGTTCGAAAACCGGCTCCATAACTCCAGTCTGTATGCCACTCTCGGCGGCGCCGACGCCGGCATCCGCCACGTCCACCGCAAGATCTTCCTGCCCACCTATGGTGTCTTCGACGAGGAGCGGTTCGTCGAGGCGGGGCGGTCGGTGCAGGCGTTCGACACGCGCTGGGGCCGGGCGTCGATGATCATCTGTGAGGATGCGTGGCATTCGTTTGCCCCCATGCTCGCCGCGCTCGACGGCGCCCAGCTCATCATCGTACCGAGTGCCAGCCCGGCCCGCGGCATCCAGCCGGACGGCGACCCCGATCGCCCCGCGAGTCTCTCTCGGTGGGAACGCATCATCCAGGACATCGCCGGCGAACACGGGGTCTACGTCGCGCTGGTGCAGCTCGTGGGATTCGAGGGCGGCAAGGCGTTTCCCGGCGGATCGGTGGTCGCGGGCCCCGCCGGCTCGCTGCTGCTGCGCGCGCCGGTGTTCGAGGAGGCGCTGATTCCGCTGACGCTCGATTTCGACGAGATCACGCGGGCCCGTGCCGACTCGCCGCTGCTGGCGGACCTCGAGATGCGGCTGCCGCATCTGCTGAGTTCGCTGCAGAGCGCCCGGCGGCGCGAGTCAGCCAGAGCGGAGCGGCACCACGGCGACGCAGCGCCCGAGCCGGGACTGGCGGAGCCGCCGCGTCGGAAACTGGCCGCGCCTGTGCCCACCGCCGGCGATCCGCTCGACATCGAGGCGGACCTGACCCGGCGCTGGCTGGTGGAATTTCTGCGGGATGAGCTGATCCGCCGCCGCGGCTTCGAGAAGGCGATCCTGGGGCTCTCGGGCGGCGTGGACAGCGCGCTCGTCGCCTACCTCGCGACCGAGGCGCTGGGGCCGGAGAACGTCATCGGCGTGCGGATGCCGTATGGCACATCGAGCCCCGAGAGTCTGGCCCATGGGCAGCTCGTCGCCGATCGGCTGGGGATCGAGCTCCGCACGGTGGACATCTCGGCCGGCGTCGATGGGCTGGCGGCGGCGGTGGGCGCTCCGCCCTCGCCGACGCGGCTGGGCAACATCATGGCGCGGACCCGCATGATCACGCTCTTCGATCTGTCCGCCGGCCTGGGTGCGCTGCCGGTGGGCACCGGCAACAAGACCGAGCGGCTGCTGGGCTACTTCACCTGGCACGCCGACGACTCACCACCGGTCAACCCGATCGGCGATCTGTTCAAGACCCAGGTCTGGCTGCTGGCCCGCCACCTCGGTGTGCCCGAGGAGATCGTGGCCAAGCCGGCCAGCGCCGATCTGATCCACGGGCAGACCGACGAGGGGGACTTCGGGATTTCCTACGCCAAGGCAGATCTGATCCTGCACTGGCTGCTGCTGGGGTACCGGTCAGACGAGGTGGCGGCGCGCGGCTTTACCGAGGACGAAGTGGAGCTGGTCCGCAACCGGCTCGACTCGACGCACTGGAAGCGCCGCCTCCCCACCGTCGCCATGCTGAGCCAGACCGCGATCGGGGAATACTACCTGCGGCCGGTGGACTACTGACGGCCGGCCAGCCGCCGGCAGCTGCAAAGGATCTCATGGCACCCGAATCCCGTCCCATGTCCTACTCGCGCGGCGAGATCACGACGTTCGTGATGCCGCACATGCAGAACATCCTCGGCGATCTCTTTGGCGGCAATCTCATGGCGCTGGTGGATCAGGCGGCGGCGGTGGCGGCGATCCGCCACGCCGGCGGCGCCGCGGTGACGGCAAGCATCGACCGCGTGGACTTCCGTGAGCGGATCAAGGTGGGCGCGCTGGTGAGCTGCCTCGCGACGGTGGACTTCGTGGGCAACAGCTCGATGGACATCACGGTCGAGGTGTACGCCGAGACCGTGAGCACCGGCGAGCGGCGCCACACGCACACGGCGCACGTCGTCTTCGTGGCGATCGACGAGTCCGGCAAGCCGCGGCGGGTGCCGCGACTGGTCGCGGAGACGCCGGAGGAGCATGCGCGCTACGAGCAGGCCCGCCAGCATCGGGAGCGGGCGGGCCGGTGACCTCGCGGCGCGTCGTCGCGGCGCTGAGCGGCGGCGGCGCCAAGGCGGCGGCGCATGTGGGGGCGATGCGCGCGCTGGCGGAAGCCGGCCTGGCTCCGACGCGCTATGTGGGGACGTCGCTGGGCGCGGTGATCGGCGCGGGGTTTGCCGCCGGGCTCTCGCCTGACCAGATCCTCGAACGGCTGGCCGGTGCGGGGAAGGCCGGCATCGCCCGCACCGCCCTGGCGCCGCTGGCAGGGCTTTATCTCCGGTCGCTGATGCGCCCCGAGCCGCTGCGCCGCGCCATCGAGGCGTTCATCCCGGCGCGTCGCTTTTCCGATCTGGCGCTCCCGCTCACCGTGACCGCGGTCGATCTCGACACCGGAGCGCAGGTGCTGCTGGGGGCGGGCGGCGAGGATGTGCCGCTGATCGACGCGCTCATGGCGTCGTCGGCGCTGCCCATGTTCTACCCGCCGGTCGAGATCGACGGCCGCCGCCTGGCCGATGGCGGATTGCGCGGCGTGGTGCCGCTCGAGGCGGCGGCGGTGGATGCCGATCGCGTCGTAGCGGTGGACATCGGGGCCGGTTTCGACGATGAGGCAGCGGGTCCCTCGCCGTATCCGTCGCTGGTCCGCGCGCACAACGATGCGATGGGGATTCTCATGGCGGCCAATACGGAACTGTCGCTCGCGGTGTGGCGAGCCGATCCGGGCCGCCCGCCGCTGATCTACATCCGCCCGCGGGTCGAGCGGAATGCAACCTTCCGCATGGATCGCGTCCGGGCGTACGCCGACGAAGGGTATCGCGCGGCGCGTGAGGTGCTCACCGGCGAGCACCCCTGAGCGGGCGCCGCCCTTGACCGCCCGGCCCCCGCCCGCAGATTGCGACGGACACAACTCTGACTGGACTGCCGATGCGCGCATCCGACGTGATGGTGAAGGATCCGCAGGTCGCCGTGGCCGGCGCCATGGCGAGCGAGGTGGCGATCATGCTTCGTGATCGCAACATCTCGGTCGTGCCGGTGGTGGACGATCACCGCACCCGGCGCTTCCTCGGCACGCTCAGCGACCGCGACCTCGTCACCCGCTGCGTGGCCGCGGGAAAGGTGCCGATGCAGACCCGCGCCGACGAGGTGATGCGCACCAATTCTCCCGTGGTCCTGGCCGACCAGGAGCTGAACGGTTACGCGCTGCGGCTGGACGGCGAGCCCAACGAATCGCACCTGCGTCCCACGATCACGGTGGTGGATGAGGAGTCGCGGGTAATCGGGTTCATCAGCCATCCCGAGCAGCTCGCCGGCATCCGGATCGTGGCGGGCTGAGCGATGGCCGATCTCCGGCTGTTCACACTGGCCGAAGCGGAGCGGACGCTGCCGCTGGTGCGGCGGGTGGTCGATGACCTGCTGCAGGAATACCCTGCGTGGCGCGCCGCAGTGGGCCGCTACGAGGTGGTGGCCGGCGGAGCCAGGGCCGACTGGGGCGAGACGCCGGAGCTGATCTCCGCGCGGGAAGCGGTGGCGCGTCACGCGGAGCAGATTAACGGCTATCTCAGGGAGTTTGAGGCGATCGGCTGCATCTTCAAGGGGTTCGACGCGGGGCTGGTGGACTTCTACTCCCTGCGCGACGACCGGCCGATTTTCCTCTGCTGGCGGATGGGCGAGGACCGGATCACCCACTGGCACGACATCGACGGCGGCTATTCCGGCCGCCAGCCGATCGACGATGCCGTACTCAGCGGAGACCTGCGATGACGCGTGTGTGGCTCTTTCTGCATCTGTTCGGCTTTACGCTGTGGATCGGCGGCGCGCTGGCGGTCATGGTGGCCGGCATCGCCGGTCGGCGGGAGGAGCGGGCGGGCCTGGCAGCGATCGTGCGGGCCCAGTCGGCGGTGTACCGGATGGTGATCGGTCCGGGCGCGATCATCGCGGTGCTGTCCGGGATTCTGCTCACCTTCCGGAACTCGGGCGCGCGGTATCCCGGCGCCGATCTCTGGCTGATCCTGATGCAGGGGGCCGGGATTGTGGCCGCCCTGATCACGCTGTTCGTGAGCGTGCCGACCGCGGCCAAGCTGACCCGGCTCGACCACTCGGGCAAGACGGCCGCCTACTTCGACGAGCTCCGCAACCGGCAGAAGCTGGTCAGCACGGTGGTGGGGATGCTCGCGCTCGCCGCGCTCCTGGGCGGGCTCATGGTGGCGCACGGCTCGGCCTACTGAAACGGGGTCCGCGACAGTGCAGGATCGAGGGGCGGCCGCCGGCCGCCCCTCGTCGTGTCAGGGTGCCGCCGACCGGGTCCGGCGTCCCGTGGCGCACGCCGGACGGACCGGGCAACTCTCACAGCGGGCCACCCGCGCGGTGCAGACCAGGGCGCCCAGCTCCATGATGGCCTGATTGAATGTCCAGGCATCGGCGCCGCGGCGGGGCAGGATCGCCGCGGCGGTATCCCAGAGCCGCCGCTCCAGCGCGCGCCGGGGGGCGCGCGGGTGGAAGGCGCGGCGCAGCACGCGGGCGACGTTGGTGTCCACCGCCGGGGTGCGCCGCTCGAAGGCAAAGCTCGCCACCGCGCCCGCCGTGTAGCGACCGACGCCGGGCAGTCCGCGCAGGACGGCGGGGTCATCCGGCAGCAAGCCGTCGTGATCGCGCACCACCTGCTGCGCCAGCCGATGGAGGTTGGCGGCGCGGCGATAGTAGCCGAGCCCGTCCCAGCTCTCGCGAACGGCGGCGGGCGCTGCCGTGGCCAGGACGCCGAGCGTGGGATAGCTGGACAGGAAGCGGTGGTAGTACGCCTCGACCCGCGTGACCTGGGTCTGCTGCAGCATGAATTCGGAGACGATGATGTGGTACGGGTCGCGGGTGTGGCGCCACGGAAGGTCCCGTCCCGCCGCGCGAAACCAGCGCAGCAGCCGCCGCCGGAATAACGCCGCATCCGGGGGTATGCGAGGGGTAGACTTACGGGCCATGGTGGAGCAAGATACACCCCATGGCAACGGCCACTGAATCGTCCGATCCGCGCGTTCTGCTTGGCCGCTTCATCCTCACCGGGATGGCGCATGTCGGCCGCGTCAGCATGCTCGTGGTGGAGATCGTGCGCGGCCTGCGCGAGGTCCGCATCTGGGTGCCGCGCGCCTTCACCGAGGCGTGGAACATCGGCGTCGGCAGTCTCTTCATCGTCCTGCTCGTCTCGGCCTTTGCCGGTGCGGTGACGGCGCTGCAGGCGGGCTACCAGTTCACCGGCAGTCTGCCCTACTACGTCGTGGGCACGCTGGTGACCGAGTCCATCGTGCTCGAGCTGGGCCCGGTGCTCGTCGGCCTCATCCTGGCCGGCCGGATCGGGGCGCGCTATGCCGCGGAACTCGGGACCATGCGCGTGACGGAGCAGATCGACGCGCTGGAAAGCCTGGGCCGTTCGCCCGCCTCGCACCTCATCATTCCGCGGGTCGTGGCCGGGCTCATCATGATCCCGGTGCTGGTGATCTTTGCCGACGTCGTGGGGGTGGGCTCCGGCTGGTGGGCGGCGCGACAGGTGCTGCCGCTCACCAACAGCGACTTTGCCTACGGCGCCCAGGCGTTCTGGCGGCCGTTCGACGCGTACTACTCGCTGATCAAGGCGTTCTTCTTTGCCGGGGCGATCACCATCATCCCCTGCTATATGGGCTTCAGCACGGGGCAGGGCGCCGAAGGCGTGGGCCGGTCCACCACGGCGGCGGTGGTGAGCAGCTCGGTGCTGATCCTGCTGCTCGACACGCTGCTGGCCAAGCTGCTGCTCAACTCATGAGCGATCGATTCGTGAGCGGCCGATGATCGAGCTCCGGCGGGTCTGCAAGCGGTTTGGCGACCACATCATCCTGGATGGCGTGGACTTCGTCGTGCAGGATGGCGAGACGGTCGCGCTGCTGGGCCCGTCCGGCACCGGCAAGAGCGTGCTGCTCAAGCACATCATCGGCCTGATCAAACCGGATTCCGGGCAGGTGCTGGTGGACGGGCTCCGCGTGGCCCGGCTCAAGCGCGAGGCTCTCGCGCACCTTCGCTACAAGATCGGCTACGTCTTCCAGAACGGCGCGCTGTTCGATTCCGACAACGTGTTCGAGAACATCCGCCTCGGGATCTCGGACGTCGAGAAGTACGAGGACGAGGACTACGCCCGCGACCGGGTGAACCAGGTGGTCAAGCTGGTCAACCTGCCGGCCGACGTGATCGGGAAGTATCCGGCCGAGCTGTCGGGCGGGATGCGCAAGCGGGTGGGCATCGCACGGGCCATCGTGGGCGAGCCCAAGTACCTGCTCTACGATGAACCCACGTCCGGGCTCGATCCGGTCAATTCCGACATCATCGACGGGCTGGTGGAGCGGCTGGCCGACGAGCTGGGCGTCACCAGCGTGATGGTGACGCACGACGTCCGCGGCGCCTTCCGCGTCGCCGACCGCCTGGCACTGCTCAGCAACGGCAAGATCATCATGCAGGGCACGCAGGAAGAGTTCCTCGCCTCCGACAACCCGACGGTGAAGGAATTTCTCGAGCGCGACTTCGCCACTCCCCCTTCCGCCGCGGCCTGAGCCCAATTCATGGATCTTCACTACAAGCGGGAAGTCACCGTCGGCACCCTCGTCATCGTGGGCTTCGCGGTCTTCATCCTCGGCACAATGTGGCTCAAGGGCCGCGACTTCAAGCGGGGTGACCACACGAACATCGAGTTTTCCAACGTGGGCAGCCTGAAGGAGGCGTCGCCGGTGCAGGTGGCCGGCGTGCTCAAGGGCAAGGTCCAGAAGATCACGCTGATCGATCAGGACCACGTGATGGTGGAAATCAGCCTGGCCAAGGACGCGCAGCCGCACGTGGACGCGGCCGCGACGATCGTCTCGCTCAATCTCACCGGTGATGCCGGGATCGCGTTCCGCCCCGGTGAAGCGCCGACGATGCTGCCCAGCGGCCAGGTCATCAAGGGCACCCTGGCGCCGGGCCTCGGCGACGTCATGGCCAAGCTCAGTGCCCGGGGCGACAGCATCCTGACTAATGTGCAGCACCTGGTGGACACCGCGATGGTCAATCAGCTCCGGGCCACCACCAGCGCCGCGCAGCAGACGCTGGCGGCGGCGCGGCGCACCATGGAGATCTACGGTAATCCCAACGCCGGGCCCACCTACGAGCTCACGCGCACGATGTCGCAGTTTCGCCAGCTCGGTGCCCGGCTCGACAGCACGCTCGCCAATCCCGAGTTCCAGCGCGCGCTGGGCAAGTCCGACTCGCTGGCCACCAGTCTCCGCGACATGAGCACGCAGTTCGCCCGCACCGGCGCGCGCCTCGACACCATCCTCGGCAGGATCCAGCGCGGCGAGGGATCGATCGGCAAGCTGATGACCGATACGGCGTTCTACCAGAACGTCGCCAATCTCACCGCGTCCCTGGATTCCATCCTGGTGCAGATCAAGAAGAACCCGGGGAAGATTCAGCTCACGGTGCCCGTCAAGATCTTCTGAGCCGGCCGCCGTGCTGACCGTCACCTTCCTCGGCACCGGCGCCGCCTGTCCCAGCGTCGATCGCAACGTGAGCGCGCTCGCCGTGGCGCGCGAGGGCGAGACGTTGCTGTTCGACTGCGGCGAGGGCACCCAGCGCCAGATGATGCGCTACGGGGTGAGCTTTGCCTTCCGCGAGATCTTCTTCAGCCACTACCACGCCGATCACATTCTGGGCGTCACCGGACTGCTCCGCACCATGGGGCTGCAGGACCGCACCGCGCCGGTGACGCTCTACGGGCCGCGCGGCGCGTCGCGCCACCTGGGTGCCGCCGTGGCGCTGGGCGTCGAGCGGAGCCGCTTTCCCATCGAGATCATCGAGGTCAAGCCGGGTGATCGGCTCGAGCGCGACGAGTATGCGCTCCAGGTCTTTGCAACCGAGCACCGGGCGGACACGATCGGCTGGGCGCTGGTGGAGCACGACCGGCTGGGGCGGTTCGACCCCGCGCGCGCCATCGAGCTGGGCGTGCCCGAGGGGCCGCTCTGGGGCCGGATCCACAAGGGACAGAGCGTGTCGCTGCCCGACGGCCGCACGGTGACGCCGGCCGAGCTGGTGGGCCCGACGCGGCCGGGTCGGCGCTTCGTCTACTCGGGAGACACGCGGCCGAGTGCGGCGGTGGTCGAGGCGGCCCGCGGCGCCGACCTGCTGGTGCACGAGGCCACCTTTGGCGACGACGAGCTGGAGCGCGCCCGCGAGACCGGGCACTCGACGGCGGCCGAGGCGGCCGGGGTGGCACATGCGGCGGGGGTGCGGCGGCTGGTGCTGACGCACATCAGCCCGCGCTACACGCGGGACGCGCCGGAGCTCCTGGCCGAGGCGCGTGCCGTCTTTCCGGAGGTGAGCATCGCGCGGGACGGGATGAGCGTGACGGTGCCGTTCGCGGATGCCTGAGCTGCGAGGTCGTCAGGCGCCGGTCCCGCTCGACGATTTCCGGATCCACGCCGCGGGGGAGCCCGGCCCCAACCGCTCCGGTGAGTTCGTGCTCTACTGGATGCAGATGACCCAGCGGGCGCACGACAACTTCGCCCTCAACTTTGCCATCGAGCGCGCCAATGAGCGGGGTCTGCCGGTGCTGGCAGTGTTCCGCCTGCGCGATGACTACCCCTGGGCCAGCGATCGCTTCCACGCCTTCATCCTGCAGGGACTGGACGGGATGGAGGAGGCGATGGCCGAGCGCGGGGTGGAGTGGGCGCTCCTCCACGAGGCCGCACCGGACGAGCGATCGGCGCTCGCGGCGCTGGTGGGCCGGGCCGCGCTGGTGGTGACCGACTACTTCCCCACGTTCATCGCGCCGCGCCAGCTCCGCGAGCTCCGTACCCGCACCGCCACGCCGATCATCGCGGTGGACTCGGCCACGGTGGTGCCGGTGGGCTATCACGACCGCGAGCACGCGACGGCCCGCGGGTTCCGCCCCCTGGTGGAGGAGGCGCTGCCGCACTATCTCCGGCCGGTGGACAATGCCGCGACGGCGCGCGTGCGCCGGCGGGTAGGCGTCGAGGGGATCCGGGTGCCGGCGGCGGAGATCCCGGCGTTCGTGGCGGGGTGCCGCGTGGACCACGGGGTGGGGATCGTCGAGACCCGAGGCGGCACGGCGGCGGGGCGCGAGCGGCTGGCGCATTTCCTTCGGCACGGGCTGCACCGCTACGTCGAGGACCGCGGGGACCCGACGGTGGACGCCACCTCCCGGCTCTCGCCATACCTGCACTTCGGTCAGCTCTCGCCACAGGAGATCCTGCTGGCGGCGCGGGAGGCGGGGCCGGGCGACCAGTACCTCAAGTTCCAGGATGAGCTCCTCACCTGGCGTGAGCTGGCGTTCAACTTCGTGCACTGGAACCGGCGACACCGCACGGTCGAGGCGATCCCGCCCTGGGCGCGGCGCGAGCTGGCGGAGCACGAGCGGGACGAGCGGGCCTCGCTGTACGGGGAGCGGGAGCTCGCCCGGGCGGCCACCGGGGACGAACTGTGGAACGCCTGCCAGCGGGCGTACCTCCGCGACGGGTTCATGCACAACTACCTGCGGATGCTGTGGGGCAAGGCGGTGATTGGCTGGACGCCCGGTGCGGCGGTGGCGCTCCGGGTGCTGGAGGAGCTGAACAACCGGTATGCGCTGGACGGGCGGGACCCGTGCAGCTACGGTGGGATCCTGTGGGTGTTCGGCAAGTTCGATCGGCCGTTCTACCGGCGGGCGGTGTACGGGACAGTGCGCTACATGTCGCTCCGGGCGGCGGCCGGGAAGTTCGACGTAGCGGCCTACCTGGCGCGCTATCCCGCATCGGTCCCGGCTAGCCCAAGTCCAGCAATGACCTAGGTTTTTCCGTTGACGCCGACCCGGCCGGCGGCTACTTTCCTCGTCCTGCGGGGCTGTAGCTCAGCTGGGAGAGCGCACCGTTCGCATCGGTGAGGTCAGGGGTTCGATCCCCCTCAGCTCCATGGCGCGCGTCCAGACGCGCGAGTGGTCAAAATCGAGTTTGCTGCCCCTTGGTGTAACTGGCAACACGCCTGACTCTGGATCAGGAGAGTCCTGGTTCGAGCCCAGGAGGGGCAATGTGAAGGCGCGACAGCGGATCTTCCGCTGTCGCGCCTTTTTTCATGCCGCGCCGCGGTGCATCACCCCGCGAAGCAGTACGTGCACCCCAGCTCCTGTGCCCGCCCCACCGCCATCACGCCGGACGGCACGACCTGGATACCCGGATAGAGGCCCGCGATCCACTCCTGCTTCACCGCCGCCGCATCCATGTTCATCTTCTTGGCGGCGGCGCCGCTGCGGAGGGTGAGCGCGGCGTTACAGACGCCGACCAGCACGCCCGACTTCAGCAGCTCCGCGATGCCGAGCCCCGGGATCGGGAGTCCGGTGATCACCGCGTACGGGTTGGCCATCGCCGGGGTGCCGTTGGTCTTGATGTCGAACATCTCGCCGAACTTGTACTTGGCCCAGAGTGAGTCCTGCATCGCGAGCGGAATCGCCTCGTGCCGCAGGATCACTACCGCCGTGCCCTTCTCGTTGGGATATGTGGCGCCCATCGTCAGGAGGTAGACCCGGGGCCAGACGGCGGAGACGCCGCCGCCCGCCGCCGGCGCGTCGAAGACCTGGCGGTGCTTGCCGGTGATCTTGCCGAACCATGCATCGAGATCCGGATCGATGCCGGTCGATGCCGGCTGCCGCGGCTCCGCGGCGAGGGTGGCGGGCACGGTGCCGCTCAGCCCCAGGGCGGCGGCCGCCATGGCCATGCGGCCGAGGAAGCCCCGGCGTGGCGTCGTATCAAAGGAAGCGGACATGGGATTCTCCGTCGCGGAAAGGTGGAGGGGGACAGATCCCCAGTCCCGAACGTATGCCCCGGGGCAAATTTTGCAAGGATTCCGGCCCGGCTGCGCAACGGACCCCGGTAGCCGCGCGTAGAATACGGGCGTCACCCCCTTCGACATCCACACAGAGGCCCAGATGAAGAGAACATCGATCCGGATTGCCATGCTGGCCCTGGCCGCCGCGCTGGCGTGGCCGGCGGCCGGCGTGGCCCAGACGTTCACGGTCACGAAGTACAACATCGGTGGCGACGGCGGCACCGACTACCTCACCGCGGAGCCGGGGACCAACCGGGTGTTCGTCTCCCGCGGCACCCACGTGATGGTAGTGGACGGCGCCACCGGCAAGGTGCTGGGCGACATTCCCGACACGCCGCGCATGCACGGCATCGCACTCGTCCCGTCGACCGGTCACGGCTTCATCACCAGCGCCGGCGATTCCACCGTTACGATGTTCGACCTCAAGACCCTGGCCGCCATTCGGAAGATTCCGATCCCCAGCGGTGGCCTCGACGGCATCATGTACGACGACTTCTCCGGCCGCGTCATCCTCACCAACCACAGCCGTCCGGCCGGGACCGCGGTGGCGCTCGACGCCAAGTCCGGCGACATCGTCGGCACCGCTGAGCTGGAGGACAACGGGCCGGAAGGCGCCGCGAGCGACGGGCACGGCCGGATCTTCATCAACAACGAAGGCACCAGCACGATGCAGGTGCTGGACGTGAAGACGATGAAGGTGCTGGCGTCGTGGCCGCTGGCGCCCTGCGACGGGCCCACCGGCATTGCGTACGACCGCGCCACCGACCGGATCTTTTCCGGCTGCGGCAACACGTCGGTGGTGGTGGACGCAAAGACCGGCAAGATCGTCGCCACCATCGCCAACGGAGACGGTGTCGACGCGCTCGGCTGGGATCCGGGCCAGAAGCTGATCTACATCCCGGCCGGCCGCGACGGCAACGTTACCGTGGTGCACCAGGACGGGCCCGACAGGTACACCGTCGTCGCCACCGTGTCCACGATGCGCGGCGCCAAGACGATCGCGGTGGACCCGGCGAAGCACGTGGCCTATCTCTTCCAGCCGGAGTACGGCCCGGCGCCGGCGCCCGCGCCGGGCACCGCTGCGCCGCCGGCCGGTCGCGGGTTCCGCGGGCCGCGCGGACCGGTGATCGCGGCCTGGTTCTTTGCGGTCAGCCACTGATTCCGGATTGGGCCGGGCGCCTGTGCGGCGGCTCGGCCCCTTCGCTGCGCTCAGGGTGACATCGTATCAGCCGGACCGGTGCCGGTCCCGCGTCGTTACCGCGGCTGCGTGTCCGTCCCCGCCACCACCGCGGCCACCTCGCCGCCAAAGAGGATCGAGAACGCCGTGATGAACAGCCACAACAGCAGCACGATCGCGGCCGCCACGAAGCCGTAGGTCCGGCTGTAATTGGCGAAGTGTGAGATGTAGAGGTGGAACGCCGTGGTGGCGAGCAGCCAGAGGGCGGTGCCGATGGCGGCGCCGATGAGGATTGCGGGGAGCGCCGCGGGCCTGGCGCGGTTGGGGAGAAACCGGTAGGCCAGCGACATCAGCGCCGTGAGCATGACGAAGACCAGCGGGTAGCGGAGCACCCCCCACGCCGTGCCCAGTCCCAGTGCCGCCCCGATCCGGCCGCCGGCCAGCAGAATGAGTGCACCGCCCACGAGCAGGACCATCGCCGCCAGCAGCAGGCCCACCGCCATCACCCGCCGCTTCCACCAGCGGCGGTCTTCCCTCACGTTGAACATCCGGTTGAGCCCTTCGGTCAGGGCCACGAAGATGTTCGACCCGGTCCAGAGCGCCAGCAGGATTCCGATCGAGAGGAGGTCGGGCCGGCGGCTGTCGGTCACGTCGCGGATGAACTGCTCGAGGTAGTGCGCCGCTTGGGGCGGGGCGGCCTGCTCCAGCCGCGCCGCCAGCACCTCGAACGCGGCGTGCCCGCCCAGCATTCCCGTCAATGCAAAGACGACGAGCACGATCGGGAAGAGCGAGAGAAACAGGTAGTACGCCGTCTTGGCCGACTCGCCGGTGATCTGGTCCTTAATCGCGCCACGCACGCTGCGCTGAATCAGCTCGCGCGGGCCGGTCACTCGCGTTCCAGCTCCTCGTCGAGTTCCAGCAGCCGCGCGTCGATGTCGGCGACCAGGCGCTCATACGCCGGCTGGCTGAGCATGCCCTGGTGAAACGCCTCCAGTGCCTGGTCCTTCTCGATGACGATGAGCTGCCGGCGCACCCGCCGCAACTCCTCGTCCCGGAGCCCATGCTGGTCCAGGTGCATCCCGCTGATCTCCTCCTCAGCGCGGTTGAGGCGGTCTTCGTAGTCCTGGCGCACCTGCTGAAGGACGTCGGCGTGCACCAGCCGGGCACGGCCCATCTCGTCGAGCGCGGTGAGCGCCGCGGTGGCCGTCTGCGCCTTCCCGCGGTACAGCTCGTGATGGACCCGGCGCTCCTCGGGATGGCCGATGCCGAGCCAGCGGAGCAGCACCGGCATGGTGAGCCCATTGAGAAGGATCGACAGCAGCACCACGCCGAACGTCATGGTGATCAGCAGGCCGCGCCACGCAAAGTCGGTCGGGAGCCCCAGCACCAGCACCATCGAGAGGCCCCCACGCAACCCACCCCAGGTGAGCGCGGTGGTCCAGCCGCGTGGGATGCGGCTCCGAGTGCGGTGGAGCAGCGCCGTCACGCCCGTGATCACGACGCCCCGGCCGACGGTCACCGCCAGGTAGGCCAGCAGGATGGCCGGCCACGCCTCGACCAGCTGGCTCAGCCGGACTTCGAAGCCGATCAGGAGGAAAACGATCGAGTTGAGCGCGAACGCGACGTATTCCCAGAATGTCTCCACCGCGACCCGTGTCGACGGTGACATTCCAGTACGCTTGGCGTAGTTGCCGCAGAGCATGCCGGCGACGACCGTCGCGATCACGCCGGAGAACAGGAGCTCCTCGGCCGCCACGAACGCACCGTACGCGGCGATCGTGGTCAGGGTGATCTCGATCATCGGGTCATCCACCCGGCGGATGACCTGCGCCACCGCCAGGCCCACCATGCCGCCCACCAGCGCGCCGCCGCCCGCCACCTTCACGAACTCGACTGCCAGCCCGCCAAACGAAATCTCGGCGCCGGCGAGGGCACCGAGCACCAGGGTGAACAGCACGATCGAGGTGCCGTCGTTGAGCAGGCTCTCGCCCTCGACCAGCACCGCGAGCCGGCGCGGCACGCCCATGGTCTTGAACAGTGCCACGACGGCGATCGGGTCGGTTGCCGCGATCAGTGCGGCAAAGACGAGCGCCGATTCCCAGCCGAAACCGTTGGCAAAGTGCAGCGTGCCGGCCAGCCACGTGAGGATGCCGGCGGTGAGCGCGATGGCGGCCACCACGCCCGGAACCGACAGCGCGAAGATGGCGGACCGGTCGCGCCAGAAGTCGGTGAAGTCGAGATGAAACGCCGCCTCAAAGAGCAGGCCGGGCAGGAAGACCGCGAACAGGAGTTCCTTGGTGAGGTGCGGCGGCTCCAGCACGTGCACCGAGCCGAGGACGAGTCCCGCCACCACGAGGGCCACGGTGTACGGGATCCGGAACCGCCGCGCCGCGATGGCCACGGTGGTGGCCACGACGAACAGCAGGATGAAGGTGGTCTCGATGTGCATGGCGGAATGTGGGTCGGTGAGAGCGGGCGCGCCACCTCGCCGGGTCAGCCGCCGATCACGGTGCCGGATCGGCCGCGGAGGGCCATCTCCTCGAGATCCAGCGCCGCCTCAAACTGCGCGGCGCTGCCGTCGTTCAGGCGGCCCTCGTTCCGGAGCCGCTGGATGGTGGCTCGCTCGGCGGCGAGCGCCGCGAGCACCACATCGGTGCCCGGTGCGCCGCCAGGCAGCCGGGAGCGCCGGCCCTGTCCGCCGTCGTCGCCGGCGAGGCCCAGGTCCTCCCCGAGTCGCTCCACCAGCCGGTGGCACTCCTCCTCGGTGAGGGGGATGTGGCCGGCCAGCGATTCCACCTGCCGGCGCGCCGCGGCGATGGCGGCGCCGCGCGCCTCACGCTCCTCGCGGGCGACGCCGCCGGAATCACCCACCCCGAGCCGCTGGATGAGCGGGGCCAGGGTGACGCCGGCGCCGATCAGCGTCACCAGCACGACCGCGAGCGCGATGATGACCAGCTCGGTGCGTGCGGGGAACGGCTCGCCGGAGCCGATCGTCACCGGCAGCGCGATCGCCAGCGCCAGTGTGACGACGCCGCGGAGACCCGCCCAGCCGACCACGGTGAGCTCGGCCCACGTGTAGTTGGGGCGCACACGGCCGCCGGTGAGCGCCGGCATGAGCTGGGGCACCCCCCACATCCACGCCAGACGGATCGCGATCGTGATCCCGATGATGACCGCGGCGTGGCCCAGCACGCTCGCGCCGATGCCGTGCCCGGCCACGCGGCCGAGCTCGATCCCCACCAGTGCGAACACCACGCCGCCCGCCAGGAAGTCCACCGCGCGCCAGACGGTACGGTTGACGAGCCGGGTCCCCGGCGCCCCGATCTCGGTCGCCCTCCCGCGAATGAAGATGCCGAACGTCACCACCGCCAGCACGCCCGACCCGCCGAATCGCTCCGCCACCACCCACGCGGCGTACGGCACCATGAGCGAGACGGCGGTCTCAATCATCGTGTCGTCCACCCGGCGGCGCACCTGGACCGTGATCCAGCCCACGAGGAGCCCGGTGGCCACGCCGAACGCGGTGGCGCGGACCACGTCGAGCCCCGCATGGACCCACGAGAAGTGGCCGGTCACCGCGGCCGCGACGGCGAGCTCGAACGCCACCAGCGCCGTCGCATCGTTGATCAGCCCCTCGCCCTCGAGGATCGTCACCATCCGGTTGCTGAGTCCCAGGCGATGAGCCACGCTGGTGGCGGCCACCGGATCCGGTGGCGCGACGATCGCGCCCAGGGCAAATGCCGCGGCCCAGGGGAGACCGGGGATGATGGCGTGCGCCACCGCGGCCACGCCCGCCATGGTCGCGACGACGAGCCCGACGGCGAGGATGATGATGGGCCGCAGGTTGGCGCGGAACACGCCGAGCGGGAGGCGGAAGGCGGCGGCAGCGAGCAGCGGTGGGAGGAGGACGCCGAGGACGAGATCCGGCGCGATCTGGAACGCCGGGAGCCCCAGCTGGCGCCAGAACAGACCGAGCACCATACCGCCCGCCGCGAGGACCACGGGGCGGGGGATCGGCAGCCGCCGCGCAATGAGGTCCAGCACGACGATCGCCGCGGCAAAGCCGACGGCCAGCTCGAGGGCGTTCACGCGCAGGCCTGGGCGCACATGCGGGCTCGGTGGATCATACGCCTCTGATCATAAGTCCGCGGAAAGATGCTTGACAGCCGCACGATGCCGGCGGCATCGTTACGCCTGTCATCCGGTGACATCTGAACCAGTGCCAGGGAGCTGATCATGAGCGGTGTGCGGGTCCTGGTCGGGACGCGAAAGGGGGCCTTCGTCCTGACGTCCGACGGCAAGCGCAGGAATTGGAACGTGGAGGGGCCGTTCTTTGCCGGCTGGGAGATCTACCACATCAAGGGGTCGCCAGTGGAGCCCAACCGGCTGTACGCATCGCAGTCGAGCGGGTGGTTCGGCCAGCAGATTCAGCGCTCCGACGACGGCGGCGCCTCGTGGGAGCCGGTGGACAACACGTTCGTCTATGACGGCGTGCCCGGAACCCATCAGTGGTACGACGGGACGCAGCACCCATGGGAGTTCAAGCGGGTCTGGCACCTGGAGCCGTCCCTCACCGATCCCGACACGGTGTACGCCGGCGTCGAGGACGCGGCGCTGTTCCGCTCGACCGATGGCGGCACGTCGTGGCAGGAGCTGGCGGGGTTGCGGGAGCACGGATCGGGGCCGCGGTGGGCGCCGGGTGCCGGCGGCATGTGCCTGCATACGATTCTGCTCGACCCGAAGCACGCCGGACGGATGTACGCGGCGATCTCCGCCGCCGGCGCCTTCCGGTCCGATGACGCCGGTGCGTCGTGGCGGCCGATCAATCGGGGACTCAACTCCCTGTACATTCCGGACCCGACCGCCGAAGTCGGTCACTGCGTCCACCGTCTCGCAATGCACCCATCGCGGCCCGGCGTGCTGTTCATGCAGAAGCACTGGGACGTGATGCGGAGCGACGACGGCGGCGACCAGTGGCATGAGGTGAGCGGCAACCTGCCCACCGACTTCGGCTTTGCGATCGACGTGCACGCCCACGAGCCGGAGACGATCTACGTGGTGCCGATCAAGAGCGATTCCGAGCACTTCGTTCCTGAAGGAAAGCTCCGGGTCTACCGCAGCCGGTCGGGCGGGAACGAGTGGGAGGCGCTGACGAAGGGCCTGCCGCAGGAGGACTGCTACGTCAACGTGCTGCGCGACGCGATGGCGGTGGACACCATGGAGTCCTGCGGCATCTACTTCGGCACCACCGGCGGGCAGGTCTACGCGTCGGCCGACTCCGGCGACAGCTGGATGCCAATCGTCCGCGACCTGCCGGCGGTCCTCTCGGTCGAGGTCCAGACGCTCGCATGATCCGCGTGGTATTGCCCGAGCACCTGCGGATACTGGGACGGATTCAGGGTGAAGTCTCGCTCGCGGTGGCGGCGCCGGTGACCCAGCGCTCGGTGCTTGCCGCGCTGGAGGCCGCGTACCCCGCACTCCGCGGCACGATGCGCGATCATGTGACGGAAAGGCGGCGGGCATTCGTCCGCTTCTTTGGGTGCGGTGAGGACCTCTCGCACGAGCTGCCGGATGCGCCGCTCCCCGCGGCGATCGCGGCGGGCACCGAGCCGTTCCTGGTGGTGGGCGCCACCGCCGGCGGATGAGCACGTACGGCGTGGCGCCGCCCGCATACCGGCAGCCCGAGGCTATCGAGGTGGGCGCGGTGCGGGCTACGCGGTGGCGGAGGCCGGGAATGGCGTGTTGGCGCAGGATCCGTGGAACACGGCGGTGAAGATCATCTCAGGGGAGGCGGAACGATGCGTCGGGGAATGCTGGGGCTGATTGCGGTGGTCGCGCTGGGCGGCGGGCGGGCTGTCGCCCAGGACCTGCCGGCCGAGGCTCGGGTCGCCCGCGGCGCCCTCAGCTTTGACGGGCGAGCCACGGTGGGCAATTTCACCGGTACGACCGACTCGGTGACCGGCGCGATGCGCGGAGGTCCGGCGCCGGCCGGCGTCACCGGCTGGGTAGAGGGGCGGGTCACAGCGCTCCGGACCGGCAACGGCCGGCGCGACCGCGACCTCCGCTCCTCGATGGAGACCGATCGCTATCCGGTGATGCGCTACGACCTGACCGCGGTCCGGCCCGGCCCCGTGTTGGGCGACTCCCAACAGGTGACCCTCGAGGGCACGCTCACCATCCACGGGGTCACCCGGCCCGTCGACCTCACCGCGTTCCTGTACCGCGACACCGGGACGGCGCGGGTGACGAGCAGCTTCCAGCTCGACCTCAACGACTACCGGGTGGGCGGGCTCTCGAAGATGCTGGGGATCCTCCGCATGAACCCGGTGATCGTCGTGCACATCGACGTCACCTTCGGCCCGGGCGACTGAGCGGACCCGCCGCTCAGAACGTCCGCGTCTCGCCCGGCTTCATCACCACCAGCCGCGCGTCCCCCGCAAATGCCTGCCGGACCTCGGCCTCGGTCGCGAGACCGGGGAAGGTGGCGTAGTGCATCGGCACGATCACCGACGGATGAAAATACTTCTTCACGGCGAGTGCCGCGGTGCGGGGGTCCTCGGTGTACGGCCCGCCGCCGGCGTTCAGCAGGATGATGTCCGGGTGATACAGCTCCTGGATCAGCGCCATGTCACCGAAGATCCAGGTGTCGCCGGTGTGGTAGAGGGCGCGCCCGCCGGCAAACTCCAGCACGAAGCCGAGCGGGCGGCCCGGCTCGCTCGAGTGCATGGCGGGCACCAGATGCACCGTGACGTCGCCTACCGTGAAGGCGCCGCCCACGTTGCCGCCGTGGCTCTGTGCTTCCGGCAGGCCCAGACTCGCCACGTACTCGTACACGCTGATGACCGGCGCGCCGCTCGCCTCGGCGATGGCCTTGGCATCCGCTGCGTGGTCCGAATGGGCGTGCGAAACCAGGATCGCGGCCGGCTTGAAGGCGCTGCGGTACCGGTGCAAGTCCTTGAGCGAATCGGGTGTGGCCGGATTGCCGGTGATGAACGGGTCGATCAGCAGCCGGGTGCCGCCGGGCGAGACGATCTCGAAGGCGGCGTGGCCCAGCCACCGCACCTGAATCTTGCCGGCCTGGGCCGCCGCCGGTCCGGCCGCGGCGACGAGCCCGGCGAGCGCCAGGATGAGTGCACGATGCATGAGGATCCTCCGGTCTGGTGTAGGGCGAGGTCACGCGAGCGTACGCGTGGCCTCGATCCAGCGTGAGAAGGCGACGCAGAACTTCCGCAGGAACTCCCGCGTGCCGTCGTTGATCAGCCGCCCCTCGTCGTCGAACAGACTCTTGGCGTTGCCGATATAGGCCTCCGGCTGCGGCATCGCCGGCATGTTCAGGAACACCAGCGATTGCCGCAGATGATGGTTGGCGCCGAAACCTCCCAGCGCGCCAGTGGTGACGCTCACCACCGCGGCCGGCTTGCCCGCGAACGCCGCCTGGCCGCTGGGGCGCGACCCGACGTCGATCGCGTTCTTGAGCGCGCCCGGCACCGAGCGGTTGTATTCCGGCGTCACGAACAGCACCGCATCGGCCGTGCGGATCCGATCACGGAATGCGACCCATTGCTCCGGGGGCGCGGCGTCTTCCACATCCTGGTTGTAGAGCGGGAGCTGGCCGAGCTTGACGATCTCGAGCGCCAGCGCGGGTGCGGCGATCTCCGCCATGGCCCGCGCGGTCTTCCGGTTGAACGACTCGCGGCGCAGACTGCCGACGAGCACAGCAACGTTGCGTGTGGGAGGCACCTGTCGATCCTTCCGATGGCAGTTGTGATCAGCGGCGCGTGCCGCCCCCATCAAAGGTAGCCACCGGCGCGCCGGCGGGGGACGATTTACCTTTCACCATTCCCTCAATTGCTCCGCACCCGGAGGCGACTCGCCATGCGCGCACCACTCGACGCCCTGCTGCTCACCGGACTTCTCCTGGCGCCCGCGGCCGCTGCCGCCCAGCGCCCCGCCGCCGCGTCGCGCGCCCGTGCCGTCGCAGCGCCGGCCCCGGAGCGCGCCATCCGCCGGGACCTGCGGATGACCGACATGATCCGCCGCGCCTTTGCCGCGGGCACCCGGGACTCGACCGGCCGTCCCGGCCCGCGCTACTGGCAGCTCTGGGTGGATTACACCATTGCGGCCAAACTCGATCCCGAGACGGCGCTGGTCACGGGGCACGAGACCGCGACCATCCGGAACGACAGCGACTCCGCGATGCGGGTGCTGGTGCTGCGCCTCGACCAGAATATCTTTGCCGCCAACGTCCCACGGGCGGAGACGGTCACCGAGATCACCGACGGCATGAAGCTCACCCGGCTGGCGGTCAACGGTGCGCCGGTGGACCTCACCGCGGGGCGCACGGCCACCCAGATCACCCAGACCTCCGCGCGGATCCCGCTGGCGACGCCGATTGCGGGCCACTCCACCGCCACGGTCGAAGCGGACTGGATGTTTCACGTGCCCGATGCGACGCCGCCGGAGCGCGGCCTCCGGATGGGCCGGTGGGGCCACCGTCTCTTTCAGGTGGCACAGTGGTACCCGCGCGTCGCCGTGTTCGACGATCTCCGCGCCGGCGGATGGGACACCGATCCGTATCTTGGCGCCTCCGAGTTCTACAATAATTTCGGGCACTTTGATGTGCGGCTCGATCTGCCGGCCGGCTGGCTCGTCGGCGCCACCGGCGTCCTCCAGAACCCGGACGACGTGCTCTCGCCCACCGTGCGGGAGCGGCTGTCCCACGCGCTCGAGTCGGACTCGCAGCGGGTGATCGTCGCGGCCGATGAGCGCGGCGCCGGCAAGGCCACCCGCGAGGGGGACCGCCTGGTCTGGCACTTCGTGGCGGACACCGTGGCGGACGTCGCCTGGGCCGCGTCGAACGAATTCGTCTGGGACGCCACCCGCGCGACGATTCCCGGTCGCGGCCCGATCCCGGTGAATCTCCTCTATCTCCCCGAGCACGACGGCTACCGGCGGACCGGCGCCTACGCCCGCCACGCGCTCGAATTCTATTCCCGCCTCTGGATGCCCTACGCTTTTCCGATCTTTACCCAGGTGGACGGTCCCGAAGGCGGGATGGAATATCCGATGTTCACCATGTCCGGTCCCGGCTTTGGCGTCACCGATCATGAGATCGGGCATCAGTGGTGGCCGATGATGGTGGGCGTCAACGAAACGTGGTACGGCTGGATGGACGAGGGGTTCAATCAGTACATGAACATCGTGTCGGGCGCGGCTTTCCGCGACACCGTGCCGCGGCTCGACGGGGTGGGCCAGGCATACGGGCGGATGTCGGGCAACGAAGCGGAAGGCCCGCTCATGAGGGACGCCAACTACGGCGGCCCCGGCTACAGTTTCCAGGCCTATGGCAAGGCGCCGATGATGCTCTCGATGCTGGGCGGCATCGTCGGCGACAGCGCCGTCCAGCGCGCGATGAGCGCGTACGCCCACGCCTGGCGCTTCCGGCACCCCTCGCCCTGGGATTACGCATTCTTCATGGACCGGGCGCTCGGCCGGGACCTCGATTGGTTCTGGTACTACTGGCTGTTCACCACGGAGTCGGTCGACGGCTCGATTGCCGGCGTGAAGACGAGCGGCGGCCGCACCACCGTCACCATTCGGCAGGACGGCGCGATGCCGGCACCGGTGGTGTTGCGGGTGGAACTGGCCGCCAGCGGACCGGTCATCCGGCCAATGCCCAACAGCGTGGTCCGCGGTGACACCGCGACCGTGACCTGGCCGGCCGACGTGTGGTTCGGCGGCAGCCGGACGTTCAATGCGGTTCTCGATCTTGGCGGGCGCCCGGTGACGCGGGTAACACTCGATCCGGCGCGCCGATTTCCCGACCACGACACGACGGACAACGTGTGGCCCCGTCACTGATGCGCTACATCGCCGGCCTGGGGTTCGTCTCGCTGCTGGTCACCGCGGCGGCGTCTCCGGCGCTCCTCGCACAACAGGGCGGGGATGCGCCGGCCCGCTACGGCATCGGGGCATGGGAGGCCGACTCGTTCGGCAATCACCGTGCGGTGGTGCAGGTCGCGGCGCCGGCGCCGGCCGTGCGGGTCCACATCCCATGGCGCCGGCGGGATACCCACCCTGAGCTCAAGCGGATCGTGATCCGCACGGCCGATGGGCGGCCGGTCGGCAACTCCATCGCACTGTCCGTCACGCGCGAGAGCGGCGACGTCGCGTTCGAGCCGATCGCCGGCGCCGGCGAGTACTACGTCTACTTCATGCCGTACCAGGGCACCGTCCGCTCCAACTATCCCAAAATCACCTACCCGGAGCCCGACTCCACCGCAGACGCCGGCTGGCTCAGCGCCAATGGATTGACCGGGCCGGACCGACGGGCCGGATGGAGCCAGCTTCCAGCTGCGACACTGATCGAGATCCAGGCGCCTGATTCGGTGGACCGGATGGATCCGATGGAGGTGATCGCAACGCGGAAGGCAACGTCGGCGCTGGCGGCAGGGGCCGGTGGCGCCGCATTTCTGCTCTTTCCGGAGGACCGCGCCCACCCCATCCGGATGACGGCCGATCTTCCCGCGCGGTGGATCGCCGCGGGCCCCGGCGGACCGGTGACCGGGCTGGCCGATCGCGGTGAGTTCTTCTCGTTTCAGATTGGCGTCTGGGCTCTGCGGCCCATCGACAGCGTGTCGGTGCGGTTCAGTGCACTTGCCGGCCCCGGTGGCGCGGCGATTCCCGCGTCCGCATTCAGCTCGTTCATGACCGGGGGCGTGGATTGGCAGGGCCGTGCGTTCCATCGCCGGGTCGAGGTGGATTCCGGCCGGGTGCAGTCGCTGTGGTCCGGCGTCATGGTTCCGGAGCAGGCGGTGCCGGGCGTCTACACCGGCAGCGTCACGATCGGCGCGACCGGTGCGTCCCCGGTCGCACTGGCGGTTCGCATCACCGTGGCCGCTATCCGCATCGCCGATCACGGGGACGACGAGCCCTGGCGCCTCTCGCGGCTGCGCTGGCTTGATTCCCGGCTCCGCCTCGACACGACGCTCGTGGCGCCGTACACCCCGGTCCGTGTGCGGGGCGCGACACTCGACGTGCTCGGCCGCGAGATTGCGCTCGCCCCCACCGGCCTTCCGGCGCAGATCACCAGCTTCTTCACGCCGGAGATGACGTCCATCGGGACAAAGGGCCGGCCGCTGCTGGCCGGCCCGGTGACCTTCGTAGCGGAGCAGACCGGCGGACGCCGCCTCGCGTGGGCCGGCGACGGCGTGCGGGTGACGCGATCGCTGCCCGGTGCCGCGCTCTGGGAGGCCACCAGCCACGCCGGCGCACTTGCGATGCACACCCGGGCCCAGCTGGACTTCGACGGCAACCTCGAGTACATCATTGCGATCACCGCATCACGCCGGACGTCGCTCGACGACATCCGGCTGGAGATTCCGTTCCGGCGTGACGTGGCGCGCTACTTCATGGGCCTCGACCGGAAGGGCGGCACCGCGCCGGAGGGCTACGACTGGCGCTGGGACGTGAAGCGGAATCAGGACGCGGTCTGGATCGGCGACGTCAACGGGGGGCTGCAGCTCACGCTGAAGGATCAGCACTACATCCGGCCGCTCAACACCAACTTCTATCAGCTCCGGCCGCTGGTCATGCCGGAGTCCTGGGACAACGGCGGCAAGGGCGGCTGCCGGTTTCGGGCCGCGGCGGCCGTCTACCGCGCCACCTGCTACAGCGGGGCGCGCACGATCGCGCCGGGCGACACGCAGTTCTACAATCTGCGACTGCTGGTCACGCCGTTCCATGCGATCGATACCAGGACGCACTTCACCGAGCGCTATTTTCACCGGTACGCGCCGATCGATTCGATCAAGGCGCTCGGCGCCAATGTCGTCAACGTGCATCATGCAACGGCGGTCAATCCGTATCTCAACTACCCGTTTCTCCGGCCCGACGCGATGAAGGCGTACGCCGACTCCGCCCACGCCGCCGGCATGCGAATGAAGATCTACTACACCGTACGCGAGCTCACTTACCGCGCCCCCGAGTTCTGGGCGCTGCGCAGTCTGGGGACCGACGCTTTTGCCGGCGGACCGGGCGGCGGCCACTCGTGGCTCCAGGAACATGTGGGGACCGATTACATCGCCGGCTGGGTGGTGCCGGAGCTGCACGATCTCACGCTGGTGACAAGCGGCATTTCCCGATGGCACAACCACTACGTGGAAGGATTGCAGTGGCTGGTGGACCACGTGGGGATCGACGGGCTCTATCTGGATGACGTCGCGTTCGACCGGATCACGATGCAGCGCATTCGCCGCGTGCTCATGTCGGGCGGCACGCCGGGCGAGCGGATCGATCTGCATTCCGCCAACCAGTTCAACCCCAACGACGGGTTCGCCAGCAGCGCCAACTTGTACATGGAGCATCTGCCCTACATCGATCGGCTCTGGTTTGGCGAGTACTTCGACTACAAGACCTCGCCGCCCGACTACTGGCTCATCGAGATCTCCGGGATTCCGTTCGGGCTGATGGGCGAAATGCTGGAGGGCGGCGGCAATCCGTGGCGGGGGATGGTATTCGGCATGACCAACCGGCTGCCGTGGACCGGCGGCGATCCCCGCAATCTCTGGAAGCTGTGGGATGTGTTCGGCATCGCCGACAGCCGGATGCTCGGCTGGTGGGCGCCGTCCGCTCCGGTGCGCACCGGGCGGGACGACGTGCTCGCGACGAGCTATCTGCGGAACGGTCGCGCGCTGATCGCCGTGGCGAGCTGGGCGGCGGATACGGTCGCGGTGCCGCTCACCATCGACTGGAAGGCGCTGGGCATCGACCCCGCGCGGGCGCGGCTCGCCGCGCCGGCTGTCGAAGGATTTCAGCCGGCCGCAACGTTCCGGCCGGGCGAGGCGATTTCCGTGGCTCCCGGCCGGGGCTGGCTCATTCTGATCGACCAACCATAGGAGTGTGGCCATGCCGATGCTGCCGATGCCCGCGCTTGCCATTCTCGCCGCTGCCGTCAGCTACTGGTTGATCGGCGCGCTGTGGTATTCGGTGCTGTTCGGTCGCACATGGGCGGCGGCGCTCACCCGGGCCGGCTGGCCGATTCAGCGGCCGGACGCGCCATCGATGGTGGTTCGCCTCGTGGCGACCTTCATCGGCAATCTCTTCGCCGCCACGGCGGTCGCGTGGGTGCTCCAGTGCTTCGGCACCACCGGGATGCCGGTGGCCACGCGGCTTGCGCTGGTGCTGGGCGTCGGGGTCGCCGCGAGTGTGCTCGGCGTATCGGCCGTCTGGGACCGGAAGCCGCTGGTGGTCTACCTTATCGACGCGAGTTATCACATCATCGGGGTGCTGGTGGCTGCACTCGTGCTCATGCAGTGGCGCCACTGATCGGTCCGGCACGCGCGTACCGGGTGCCGATCCCCGGCTGATGCGCGGGTTGGCGGGCGACGAGTCTGGTGGCAGATTCCCGATGCCTCCGCCGCCGGTCTTCCAGTCACCCGAGGTACCGATGCGTCTCGTGCTGCTCGCCGCGCTCCTCGTTGCCGCCGCCTGCCGGCCCGAACCGGCCGCGAAGCCGGTGAGCGAGACGTGGGACGGTTTCGTCAGCCGGTTCATGGAAGCGCATTTTGCCGCCAACCCCAACTTTGCGGTCTACGAGGGGCGGCACGACTTCGACGGCAAGCTGCCTGACTGGACTGAGGAGGGGCTCCGGACTCAGGTGCTGCGGCTCCGGGCAACGCGGGACTCCGCGGTGGTCTGGGACACCACCTCACTGGATCCGGCGCGACGGCTGCAGCGGCGCTATCTGCTCGCGATCGTCGACGGTGCGCTCTTCTGGCTCGACCAGGCCAAGTGGCCGTGGAAGAGTCCCGCCTGGTATGCCGACGCGCTCGACCCCAACGTCTATATCGCCCGGCCCTACGCCGAGCCGATCGTCCGCGCACGGGCCCTGGCTGCGTGGGCGCGCGGCGTGCCCGCGGCCGCGCAGCAGATCCGGACCAATCTCCGCCCACCGCTGCCGCGGTCGTACATCGCCAACGCGCATACTCGCTTTGGCGGACTGGTCGGCTTTCTTCGCACCGATGCGCGAGCGGCCTTTGCCGCAGTGCCGGATGCCGCCGTGAAGGCGTCGCTCGACTCGGCGCTCGACGGTGCGGCACAGGCGATGAGCCAGCTGGATGCATGGTTTACCGCGCAGGAATCGACATCGGTGGACAGTTTTGCCATGGGGCCATTGCTGTTCACCAAGATGCTGTGGGCCACCGACCGCGTGAACGTGCCGCTGGACCGGCTCGAGGCGATTGGCCGCGCGGACATGGATCGAAACCTTGCTGCGCTGACGGAGGCGTGCCACGTCTTTGCGCGGCGGCGTACGCTCGTCGAGTGCATAGCCAAAGCCAACGCGCGGAAGCCCGCGGGGAGCCCGGTCCAGGCCGCCCGGCTTCAGGTGGACTCGCTGGCCACCTTCGTGAAGGCGCACGATCTCGTGAGCGTCCCCGGAAACGAGAAGGCCGAGGTGCGGGAATCGCCGCCGTACCAGCGGTGGAACTTTGCGTACATCGATCCGCCCGGTCCCTACGACAAGGGACTGCCCAGCGTCTATTACATCTCGCCGCCCGATCCGTCATGGCCGCCGCGGGAGCGGCGCGAGTATCTGCCGGGGCGCGCGAATCTGGAGTTCACCACGGTCCACGAGGTGTGGCCCGGGCATTTCCTCCAGTTCCTCCACTCCAACCGGTCGGCCGACAAGTTCGGCGCCGTCTTCGTCACCTACGGCTTCGCGGAAGGCTGGGCCCACTATGCCGAGGAGATGATGTGGGAGGCCGGACTGGGGCAGGGTGATCCCGAAGTGCACATCGGACAGCTTCAGAATGCGCTGCTTCGTGATGCGCGCTATCTCTCCGCCATCGGGATGCACGCGCATGGCATGACGCTGGCGCAATCCGAACAGCTCTTTCACGAGCAGGCGCTGCAGGATCCGGCGACCTCGCGGCAGCAGGCGGCCCGCGGCAGCTTCGACCCGGAATACCTCAACTACACGCTGGGCAAGCTGATGATCCGGCAGCTCCGGGAGGACTGGACCCAGTCCCGTGGCGGGCGCGCGGCGTGGAAGGCGTTCCACGACCAGTTGCTGTCGTACGGCGGCCCGCCGGTCCCGCTGGTGCGGCGAGCCATGCTGGGTCCGGGAGCGGGGCCGCCGCTCCACTGATCTCTCAGGGCCGCTCGGCCCGCTCATCCAGCACCCGGCGCACGCAGGCCACCAGTGCGTCGGGCGTGAACGGCTTCTGGATAAACGGAGCGCCGGCACGCAGCTCGCCGCGCAGTACCATCTCGTCGCCGGTATGGCCCGAGCTGTAGAGCACCGGCGTGGGCGGCATCTGGTCCGCCGCCACGCGCTCGGCGATGGCCCGGCCGAGGTCGGTACCTCGCATGCCGCGCATGATCATGTCGGTCATCACGAGATCGAACGGCCGGCCGCCCGCCACCGCTGCGCGGCAGTTCTCCAGTGCCTCATGCCCGGCGTCCGCGGTGTGCACCGAGTAACCCGCCTCTTCAAGCGACCGTCGCGCGACGGTCAGCACCTGTTCGTCATCATCCACTACGAGGATGCGCTCGTGTCCCCGGCCGGCACCCGATGGCTGGGCGGGATCGGGGCGTGACACCGGCCGGTCGGTCGCGGGGAGCGTGACGGCCACCGTCGTGCCGTCGCCGGGCGTACTCTCGATGTCGAGCGTCCCGCCGCTCTGTGTCACGATGCCGTGCACCACCGACAAGCCAAGCCCGGTTCCCTGGCCGGTGGGCTTGGTCGTGAAGAACGGTTCGAGGACGCGATTGCGGACCAGCGCGCTCATGCCGGTACCGGTGTCGGCAAGCATCAGGCGGACGCCGGTGCCGGCCGTCGCCTGTTCCACCCGTACCGTCAGCGTGCCGCCGGACGGCATCGCATCGCGTGCGTTGAGCGCGAGATTCAGCAGGACCTGCTCGATCTGGGACCGATCGGCAAAAACCGACGCTGGCGCGGGCGACGGCTCGACCACCAGCGTCGACGCGGGGCCCAGCGCCTGGCGCAGCATGGGATCGAAGCCGCGCACCACGTCGTTCAGGTCGAGGACGGCGGGGCGGAGGATCTGTCGCCGGCTGAAGGCCAGCAGCTGCTGCGTCACGTGCGCGGCGCGGTCGGCGGATCGGAGCACCTGTTCGACATCGCTCCGCACCGGACTGGCGGGCTCGAGCGCCTCGATCGCGAAGACGCTGAAGCCGATGCAGGCCTGGAGCGCGTTGTTGATCTCGTGCGCCACGCCGCCCGCCAGGTGGCCGACGCTCTCGAGGCGCTGCGCCGCCTGAAGCTGGGCCTGCGCCTGGCGGAGGTCGGTCAGGTCCAGCAGGAAAAACACGCCGCCGCCGCCATCGGCCAGCCCGGTGCCGCCCGCCAGGACGGGAACGCGGGTGCCGTCCTTCCGGAGGAATTCCTTCTCGTACGGCGCGCACGCCCCGCGCTGCCGGACCTCCGCCAGTGCGCGCGCGTCGAGCTTGGCGTATTCCGGTGGCGTGAGCCGGCCGTGCCGGAGCTCGCCCGCGGCCAGGTCGGCGGGGGTGTAACCCAGCATGGTGAGGAGCGCGTCGTTGGCGTCGGTGACCCGGTCGCCGTCCCAGAAGGCAATGCCGATCATGTTGGAATCGATCACGCTCCGGAGCCGCGCCTCGCTGCGCCGGAGCGCATCCGCCGCCTCGCGTTCGGTCTCGAGCAGCCGATGTTCCTGCCCCGCGGCATCGCGGCGGAGCCGCAGCATGCGGAGGTGGGTCTCGACGCGCGCCACCAGCTCGGGCGCCGCAAACGGCTTCGTGATGTAGTCGTCGGCGCCGGTGCCGAGGCCGGCGACGCGGGATTCCTCGCCGGCACGCGCCGAGAGGAGGAGAACGGGGATGCCGGCGAGCGAGGGGTCTGCGCGCATCTCGCGCAGCAGGCCGACGCCGTCGAGTCGCGGCATCATTACGTCACTGAGCACGAGATCAGGCGGATCTCGGCGGATCGCCTCGAGCGCGGCCAGGCCGTCCATCGCGGCGGTAACCCGCCAACGTGCGCCCAGGAGCCGGCCGATGTAGCCCCGCATGTCGGTATTGTCGTCCACCACGAGGACATGCGCACCCGGCATGGCGCCGGGATTGGGGTCGCGCTCGAGGCCAAATGCGGCGGCGCCGGTCTCCGGTGACGGCGCCCAGCGGGCCGCTTCGTCGACGAAGGCGGCGGCCAGCGAACCGCGCGGCGCGCCCGCGGCCAGCCGGCCGCGGGCCGCGGATTGTGGCGCGCCCAGGGGAACGATCAGCCTCACCGTCGTGCCGCTGCCGACGGTGCTCGCGAGCGTCACGTCGCCGCCGTGGAGCCGGGTCAGCTCACGCACCAGCGACAGCCCGATGCCGGTACCCTCATGGGTGCGTCCCGTCGTGTGCGCGGCCCGGTGGAAGCGGTTGAAGACCAGCGGGACGTCGGCGGCGGGAATGCCGCAGCCGGTGTCCCGAACTGTGAGTTCGACGTGACCGTCAACCGCGCGGAGCCGGACGGTGATGCCGCCGCTCAGCGTGAACTTGAAGGCGTTCGAGAGCAGGTTGAGGACGATCTTTTCCCACATCCCGCGGTCGACGTACGCTGGCTGTGGCAGTGGCGGGCAGTCGACCTCGAGCCTGAGGCCCGCGCGCTCGATGGCCGATCGGAAGGTGCTGGCCAGGTCCGCGGTCAGCCCCGCCAGATCGGTCGGCTCGCGCTCGGCCGTCGCTTCCCCGGCTTCGAGCCGCGAGAAGTCCAGCAGTCCGTTCACCAGCTTCAGCAGCCGGAGGCTGTTGCGCTGCGCGAGCTCGAGGTGCGCCCGGTGCGCCGGTGCCAGCGCATGGTGTTCGTCCCCCAGGACGTCCTGAAGCGGGCCGAGGAGGAGCGTGAGCGGCGTGCGGAATTCGTGGCTGACGTTGGTGAAGAACGTGGTCTTGGCCAGGTTGAGCGCGGCGAGCGCCTGGGCCCGGCGCCGCTCCTCCACCAGCGCGCGGGCCTCGCCCACCGCGGCCGCCACCTGGCTCGCCACGAGGGTCAGGAAGGTGAGATAGCCGTCGTCGAGATGCTTGCGCGGGTTGACGCCGATCACCATGAAGCCGGCGGGCGCGGACTGCGGCGGGAGCACGATCGGCAGCACGACCGCGCGGTCCACCGGCTCCGACCAGGCGGCGCTGAGAATCGTCTCGCCGCCCGTCCCGCCGAGCTCGAGCGTCGTGGCACCACCGCGGTACGCGGCGGCGATCAGGTCGGCGAACCACCCGGTGCCCGGATCGGGCGAGATCACCGCCGGCAGCCGCGGGTCGGCGGGGCTCACGGCACCAGCGAGCCCCGTGCGGCGGGCTCCGCGACCCGGGTCGTCGAACAGGTAGATCCCGATGAACGGCACGTCGTGCGGATTCCCGGCCAGCACGGCGGCGGCCGCATCGCACGCGGCGGCATCGTCAGCCGCGCGCGCGGTGGCGCCGGTCAGCTCGCGCAGGGTGCGCAGGCGCCGCTCGCCCAGCACGCGGTCGGTGGTCTCGATCACGGTCACGAGGACGCCGCCGGGTCGGCCCGACTCATTGCGGATGGCGCTGTAGGAAAAGGTGAAGTAGCACTCTTCGACGTAGCCATAGCGGTCCAGCGCGAGGATCTGGTCCTCGAGCCAGGTCGCCTCGCCCTGGAGCATGACCCGCTCGAACATCGGGCCGATGAAGTTCCAGATCTCGGCAAAGCATTCGCGCGTGCCCTGGCCCAGGGCGGCCGGGTGCTTGGTCGCGCCCAGGATCGGCCGGTAGGCGTCGTTGTAGAACTGGGTGAACTCCGGGCCCCACGCGATGTAGGTCGGATAGCGCGAGTCGAGCAGGATGCTCAGCGCAGTGCGGAGACTCTGCGGCCAGTCTTCGGCCGGGCCCAGCGGGGTGGCCGACCAGTCCAGGGCACGAATCAGGGCGCCCATGACGCCGCCGTCCGGCAGCATGTCGTACGCGGAACGGACCGTGGCCGTCAGGTCGGCCGGGCCCTCGACCGGGGACGATGGCGTGGACAGGCCCATGGCGATCTCGAGTTGCGGTGCGCCCCCGCGCATGTCAGGGCGCGGGGTGGAGAAACGGGCACGGTCGGGTCTGGCCCGGAGTTGGCAGCCTCAAGTACGCGGCGCCATCATGGGGCGTCAAGTCCTCCTGCTTGACAGTTCCGCTCGGCCGGGTAACCTATGGCGTTCGCCTCCGCATTTGCCGCAGCGTCCCATTCGCTACTGGAGGTCGTGTGTCTCGAGTTCTCCGGATTTCGTGGCTGCTCGTTCCCGCCGTCGGTATCACCGCCTGCTCCGCCAGGGAGCAGGCGGCCGCCCGGCCGGATTCCGCCGCGGTACAGGCGGCGGCGCCAGCCGCGCCCAATGTCGTCACCGTCCACGCGAAGGACTTTGCCTTCGACGCACCGGCCCAGATCCCGGCCGGGATGACCACGTTTCACCTGGTGAATGACGGGCCCAGCATCCACCATATGCAGATCATTCGCCTCGACAGCGCCAGGACGATCGATGACCTCAAGGCCGCGCTCGCCAAGCCGGGACCGATGCCGGCCTGGGCGGTGGCCGCCGGCGGGCCCAATGCCCCGGATCCGGGCTCCGAGTCCAACACCACGATGGACATGGCGGCTGGCAGCTACGCGATCGTGTGCTTCGTGGACATTCCGGGCGGCGTGCCGCATTTCACCAAGGGCATGTTCCAGCCGCTGACGGTCGCCCCCTCCAGCGCGGTGCCGGTCGCGGCGCCCACGCCGGACGTCACGATTTCACTCACCGACTACGCCTTCACGCTCTCCCAGCCGGTGACGGCGGGCATGCGCACATTTGCGGTCCAGGCCTCGGGCCAGTCGCACGAGGTGGAGCTGATTCGGCTCGCGCCGGGCAAGACGGCCAGGGACATGATGGCCTGGATGCAGAAGCCGGTGGGGCCACCGCCAGGATCAGGTGTCGGCGGGGTGGCGGCGCTGACGCCGGGTTCGACGCCGGTCTATTTCACGGCGAATATGACACCAGCCGATTATATGCTGATCTGCTTCCTGCCGGACAGGAAAGACGGCAAGCCCCACTTCATGAAGGGGATGATGCAGACGATCACGGTGGATTGAGCGAGGCCGGGCCGGCAGCCGCGGGCTGACCGGCCGGCACCACCCGCAGCAGCAGCACCGCATGCGGGCCCACCGTCGCCGTGTATTCGCGGTGGAACGTCCCAAGGTCGGCGTGGGCCCACAGATCGCGCACCCGCACCGAGTCGCGTCGGATCCCGGTTCGTGAGAAGTAGGCTGTGATCCGGGCCGGCGCGGAGGACCGATTGAAGAGCGCCACCGCGCGCGCACCGCCCCGGAGCGGCTTGGCCCAGACCTGCAGCTCGGGCCCGTCGGCCCACACCAGCATCCCCTGCCGCCCCAGTGAGTCCTGATCCACCGCGATCACTTCGGGATTGGTCAGGATCGCCTTCGTCTCCGCCGACATCGTGCGCAGGTCGTTGCCCGCGATCAGCGGCGCCGCCATGATGGCCCACATGCTGAAGTGGGCCCGGTATTCGTCTGCGCTCATGCCGCCGTTGCCCACCTCGAGCATGTCGGGATCGTTCCAGCCCCCCGGTCCCGCCACGCCGGCGTGCTGGGCCGACTGGTCCAGATTGCCCAGCATGGACGGCCATTTGTCCTCGATATCATCCGTCGTGCGCCAGAGATGGCCCACCCGCGGCGCCCAGTCCCACGGCTGATTCGAGCCCCACTCGCAGATGCTGAGCACGATACGGCGGCCGGAGCGCGCCAGCGCATCGCGGAAGCGCGCATACTGCGTCGGCGCATCGAGTCCCGCCGCGTTGCACCAGTCCTCCTTCACGTAGTCCACTCCCCACGCGGCGTAGGTGCGCGCGTCCTGCACCTCATGGCCCAGGGTGCCCGGCCGCCCCTGGCAGGTTTTGGTGCCGGCGTCGGTATAGATCCCGAACCTGAGTCCCCGACTGTGCACGTAGTCGGCGAGCGCCTTGATCCCTGCCGGGAAACGCGCCGAATCGGCGACGATGGTGCCGTCCGCCGCCCGCGCGACCTGCCAGCAGTCGTCGATCACCACATAGCGGTAGCCGGCATCGCGCATGCCGCTCGCGGCCATGGCATCGGCGGTTTCCCGGATGAGCCGGTCGCTGACGTCGCAGCCGAAATGGTTCCAGCTGTTCCAGCCCATCGGCGGCGTCCGGGCCTGGCCGTCGTCGAGCAGCGGCGACGCATCGCGGTGCAGGGCAAGCGGCAGGGTGAGCAGGGGCAGCAGCAGCAGCGCGAAACGGCGGGCAGAAGTGCGCACAGGCTTCTCCGTGAGAGCGTGGAGGGATCCGCTATGGTACTGACGGGGAGCGGTTGCCGCCATGGCGGGGCCTGTAAGCCGGGTCACGGTGGGGTCGGTGCCGGGTGGACATATTGGAAACCGCTCGACAATCGTCTCCCAGCAGCAAGGCCCAGGAATGTCGCAGTTCATTCGTTCCAGCGCGGTGCTCGCGGTCGCGCTCGGCGGTGCCGGGTGCAGCCCACCGCGGGATCGAGTGCCGGTGGCCGGGCAGCAGCAGGTGGCGCCCACCGCGGCCGCGGCCGGGGTGGACGCCGCATCGCCCGGTGTGCTGGCGCACTACGATCTCACGGGGAAACCCGCCTGGCAGGCCAAGCTTCCGAAGGACCTGGAGGAGATTTCCGGGCTCGCCTTCGGCGGGGACGGGCGGCTGTTTGCCGAGGGGGACCAGGACGGGACGATCTGGCAGCTCGATGCACGCTCCGGGAAGGTGCTCAAGACCTTTCGTCTCGCGCCGACCGGCCACGACCCCGACATGGGCAAGAAGCAGAAGGCCGGCGTCGTCACCGGCGACTTCGAGGACATCCAGATCGTGGGCGACCGCTTCTTCCTGATCTCCAGCACCGGAACGCTGCTCGAGTTCAGGGAAGGCGCCGACGGCGCTCGCGTGCCCTACACCGCCTACGATACCGGGCTGGGCAAGGCGTGCGAGATCGAGGGCCTGGCGCATGATGCGACGACCCGGGCGCTGCTGATTCTCTGCAAGCATGCGCAGCGCGACGACTGGAAGGATGAGGTCGTGGCCGTCGGCTGGTCGCTGGAGCGGAAGGCCACCGACGTGGCACCGCGCTTCCGGATACCGTACGCGCGGACCGCCGCGGTCACCGGCGACAGGGCGTTCCACGGTTCCGCCGTGGCCTACGCGCCGGACGGCGGCTCACTGGTGCTGATCGCGGGACCGCAGGAATCGTTCGTGGAACTGTCGCCGGTAGGTGCGGTGATCGCGGGGGGCCAGCTGGATCACGGCGCGCATCGTCAGCCGGAGGGGATCGCCTTTGCGCCGGATGGGACGCTGCTCATCAGCGACGAGGGCGCGGGCAAGCGCGCGACGATCAGCGGCTACGCCCGCCACTGACGTCCGCGGGTTCCGCCGGCGCCTCGAGGTGCCGGGTGGCCCAGCGGGACAGGGCATCCACCACGTCCTGCAGCGCGATGCCCGCATCGGTCAGCTCGTAGCTGGTCCTGGGCGGCATCATCGAATGCACCGTCCGGCACACCACGCCGCTCCGCTCGAGACGCTCCAGGCGCTGGGTCAGTGTCGTCGGGTTGGCACCCACCGCCCGGCCCAGGTCGTTGAAGCCGAGGGGTCCGGTGAGCAGGGCGCGGATGATGTGCAGCGTCCACTTCTCCTGGAGGAGTTCGATGGACGCATGGACCGGGCAGAACTCGGGATCGCCGCTCATGACGGAAAGTAGTGTTGTACAAAGGAAAATCAAGCACTTGACAAAATAGAGTGCACTAAATAATATACTGCGGCCTGACGATAGCTTTTGACCCTGAGCCGCACGAGGAGTATTCCATGACTACCGCAACCGCGCCCGCCGCTACCCGCACCACCTGGGAGATCGACACGGCGCATTCCGCCGCCCACTTTGCCGTCCGCCACATGATGGTCGCCAACGTCCGCGGCGAATTCGGCAAGGTGAGCGGCACCGTCGTGCTCGACCGCGCCGATCTCGATCGCTCGGACGTGCGCGCCACCATCGACGTCGCGAGCCTCAGCACTCGTGAGCCGCAGCGCGATGCCCATCTCAAGAGCGCCGATTTCTTCGATCTGGAGAAGTACCCCACGATCGAGTTCCAGTCGACCGTCATCAGCGCAACCGGCGACGGCGAGTACGCGATGACCGGCGATCTCACCATCCACGGCGTCACGCGCCCGGTCACCCTCAAGGTGGAGGCATCCGACCAGGAGCTGAAGGACCCCTATGGCAACATCAAGCGCGGTGCCACCGCCACCACCAAAATCAACCGCAAGGATTTTGGCCTTGGCTGGAACGTCGCGCTCGAGGCCGGCGGTATCATGGTGGGTGACGAGGTGAAGATCACGCTCGACGTCGAACTCCTTATGAAGTAGAGAAAGGATGTTCCATGATACGCCCTGCGGCCGCGGCTGCCACCTTGTTCCTGCTGTCGGCAGCCGTCCTGCACGCGCAGGACATCGATTCGACGCACGTCGATCTGACCGGTGACCTGGGATTCGTGAATGCGGCCGGCAACACCAACCTCACCACGCTCAATGTGGCCGAGAAGCTGGCGTATACGCGGGGAGCGGTGACCGGGACCCAGTCGGTGGCGTTCGTGTACGGGCGCACCGACGGGACGACCTCCGCCTCGCAGTGGCGGGGGCTGCTCCGCGGCGACGTGGCGCTGTCGCCCCGGATCGCGGTGTTCGCAACGGCGGGAGTGGAGCGGAACCGGTTCGCCGGCATCGCTCGGCGGCTTGAGCAGGGCGCAGGGCTGTCGTTCGCCGCCATCCGCACCGCGCACGACACCCTCCGGCTGGAAGGCGGATTCACCGCCACCGAGGAGCGGGCGGTGGACGAGACCAGCAACCGCTTCATCGGCGCCCGGGCCGCCGGCTACTACCGGCGCGGCCTGGGCCCCAAGGCCTTCCTGGCCCAGTCGGTCGAGTTGCTGCCGGACCTCGCGGTGGGCCGGAACCTCCGGCTCAACACCGAAACGGCCCTGGTGGCGCCACTTTCGTCCCGGTTGGCGATCAAACTGGCGTACGCCATCCGGTTCGACAATCTGCCGGAGCCGGGGTTCCGGAAGACCGATCGGTTGTTCACGTCTGGGCTCCAGGTAACGCTCTAGACGTAAGCCCCGTCACGGCGGCCCCGCCCCCAAACCGCCATCTTGGTTGGTGTTCGGTAGGTGTGGGACAGGCGCGCGCACTCACCTGTGACGGGAGGCTCCACCATGTTGCTGACACTCGCAGCGGTAATCTTCGTTCTCTGGCTGCTCGGCTTCTTCGCATTCCACGTGGGCGGCGGGCTGATTCACATCCTGCTGGTCGTGGCGGTCATCGTCGCCATCGTCCATTTGATCCAGGGCCGCCGCGTCGTCTAGCGACGAGTCCTCGACCGGGACGCGAACGGGGCGGCCAATCAGGCCGCCCCGTTTGTGTCCCGGCCCCGGCCGCGTCACGGACAGAGTATCGAGGCAGTCGCGGTGACGGTCTTCGTGGCGGTGGCGGAGAAGTGGTTGCTCACCACCAGGTGAAACAGTCCGGGGCCGCGGATCGCCGTCTCGACATTGGCAGCCACCGTCGCCGGCGCACTCTGCCACAGCACCTGGCCGTCGTAGTCCACCGCAAACTTCCGGAAATCGGCGTCGCCCATCACCGCGGCGTAGAAATCGTTGCGCGCACCGGGCGCACCGTCGATCCGGCCATGCACGGTGCACACCCGCGCGGGGAGCTGAAAGTCCCAGTGCGCGTACTGCGTTGGACCGAGCGTATGACGTTCCGTCGTGGCGATCGTGAAGTGGACGGTGGGGCGGAGCAGGCGCGGGAGCCGGTCCGCGACCGCTGACTCGCCGGCCCGCATCCGCACCGCGAACCACGCCATCAGCCCGAGTGCTGCGAGGGCCGTGAGGCCGGCGTTCCGCCGGTGATTGGTGTCGGGCACCGTTGACTCCATGCCCCGGCCAAGGGTCAAGACCCATGCCCACCCGGCCGCCCCGGACAAACCGATGTGCGCGTTGCAGTTGGCCGCCGGCCGGCCGGCGGGTGCCCGCCCGTTTTCCGGGCGATCTGCACGACCCACTGGACGCAGGCCACCGTTCCGGGAAATACTACAGCGTTCCCCGACTTCCACCCGGAGTGCAGATGCCGACCAGGACACGCAATCCGATGCTCGCGCGCGCGGGCTTCGGCACGACCGAGCAGGTGACAGGCGAGACGATGACGCTCGGCGGCGTCGCCCGCAAGACGTTTGCGCTGCTCGCGATCGCGGTCGCGGCCATGTTCTACGTCTGGGCCCGGATGCCCGGCATCGGTCTCAGCCCGGAAATGGTCGAGCCGCTGCTCGTCGGCGGATTTGTCGGTGGCGTGGCCCTCCTCATCTTCACCGGTGCCCGGCCGTCGGCGGCGGCCATCACTGGTCCCATCTACGCCCTGCTGCAGGGACTGGTCCTCGGGATCGTGACGCTGGCGATGGAGGCGCGCTACCACGGCGTGCCCCAGCAGGCGGCGCTGCTCACCGCGACCACCATCGCCGTGATGTTCATGGCGTACCGCACCGGCGTCATCCGCGCCACCGACAAATTCAGGACGATCGTGACGTCCTGCACGCTGTCCATCTTCCTGTTCTACATCATCGCGTTCGGCATGTCGCTGTTCGGGCTCCGGATTCCGTTTCTTCACGAAGGCGGCGTGATCGGCATCGGCTTCAGCATCTTTGTCGTCGGCCTCGCCGCGCTCAACCTGATTCTCGATTTTGATTTCATCGAGCAGGGTGTCGGGCACGCGGGCGTCGAGATGGAGTGGTTCGCCGCGTTTTCGCTCGTGGTCACGATGATCTGGCTGTACTTCGAGATTCTGCGGCTGCTGACCAAACTGCGCCGCTAGCCGCGCAGGCACTAAATTGGGGTCCATGACCCTTTCAACTCGAGTATGTGGCGCCGCGCTCCTCGCGGCGCCCATCCTGCTCTCGGCGTCCCTCGCCGCCCAGACCACCGCCCGGCCCCACCTCGCGACGCTCGACCGCACGTACGACCGCCTCGCGCAGGAGCTCTCCGGGGACAGCGCGCTCCGGACGGTGGCCTTCGTGGAGCAGTTCTGGCGCCAGCCGGGCAGCGTGGGGTTCGATACCACCATCGCGTACGTGGCGGGCATCCTCGAGCGCGCGGGCTACGTCGAGGAGCGCGGGGCCGCGGCCGATGCCCCGCTGGTCTACCGCATCGAGCACCGGCCGATGGCCCAGCAGTCGTGGTCGCCGGTGGATGCCTCGCTTTCCATCGAAGGTGGCCCCGCGCTGCTCCGCTTTGCCACCAACCGCAACATGCTGGCGATCAACTCCTGGCCTACGCCTGATACCGGCGTCGTTGCGCCGGTGGTGAACCTCGCCACCCTCACGCCTGATCAGCTCGATCAGGTGGCCGGCAAGGTGGTCTTTGCCGAGGGCAGCGCGGTGCGCCAGGTCGCCGCGGCGCTGCAGCACGGCGCCATCGGCGCGCTGATCTACCGAATGCCGGCGTACACCCAGCCGGAGGTCAACCGCACCTCGATTCAGTTCGGGTCCTTTCACGGCGATTCGGCGCGCGGCACCTGGCAGATCTTCCTCTCGTACGCCGCCCGCACCACGCTCGACAGCGCGCTCGCCGCGGGCCCCGTGCGGGTGCGGGTGCGCGCGCAGGTGGACCGCCATCCGGCCGACGAGCTCACCCTCGTCGCCGAGGCGCGTGGCACCACCGCGCCGGCCGAGCGGTTCGTCTTCAGCGCCCACGTGCAGGAGCCGGGCGCCAACGACAACGCCACCGGCGTCGGCACCCAGGCCGAGATGGCGCGCGTCCTCGCGGCGATGATTCGCCGCGGGGATGTTCGCCTGGGCCGGACTGTGACATTTCTCTGGGGCGACGAGATCCGCGCGGTGGCGCGGTTCCTGGCGGAGGACTCGGTTCGCACCCGCGGCGTGGACTGGGGCCTGAGTCTGGACATGGTGGGCGAGGACACCAGGAAGACGGGTGGCACCTTTCTCATCGAAAAGATGCCGGATCCCTCGGCGGTGTGGACCCGGGGTGACGATCACCACACCGAGTGGGGCGGCTCGCCGCTCACCGTGGATCAGCTCACGCCGCACTGGTACAATGATTTCGTCATTCGCCGGTGTGAGGACGTGGCGGCGCGCACGCCGGGCGGCTGGACGGTGCGCGCCAATCCGTTCGAGGGGGGCAGCGATCACACGCCGTTTCTCGATGCCCACAAACCCGGCCTCCTGATGTGGCACTTCACCGACCAGTTCTACCATACCGACAACGATCGCCTCGACATGGTCTCGGCCGCGGAGATGCAGCACGCCGGCGTCTGTGCGCTGGCCGTGGCGATCCCGCTGGCCACGGCGGACCAGGCCACTGCTCGGTTCATCGTGGCCGATACCCGCGCCGCCGCGCTCGACCGGCTGGCGCGCGAGGCCGTGCTCAGCCGGGACTCCATTGCGCATGGCGGCGACCGCACCGAACAGCGACGCATCGTCGAGACCTGGCGCGACTGGTATCTCGCCGCGCTGGGCGCTGCGGTCACCGTGCCGATTGGCGGCGCCGACCCGGCGCTGCTGGCCGAGATCGAGCACGCCCGCGACGATCTCCGGCGCACCACCGGAAACTTTCTCGAGCGCATGTGACCGACGTGCTCTCCGCGGCTGAGCCGACCTGGACCGACGACGCGCTGCGCATGCTGGCGCGCGCGGGCCGCGTGCTGGGCGCATCGCTCGATCCGGCGGAGACGCTCGACGCGCTGGTGCAACTCCTGGTGCCGGCGGTGGCCGATGCCGCCATCATCCGTCTCGGCCGGCTGGCCGAGGGGCAGGTGGACGCCGAGTCGCTGCGCGCGCTTCCGCAGCTGGAGGCGGACCTGCGAGCGTACATCGCGGAGTACCCGGCGACCGATCCGGGCGCGAGTCTCATGGCGCAGGCCGCTGCCCGCCGGTGCACCACGATTCGCCGCAACGTCGACGCCGCCTGGTGCCGCAGCGTCACCCGGAGCCCCGACCAGGCGAGCGCGCTCGCGGCGCTGGGGTTGACATCGGTCGTGGTGGTGCCGCTCATGGTCGGCGACCGCGTCCTCGGTGCGCTTTCGCTGATGATCGGCGGCGGCCCGGGCCGCACCGTCTCCGAGGCGGCGGTGCTGCTGGCGGAGGAACTGGCGGCGCGGGCGGCGGTGGCGGTGGACCACGCACGGCTCTTCGATGCGGAGCGCGCCGCGCGCGGGCGGCTCGAGTTGCTGCAGGCGCTGAGCGGCAAGCTGGCACAAGCCGAGTCGGCGCAGGCGGTCGCCGCGATCCTGCTGCGCGAGGGGCGCACCGCGCTCGGCGCCAGCATGGGTGTGGTGTCCGTCCCCTCGGCCGATGGGCTCCGGCTGGACGTGCTCGCCACCGCCGGCTACGCCGCCGGCGTCATGGACCGCTGGACCAGCATGGAACTCGACCCGTCGGTCCCGATGGCGGACGCGTTCATCCGCCGTGAGCCGATCTGGCTGGGCGATACCGCCCAGCGCGCCGCGCAGTATCCCGCGTTCAGCTCGTTCCAGAGCGAGGCCGGCTACGTCGCCGGCGCATCGATTCCGCTGGTGGCCCATGGCGCCGCGCTCGGCGTGCTCGGCCTCGCCTTTCCCCAAGAGCACCGGTTCGACGAGGCGGAGCGCACGCTGGTGCTCAGCGTGGCGCAGCAGTGCGCCATCGCGCTGGCCCGGGTGGCCGCCATGCGCGCGCTCCGTGGCTCCGAGGCCCGCTTCCGCAGTCTCTTCGAGCTCGATCTCGTGGGCGTCTTCTTCTGGTCGGTGGACGGCCGGGTGCTCGATGCCAACGACAGCTTCATCCGGATGCTGGGCTACGCCCGCGACGAATTCGCGATGGGCAGTGCCCGGTGGAGCGAGCTGACGCCGCCGGAGTGGAGCGAAACCGATGCGCGCGCCTACGAGCAGATGGTACGGACCGGCAAGGCGTCGCCCTATCGCAAGGAGTTCTTCCGCAAGGACGGCAGCCGGCTGCCGGTGCTGATGGGCGGCGGGCTGCTCGACGGCGTCCTGGGCCACGGTGCCGCGTTCATCCTCGACCTGAGCGATGCGCTGGAGGGCGAGAAGGTCCGCCGCCAGTGGGCCGACGTCTTCGAGCACACCTCGCACGCCGTCGGCGTGACCGACGCGCGGACCGACCGGATTCTGATGGTCAATCCAGCGTACGCACGGGTCTTTGGCTTCGAGGCCAGCGAGCTCGCCGGCCAGCCGGTCAGCATCCTCTACACCGATGACGACCCCGGGGCGCTCGGTCGCAACGTCCAGCGGATCGAGGCGCACGGACAGGTCCACTTCGAGGCGGTCTATCGGCGGAAGGACGGCACCCGCTTTCCGGCCGCGGTGGATGCGACGCTGGTGCGCGACGCATCGGGGCGCTCGCTCTACCGGATCGTCAACGTCGAGGACCTGACCGAGCGCCAGCGGTTCGAGGAGGAGCTGCGGCAGGCCCAGAAGATGGAGGCGATCGGGCGGCTGGCCGGCGGCGTGGCGCACGAGATCAACAACGCGCTGCAGGGCGTGCTGGGGTTCACCGCCTTCGCGCTCCGCGCGCTGCCGGAGGAAAATCCGGCGCGACCGGACGTCGAGATGGCCGCGCAGAGTGGCGAGCGCGTCCGCGACATCGCCCAGCAGCTTCTGGCCTTCAGCCGCCGCCAGCGTCTCCAGGCCCAGCCGCTCGATCTCGGCAACCTGCTGGCCGACTTTGCCCCGATGCTCCGGCAGGCGCTGGGGCCCAGCCGGGAGCTGGTCATCACCACCGACGCCGTGCCGCCGGTCTTTGCCGATCGCGGACAGCTCGAGCAGGTGCTCCTCAACCTCGCGCTCAATGCGCGAGACGCGACGGCGTCCGGCGGCCGCGTCGAGATGGTGGTGGACGAGCTGGATGTGACCAGCGAGGTGCTGCAGACCGACGCCGAGCTCCGCGCCAGCCAGGTCATGCCGGGCCGCTACGCACGGCTCGTCGTGCGCGACAGCGGGCACGGCATGTCCGAGGCGACCCGCTCGCGGATCTTCGAGCCGTTCTTTACCACCAAGGGCGCGGGTGAAGGCACCGGGCTCGGGCTCGCCGTGGTGCACGGCATCGTGGAGCAGAGCGCCGGCCGCATCTGGTGCGTGAGTGCGCCGGCCAAAGGCACCAGCTTCACGCTGGTCTTTCCCGAGGCCACGTCCACCCAGCTCGCAGCGCCGGGCCATCCGGGCACCGGTGATGCGCCGCGCCGCGGTGCCGAGCGGGTGCTGGTGGTGGACGACGAGCCGCACGTGCGGGCGTTCATCCGGCGCGAGTTGGAGGGGATGGGCTACCACGTGCGCGAGGCGGCGGACGGCCAGGCCGCGCTCGCGTGGATCGAGGCGGTGGACAGCGGCGTGCACGCGCCGGTGGATCTGGTCATCACTGATCTCATCATGCCGCGCATGGGCGGCCGCGAGCTGGGGGCGGAGATCGCGGACCGGTGGGATGACGTTCCCGTGCTCTACATCTCGGGATACTCCGGCGACGAGGTCGAACGCCGGGGCTGGCTTCCCGAGGAAGCGTCCTTCCTGCAGAAGCCGTTTGCCGGCGAACAGCTCGCCCATCGCGTGCGCCTGCTGCTGGACGTGAAGACGTGACCGGGAGCCGGCGCGGGACGGCGCTCGGCGCGATGACCGCGTCGCTCGTCGTCATCGCCGGCGTCTATCTCATCGTGATTGTCGCCGGCGCCGCGCCCCTGTGGGCTCCCGCCGCCTTCGTGCTCGCGCTCGCCACGCTGTTCGTCGCCACGATGGTGCTGGGCGCGGGCCGCGCCGGTCGCGGACTGGGCCGGCTCGTTTGGCCGTTCACCTTCGTCTGGCTGATTCTCGCCGCGGGCTTTGGCGCGGTGCTGCTGCTCCGGCCCGCGGCTCCCGCCGATCCCACTCTCTGGCTGGGCCTCCCGCCGCGGGCCGCGGTCATCCTGTACGGGATCGGCATTCTGCCCGCGCTGGTCCTGCCGCTGGCCTACGCGCTCACCTTCGACGAGTGACACCGCCGCCGCTTGCCCGGCCCGCGGTCATCGCGGTCGCCGTCCTCTACTTTGCCGCCATCGCGGCCATCGGTGCCTGGAGCGCGCGCCGCACCCGCACCACCCGCGATTTCTATGTCGCCGGCCGCTCCATCGGGCTGGTGGCGCTGGCCATCTCGTCCATGGCGGCCACGCTCTCGGGTTTTGCCTTCATCGGCGGGCCGGGCCTGGTCTATGCCGGCGGGATGGGCGCCGTCTTCCTCGTGCTCCCCGCCTGTCTCACCAGCACGATGACCGCGTGGGTGCTGGCGCGCCGGATGCGCCGCCTGGCCGACGTGCGCGACCTGATCACCGTGCCCGATGCCATCGGCGCCCGCTATCGCTCGCCGCTGGCACAGGGGCTGGCCGCGGTCGCGATCGTCATCGCCACCGTCGGCTACATGGCCACCAACGTCCTGGCGCTGGGCCTCGTCATCGATTCGATCTTTGCGACCGGGCTCACCGCCGGCATCTGGCTCGGCACCGCGATTGTGCTGGGCTATTCGGTGGCGGGCGGCATGCTGGCCGGCATCTACACCGATGTGCTGCAGGGCGCGCTGATGGCGCTGGCGTCGGTGCTGGTTTTTCTCTATGCGCTGGGCAGCGGCGGCGGGATGGGCGGGCTCTCGCGGGCGGTGCTCGCGGCCGATCCCGCCTGGCTTGGCCCGTGGGGACGGATGGCGCCGCTGGCGGCGCTGTCGCTCTTCTTCGTGTTCGGCATGGGCGCGCTGGGCCAGCCGCACGTGGTGCACAAGTTCTACATGATCCGCGACCCGCGGCGGCTCCGCTGGTACCCGCTGCTGATGACGCTCGCACTGATGGTCACGCTGCTGCTCTACTTCGGCGTCGGCTTTGCGGTGAAGGCGCTGGTGTCGCGCGGCGCGCTGGTGCCGCTGGCCCGGCCCGATGACGCGACCCCTACCTTCCTTCTCCACTACACCCCGGTGCTGCTCTCGGCGCTGGTCTTCTCCGGTGTCGCCGCGGCGATCATGAGCACGGTCAATTCGTTCATGAACATCGCCGCCGCCGCGGTGACCCACGATCTGCCGGTGGCGCTGGGCCGGCGGATGCCGCACGAGCTCCGCTGGGGCCGGATCTCGACCGTCGTGCTCGCGGTGCTCGCCGCCGGGGTGGCGCAGCTCTCGGGGACGCTGGTGGCGTTGCTTGGGATCTTCGGCTGGGGACTCTTTGCCTCTACGCTGGTGCCGTCACTGGCCATCGGCCTGAGCTGGCCCGGCGCCACCCGCGCGGGCGCCGTCGCGTCGATCGCGACGGGACTCGTTCTCACGCTCAGCCTCGAGACCGCGGCGTTCTTCCACCGGCTCACGCTGCCGGCCGGCGTCACCGTGAGCGGGCTCGCGCTGGTGGCGTCGCTGCTGGTGTTCCTGGGCGTGTCGTGGCTGGGGCGGCGCGATGCGGCGGCGGGGCTCGATCCGGATATTGCGGTGATCGTGGAGGGGTAGGGGTGGGATGCGCCGTGCGGCGTGGAGTTGGCGATGCGAGGCGGATGGCGGCCTCCCACCGACTGTCACCCTGAGCGCAGCGAAGGGGCCGAAGCGGCGGGGCTGCTCCGTGCGGCGGTGGAGTCATCGGCGTCAGGCGGAGTCCAGCCTCTACGCTTCGCTCAGAGTGACATCGGGGTGTGGGCGGCGCCCGGGAAACCGCCCGTCAGAGATCCCGTCATCACACAGACGAGGAGACCCGGCGCTGCGGAGCCCGACCTCCACTTCCCAACCGTCACCCTGAGCGCAGCGAAGGGGCCGAAGCTCCGCCAGCGTGACGTCTCCTAACCGGCTATTCGCTCACCGGATCGCCTGCACCACCGGCAACCTCGACGCGCGCAGCGCGGGGAAGAAGCCGCCCAGCGTGCCCATCACCACCGCAAAGATCATCCCGGCCAGGAGCAGCGTGGGCGTGATCCGGAAGCTGAACGCCACCTCGCTGAAGCTGGCCCAGTTGGTGGTGCTGGTCACCACGCCGTTCATCGGCAACGCGATCAGGCATCCCACCACGCCGCCCACCACCGCCACCAGCGCCGATTCCGCGAGGAAGCTCGCGAGGATGCTGCGCGGCCGGAAACCCAGCGTCAGCAGCACCGCGATCTCCGGCGCCCGCGACGAGACCGCGGCGTACATCGTGTTCACCGCGCCGAAGATCGCACCCACCGCCATGATCACCGTGATCAGGACGGCCAGCACCCGGAGCATATTGCCCAGCAGCTCCGACTGCTTGGCGTAGAACGCCGACTCGCGGTACACGTCCACCGTCACCCGCTTGTCCGCCTCGATGGCGCGCTTGGCCTCGTCGAACGACGCCGGATCGGCCAGCCGGAACGACAGCGACTGGAACCCGGTGCGGTGCATCGCCGGGACGATCTGCTCGTTCTCGCCCCAGATCTCCGACTCGAACGCCGAACCCGCGGCGGTGAAGTGGCAGGTGACGGTCCACGGCCGGCCGGCAAACTGCATGGCCTCGCCGAGGCCGGTGCCGCCAAACCGCCCCACCAACCGGCTGCCCACGCAGATCTCGTTCTTGCCCGCTGCCGGCTTGCGACCCTCGGTGAGCTTCACGTTGGCGCGTACCGCCCATGCCTGGTCGCTCACGCCGCGCACCACCACGTTGGCCAGTTGCGTCGTGTCGCCCAGGCGGCCCAGCGGCACGATGACGTATGCCTCCGGGCTGGCCAGCGGCCGCCCATCGGGCCCACGCGCGATGTGCGGCGATGCCGCCAGGATGCTCACGCCCTCGCGGTCGAGGCCGCTCGAGAGCTCGGAATCGGCGCCGCGCCGAAGCACCAGCACGTTCTGGTCCGAGCCGGTGCGGGCCAGCGCGACCGCAAAGCCGTTGGCCAGCGCCAGCATCCCGATGAACACCGCCACGACCAGCGCGATGCCCAGTGCCGTGAGCGCGGTCGAGACCGGCCGGCCCAGCATGCTGCGCACGTTGTACGCGATGGGGATCTTCATTCGACGTTCCGCAGCGCGGCGACCACCGTCAGCCGGGCGGCGCGGGCCGCCGGCACGATGCCGCTCGCGAGCATCAGGATGAGCGCGATGCCGCCGCCCAGGAGCAGCGTGGCCGTCGTGACGTCGAAGCCGGGCAGAAAGCCCATGGCGTTGAAGTTGGTGGCGCGATACAGGAGCTTGGCGGCACCCAGTCCGATCACCGCACCGGTGACGGCGATGAGCCCCGCCTCCAGCATGACGAGGCCAAAGAGGCGCCGGTCGGTGAAGCCAATCGTCTTGAGCACCGCTACCTCGCGGGTTCGCTCGCGCGCGCTCATCATCATGGCGTTGGCCGTCACCAGCAGGATGGCGAACACCACCGCCATGCCGATCGTGTTCATCAGCAGACTGACGTTGCCCCACATGGTGGCAAAGCTGGCGTTGAACGCCTGCTCGGTGCCGGTCTTGGTGGGTGAGCTGGAGTTCCGGAACAGGTCGTCCACCGCTTTGGCGATCTGCGGCGCGCTCTCCGGATGGTCGATCTGCATGATGTACCAGCCGACCAGCCCGTGCCGCCCGGTCCGCTCGTCCAGATAGGCAAAATGGAACATCATCGCGTCGTCGTTGATCGACTTGTCGGTCGGCGTGTAGACGCCGCGGACGGTGAAGGTCCAGTCGCCGGGATAGATCGTGCCCTTGAGCGTCACGTTCTGGCCCACCTTCCAGCCGAACACGTCGAGCAGCCGGGCACCGATCAGCGCGCCCGAACGGTCGGCCAGGAACGCCGCCTTCTGGTCGGGCGGCACCGACATCTCAGGGTAGAGCTCGAGGTAGCTCTTGGCGTCCACCGCAAAGTTGGCAAAGAACCGCTTCCCGTCGCTGTACTGCCCGCCAAACCAGTTGGCCCACGTCACCTTCTCGACCCCCGGGATCGCCTCGAGGCGGCCGGCGTACGCCACCGGGAGCGGAAAGACCAGGCCGGTGGCGCTGGTGGCGATCAGCCGACGCCCGCTGCCGAACTGCGACGTCGCGCGCAGCGTGGTGATCACCGTCCGGAGCGACGCGAACAGAAAGAGCGCGAGCGCCACGCTGGCGATGGTCATCGCCGTCCGCAGCTTGTGGCGGCCCAGGTTGGCGCGGAGCAGGGTGAAAAACTTCATGGCGTGGCGCCCGCGCTCGCCCCCACTGCCTCCGCCTGCTCGACGAACGTCCCCTTCTCCAGGTGGAGCTGCCGCGTGGCGCGCGCGGCGGCCTGCGGATCGTGGGTCACGATCAGGATGGTCTTGCCGAACTCGTCGTTGAGCCGGCCCAGCAACGCCAGCACCTCCTGCGAGCTCTTGGCGTCGAGCTGGCCGGTCGGCTCGTCGAGGAGCACCAGCGTGGGATCGGCCACGATGGCGCGGGCGATGGCCACCCGCTGCTCCTGACCGCCAGAGAGCTGGCGGGGATAGTGCTTGAGCCGGTCATCCAGCCCTACCACGCCGAGCGCGATCCGCACCCGCTCGTCGCGCTCGCGCCTGGAGAGGCGGGTGAGCAGGAGCGGGAGCTCCACGTTCTGGTACGCGGTGAGCACCGGCAGCAGGTTGAACTGCTGGAACACGAACCCCACATGCTGCGCCCGCCAGTTGGCCAGCGCCGCCGCGCTCATCGAGCTCACGTCAGCGTCGCCCACCCGCACGGTGCCGCTGGTGGGTTTGTCGAGTCCGGCGATGAGGTTGAGCAGCGTGGACTTACCCGAGCCGGACGGGCCCATCAGCGCCGTGAAGCTCCCCTGCTCGATATCCATCGAGAGCCCGGTGAAGAC